>DASPTQ010000157.1:0-38489 GCA_035623335.1 Terriglobales bacterium
CCCTGCGACAATGTCGGTGGGCCGAGATACGTGAAGTCTCTGAGGGGACCGTTTCCTAAGGCGGCTCTGATCCCCACGGGAGGAGTCAACGCAGCCAATGCCGGCGATTTCATTGCCGCCGGAGCCTTCGCCGTGGGCGCAGGCTCGGAGCTGGTCAACCGGACCGCCCTGCGCGACGGAAATTTCGCCCAGATTACCGAGACAGCCCGTGAGTTTGTGCGGGCGGTTCTATCCGCGCGAGAATCAGCTCTTCAGAGCGCTGGGCGCGCCAGTTAAGGTGCCTTATCGCACGGGAGTCAGAGGACTGGTTGATAAGGTTCACTGATTGACTCCACTCGCTAGATAGCCTCCATCCACCACCAGTAGAGTACCGGTTATAAAGCTGGCGGCATCGGAGGCAAGAAAAATGGCCGCTCCCACGAGCTCGTCCAGTTCGCCGAAGCGCTTCATGGGAGTTCGCATGAGGATCTCCTGGCCGCGAGGCGTACCCATCACCAGCTTCTCGTTGATCTGCGTGCGAAAGTATCCGGGGGCGATGGCATTGACCAAGACTCCGTGCGGGGCCCATTCGATGGCCAGCGATTTGGTGAGAGAAGCCACCCCGGATTTACTGGCGCTGTAGGCGGCAACTTCGTATAGCGCCAGGAACGATCCCATGGATGCAATGTTGATAATTCGCCCGTAACCTCGCCCAATCATGTGGCGCCCAAAAACCTGACACCCCCGCAACGTGCCCGTCAAATTTGTGTCGAGCAGCCGGTCCCAGTCAGCTTCGGGAAAGTCCAGTGTGGGTGCACGCTGATTGTAGCCGGCGCAGTTGACCAGGATATCTACCTTTCCGAAAGACTCGAGTACCGCCCTCAGCAGGTTGTCTAGGGACGCGCGATCCGTCACGTCACTGGCCACTCGCAGGGAGCGTCGGCCTAGAGACTCAATCTCATCGGCAGCTGCCGCCACCAGATTCTTCCGCCGGCTGCTCGGCACCACGTCGGCTCCGGCCTCGGCTAAGCCGCGGGCCAAAGTCCTGCCGATTCCAGAGGTTCCGCCGATGACCACGGCCAGCTTTCCATCCAATTCCAACCGACGATAGCCCATAGTTCCTCGGAATGCGTTTCACCACTCGAACGTCGTACGATCTCCCGATTTAGAGAGACCCTCCGCAGGGTGCGGCTGCGCCATTCAGTCATGGGAGGCAAAGAGTCTGGCGAACAACCTTACCCGTATTGTCTGATTTCTCCGATCTCCTTTAACAGCTCGGTGATCTTGTTGCGCAGCGCATCGGGCACAGAGTTGATTCCAACCATTACCTTTCCCTTCGACACTTGGGGATCGTACGGAGGATGATTGCGGTGTAGCAGTGGCGCCGTTAGCAGGAAGACCACGCTGGTGGTTAAGATCGCTCCCAGCATCGTGAGCTCGTAGGTGATAATACCATCGGTCCAAAGCGTCACAACCGGCATGCCTCCCGTATGGATGGCATAGCTTTTTTGTGTCAAGGAGGCAAGCAGGAAGCCACCGATTCCACCGAGGATAGCACCACACGCGACGAGCCATGGCATTTCGACTTTGCTCAATTCGGCGAATCTATACTGCTCCAGCGGCTCGGACGAAATCACCACGATTTCGTTCCTTGGCAAACCTGCCGAGAGGAGTGCGTTGACCGCTCGTTCGGTCGAATCTGGCGCGGAACAGAGTACGTAAATGCCCTTCTCCGAATTCATAACCATGCATTCATAATCGCTGAGGGTCGCGTCGACGCTGACCCCTTCGGGCGCTCCCCGGAGCCGTGCTTCACTGCCCCGGAAGGTCCCGCTCGCAAGCAATTTCTCAGCGCGCCTATTCTCGCAAACCTGCTTTCAACTCCCAGATGGAAACCACAGGTACAAGCTTGGAGAACAACAGATAGAGCAGAGCCATGGTGCAGAAGGTGGCGCCGGTGATGGTAATCTCGACCCAGGTGGGGCGATAGGTTCCCCAGGCGTAGGGCAGGAACTTGCGTGACAAAGACGGGACAATAATCAGATAGCGCTCGATCCACATCCCGATCACCACCGTTACCGATGCCAGAAAAGTCCCGGTGATGGTGCGCAGTTTCTTGATGGCGAGCAGCGGAAAAGGAAACACAAAATTGCAACATATCATTACCCAAAAAAGATAACGGTAGGGTCCACGCAGGGTCAGCCAGAGTACGGCCACCTCCGATGTCGTGTTTCCGTACCAGGTGGTTAGTCGCTCCGCGAATATGAAGTAAAACCAGAGGAGGCTCATTACCAGCAGCAGTTTGCCAAGATTATCAAAACAACGCGGATTCAAATATTCCTCGAGATGGAGGGACGACCTGAGGAAAACCATGGCAATGATCAAGGCTGCGATTCCGCTGAAGATGGCACCCACCACAAAATACGGGGCGAAGATCGTCGAGTGCCACATGGGTACTGGCGTCATGGCAAAGTCCCAGGAGACGATAGTGTGCACCGACACCGCCACCGGGATGATCAAAATTGCCAAAATGTGCATGGCCGTTTCGAGCTGACGCCATTGCTTCTGCGTGCCGCGCCAGCCCAAGCACAGCACGCCATAGAGCTTGCTCCGCCATCCCGAGAGATTGTCGCGAAGGAGTGCGCAATCGGGAATGATGGGCAGGGTGAGAAAGATCACACTTCCAATCAGGTAGGTATTGATGGCAAAGAAATCCCAAACCAGGGGGGAGCGGTAGTTCGGCCAAAGTCCTCTCTGGTTGGGATAGGGAGCCAGCCAGAAAGCAAGCCAGGGACGGCCGAGATGAATCAGCGGAAACATGGCACCGATGAGGAGAGCGAATACGGTAATAACCTCGGCACAGCGCGTGATAGGCCGTCTCCACGTCGCATTGGAGAGGCGCAAGATGGCGGAGATCAGAGTTCCTGCATGGCTAATGCCGATCCAGAAGACAAAATTCGTGATGTAAAAGCCCCAGAACACCGGCCGATTGATTCCGGCGACACCAATGCCGGTGTAAACCTGATACATCCAGGCGGAAAATCCTGCCAAGACGAAGAGAGCCAAGACCACCATGGCGGTGCTCAACCGCCCCGAAGTCTCAAGCACGGGGCGCAACAAGTCTCGTTGCATTTGTTCAGCTGTTTTGACCATCCCGCGATTCTCGTTGCAAATAGGTGATTTTTGGCTGTGTCCCCAGTTCACCCAGCAACTTGGCGCCTCGCGGAGAGCGGGAGAGGCGTGACACCTCGCTCTCCGGATCGTTCAGGTCGCCAAACACCAGGGCCTTCGGCCCGCAGGACTGCACACAGGCCGGGGTAGGCTCGCCCTGTCGCAGTTCGCGGTTTTCCGCTTTGGCTTGAATTTCTGCCGCCTTGATTCGCTGAACACAGAAGGTACACTTCTCCATCACGCCCACCTGACGTACGGACACATCAGGGTTCAACTGTAAGTGGAGTGGTTTAACCCAAACCGGGTTGAAGAAGTTGAAGGTGCGAACTGTATACGGACAAGCGTTGGCGCAATAACGGGTTCCGATGCAACGGTTGTAGATCTGGGCGTTCAACCCTTCGGAAGTGTGATAACTGGCGTAGGTCGGACAGACCGGTTCGCAAGGCGCGTTGTCACATTGCTGGCAAAGCACCGGGCGAAACCTTACCCGGGGATTGGGATATTCACCTTCATAGTAGCGTTCGATTCGAATCCAATGCATCGTGCGCCTTCTTCCGGCCGCCTCTTCGCCCACGGTCGGAACATTATTCTCGGCCTGACAGGCGATAACGCAGGCTTCGCACCCAGTACAGCGATCTAGATCGACGGCCATTCCCCAACGATGAGACATAAGCTCTGTTCCCTAACGGACTTCTTGTTCCTTGTCTTGCAAAGCTCCCGAGGAAAGGCACAAACGTCCTGCCTGACCCGTCCTGGAAAGGCTCACGCGGGTGGCGGCCCAGGCGAGCGAACCCACTTGCTCGACTTCGATAGGGGCCACAACGTTCATCGGATTGGCTCCCCTCTGGGTGGCATAGCGGCCGAAGTGCTCATGCCCCTGTCCCATGGGCATGGCCACCACGTCGAACGCAATTCCCGGATTGAGCACGGCGGGAACGTCCAATGTGCCATGTCGTGAACGGACGCGAATGAGGTCGCCCTGGCGGATCTGTAATTTCTCGGCTGTCTTTGGATTCACTTCGAGCCACGACCCCCACGTCACCGTGGACAGTACGTCGGGCAGTTCCTGCATCCACGGCAAGTGCGCCAGGGAACCATCCAGAAACGCCTCCGAGACATAAGGCTGAAAATAAAAAGGAAATTCCTGCTCGCTGCCGTCAAACCTAGGGGGTTCGAACTCCGGGGCTCGGACAGGCAAGGGACTCGCCGGGACGGAGGACACCTGACAATTCCCGTCCCACCAGCCGCCTTGTTCTAAGACTCTTCCCCAGAGCTTTTCGAATCCTTCCGACGAACCACATCGTTCCTTTCCGAGAAGCTCCCGATACGAACTCTGCAACATCTCTTCAAAGCTCTTCCAAGGCAGAGCGTCGCTGGCTCTCTTGCCGAGGGTATTGGCAATCTCGAGCAGCACATCGGGCATGGCGCGAGTGTCATGCAGGGGGCGCATGGCAGGCGCAGCTAGGGTGAAGGTGGATTCCGACGTGCCCGACTCCGGGACATCATCGAGCCAGGATTCCAGTGGTGAATGATCGGGAAGAATCACGTCGGCAAGAACGCTGGTTTCATCGAGGAAGCTAGCAAAGCTGATGATAAAAGGAATCTGCTTCAACTTCTCGGACACTTGCCATCCGGGTGGCGTGCTGAATACGGGGTTTGTATGGTCGAAGAATAGAAGCTCTGTATTCTCCAGACGTCCGGCCAGAAACTGTGAAGCGAAATCCGAGTTGTCGCTTGCGTTCGTCGCCTGCCGCGCTGTGGAGGTGCCGGGAGAAAAGAACATTCCTCCGGGCAAACCAAGGCTCCCCAAGACCATGTTTAGGAGATTTACGGCCAGTGCGTTGAACAAGCCATTGGTATGAGCCAATGCCGCTCCGCCAATGAGGGCGACGGCCGGAGGGTGGGCGGCCATTTCCCGTGCTAATCGCTCAACGCGGCTCGCTGCAATTCCAGTTTTGGTGGCGATGGCCGCAGGCGAGAAGCTCTCATCTTTTAACCTTTCTTCCAACTCTCGGCTTTGGGACGTGGTGGAGCGAAGTCCTTCCTTGACCATGACGTGAGCCAACCCCAACGCCAACAAGCCTTCGCTTCCTGGGAGTGAAGGGACCCACTCGTCGGCGTTCGCTCCGGTTGGCGACATTCGCTGTTCGACTTGAACGAATTTGCCTCGATTGCCCGGACGGCCGCGGCGCATTTCTCCATAGCCGATCGATTGCGAAACGGGAGAGTTCCATGTGCCCAGAAAATCTGCGCCAAACGAGATGATGTAGTTGGAGTGCTCCAAATCGAAAGAAGGCATGGCGGCGCGTCCAAAGCTCAGCAGGTTGGCCCGCCGCAAGACCGGCTCATCGAGGGGAACAAACTGGAGAGCCGGCGGTGCGCCCAGGCTTGCCAGAAACTTGTTGATCAATTCGCGGCGGTGCCCCCGCAGGTTGCCCGTAACAAAGCGGATCGAATCCGCTCGCTTCTGCGAGCCGAATGCGTCTAGCTTGGCCACAACTTCGCTCAGTGCTTCCTGCCATCCGATTTCATGAAAATCGCCAGACCCGCGCGAACCGGACCGCTTCAAGGGACTTCGCACTCGATCCGGATGATAGGTAACCTGCAGACCGGCTTGCCCGCGAGCACAGAGTTTCCCTCGGTTGACGGGGTGCTTAGGATTGCCGTCGAGCTTCTTGGCCAGCCCCATCTTGATGATCCCGCGTTGTCCGTTGCGAACCACTTCGGCGTCACCGTCGATGACTCGGACCACAACTCCGCACCCCGCCGGGCAAAGGGTGCACAGGCTTGGCTTCCAGGTAGCGACCCCAGGTACGAAATCCTCTTCCGGAACAAAGCGGGCCAGCTGCTGCGCTGGCTTCTCACACGCGCTAAGCGTCGCGGTCGCGCCGGTCAAGACGCCGAACTTTATGAAATCTCGCCGTTCCATCCTGTCCTTACACCGCAGTCCATTAAAAATGGCAGGTGACACAGTCGGTCGAAGCCTGTTGCGCCCTGTGGCACTGGACACAAAACCCCATATTGATCGGCACCGCCCGTACTGCGACGGTCATGTGCGCGACATCTCCGTGACAGCGAGAGCAATCCACCCCGGCACGGATGTGAGGAGCGTGATTAAATTTCACATGGGCCGAGGGAGTGAAGCCGTAAACGCGCTGCCAGGGCACATCCAGACCGGCGTTGAAATACGATGCCAGCTTCTGGACTCCGGGACGATCGGTTACCAAAAACTCGTGGCAGTGCATGCACAGTTTGTCGCTAGGGATTCCGGCGACCGGACCTTTGCTGACGCCGACATGACAGACCGTGCAAGCGATCCCTTTGGCGACATGCTTGTTGTGCGGGAAAGCGATCGGCTGGATGGGCGTGGCTCGCCACCCCACGAATTCCTTCACCGCGTCAGCGACCGAGGAGTGCTTGGGCGTGAACAAGCTGTCGCTTTCCGCCGACGCGTCATAGGCCGATCCCGCCCGTCCACACGAGCACAACAGGAAAGTCGCAAGCGATGCGAGACTCAATGCCAGCATTCCCGCTCGGTCGTGACGCATGCTCCTTCAGCCTTACTTAGGAGTCGCTTCGATTGTGTCTATCTTGAGCTTATTCTTCTGGACTGTTCCCGAGATGCGAACCAGTTTCCCGGCAAAGGCTTCGGCCCTTTCCTGGTTGTCGATCTTGTACACAACATCCTTTTTGTGATCGTACAAGACATAGTGAGCGCCCATTTCCACGCACTTCTTGGTGCAAGTAACGGGATCTCGGCTCATGTCCTTCATCTGTTCCATCATCCCTTCGTGGGTCTTGTCCTTGGCACAGAGGTCATCCATGATTTCGCCAGTGAAAGTTTGAGCTGCGCCCTGAGCATGGCCAGCTTGCACCAGCCCCAGACAACAAGCCATCAGCAGGGTGATAAAACTGGTATTCAGACCTTTGACTGACATTCAACCATTCCTTTCTGTTCTGGAGATACGCTATTCGATCGCCAACAAAAAATCTATATGAATCCGATTCGGCCACGAGTCACAAGGGTGTCAATTAGTTGTAAAATCTCTTGTGGAAAGCCGATCCCTAATCCTCGCAATGCTTGGCTTCCTCTGCCCGTCGCCGCACGCTTGGCAGAACCTCGAGCGCGAGATTCCATACCTGGCTCTCGAAGGTCCTTCGGTCAGAATCCTTGAGATCAAAAGATCTGCCGGGTGAGATCGAAGCCAATAAACATGGCAGACGGTTTGTCCGCACCCGGATTCGCAGTGAACGTGGCATCGGTACCGGCGCGTTGAGAGGTGTTCGTGCCCGGGCTGTTGCCAAAGCCAAGCGTGAACGCGTGCCTCCAGATCTTCTTCTTGATGCCGAAGGCAAAAGCCGCCCGGTGAATTCCTAGCTCAGGACCATTGGCCAAGGTTGGGATGGCCTCGGCAACCAATGCCACGGTAGGACGGATGTCGACGGAAGCGCCCACTCCCAGGGAAAAGACATTGGCGCAGGGATGCACCTCGAAACTGGGGCTGATACCTGCCGCGAGAGGCAGATAACAGTGCTGCACGGGGTAAGGGTCCCACAGCTGTGGGCCGGGGTGCGCTACCAACGGCCTGTCGTTGATGGAGAAGGTGGGAACGGCGTATAGCTGGGCGCGGTGTCCCAAACTGCGGGAGACGACCAACTCCAGATTTTCCGTGAAACTGGTGGCGAAATTATTTTGCCCGTCGATAGACACTCGTGCTGCTGCATTGAGTGGATAGCCATCCTTTTCGTCGAGAAAGTTATAAGCCACCCCGATTTCAATGGGCCGCCCGATCAAGCTAGGGGAGCGGTAGGCCGACACCGACAGCTTCGAGGTAACCCCGAAGCGCAGGCCAAAGGACGGAATGGCGAAGTCATCCAAGCCGAGTAGTGTGTTCCCTCGACCAGGGGCGGTGAAGGCTGGTTCGTAGGGGAACCTATGGGTAAAGTTCAAGTACAGGCCGTGGCGGTCGATCCGGCGGCCGGTGGGAAGCGTGTAAACCATATCGTCCCCCGGTTTGTAGATTCGGGGACCCTTGTCTGTCGGAGTAGGATTCGAGCCTTGGGATTGTGCAACAGCATTGCCTGCAACACCGGGATCAGCGCTGCTCGCCGATTCCGGCGTCTGGTGCCCTCGATTGATATCGACGGGATCTGGATCGGCTGTCAACGCCGCGGAATTTACTTCTCGCACGGTATGATTCGCCGTATCGACGAGATAATGCTTCCCGCCTCGCTCCAGGATGATTTCCGAACTGGAACCATTCACGAACTCAATCCCCAGGTCGCTGGCGGCAAGGCTGTCAAAGGCAATGGGTTTGGAGCCTTCGCGGGCAGGAGGGGAGGAAAGAGAAGCTTGCGCCCATGCAAGCCTGCTGAGACTAAGGATCATCCAGGAAAGTACGAAAGGCACCTGCTTTTTGGCGACATTAGGGAACATAATTCACTCTTCTTATTCAATTTAGCTGCGCACTACTCCGGAATCTCGCCAGAGAAGGTTGGAGCTCCACTCTGAGCGAGGCTGGCTTGCACTACCATAAGACAGCAAGCCATCAACCGGATGATAAGACTGGTATTCCGACCTTTGACTAGCACTCCGCCATTTCTTTCTATTTCCGAGCTCCTCGCCCTTCGTTGCCGCAAGGCGATCTTCGTGATGCCGCAAGCTCTCGGGATGGCGTAGGACACACGCTATTCGATCGCCAAGAAAAAATCTATACGAGACCGCTTCGGTCAAGTCACAAGCGTGTCAATTACTTGTAAAATCTCGTGAGTCTACTAATTCTCAATCATTGTATGAACTCCAGCCGTCCACAGATTCGATCTTCCGAGTGTCTAGTTCAGCGACAGGCTCGAAACTCAGCTGCCGATTGCCGTTACAAGGGGGCACAAAGCAATTGGAATGGAACGAAACCACAAGCCGTTCAGATTTGTTATTTGGAGACTCTGTTTTTATTCGCTCCTCGCTGCCGTGGCGTATTTCCCCCGAGTTTGGGACCAGCATGGGTGACAAAGCTTCGCCGTCTCACCTCCATGAGATAGTCATATAACTCTATGATCATCAATACGTTACACATTATTGCCCACAACCCGGCACTATTGCCCGATGTGCAAACGCAAGGAAGGGGAATCCCTGCTCGGAAGCGTCCACCACGGGGAGCGTAGGTCCATCAAGGCCAATTGCGTCAGATGAGGCCATGTGACATCAAATTCGTCGCACCAGGCCTTCGTTGGTGGCCGGCGTGTTGCGGATGAGGAGCAGCACCAAGACCATGCCGAGGAAGGGAACTAGGCCAGCGGCAATCATGATGGGATCGAAGGTGTGTGTGGTTTTGGCCTGGCGCAGATCAGAAAAATAACCGATCAATTTGAACGCGATAATGGTTCCGATGCCAGCTCCCGTCCCACTGAGTCCGCTGACTGACGCTACCGACTCACTGTAGTAAAGGTCGGAGGGCAACACATTGGCAATGGTGCTGAAGGCTGCGTAAGCAAAGGTCGCGAGCGCAAATAGCGAGGTCAGGAGGTACAGATGGGTTGTGAAAATGGTCGGAATCAGTAAGGTAACCCCGATTCCACCGAAAACCACAACTGCTTTGCGCGCCGCTCCAAGCCCCCACCCGCGCTTGATGAGATATCCCGACACGCCGCCCCCAAAAAAGTTACCGAGATCGGCGGCCAGGAAAGGAATCCATACGGCGACTAGACCGCTGCGGAGCTCGATGCCTTTTGCTACCAAATAGATTGGGAACCAATCGGTCACAAAAAACCAGACCGGATCAGTGAAAGCCTTGGCGATGATCACTCCCCAAGTTTGCCGGAGCTTGAGGAGATCGCTCCAGCGCATGGGCAAGTTATCGGACTCCCGCCGCGAGCCGGGATCGATCTTGTCCGCGGCAATCTTTTCGAGCTCGCGGCGGCTGATGCGAGGGTGGACCTCGGGAGGGTAATAGAGCCAGCGCCATCCGATCAGCCAGAGAAAGCCGAGAGCGCCCGGTACCATGAATGCGGGGCGCCAGCCCCAGCGAAAATAGATGGGCAGAATAACAAAAGGTGCGATGGCACCTCCGATCGAGGAGCCACTGTCAAACAGAGCAGTCGCCAGACCTCGTTCGGATTTTGGGAACCACTCGGCCACCGTTTTTGTGGCGGCTGGCCAGTTGGCCGATTCCCCCGCCCCCAACAAGAACCGAAAGCCGGCAAAGCTAGCCACACCCCGGGCCAGTGCTGTGGACATCGATACCAGCGAATAGCAGGCTACGCTGAGGCTCAGTCCCCGACGCGTACCGATCCGATCCATAACCCTGCCGAGGACGGTTTGGCCGATCGAGTAGGCGACGCGAAAGGCGATGACGATGTTGGCGTAATCGCTATTCGTCCAGTGGTACTGGGACTTCAGATAGGGGGCCAGAAGCGAGAGTGTCTGCCGGTCGATGTAGTTAATGACGGTAGAGGCAAGCAAGATACCGCCAATCCACCAGCGCAAGGCAGGAATCGAACGTATGGGAGTCGGTTTCCCGGTGGTTGCCATCGTGCGGATTCACAGAACGCGGTTATTGGCCGAGGGCCACTTGTGCTTCTTCGCGGATAATACCTTGTAGAGCCGGACTTAACAGGGCAGCCGAATCATTGTCCAGATACACGGTCGCATTGGGGTGCGTGCGCAGGATCGAAGCCGGCACCATTGGACTAATCTCGCTTTCAAAGCAGGCTTTCACCGCCGGTGCCTTCCTGCTGTCAGGCACGACTGCCAAGATCTCCTTGGCTTTCAGGATTTGGCGGACCGACATCGAGATTGCCCGCTCCGGTACTTCGAAGATGTCCCGGAACCAAGCTTCGCCAACCTGCTGACGTCGACAGGCCTGATCCAGGGTAACGATAATGTAGGGTTCCTCGGTAGAAAAGTCCGCAGGAGGATCGTTGAATGCGAGATGGCCATTCTCGCCAATCCCAAGGAAAGCAACATCAATCGGTGCAGACGACAGCTCGCGGCCAATCTGACGCACCACTTCAGATGGATTCGCCCCGTCGCCATCGAGTAAGTGATACTTCCGAATCCCGGTTTTGCGAATCAGTTGCTCCATCAGCATCTTGCGAAAGCTGCCGGGATGGGTGATCGGCAAACCGATGTACTCGTCCAGATGAAATGCCTCCACGTTGGCCCAATTAATATCCGCTGCCTTGGTGAGGGCATTCAGGAATTCCGCTTGAGAGGCTGCGGTCGCCGCGATGATGCGTGCCTGGCCACGGTCCCGGAGGGCTCGGCGAATCGCTCCTGCCGCTTGCTCGGCGGCTGCTTCGCCCAGAGAGGTTTTATCTTTGAATACCTTCAGCAGCATGAAACACCGCCTCCCGAGCAACTGTCCGCTCAGAAGTCGAATTATACAAAGTTGCCGAAGCAAGGGAGGACAACAAGAGACCCAGTTTCACATCGTGAAAACAGCACGGATCACCCTTCTGGGGCCGGCTGTTTTTCATGCTTCGGACGGGCTGAATGTTCCCAAGCATGCATCGACCTCCACAACTCGACCGTGCCTATGAGCACGAGAGTCTTTCAAGGCTGACTAGCGCCTTCAGCAAGAAGATTCAGAGCCACGCTGCCATGGTCGCAATTCATGGGGTGTATTAGAGTTTCACCTCGACAAATCGCTGAGAATTACGCCAAGCATGGCCTAAGCGATGATGTCTGGAGTCGGGAAGAAATTCAGACGATGACAGACGGCCAATGCCGAAGCCGGGATAGTGCGGCCCTTACAAGAAGAAGGTCGCAAACTGATGGCTCTTGCATGAAGTTGTTCTTCTTAGTGTCGTTCGTCGCCGGGCTAATCATCGGCGCGGTCATCATAGTGATGATGGTTTTTACCCTCGCCGCTCACCGCCGGTGAGGTTTGAGGTCACCACCGGATTGTTGTGCTACCTTCAATTTTGCCCGGATGACCCGAAAGATGTTTCGGTCTTTCAAGGCAATTGGATATCCTCGAACGGACACCCGACCGAAGGCTTCCTGAGTGGCATCCCTATCCAAAGCGGGCGTACAATCGCCTGAGACCCGCCCGCCAAACCTTCGGTGAACATGGTGCGAACTTCTGAGCTGGAGATGTCCTTAGCTGAATTGGGGCGAAGCTGCTATGCCAGGGGATGGACTCTGGGGACAAGCGGCAATTTCAGTGCGGTGGTCAGCCGCGACCCCTTCGTCTTGACGGTTACGGCGACGGGCTTGGACAAGGGCCGTCTCTCGCCGGATCAATTCCTGCGAGTGGATGCGAGAGGCAACGTACTGGATGGATCGGGCCAACCCTCGGCCGAGACCGCACTGCACTTGGTCCTTGCGGGAGTGCGTCAGGCGAACGCGGTCTTGCACACCCATTCGGTCTGGAGCACGATAGTTTCTGAGCTCAGCGCTCGACAACATGGCCTGTGGATGGAAGGCTATGAGATGCTCAAGGGTCTCGAAGGAGTCAGATCGCACGTTCATCGGGAATGGCTGCCCATCATCGAAAACGACCAGGACATGACCAGATTGGCCGGCGTGATCGAGACAAGGCTGTCGGAACACCCTGCGGCGCATGGCTTTCTGTTGCGAGGGCACGGTCTTTATACCTGGGGTACGACGCTCGAACAGGCAAAGCGACATCTGGAAATCCTGGAGTTTGTACTTGAGGTAATTGGACGAACTCGTTCGATCGCCAGCGCTTCATCCTCATGAGCGCAGCGCTATTTCTGGAGAAGAGGGCTTTATGGCAGTGGTAAGAATTCCAGACGAGAATCGCACCTTGCGTGAGACGGCCGAAGTCACGGCGCATCTCGCGAGCATTGGAATCGAGTACGAACGCTGGGAACCGAAGGTCTCGCTTGCGCCTGGCGCATCGCCAGAAGAGATTCTGGCGGGCTATCAAGAGCCGATCGAAATCTTCAAGCGGCGCGGTGGGTACGTCACCGCCGATGTGATCGATGTCACTCCCGAGACTCCCAATCTGGATGCCATGTTGGCAAAATTCAGTCGCGAGCATTGGCACGACGAAGATGAAATCCGCTTCATCCTCGAGGGCCGGGGCCTATTTCACGTTCACCCCCGCGTAGGTCCGATGACTGCGATTGAAGTGGAAGCCGGCGACTTGATTCGCGTGCCCCGAGGAACCTGGCATTGGTTTGATCTTTGCGGGGAGCGCAGAATTCGGGCGATTCGTATGTTTCAGGATCCTGCTGGCTGGACTCCCCACTATACCGATAGCGGCGTCGATCGCGGCTACCAACCCGTCTGCATGGGATCTGCTTATTTCCCGCCCCAGCTTGCTGTGGATCGGAAGTGATCGCAGCCCTCAGCCCGCCGATTCGTACCATCCTTTTGGACGTCGAAGGCACGACTACGCCCCTTGATTTCGTGTACAAGGTGCTCTTCCCGTATGCCCAGTCGCATGCGCAAGGTTTCTTGGAGCGGCACGGCGCGTCACCGGATGTACGTCGGGACTTGAATGCCTTACGGCAGGAAAACCTGGACGATGCTCGACGCGGGCTGGACCCGCCGGCTTTGGCCCCTGACGAGACAACCGAATCGATGGTGGCTTATGTTGAGTGGCTGATCCAACGCGATCGTAAGTCGACGCCCTTGAAATCACTGCAAGGCAAGATTTGGGAGGAGGGTTATCGGAACGGCGAACTGCGCAGCCAGGTTTTTGAGGACGTGCCGCCGGCACTGAAGCGATGGCACGAGCACAAGCGAACCGTCAGCGTTTTCTCGTCCGGGAGCGTATTGGCCCAGAAGTTATTGTTTGGGCATACCACGGCTGGTGACCTGACTCGGTACCTTTCGTCCTATTTCGATACCACGGTGGGCAGCAAAACGGACCCTGGCAGTTACCAAAAGATTGCTGGTGCCGTGCAGAGCTCAACGCTCGAGATGGTGTTCATTTCCGACGTAACCAGCGAGCTTGCTGCTGCCAAGGAGGCCGGGCTTCAGACCTTGCTCTGCCTGCGTCCGGGGAATCGCGCACAACCTGCCAATACCTATGAATCGATCCGATCCTTTGCCGAGGTTTGCGTGGCATCGGAGCCGGGGTGAAAGTCGACCGCTGTGAGTGGTGGCTCGCAGGTGTTGGGCGGAAAAACGCGGCGATTCCGCTTCTCTCTTCCAGCCGTTGCTGGGCTATCGCGCCCCTTTGGTCCCGGTGCGACGCAAGACTTCAATAGGAGCGCTATCGTGATCTTCCAAGAACTCTTCCGTCGGCTCGCCTACAGTTTGCGGCAGGGTCTCGAGTAGCCGAACGCAGCGATTCCAGCGCAGCAGGGCGTCGTCATTGTTGGGAGGCCGATTCTTCTCCGCCTCCTCAAAGCAGTGCATGGCCTCTAAGAACGAGCTTACCAGGATCTGCTGCGGAAACCCCGCCCGCAAATGCGCCTTGGCCCTCCTCTCGTAGAGAATGCCGGTGTAGTAGTGGCGCTCGTACGGGCTGCTGAGATCTTGAAAAATCTTCTCCACTTCCGCATAGCGGTCGGAGGATTGCCCGCTAAACTGGTCTGTGATGGCAAGACCAAGAAGGCGCGTGGCCGGCTGGTTTCCCGGGTCGGCAGCCAGTACGTCGTGGCATATCGATTCCGTCTCTTCGGGTTCGTTCAAATAGCGATACAACTCAGCCTTGGAAATCGCTTCGGCAATTCCATCCCGCGAGATGGTCTTCAATTGATATTCCATGGCACTCTCCTCGCCTCAAAGTCGGTCGTTCGACCCCCGCTAAGCCATCCGCCAGAGCAGATACCCAGCCACCCCAGTCCCCAGCAATGCTCCGCCGTAGCATAGCGTGAAGATCACTTCGTTTAGATGTTTTACTTGTAGTCCATCGTAGAGGGTATAGCGAAAACGATGGGCCCAATGGAATAAGGGCACCGAGCACAACAAGAACAGATAGATTCGGACCACAGGCATTCTGACCAGCAGCATCAGATGTTCGTAACTGGGAGCCGGCAGCCACCCCAGAGGAAACGCCAAACCAAATAGAAAAATATGCACGGGAATAAGAAATGCGGCAATCACTCCTCCGGCGCTGAATAGCATCCAAAGCAGGGCTTCGTTGGAGGGTTTTTGCCTATTCATCGCAACACCAGCCAGCCCACCGCGACCGATACCACCAGCCAGAGCACATAATTGGGTGCCGCGATGACAATGTCAGGGAGCCGTTGGCCACGTAAGCGTATCGCCATCGCGCGCGGTGCCAAGTTAAACCAGGTGATGGTGTGAAAAAGAACAAAGAACAAGCTTATCGTCGACAGCACGATCGCCGTCGGCGTCTGAAGCCGGTGCAGGAATCGTGCGTAAGCTTCGGGTCCGTTACGCAAGGCACGCAATCCAAGTAATGTAGCAATCACGAAGGCGGCCACGAACACACTGCTCAACTCCCGCAGAATGAATCGGAGATACTGCCATTCCCCCAGCCACCAGTACACTGACACACGTGGCCGATACCACCGCGGGTGGAATTCCGTGTAGGCAGGGCGCGGCTTAGCGGTTGAGGGATTCACCCTGTCCCTCCTTATGGCTGTGACTGGGCGGGAGAAGGCGTTTCATCCAGTCGAGAACGGCCTTGAGCTTGTATTGCTGAATCGCCCCCGCGGGGTCTACGTGTTTGGGGCAAACTCGCGTGCATTCCCCGACGAAGGTACATCCCCAAATTCCTTCCGGATGAGCCAGCACTGCCATCCGCTCCCCTGCACCCTGGTCACGGTTATCCATGTTGTAGCGCTGGGCCAAGGCAATGGCCGCAGGGCCTACAAACACCGGATCCAACCCAACCACGGGGCAAGCCGCATAGCACAACGTGCAATTGATACACATGCTGAATTGCTTGTAGCTGACCAATTGTTCCGGAGTCTGCAAGAACTCGCCTTGGGATAGGGGTGGTGTGTCCCGGCGAATCAGCCACGGTTTCACTTTCTTCAACTTGAGCAGAAAATCACTGAGTTCTGTGACCAGATCGCGCACCACCGGAAAGTAACGCAACGGCTCCAGACGGATCTTGTGCCCGCCGCAGGAGGAGAGAAACGTAGCGCACGTCAACTTGGGTTCACCATTTACCATCATTCCGCAACTGCCGCAGATGCCCATGCGACAGGACCAGCGATAGGTGAGCGAACCATCCACTTTGTCCTTGATGTAATTCAAAGCGTCGAGCACAACCCATTCCTTGTAAACGGGCACTTCGTAAGTCTGGAAGTGCGGGTTGGTGTCCTGCTCCGGAGAGTAACGCGCGATCTCGAGGATGGTCTTGTCGGGCATATCAACTGGCTCGTCGTGTTGGGACTTCCTCGGGTTGTTCCTTGGACGTCTGGCCGTAAACCCGCTCCCCGGGGGCCCACCGCGTGATCTTGACCGGCAGATATTCGACTCGACACGAGCCCTCCGCCGGGCGATAGACAAGAGAATGGGCCAAGAATTTCCCGTCATCTCTTGCAGGAAAGTCGGTGCGCTGGTGCGCGCCCCGGGATTCGGTGCGCGCGCGAGCGCACTCGACGATGGACTCGGCCACATCCAGCATGAATCCCAGTTCCAGCGCTGCCTCCAACTCGGTGTTGAACGTACGATTGTGGTCTTCGAGGCGGATGTCACGATAGCGCTCTTGTAGCTCCTGCAGCTTGCGGGCCGACTGGGTCAGGGCCTTCTGGTCGCGATAGATTCCCGCGCCGCTTTCTACGCTTCCTTGCATCTCTTCGCGGATGGTGGAGATCCGTTCGCCGCCATCTGGCTTCGACAGGAATTGCGATTCCAGTCTTCGCTCTTCGTCGACGGCTTGGGTCAGCACTTTCCCATTGGGAGCCTTTTGCTCGGCGGCAAACCGGGCCGCCGCCCGGCCAGCGCGCGCTCCAAACACCAGACACTCGGGCAAGGAATTCGAACCCAACCGATTGGCTCCATTGATGTTTACACAAGCCACTTCGCCGGCGGCAAAGAGTCCCGCGAGGGGCGTGGCGCCGTCAAGATCCGTACTGACGCCCCCCATCATGTAGTGCACGACTGGCCGAACCGGAACCAGTTCGTTGAGCGGATCGATGTTTTGGTACTTCAGACAGAGCTCGCGCACAAACGGCAGCTTGGAATTGATAAGTTTTTCCCCAAGATGCCGCAGGTCTAAGTGAACGACCGAGCCATAGGGAGTTTGTATCGTCCGTCCCTGCTGATCCTCTTTCACGAAGGCCTGCGAGAGGCGGTCCCGTGGCCCGAGCTCCATCGAACGCAGCACTGGTCCCGGCTCCGGCTTTCCGAGATTGTAGTCTTGCAGGTAGCGGTAGCCATCCTTGTTCAGTAGATAGCCGCCTTCGGCGCGTGCCGCCTCCGTGATCAAAATGCCGGTGAAGGGAAGTCCCGTCGGGTGATATTGCACGAACTCCATATCTTTCAGGGGCGCTCCCGCCCGATAGGCCAGCGCCATGCCATCGCCGTTCTTGATGTTGGCATTGGTGGTGAAGGGAAAGACCCGGCCGCAGCCGCCCGTACAAAGGATGACTGCCTTGGCGGTGATCGCCTGAATTTTTCCCGACATCAACTCGATGGCCACAACGCCTTGTACCCGCCCGTCATCCGTCAGTAGCTTGGTGACAAACCATTCGTCGTAGCGAGCGATGGGATCGTATTTCAGGGTGGTTTGAAAAAGGGTGTGCAACATGTGGAAGCCGGTCTTGTCCGCCGCAAACCAGGTGCGCCGCTTTTTCATTCCCCCGAAGGCGCGAACCGCGATGTGCCCTTCCGGCTCCCGGTTCCAAGGGCAACCCCAACGTTCCAGCTGCAACAACTCGATGGGTGCTTCTTTGACAAAAACCTCCACCGCATCCTGGTCGCACAGCCAGTCGCCCCCGGAGATCGTGTCGTAGGCGTGCTCGTCCAGGCTATCGTCGGGTTTAACTACTCCGGCCGCACCACCTTCGGCTGAAACTGTGTGGCTGCGCATCGGGTAGACTTTGGAAATGACGGCGATGCGCAGCTTGGGACTGACTTCGGCGGCGGCGATGGCGGCACGCAGTCCTGCCGCTCCGCCACCTACCAGAAGAACGTCGTGCGATGAGGCATCCATGGTTTCCCACTGGCGCCCGTATCGAGGGGCAACGCTCGTGCCGGAGTCAAGCGCGGCTCATTTTTACCCGAACTGGCCCACGGAAGCAAATGGAATTTGCAATTTGCCTTCGACGCCGTCCCCAACCCGGTTGTTTCGATGTTCCCTAGCAGGCTAGGACACCCCCGGTCAGGCAGAACTTGGACGGGAGGTTCGAGCGGCACGGGCTACTAGCTCGATGTAGGGAGCGATGCTGGCACAGGTTGATTAGAGCACCGCGGTGAAAACTCGAGGACAAACGGAGTGTGGTTCAGCGGAGAATCTTGGCCGTCCATTCCCAGCCACTGGGTCATGCTGTGCGGCAAAGATCCTCAGTACCTCAAACACTGGCTCCCTCGGCCTCTGGGCGCCCTTGAACACAATTCCTGCCTCTCTCCTTAGCCTGATAGAGAGCCACGTCGGCTTGCTGCAGGAGTTCCTCCACATTATCCAAGTTGGAGCGAGTCACGGTAATACCCATGCTCACCGTAACCGGAATCTTGGCAAATGGTGTCAGAACGACATCCCGTGATACGAGGAACCTTATTTCGTCAGCCCGGCGAACGGCTGTGACCAAGTTGCAATTGGGTAACACGAGCAGGAACTCTTCTCCTCCGTAACGGCCTATGAGATCGTATGGCCTGAGCTCGGATTTCAGCCTTCGTGCTATTTCTTTGAGCACTTCGTCCCCGGCGGCATGTCCCAGGTTATCGTTGATTTGCTTGAAGTGGTCCACGTCCGCGAGGATAATCGCTGCCGGTTTTCCGTCGCGTTTGCTTCGCGACAGTTCACGCTTCAAGGCAGCCAGGATTTCTGCGCGGTTTAAGATCTTGGTCAAGAAATCGTGAGTTGCTGCAAACTTTAGCGATTGCTGAAGGTCTATGATTCTCTTTCCCGCCAAGACTCGCGCTCTTAGTTCAGAGGGATCGACCGGCTTGCACAAGTAATCGTCGGCGCCGGCTGCCATCGCGGTCAGCAGATCTTGCTTTCTGTCTTTGGCCGTGAGCATCACCGCATAGATATAGGTGCCATTGCTTCCAAGCGTCCTTATTTTTCTGCAGAGCTCAATACCATCGACTCCCGGAAGCACCCAGTCGAGCAGGACCAAACGGGGCCCGTCTGGGGCCTGCAGCAAATCCCAGGCCTCTGAGCCGCTCTCGACGCTGATGTAATCCAGCCCCCATTCGTTCAAATACGTGCCAATCATGCGCGCATCGATCAGCGAGTCTTCGACCAGCAATATGCTCACAACACTTCCCCAGGGACGGCTTTCCGAGGTGGTGCAACTATGAATCTACGGACTGCACTCGGTTGCACCTGTCTAAGATCTTTCACGGCGTGGTTCCAGGCCAGCAATCGGCGTCTCCCTTCTGGCCTTCCGCATATTACGGTTGACTCGTGCTGCAGCTGGAGTTCGAGGGACGGCAAACACTCTCAGAGCGGTCAGATTCATGAATCGGCAGCATATTCCCAATCTCACTCCAGGGCATGCTCGGTGGCTTAGCATCAAGATTGCACGATCAAGAATCCCTGGACAAGGTCGAGTGGGTGGGCATGACCTAACCAAAGTAACTGGAACCCTAGGATCGACGCTGGGTCGATTCCAGGCCAAGCCTGGAGAACCGCGCGCCCGGAAGACCGAGTGGCAGAGATTTCGAGGTTCCCCAGGCATTGCCGAGTGCTTCTGAACCACGTGCCTGACGCATCTTACTCTGTTGATCCAGGTCCTTTGGATCGCAGCTAAAAGATCCGAAGCACAACCTGGCTCGGCAGGGCCCTGAGGTCTACCGGCCACCTCCTCCTGACTTGCTTCCACATGCTGCGCTACGGAATGCCATACATCGATAAGGGAATATAGTTCTACGAGGTTCAACACCGCCAGCTTCAGATCAACCATCTCAAACGCAAAGCCAGCCGGTTAAGACTCCAAATCATCGAAGCTGAGGCGGCTTAATCTTGGAGTTTCTGAAGAGAGTGCCGCGACGACGGCTGCAAGTTCCAGGCCCTTCTGGTTACGGTTTGCTATAGCAGCTTGCAACTGCTGGCGCTCGCTGCCACTGAAAACAAGGAACCAGGACCCGGCTGCATATCCTGCTGTAGCGCAAATCGCCGAAGTAACCATGTGAGAGTAGCTGGGCTTCAAACCCCATGCCGAGATTGCCATCGCCGCTCCGGTCAGGCAGCCGCAGCGCACCAGATTCCTTGCGAGAAACCTCATATAGCGGCCGTAGTCGAGTCCAACGGCTTTGCACACCCACCACGGCTGGACGCCCACGCGAACCACAAGCGCTCCAATCAAAGTGCCCAGTGCTACTCCGAGAATTCCGAGCGGCCGGGCGAGCGCTAAGCTGAATAATAAATTGATGATTCCTTCTGCCCAATTGGCGTATGCGTAAAACCGATGATTGATCGTAGCGTAGAGCAAATTTATCGAAGGGCTTTGAACTACATCGAGGAGAACAGCGAGCGACAAGGCCACCATCGGACCGTATGCGTCTTCATATTTCGCTCCCATCCAACGGCTGATAAATGGTTTTCCCCAGAGGATGAGACTCACGCCGATGAAAACCGAGATGCAAATCGAAACCTTGGTTGCGAACAAGAACACCCTCTCGACACCAGTCCGATCCCCCGCACCATGAAGCCGGCTCAAAACCTGCTGAAATGCGCCTATCGATGAATATACCGCGTCAATGTAATACCTCATGAAGACGCTGGCAACTCTGTAGTGGGTAACGGCTACTAACCCGACGAAACCTGTGATGACGAGAGGGTCGATCTGGAACCGCAACGTGTCCGCGATACTTGCCAGCAAGGTGTAAAAACTGTAGGGAAAAAGACCTTTTACGCTTTTCCGCTTGATCAGCATCTTGTCAATTCGGGCCCACGGCGCCTCGCGCCTAGCGAGCCAAATCTGGAGGGCCACAACCGGCAGAGTAGCGAGCAGCGTCATCCAAGCCAATGCCAGCAGCCCGCCCCCGGCCAGTATCGCCCAAACAATGAGTCCTGCGCGAAGAGCCAGTCCCAGGGTTGCCAGCCACGACTGGATATCGAACCGTAACTCCGCGTCCAGAACACCCTGATAAACTCTCACCGGGAAGCCGATCGCGGCATTCACACCCAAGATGACAATGACCCGCCAGAAAAGAGCGGCGTCCGCTGGGTTTCGGCAGAACCACGGGGCCGCAGCCGCTATTGTGCCTGTCGCTAGCAGCGCGACGCCAGCGAACAGAGATTGAATCCGCAAAGCAACGTTGAAAACATTGCCACACTCGGCGCGATCGTTGCGCCCGATGGCCATGCATATGTACTGAGATACCGCACTGCTAAGTCCAAGGTCGAGTAAACCGTAATACCCGATGTATGCGGTTGCGAGTGACCAAAATCCGTAGAGACGGTCCCCCAGGTGATGCACGATGAACGGCATCAAGAATAAGGAAACCACTGCTGCCACGATGAGGTTACCCAGGCGCAGCACGGAAGCGGAAAGCAATCTGCGGCCTGTTGAACTCGACTTCCCAGTCATAACAATGGACTTCTCCATTTTCAAAGACGAATCTTCTGGGTTTTCCGCAAAGCGTTACGGACGGTTCTTGGAATCTATCACTAAGTCACACTTATGCAATTCGACCCACTTTGCTCAACTGCCGGGGCGCGCTTCTTCGAGTCGAGGCGGCCCAGGCTCTGCCGGATTTCTCTCAAGGATGCAAAGACGCGGTACGGGAGAAAACTGAAGGCGACTTTGGTCAGCACGCGCCAGTCCAATCGCCCACGGCGTATGGCCTGGCACATCTGATGCCGGCAGGGTCCACGATCGCCGTTGCGCAAAAGATAGGAACCATACTCATAGTGCCGGTTCGCAATTGACTTTCGCAGGGCGTGGCGTTCGTGCGCGCGCAAGTGTGTGCAGGTCTGTATCACGTGCTCGATGAGAGCAATGCCGCTGCTCAATTTCCGATCCACACTCGTCGTCAGAGACAGGCCGCCAGGCCTGCTGTGGCGAATGGCCAGCACTTCCGGAACGACGGCGACTTCCCAGCGGGCGGCGATCCGCAGCCACAGGTTGAGGTCTTCGCCGACTGGCAGCGACTCGGTGAATAAGCCCACGTCCTCGAGACATTCGCGGCGGACCACGACGGTGGGAGTGAACACGTTGCAGTTGTCAAGGAGTTGCGTGAACACTCTTCCGCCGGCAGGTATGCCGACGCTTGCAAAGCGCGATCCCGAGGACGGGCCGGTTCCGCTGGTGGAACAGTCGGAGTAGACCAGACCGATGCGGGAGTCCCGCCGCAAGACTTCGATCAAGCGTTCTAACTTGTTAGGCAGCCATTCGTCATCCGCGTCGAGAAAAGCTACGTATGGACTGTTGGACAGCCGAATGCCTTGGTTGCGGGCAGAGGCCTGCCCCGCGTGTGTCTGGTGGACGCAGACAACACGGCTGGCGTACGGACGCAAAACGGCTTCCGTATCATCGGTCGAGCCGTCGTCGATTACGTAGATGCGATAGTCGCGATAGGTTTGAGCAAAAACGCTGTCGAGCGCCCTCGGGAGGCACGACGCAGCGTTATAGCTAGGAATAATGACCGCCACTTCGCACCGAGGATTTGCCTCGTTGAGCACAGTATGATCCGGCAGGCCGCTTTGTGTCAGTCAATCAGTAATGTGTTTCTCTCGCCCAATTTAACGCGCTACAAAAGGAGTCGCTGGCGTCATCTAGGGCACGGTTCCGTCACAGATAGTCCTTATAATACATCGATATGCGTCAAAACAGCCGGTTCAGATACAGGCGATTCGTGGCAGTGATTTCCTGGTTCGAGAGATCGCCTGGGGGTGTAGTGTCAGGCTGCTGGCTTGCGCGCTCCGAAGAGTCTGTTCAGTTCTCGCCAGCGTGGCATTTCCAACAAATATCGCGAACTCGAGCCAAGATGAAAAATCAGCCTGCGCATTACAAATTGCCATTGCAGACGACCTGCTGTTAAGAAGCTTGCAGCGGACCTGTCCGCCGGAACCGCAATCTGTTCGGGCCGCTTCCAGGGAAACAGACGCTGCCGGGTGATTTCCTTTCGAACTTCGGGGTCGGGGATGAACTCCCGGTGTAGGAAGAAGGCGAGTTTGGCAGCTGAGAAACAACTTACGGTTTCGTACGGATGATCGTCAATCACCCAGCTCCGTCCATAATTCTCGAGCCACACTGTGGCAGGAGGACGAAGACACTGTGTCCATTTCGCCGCTATCGGCGGCATAGGAGCGGCGAATACTCTATCTACTAATCCGAGGACAATCGCCGCGAATTCGACAAGATAAGGAACCTCCCGCAAGCGAACATCGACTCGATCCCAGAATTGGGTATCGGACGACTTTGCTCTGAGGAAGTAGCCGATTTCAAGGAGCCAGCACAACTTCACCCAGCATTCCAATATGTGCTGAAAGACGTGAAGTACTTGCAGAACGAACGCATCTTCTTGTTTCAACACCGGGAAGCGCAGACCCTGCCAATCATGACGAATCGTGTGGTCGAGCCGAAAGTCTGGCTCGTTTATCAGCACACGAGTTTTCCTACTCCACAATGCGAGATGTAGCTCGACCAGCGGCTCGGTCTCACAAGAGTATGGATCATCGGAAACAGTCGGAATTCTTGACGATGGTTTGCCAAACTTACATTCGATATCGGAGAGCTGCTGCAGGCAGTAGCCCGCCTGCTCAAGTACGTGTTGCGCCACCGGCCAAGACGGTTTGTCCACCAAGTAATCCAAATCGCTTTGCGTGCGCAGAGTTGCATCCGGGCAAAACGTCGGCACAAGAGAAAAACCCTTGATTGCGGCATAATTCACACCCGCTCGGTTAAATCTTTCGTTAAGTGAACCAAACTCGGCGGCCAGGCAATCAACGCGCCGCCGGTTATCGGCAAGATTCTGCTCAAAACGGGCCAATACTGGGGGCGGGACTAGCTCAGTAGCACCTATGCTCTTCAGTCGCTGCAACAAATAGAGGGTCAGGCCAGCGCTATCGAGCCAATTAAGCGTACGCTCCCAATCGCGCAAGCGGAACTTCCTGAGTACACTTACTTCGGACGTTTCTACGGACAATCTTAAGCATCCGACGATGGCCTCAGCGAGTGCTCGGTTCACGATGATGTCTCGACGGATTCCGTCAACATTGAAATCAGTGCCGGTAGGAACTGCTGGCTAAACAGCTTTCGTCGGTTACGAGATTCTGAGATATAGAATACACAAAGACGAAGTGCTGTTTATAGCTTGGGAGTCTTACCCTTCATGCAGAAAGCCGTCGGAGCCACGTCACGCCAAGCGTCGCACATGCTGTCGGTTACTGCCCTGATCAGCGGGTCCACCTTTGCAGTTTGTTATTTCCGCTTGTTCATCTTCCCCCATGTCCCCGTTCTTCCCGGAGGCGACCAACTCGGCTTCGCTGCTCAGGGAGCCAGGATTGTTGCAGGGCAATTGCCTTACCGCGATTATTTTCAAATTGTTCCGCCCGGAACCGACCTGGTTTACGCTTTTTTATTCAGAGCTTTTGGTGTATGGACTTGGATTCCAGGCCTGGTGATGGCATGTCTGGCAGCGACCGTCGCTATGCTCGTAACTCTGGTTTCTGGTCGTGTCATGCAAGGGCTTGACGTGGCGATGCCGGGAGTGTTGATTGCCGGTTTTATTCTTTTCAGTTCCTTGGATGCAACGCATCACTGGTTCAGCACAATTGTGGCGATGGCGGCCATGATGGTCCTACTCGATGGCAGTTCGAACCGTCACGTTGCTGGTGCGGGAGCGCTGAGCGGCCTTACAGCCTGCTTTACCCAAACTAAAGGCGCCGTCGTGCTGGCCGCATTCGTCGCCTACATTATCTGGCAGTCGCGTCAGATCCATGTGCCCGGCAAGCCCTCGCGCAGATGCTTGCTGCTTTGTGGTGCAGCAGCAACAGTTTTTGGTTTAGCCAATGCCTATTTCATCTTCGCGGCGGGGATCCGCCAGTGGCTGTACTGCGTAGTTTTATTCCCGCTTTTGTACTATCCAGCCTTACCGTGGAATAATTGGCGCGTTGTGGGGCAGGACCTTGCCGGGGACGGCGCTGTTTGGCGCTGGATCCCTTTCCCGCTCCTTTATGCGGTTCCATTCGTCTACGTCGTTTTTTTTCTCCACCTACGGAATAACCGGAAAAGGGATCAAACGCAGAACTGGGATCAGTTGCTCCTAATTGCTCTGACCGGCACTGCGATGTTTCTCGCGGTTGCCTCTTCGCCATCCGTCGAAAGGCTCAGCACGGTCAGTCCACCGGCGATGATTCTCCTAGTGTGGCTTCTTGGCCGTTTCGGCAGAACTGCCGCTAAATTGAAGATTGTACTTGGCGTGGGCGGAATTGCAGTTGCTGTTGCGGGCCCAATTCGTGCACAAACGCGATCGTGGTCTTTTCTTGACCTTCCAGCGGGCCGGACTGCATTCAAAGACGTTGCCGGGTATGAGGAATACCGCTGGGTACTCGGACACACTCACCCTGGTCAGTTTTTCTTTGGCTTGCCGATGTATATCCCATTCCGTATGCGAGATCCAGCCGCCATCGAATTCTACGATGGTTCCGAATACACGCGCCCTGAACAGGTCGCTGCGCTGGTTCAAGCACTTGAGGAACGCCAGGTTCCATTGTTGATACTGGGGGTATCCAAGAAATATCCGTTTGATACTACTTCTCCTCGCCTAGCGCCTTTTCGAGATTACCTGTTTCAGAAGTATCGTCTCATCAAAATTTTCTCAACGGGTAATGAATGCTGGGCGAGGATCGGTTCGTGGCAGATGGGATCGGGTCTCAACAGGGGTTATGATGAGCTAAGTCGAGCTACTCCCTAAGGGTTCGCCTGGTACCGCATTGACAAAGCATTTGGGTTGTGAAGTGTCCACTAGAAACGGAAGTGGACATTTATTTTTTGGGGAAAATATTGCCGGGTGATCGGGTTGACTTCGTCGGTGGGGATGCCTTCAGTAAGGGCTTTGGCGATCGCCAACAAGTACAATCTGAATGCCTTACGCAGGTTTCGGGCGAGCTGGCCGGATCGCCTCGAAGAATCCCAAGATCACAGAGCCTCCCACTTTGCCACTGAGCAGGGATGAGGGAACAAAGATCCAGGCCGCCTGTTGTGAATATCCGGAATTATTGAGAGGGACAGTGGGGTAATAGCGGAGAGCAAACACCCAGATGCCCACCCGCCGCAGACCGGCTAGGTCAAAAGCCGTGGCTTAGTTCTGCACAGCGACCCGAGCGATGGCACTAAGGCCAAATCCTCTCCCACAATCGGTTGCGTACAACAACGTGTTGGCATCCTCCCAGGATGGCATGGTTGCGTTGCATGGCGTGTGCGTCAATTGTTGCTCGCCTCCGGTTGCCAGATCGCGGACTACGAGCTGCCATGCTCCCCATTTCCGTCGGCTAAACGCGAGTCGTTTCCCATCGTGAGAGATCGCTGGGTATCTCGCCGGACCGGCCAGGCCACTTAGCGGCTCAACGACACCAGTCGAACGTCTCACCAGGGCCAAATACGGCTTACTCACCGTGCCTACGGCGACAATTAAATCGCCTTCCGAAGTGACGCTAACGTCCAAGATGTTCGGCGCGTCCTTTACGATCAATGGCGCAATCCGTTGCGACTCTGGTTCCATAAGCCAAACAGTGGCCCTGTCTTGTTCTTCCCGAATGAACGCAAGCCATCTACCATCCGATGACACCGTAGGCCGCTGACCTTCCCATGGATGCTCCGGAATCGGAATCGAAGACGCCAGCGAGAGCTGCACGATGGAAGACCGTCTGGTCACGAGTTCGAAATACCCGATCGGACTGTGTTCGTTCCCTCCCACTGAAAGCACATCACCCGAAAGGGGTATCTCTCGCACTTCACCATTTTGCAAAGACAGTGCCGCGTACTTCTCGTCCAACATTTCGGTGAAAACGACTCCGTCTCCTATGGCGACAGGATTGCTAGAACTGTAGCCGGTCGAAACATTCGATAGACGGCGGCGAAAGTCTTCCGTTCGGTTCTTCACCGTGCTCAGATTAGAAATCGTAAGCACCGCGCTTGCCAACACGGCAGTTGCCAGCCATCTTCTTCCAATGCGAAACCCCTTAGCAGAAGCAAGGGTATGCAGGAGTAGGGCGTAGAGAGCCAGTGTCCCGCACAACCGGGGCAAAAGCTTTACAATCCGACCCGTCCCTGGGCCGCAGGCGATCGAAAAGAGCAGTATGAAGGCGAGCGCCCTGCGCTTGTCCTCAATTTTCAGAAGCTCGTCAATCCCGACCACAGCAGTAAAGATCAGCACACAATAGTGATACGAGGAGGGCATGGAAGAAAGCAGGAGAAGTAATGAAACCAGAGCCGCCCACTCCAATGCCACGGTTCGTTTCGCATCGTTGTTGGAAGTTGCCAGTAGGAAACTGAAGACCAGCATCACAGCAGTTGTCGCCTGTGCGAATGCATACAGTACCGGCGAATTCAGAAGAGGCGAAGGATTTACCTCGGGTTCGAAAAGAAACAGGTGATGCCAGAGGGCGCTGAACGAACTCCACTGAAGGCTGTAAGGTCCAATCATATCACCGTGGAGCGCTCTTGGAAGCACCTCGATTAGAAATACCCAGTGAACCCCCACCCCAAAAATGACGACCGAAATTGCGGTCAGCACACCAACCCCGAGAATTAGACCCGCCGCAGAACGCCAATCCCGCCTCCAGACAAACAGGATCAAGAAGAGAGCCGGAAAGAGCTTCAGCGATGCGCCCGCTGCCAGGAACACCCCCGAGATGAGCCGATGGTTGAGGCACGAACAGTAGTATGCAGCGCAGATTAGCAGCAGAATGAGAATGTAATATTGGCCCAACAAGAAATTCGCGCGGAGCGGAGCGACGCACAGCAGAGAGACAAGCGCAATCCGGCGCCAGGGCAGCTTTGTGACCTGGTGCAGCAGCTCCCAAGCGAGAACGAGGAAGCCGAGGTTCACGAGGAGCCAGACGCGTTTCGCGGCCAATGGTGACAAGCCGCTAAGCGGCAAAATCGGTAGTGCACACATCGGAGGATTGGGAACAAAGCCCACCAGTGCCTGAGGGATGCCCAGATAATCTTTCTGACGTTGGAACCAGATCCACTCGTACGCTCGGTCGAGGGGAATACCTCGGCGGTGGAGAGAGGCTGCGAGGTAGTAGTTGGGAAAATCACTATTAAGTGTCCGCCACGCAGGCAGGAAGCCACGCCCTGCAAAGACAGTCAAGAGGATGGCCAGCAGAGTCCACTCAGCGACAGCCATGGACTGGGAGTAGCGCGACCCGGGTTGTGAGCGACCATAGCCCAGAGTTGCCATGTTGGCTTCGGCAGGCATCACGAATCACAAGGGTGCCTCGATGGACTCGTTCAGAAGCCACATCAGCGCGGGCAGGAAGTACTGGCTAAACATCTTTTCGTGGCTCGCGAGGTTCTCAGAGATGAACGAGACTCCTTGGCGGGCCTGCCAGTCGTAGGCCAAGAAGCTCCGGTGCCCAATCCTGACGTAGGCGAGTCCGCCGTGGCTCATACGATGAACGCTTGGAGATTCATCGCAGGCTTCGCGTTCTGGCTCCACGACAATTCTCCAGAAGAGCTTGGCATTGCAGCGTGCCTTGGCCGAGGGGCGAAACATGCGCAGTCGATCTCTCATCGCGTCGCTGTTTGTTGCCAAGCGGATCGTTGTGCCCGAAAGCTCGAAGGCAACTTCCAATGGCGTCTGAGTAAACCTCTTGAGCAAGTCGATTGGAATCGCGATCTCCTCCATCGAGGACAGGGGCTCCCGCGCATCAGCCTCTTGTTTCACAGAACTCCTGTAGTCGACGGGCCACCACCGCAGGTGTAACCCCGTGACGAAGAACCCAACATTCTCGATCCACGAGCGCGCTAAGCGTTGCTAACTGATGGCCACGTTGGCCAGAAATGCATGGCGGCAACGTTTCCAGGTCAGAAACAAACCGAGAAGCCGCTTCCTTGGATGTGATCTGGCCAAATCCTAGAACTGGTTCCTCAGTCCTTTCGATGAACACCAGCCAACGAGGTTCACAGCATGATGCCCTACTGACCCCAATGGTTTCTGGATCCAGGTGGATGGCCATTTCGCCATTCAACGACGGGACGGCCTGGCTGGCCGACAGCTGGGGAAAGTATCTGACCACATCGGGAAGCAGCTTCATGGGAACCGGCAAGCCCCAGGCATGCAGGTGCGAGTCAGAACGCGAGAAATAAGTGCAGTCGTCCGAGAGATATGCAAATCCATTTAGCGACAAGCACAGGGCCAAGGTCGACTTTCCAACTCCCGAAGCGCCCGCCAGGACTAGCCCGTGACCGTTCCTCACCAAACAAGCGCAGTGGAGGGGTGTGACCGATATCGCATGACCCACAAGGCCCAACAAAACCGGAAGCAGAACTCGCCTCCAGTAGCTCGAGTCTTGCGCCATGGCTTCGGAAAACAGACCAATGACCCGGGGTGCCTGAAGGTCAACCAGCATCGAACTGCCCGGGCCGTAGGCAGCGTATACCATATGATCGAGACCCCGAAAATATGGCTTTGGCCAAGGCGGTGTCTCGCAAAGCGTGGGATCAACGCGGAAGCTGATATCCAGATCAACGTGAGAGTCTCCTCGATCCAGCGGTTGAAAAGCCTCCCCCATCACTTGCAGGATTTCGCGCGAACTGCATGAGACCCGCCAGACCGAGCCGGCGGCCAGAAATTGCGCCCGCATCGGGAGATTCAACTTATCCAGCTGCTGCAAACCCCTTACAGAGTCGTGAGTTATCATCCCGGAGTGACCAATCACTGCCTGAAGCAAAGATTATCGGAAAACTGCCTGCTATGCCTCTGCGACCTGTCAAATTCTTGTAAATTCACCGGCGTGCTGCCTCTGTATCGGCTGCCACGATCTCGTTCGATCTAGTCACGATCTGGCCCGGCTCGCCTACTTCTTGGCAGTGAGCTTGAGAGCCGTTACGATGACCAGCGGAGACCGCTTGTGCGCATGAGTCTAGACGAAGCCCGCTCGCGACACATACGTGGTTAACTCTGCGGCTGTCGAAGGGGTTGGGATGTCCGGGGGACGTTCCGATTCCTGCGACGAATCAGTCTACATCGTACTGCCGTTCGACAACAATGTTGTTGCCCGATTCCTGCCGGCCTTGGTTCTTACTGACGAACTGGCCGAGAAGGGCATGGCGATAGTTATGGACTGTGTCCAGGAAGTTGAACCCTGGGTTATGACCTCGCCTTCGGTAATCCGAGTTTCCGATATATATTGCATGCAGTCGATTGCCAGGCAGTCGGGAATCACGCTTTGTCCGCAAGCAAGAGTCTCATCGACACTTGAAAGATAGAGAAAGCCACAAAATGAATCGGACTTGCCTCCTCAGCGGGATCCTTGTGTGTTCGGTCGCGGTTACCATCGTCTTCCTTAGCTCGGTGCCTCCTTTGCACGCGGAAAGCCCACAACTTGAGCTTTCGGTTGATGCCAGCCAAGTCTCACGCCGCATTCTCCACGTAACCATGAACATCCCTGCCGCTCCAGGTTCCCTAACGCTGGTGTACCCGAAGTGGATTCCAGGCCAGCATTCCCCGTCAGGCGTCATCAATGACATTATGGGGCTCAAATTCACGGTGGGCGAGACCACCGTGCCTTGGCAGCGGGACGATGTCGATCTGTACGCGTTTCACCTACAAACACTCGCGCCAGCCGGTGAAATTCACGCGGAATTTTATGTGACCGGCGGGAGCGACGAGAGCGGGTTCCTTCCGGGAAACTCCTCTGCACCAGACCAACTGATGCTCAATTGGGATCAGGTTTTGCTTTATCCTCTCGGTCCCCCGACGGATACGCAGACGATTCAGGCGCAATTGACCTTACCGCCAAAATGGAAATTTGCAACCGCCCTCCCCATACAGTCCGAGGAGGGCCAGGTGATTAGGTTTAAGCCTGTTTCTCTCACCATGTTGGTCGATTCTCCCCTGTTAGCCGGCTCCGACCTGCGAGAGATCGACATCACTCCCCGAGGTGAACCCCGGGTACATAAGTTGGATCTTGCTGCCGAGAGCGACTCCGCGCTTGACCTTCCGCAAAGCGTGATTGCGTCCTATCGGAGGCTGGTTGCAGAAACGGGCGCACTCTTCAAAGCTCGCCACTATGATCATTACAACTTCTTGGTGTGGCTTCATGGAACGTATGAAGACGGGTTAGAGCATCATCAGTCCAGCGACAATCGACTGCCGGAAATGGGGCTAGCCGATTCTGAATGGCGGCTCATCGAGGGCGATTTACTGAGCCACGAGATGACGCATTCTTGGAACGGCAAGTATCGCCGTCCCACAGGGCTAGCGACTCCAAACTACCAAGAACCAATGAAAGGCGATCTGCTCTGGGTTTATGAAGGTCTAACCAATTATCTTGGCGAGGTCCTAGCGGCCCGCAGCGGTCTCTGGCAGCCGGAAGACTATCGCAATCGAATCGCTGCGACAGCGGCCGAGATGGACCATCGCCCAGGTCGTGCGTGGCGAAGCTTGCAAGATACCGCCATTTCGGCGTCGCTGCTCTATGGAGGCTCGCCGGAATGGCAAGCTTGGCGGCGCAACACCGACTTCTACGAAGAAGGGAGCCTGCTCTGGTTGGAAGTGGATAGCATCATTCGCGCGAAGACCAGTGGCAAGAAGTCACTCGACGACTTCTGTCGCGCCTTTGAGGGCGGAGAAAGCGGTCCACCCACCATGGTTCCCTATACGTTCGATGACATGGTTACGGCGTTGAACCAGATTTTGCCTTACGATTGGGCCGGGTTCTTTCGTACTCGAGTCACTTCGTTGTCGCCCCATGCTCCGCTTCAGGGCATTGAAAATGCCGGCTGGCGGCTGACCTACACCGATGAGCGTTCCGACCTCGACCGAGCCGTCGAGGCAAAACACGATCAGCTCGACATACGCTATTCACTGGGCGCATTGATCGAGGTCGGCGGCAAAGTGCTCGATGTGCTTCCCGGTACTCCCGCGGATTCGGCAGGGCTTGCACCCGCCATGAAGGTCGTCTCGATCAACGAGCATCAATTCTCGCCGCAGGTGCTACGGGAAGCCCTGAGATCGGCCCGGACCACAACCGCTCCCCTAGAACTCTTGGTGACGAACCAGGAACAATTTCTGAAGCTGCACGTTGACTATCATGGCGGGGAGCGATATCCCCATCTCGAGCGCGACACTTACAAACCGGACATGTTTACCAACATCCTCGCCCCGCTGACGCCGCCACAATGACCCAAACGGATTTGACGCTTCTGCTGAACTCCCCACAGCATTCGAGATGATCACTCGGTCCGTCTTAATTAATTAAGACATCGATACCGAACCCTTTCCGGTAAGCCTCGGCCGAACCGGGCAGCTGAGAATAGGAGAATCGAATCCTCGCTTTGAACGATTTCCGTTTGCCCTTCCTGCCTAAGGTGTCTTTAGGGGACGCTCCATCCAACACACGTCCCAGAAGCGTCCCAGCTTGTAGCCATTTTCGGTGAAGACTCCAACCGCCTTGAATCCAAATCGCGCGTGCAATGCGGCGGAAGCCGGGTTGGGCAGCGCGTATCCAGCCACGATGCGATGAATGTCTTCCTCGGCCAGAGTGGCAAAAAGTGCAGCGTACAAACTCTTGCCGATGCCTTCGCCGACAAGTCCAGGGGCACAATAGATGGTGGTCTCGACAGTTGTGTCATACGCGGCTTTCGGACGAAACCGGGTCGTGCCGGCGTAGCCGACCACGACACCGTCTTTTTCTGCCACTAGAAGGCGGTAGCGTCCTACGGTGTCGAATTGCTCGAACCAGGTTACTCGCTGCTCAACCGTCCAGGCCTTAACATCGAAAGTAATTGGCGTATGGACGACGTAATGGTTGTAGATTTCAGTAAGACGTGGAAGATCGCCTCTGATCGCTAAACGAATCTGAATTCCAGGCAAGCCACTATCCTCCAATTCGAGTTCGACGACGTCTGACAAATGCCTCAGCAGAATAATGCAGCAACCAAGGTAGAACCTGCCATCTCGTTCAATCTTCACGGTGCAGCTGGCGCGGACGGGAGAGTTGGCTTGCAGTTGCTGGTTTCGCCGAGTGTGGGGCTACCAGTTGGAGGTTCGGGGCCGGTTATCGAGAACGGTGGGTTTTCCGACCGCAAGGCTACTGCCACAAGCAAATTTCAATCGTAGCCACGATCAGAACCTGAATACGATTCCCGCTGACGGTTCCGCGGTATGAGTGACGGCACTAGTGTTGAGCGACGACAGCCCAAAGTTAGGAGCGCTGTACACCAGGCCGCGATACTCGGCACGCAAGGCGACATGCCTGAAAAGTGGAAAGTCGGCACCGCAGCCGTAGGCAAACACACCAGTGGCCTGACGCTGCGGACCTGAGACGCTAGCTAAGGCATTGCCCCTAGGATCGAAGACGAGCGCACCTCCCTCTGCAAGGAGATAGGGGCTGAACCTGAAACGAGCCGGTGTCGGCATGCGGAAGACCAAGCCGCCGGTCGCTTGATGAATATTGGCTTCAACTCTCGCGAATCCGGCTGGCGCGACGTACTGTTGTGTGTTCCGGTCATAACCGTAGACGGCCTCAGCCGCCAGCCAGCGGTTGAAGGAATACCGGTAGCCGACAAGAAGACCGCCGGTGTTCGTGCTCGTCTGCGCGGTACCCTGGCCCGTCGTCTCCGTGGTGAAGAAGCCCGTTCCCTGTAAGCCGATCTCCGACCGAGATTCCTCAGCCGCTGCGCTGCCTCCCAGGAAGACAGCGATGCCTGTAATCATGATAGCGATCTGACGCATGGTTAAAATCTCCCCTCACGAGTTTTAAGCGTAAGCCCGGAAATTAGTCCCGCCAGGCTTTCGCATTCGGGTCGAGCCAAGCAGGACGCGGGCCAAAAGAGGGCGCGAATGGCTGGGGTTCCCCGAACCTCTTGACGCGATGTGGTTTTGAAGGTCACGCGGGAAGGACCGCAGGGGCATGTTGTCGAGCGCTTCGACAAGCTTTTCGACAGATGACGAATGCTCCGACACTTTCAGAAGCCTTCTTTACTGTCTCCGCATCAGATCAGTCAGACACCGGGCTCTCTCTGCATGAGCCTTTCAAGAAGAGCTTTAGACGCTACCGGTTAGGCAACAACCAATTCGAAATGGATAGATGTTGATGGCGACGTCGGTCTTTCCAAGAGTAGAAGAGGAACGTTACTTGGCGTTGTTGCGTGCCGCCAACGCCATTGCCACGTGCAGTGATTGCACTAGTGCCTCCGACAAGCTCAGCCGGGAACTGCGCGACGTTACTCCGTTCGACTGGTTACACCTGGTTGCGTTTGACAAAGAGACGAACGCACCAGCTTGGAGTCTGCTCGAAGCCAAGGGAAAGAGAGCAGAGGTTCTGCCCGGAGAGGATTTCTCCCTTGAGGACTCGCCGATTCCACTCGTACACGAGTCTGGCCAGACTCTGGTAACCGTCGACTGGAGTCAAGAGACGCGATTCCACAAATATGGAGCTTTCCTTGCCAAGCTGGGCATTGCGTCGACCTGCACGCTTCCCTTGACCAGAGGCCGGCGTCGCCTGGGTGTGCTGAGCTTGGGCAGGACGTATCCCAACGCCTACGACGCGGAGGAAGTTCGCTTTCTCGAGCTGGCGGCAGATCAGATTGGCCTGGCGATTGACGCTGCCGTGAACTTCTATGTATCCCAGCGGGTACAGGATCAATTGAAGCTGATTCTCGATCTCACCAATCAGCTGGTGTCTAACCTCGAATTTCACGATCTGCTGCACGCCGCCTCCGCTAGCGTCCGTAGGGTTATGCATTGCGACGCGGCGGCCGTCATGCTGGCGGATGCCGAGGGCAGCCACTTGCGGGTACATGCGCTTGACTATCCCGACGGCCGCGGAGTGTTCGTCGAGGGCTCCCTGGTCCCGATCGAAGGCAGCCTGCCCGGGGACTCGTTCAAGAGCGGGAAGCCGATAGTTGTGAACCGTCTCGATCCGGCCGTCATCCCGCAGGAGATGTACCGCAAGGCCGTCGCCGAAGGCCTGAACTCGTTCTGCGACGTGCCGCTGGTCACTCGCCAGAGGTTGCTTGGGGTTCTGGCGGTGGCCAGACGCGAAGAGAACGCATTCGACGCTGAGGAGATTGCCTTCCTGACTCAGGTTGCGAATCAGGTGGCGATCGGCGTGGAAAATGCGCTGGCGTACAGCGAGATTGCCGAGCTGAAGAACAGACTGGCGCAGGAAAAGTTGTATTTGGAAGATGAGATCCGCGGGGAGATGGACTTCGAAGGCATCGTAGGCCAAAGCTCCGCTCTTCGCCACGTCCTAAATTTGGTGGAAAGGGTGGCCCCTAGCGACTCGACGGTGTTGCTGTTGGGCGAGACGGGCACCGGAAAAGAATTGATTGCCCGGGCCATCCATGATCGAAGCCGGCGGAAGGACCGGACGTTCGTGAAGCTCAATTGTGCTGCCATTCCGACGGGGCTGCTGGAGAGCGAGCTCTTTGGACACGAACGGGGCGCGTTCACCGGCGCCATCTCGCAGAAAATCGGCCGCCTTGAGCTTGCCGACCAGGGGTCGCTGTTTCTGGATGAAGTTGGAGACATTCCGATCGAGATCCAACCCAAGCTACTGCGCGCCCTGCAGGAACGAGAGTTTGAACGACTGGGCAGCACCCGCACAAAAAGAGTAGATGTTCGATTGGTGGCTGCTACCAACCGCGATCTCGAGAAAATGATCGAGAGCCGCGAGTTTCGTAGCGACTTGTATTATCGACTAAATGTCTTTCCCATTCGTATCCCGCCCTTGCGGGAGCGTCCCGAGGACATTCCACTCCTCGTGCGCTACTTCACGCAGAAATACGGCCGCCGCATGGAGAAACAGATCGAATCCATTCCCGCAGCGACCATGAAAAAGCTTGCTGCCTGGCACTGGCCGGGCAATATTCGCGAATTGGAAAACTTCATCGAGCGCTCAGTGATTTTGACCCATACCTCTGCGCTGCAGGTACCGATTGGAGAGCTGGGCGGCAATGGCCGGGCTACGCCCTTGCCGGGCACTCGTGGAGCCGACGAACGCGAAGAGATTGTGCGCATCCTCAAGGACACTAGGGGCCGTGTTGCCGGCCCGCAGGGCGCTGCTGCCCGTATGGGCGTCAAGCGCACGACCCTCCTCTCTCGCATGAAGAAGCTGGGGATCGACCCCCGCAAGCTTTCCTAAGTCTGCAGATCAGAGGGAATGGCTGCGTCGATTTTGGCGGACCCTCTGTCGAACCCATCGTCAATTGTCGAAAATAGACATCGACATTTCTCGACACCTGCAGCAAGCCAATTTTTTCTTCTCCATTCAATTCAGTGAATTACACCCAAGGCGGAAGCGAACTCGTTTTGGCACCTGCGTTGCCCACAGGGAAAGTGCAAGACGGATCGCTTCCATGTTCAAGATCTCCATCGTCGAGACGCAAGGTCAGCGAAGGTTGGTTCTGGAGGGCACCCTGGTGCGTCCGTGGACCGCAGAGGTGGAGAGTGCTTGGAGGAGTGCCGGAGAACTGCTCGACGGTCGGAAGCTAATCATTGACCTGACGAACGTAACCCTGATCAGTCGAGACGGAGAAAACACGCTCTTCAAACTAATGAGCGATGGGGCGAGATTCTCCTGTGGGGACGTCCTCACGAAGCATGTGTTGAAGCAGCTGGCACGAAGATGCCGCGGTGAAGCAGATTGACAATCGATTCCGGGAAAATTCGAACTTCTCTCTAAGGGAGAGCGGAGGAGAAGATGCTGAGCGCGAAGAAAACCTTGAGACAAGAAGCCACGTCTTATGCAACGGAAGCCGATTTCTGCCGGATTTTTCGGGATGACATGAACCGTTTGTACCTGCTGTCGCTCTTGCTGACCGGGAATCAGGCAGCGGCCGAGAAGTGTTTTGTCCGCGGACTGGAGGACTCGGCAAAGGGTAATCCTGTCTTCAAGGAGTGGGCACAATCCTGGGCCCGCCGGACGATCATCCGAAATGCCATTCAACTGATGCAGCCACGGCCGATCGATGCCTGTACTGCCGATGGCAGTGAAAGGCATGCCGCGAAGGAGCCAGACAGAATCGCCGCCGTCGTCGAGCTCCCGACCTTTGATCGCTTTGTCTTCGTGATGACGGTGCTCGAAGGCTACTCCGATCAGGAGTGTTCGCTTCTTCTCGACTGCACCCGCGACGAGGTGATAGCCGCGCGAACTCGAGCGTTCGAGCAGGTTGGCAGGTCAGCCCAGATTTACCCCAAGCTGGTAGGTATCGGCTCGAACGAGCACCGGGTACGAGATGACCATGGTTGCGCACGGCAGCTTAAGGTTGCCTTACCCGCAGCCGTTTCGGCGTAAACCACACCATGGGGGGTGAGAATGAAGACCACGCTGAGGACCAAATTGAGCGTTCGTAAAGGCAGTCTTATTCTGGCGGCAGCGATGCTGACGCTGTTGGCGGCGGTGGGATGTAGCAAAGGGAATGTTCAGGCAGCAGGCCCTGCTATGCCGCCACCGCTAGTCACGGTAGTCAGGGCAAGGGTACAGGATGTTCCACGATATCTGGACGAGATCGGAAGGAACACTGCCTTCGAGTCGGTTACGGTCACGCCACAAGTTACAGGTCGAATCGACGAGCGGCATTTTCAGGACGGGGAGAACCTGCAAAAGGGGCAGCTCTTGTTTGTGATTGATCCTCGCCCCTATAAGGCACAAGTGGACTCTGCTCAAGCAGCCGTGGCTCAGGCTAAGGCAGCACTCGATCTGGCGAAAATCCAATTTGCCCGCGATGAGAAGGTCATCGGAACCAGAGCCATTTCCAAGCAAGACTACGACACTAAAAAGAATGCTGTCGACGTGGATCAGGCTCTCGTCGAGGCGGCTGAAGCTGCGTTAGAAACCGCGAAGCTGAATCTCGAGTACTGCTACATTCACTCTCCAATCGACGGCAGAGCCGGTGCACGTTTAGTCGATGTGGGAAACGTAGTGCAGGCCAACACAACTTCACTTCTCTCAATCCAGCGTCTCGATCCGATCTACGCGAACTTTACTGTCACGGAAGGGGATCTGCCCGCAGTTCAAAGGCAGATGTCGAGCGGCACCTTGAGGGCGGAGGTCCGGCTTCCTGGAGACAGCGAAAACGCCGTTCGAAACGGTCGGGTCGAATTCCTCGATAACGCCGTCCAGAACGGCAGTGGCACGGTGAACCTGCGA
>DASPTQ010000158.1:0-4031 GCA_035623335.1 Terriglobales bacterium
TTTCCGAATCGGGTGCAATCTGCCATCACTTGACCGACGGAACAAAGCCTTTTGGAGGTGGCTTATGAAATGCGCAAAGTGGATTCTGGGCTTGCTGGTTACTATCATGCCCCTGCTGGCAACAGCTCAGCTGCAAGACAACGAAACGATCTGGGCACAAGTGCCCTTTAAGTTCATGGTCGGCAGCAAGACAATTCCGGCCGGCGAATGCGTGATCAAACGGGCTGCCACAGATTCGAAGACCCTGCTCATCAACAATGCGAGCGCATCAGTGTCTCTGTTCTCTTCGGTGTTTCCTCTGGAGACGAAGACGATCAGCGGCAACTACATACTGATCTTTCACGTCTATGGTGAACGGTACTTCCTGACGGGATTGCAGCTCAAAGGCGACCGGACGATCTATCAGTTCCCGGAGAGCAAGGCGGAAGCCGAGATGCGGGCCCAGAATCTGCCCGTTGCCGAGGAAACCCTGCTCGCCTCGGTGAAGTAGTCCGCTGGATTTATTTAACTGGCCGAAGCTTGCAAGCCGAGGTTGTTGCAAGGTATGGATGGGTACGGGATATCGGGGGATTCCCGTACCCTTTCATTTTGTTCTGAACCATGCAAGGTTTTGCCCGCCGAACCAATTCCCGCGGTTCCATTCCCGCCGCCTCTGCTACACTGGCACGCTCGTAGGCACCAGGAGGTTCTCCATGTCCGAAAAGACGCCGCAGACCTTCGCCAATCACACGCGTCTGGATCCCCTGTTTCATTTCTTCGTCCTTCCCGTCTTCGGGCTGGCACTGCTCATGGTGTTGGTCCATTTCCTTGCTCATCTGGCGACCGGTGGCCTGATGTTCAACTTCCATTCCGTGTTGCTGATCGTGCTGGCGGTGGCTATGCTGGGCCTGGTTTTCAAAGTCCGGCTGTATGCTCTGAAGGTGCAGGATCGCGTCATCCGTCTGGAAGAGCGACTACGTCTCATGCAGCTTCTGCCTGAGCCCTTGCGGTCCCGCATTCCCGAGTTGACGGAAGATCAGCTCATTGCCCTGCGCTTCGCCTCCGACGCCGAGATCCCCAAGCTGGTGGAGCGAACGCTCAAGGAGAAGCTGTCGCGGACCGATATCAAGAAGGCGATCGAGACCTGGCGGCCGGATTACTGGCGGGTGTGAAGAACTGGGTCGAGCTGGGATTCGCACTTTTCAATGAACAACCGGGACTGACAGGCCTGTCATCCAATTTTGCACACACCATTTCCAGCTCGGAGGTAACCTCGTTCGACCATGCCGAAAGTAACTACCACAGTTCCTTTCCGGCGATTGACCCGGGCGAGACTGGCAGGTACGATTTTTGCTAGAATTCACCGAAATTTGACAGGCCAGGAAACCCGCATCTCATAGAGAAATATGCGAGTTGCAAACTTCCATCTCCGGGGCGCTGCCCTTGCTGCATTGATTCTGGCAGCTTGCGGCTGTCAAACGGCCCAGAGGCCGGCCTCGCTTCTGCCGCCGGCATCGGCTCCTGCACTGAAGCCGACGGCCGCGCCCGTTGCACCGGCATCGGTGGCGCCGCAGCCAATGGCGTCGCAAGCTGCTGACCCTCCGTCACAGAAGCCAGTCCCTGAGCCGCAAACTCCGGCCTCCCCCAAGCCCGATCCGATCGCCGATCTGGTTGCGGGCGTGGAAAAGGAGTATCAGGCGGGTCAGGATGACTACCGCGCCGGTAAGACCGAAGACGCCAAGAAGCACTTCGACGCGGCTTTCAACAACTTGTTAGGCAGCAATTTCGACATCCGCTCCGACGATCGCCTGCAACAGCAGTTCGACCGCATGGTGGAAGGAGTCAACCAGCTCAATCTCGGCGGGACAGCTGCCGATGCCGAGCCGCCAGGCTCGACGCAAGAAGACGCGCAGCAGGAGCCCCAACAGAAATCCGAACCTGCACCGATCGACGAAACCAACACCTTGACCCCGTCAGCCGACGCGAGCGTCAAAGCCAAGGCCGAAGCCGAGATCAAGAACACTCACTCCGATCTCCCGCTCATGTTGACCGACCAGGTCGCCGGTTATATCAGTTACTTCTCGGGGCGAGGACGAGGTGTGTTCGAGCGCGCCTACGCCCGCTCCGGCCGCTATCGGGGCCTGATGCTTCCGATCCTGAAAGAAGAGGGCGTCCCGCAGGATCTGATTTACCTGGCGCAGGCCGAGTCCGGGTTTCACCCGCTGGCGGTGTCGCGCGTCGGCGCCCGCGGCATCTGGCAGTTTATGGCCAGCCGTGCCCGCGGATATGGCCTGCATCACAATATGTACGAGGACGATCGCCAGGATCCGGAAAAGTCCACTCGCGCCGCCGCCCACCACTTGAAAGATCTCTACAACCAGTTCGGCGACTGGTATCTGGCGATGGCCGCCTACAATTCCGGCCCGGGGACGGTGCAGGCAGCGGTCAAGCGTACCGGCTATGCCGACTTCTGGGAACTCTATCAGCGGAACGTTCTGCCACGGGAGACGCGGAACTACGTGCCGATCATCCTGGCTGTGACCATCATGGCCAAGAATCCCTCACAATATGGGCTCGACGACGTCAACATGGATTCGCCGGCGGACTATGACACGGTGACGATCAGCTACCCGGTCGATCTTCGCCTGGTCGCCCAGTGTGTGAACTCCACAGCGTCCCAATTGCAGGATCTCAATCCTAGCCTGTTGCGTCTGTCGACTCCGCGCCAGGGCGAGTTCAAGCTTCACCTCCCAGTGGGGACAAGGGATCAATACGAGACCGCCATTGCATCCATTCCTCCCGACATGCGCCTCTGGTGGCGCTACCACACGGTGCACTCGGGGGACACAGTGGCTTCTCTGGCCCGCACTTATCACACGACCGCCCGGCAGATTGAAGAGGCCAACCACCTCGATGGGCCCCCACTCGAGGCCGATACCCGGCTGGTGATCCCGGTCGCGCCGGGCAAGCATCCTCTCAGCGACAAAGCGACCTACGCGCGGCGCATCACTCGATACAAGGTTCACCGCGGAGACACGGTCGAGAGCGTCGCTGAAAACTTCGGTATCTCGCCGCAGATGCTGCGCCGCTGGAACGGCCTGCACGGCTCCAGCCTGGCTGGACGCAGGGTCCTGGCCCTGCACCTACCCATCACCCCTAGCCACGACGTAGAGACCGCCTCCAAGCCGAAGTCAAAGGCTACCCAGACCGCCAGCAGCAAGCCGCCTGCCACCAAGTCGGCGCAGATTGAGCGGGAAGAAACTGCCAGTGTCGTTCACCATCGCGTGAAAAACGGCGAGACGTTGTACTCCATTGCGACCCTCTACAAGACTACGGTCAGCGCGCTCAAGCGCGACAACCGCAACGTTGCGGTCCTCCATCCCGGGATGATCCTGATCATTCAGCCGCAGCACTAACTTGAAGCTCCCGGGTTCCTTTTGTCCGCTTACAGAGCTACAATGCTGCTGATTCCTCGGGCTCTTGTTTTTTCGCATTTCATCTCAATCACCGAAGGAGACTTCATGAGAATTAGCCATCTGCTCATTCTGCTTCTCGTTGTTAGTTTGTCCGCCTCGCTGGCTCTTCCGGCCTTTGGCCAGGACGGAGCGGCCATTTTCAAGACCAAGTGCGCTGCCTGTCACGGCCCGGAGGGACAAGGTAAAATCGGTCCCGCGCTCAAGGGCACCAGCGTGACCGCGGATCAGATCGTCGACATGCTGACCAAGGGCAACGAGGCCAAGAAGGTCCCGCACAAGAAGCCTCTCTCTGGACTTTCCGCCGACGATGCCAAGGCCGTCGCGGCGTTCGTAAAGAGTTTGAAGTAGCTCGCAAAGGTAGCAAGCAGTGAGCCCTCGAGCCGAACTCGAGGGCTGTTTTGCTTCCGCGAGAGCCGGCGAGTGCGGCGTGTGAGCGGTTTTTCGTCTTTTGTTTGCCTGGCAAAATGGGACCCAAGGGGCTGGTCTGGCGCCTTGGCGCAACCGCGACAGACGTGCTATCCCCGAGGACTCAAGTGTTTAACGCTTCCGTTGTTGCGCGCGCGACTGTCGCGTCGG
>DASPTQ010000159.1:0-23901 GCA_035623335.1 Terriglobales bacterium
TCCGACGAGGATCTTCGCATCCGCCATGCGAGGGGATCATAGGCCACCGTTCTGGGGCAAGTCAACGAAACCCAACCGGCTTGCACCCAACGACAGGCACGGGTTCGACCGTTCCGATTGGCGCAGGAAGGGCGAAAAGACATTAACATCGCCCGAATTCTTATCGAATTCTTATCGGTTCACAAACTAAGGTGCAGGTGTTAAGCTCTGGCCGCCTCGTTTGGCTATCGAAGCGCATTTCGGGTTGGGGACCGTAGCGACGGTCGTTTCGCCGACCGATTTTCTTGGCGACATCTTTGGGAAGGCCAGTAAGAGAATGACGCGTCTGAGAACTGTTCTCGAGCTGTTCACTTTCCTGATGCAAAACAGGCGCTGGTGGCTGGTTCCGATGCTGGTGGTTCTAATCTTGTTCGGAACCCTCCTTCTCCTCTCCGAGACTTCTGTCGTAGCTCCTTTTATCTACACACTTTTCTAATCTGAATTCGTTCGGATAAAGTATCGGCCGACGGCGCTTCTACCGCCCACGCAGATGGGCGGCTACAGGGACCCTAAGGAGGAAGAAGAAAGGATACCTACCCTGAGAATAAGTGCTTCCCGCAATGGAGAGCACGGCAAAGCCTTCTTTCGAATGATTTCTCGCAAGGGACCATAGGTACAAGGTCTTAGGCCTCCTTGAGTTATGAATCACCCAACCCGGTCTTGTGGAAGACAGGTTCCCTGAAGCGATTGTTGCTTGCTTCACTCAGCATCTGTCTTACCCTGCTGGGCCTCGAACTAAGTGTAAGACTGCTTGCTCCCCAGGATCTCAAGTACTGGGATAGCAGCGACTTTCGTCGAATTCTGCCCACCACACCTCACTCTGTCGAGAACTTCCCGAATGCCACATGGAACTTCCTAGGCGTACCCGTCTCGATCAACGATCTCGGCCTCCGCGGCAAAGCAACTAGCCTTGCGAAACCGCCTCGCACTTTCCGGGTTCTTGTGGTTGGTGATTCGATAACCTTCGGCTATGGAGTGAAGGATACAGAAGCTTATCCCCAAGACTGGAACAGCTGCTAAATCGAGATTGCCGGGGACGATATGAGGTGCTCAACGGGGCCGCCCTCGGCGGCGGACTTGGCGACTATTATCACTTTCTTGCCACCAAAGGTCACCTCTTGCAGCCCGATCTACTGATCGTGGTATCGCGCTCAACGACATTCCGCCTTATACGGAATCGGGAGAGACGGGGGAGCAATCCGCAGAGTTTCGCATGAAGGCCTCATGGATTCGTCGTCTCAACCATTTTCTCCTGACCCCACTCCCACATGTATGTGGCCAGCTACTCGCGGTTGAAGTCATGGCTGTATGCTTCGCGACTCCTCGACATTAATCAGCTTCAAGGATGGAATCTGCTAGCACTTAAGCCGCCCTCTCCCTCTCAGGCGATGGCTTGGCAAGGCACCTACAGGATGCTGGCGACAATTATTGATGACTCCACCGCTCAGCATGTTCCGGTGGTTTTATTGGTTTTTCCTTTGCGAATGCAAATGTCGCCCTGCCGTTGAACCTGTACCGTGATCGATACCATCTCGAGGTAAGCTCTGCGGCTCTCGAGGGCGATCCGCAGCGACACCTGAACGAGTTTGCGACCAGAGCTCATGTAGCGCTGATCGATCTGCTACCAATTTTTCGCACCTGCCCTCCAGAGGAGATTTACTTTCATAACGATAGGGTTCGGGATGACGCAATCCATCTCTCGTCGGTAGGACATCAGATTGCGGCGGAAACCATTCGCGATCAGCTTCGCCAGACTATTTGCGACCACTAGAGGAGGAGCAACACAAGGGTGCATGCCAGTGACCGCGAACCCTGCACGGCAGCGACTACATCCCTTGAAGGAAGTTCTTGAAGGCAGTCCACCCTCCCGTTTCAGCCCTTGCGGCCGACCCTGCCGCACTCGAATTAGCTAGCGGCTGGGGGTCACGGGAACCGGTGCACTCTTGGGTGTGCTCAGATAGCCGGTAACGTCCTTTTTGGTTACCGTCCAAACCACCAGTTCATACAGCAAGTGGTCGCGGCCGGTGTAGAACTGCATGGGTTCGCTTACGTTACGATCCTTCTTCTCGATTGTCTTGTCATCGGCGGTTACATTCAAGGTGAACTTGCTGCGCTTGGGATCCGTCTTCTTCAACTGGAGGCTGACCGTAGAAATCGCCTGCGGACGGGCTCCCTTCACCAGGGTGAACTCATAATAATTGCGGTCGCCCTTATGCTTTAAGACTTCGAGATCGTCCCGCGTGCGGGCAATCAGACCGCTCTGCACTCCCAGGTCGCCGATCGTGCTTTGCAACTTTGCGATCGTCGAGGCCAGTTCGGTTTTGGTCGAGGCTACGTCGGTCTTGACCCCACCGACATCGCTCTTCACGTTTGCAATGTCGCTGCTCACCTGACCGATTTGCTGTTGCTGCTCGGCGGCGAGCCGTTTCTCGGCGGCCCGCTGCTGGCTTTGCAACTCAGCAGCCCGTTGTGCCAGTTCTTTCTTGGTAAGACCCAGTTGTTTCGCCAAGGCCTCGGCGTCGGCCTCGGCCGATTGCATGCGCTGGCCAAGCTCTGCAATCTGCTGATTGCTGGCGGCTTGTCCCTTCCCCAATTCGTCGAGACGCGCCCGCAGTTGGAAGAGGAAGTACAACGAGCCCGCCACATAGATCACCGCCAGCAACAGTAGGATCCATTTTCCGGCACCTCCCGAACTGGTCTGCACCTCAGGAATGTGTTCAACTTCATCGCTCATAGCGGCTCCCAAATCTTGTAAGAGAGATTGTGCTCTGCGAGGGATTCTCGCGCCGTTCGGGAAATGCCGTCTCGAGTCCGGGATTTGTGGGTGCAACGCCTTAGTGCCCGACCCCTATCGCCCCGGGGGCATTCCCGCCGTTCCCTGCAGTAGGTTCTTTCGATACAAGGAGTATACACAACGCCAACCGGGCCAATGGCAGATTCTCCCTCTCCATCTGCGGTCAAAGTTTCACGCTTCTCAAACGCAGCGAATTGGCGATCACGGAAACGGAGCTGAAGCTCATGGCCGCCGCCGCCAGAATCGGACTGAGCAGCCAGCCGAATAGGGGATAGAACAAACCGGCCGCAATGGGCACCCCGATCAAGTTATAAGCAAAAGCAAAGAACAAGTTCTGTCGAATAATGTTCATGGTCGCCTGGCTGAGCTTGCGGGCGCGCACAATGCCGGTCAGATCCCCCTTAACTAGGGTGATGCTACCGCTCTCGATCGCAACGTCCGTGCCCGTCCCCATGGCGATACCCACGTCGGCCTGGGCCAGGGCTGGCGCATCGTTGATCCCGTCACCGGCCACCGCCACGATCCGACCTTGGGTCTGAAGTTCCTTCACAACCTTCGCCTTCTTGTCGGGCAGAAGTTCTGCCTCAAAGTTCTCGATCGCAAGTTTTTGGCTAACCGCTTCGGCAATTCTGCGGCTGTCCCCCGTCAGCATGAAAATGTGGAGACCTGATGCCTTCAGGTCCCGCACAGCCTGGTCGGCGGATTCCTTAACCGGGTCGGCAATGCCGATCAGCCCAGCCGGTTTGCCGTCTACCGCCACGAAGACGACGGTTTGCCCTTGGCGGTGGAGCTGGTCGACCTGACGCGCAAATTGCGTGGTTCGCAGCTCAAGCTGATTCACAAACTTTTCGTTGCCTGCGAGAACGGTCTTGTCGCCTACCTTGCCGCTGACACCGAGTCCGGTGCGAGATTGAAATTTCGTAGCATCCTTCAGCGGAATCTGATTGGCCTTGGCTGCAGCGACGATGGCGGAACCTAGCGGGTGTTCGCTCTTCTGTTCCAAACTCGCCACCAGGGAGACCAATTCCCAATCGCTGATATCGGAAAGAGGCACGACTGATTCGACACTTGGCTTTCCCTCCGTCAGCGTGCCGGTTTTATCCACCACGAGCGTGTCGACCTTTTCGAGGCTCTCCACGGCTTCCGCGTTGCGAATCAGCACGCCGGCGTGAGCTCCGCGCCCGGTGCTGACCATAATGGCCATCGGCGTAGCTAGCCCCAGAGCACAAGGACAAGCGATAATCAGCACAGCCACGGCATTGACCAAAGCGTTGGCCAATCGAGGCTGAGGCCCGAATAAGCCCCAGATAACAAACGTCAGGGCCGCAACGGCCAGAACCGCGGGTACGAACCATGCCGATACCCGGTCGGCCAAGCGCTGAATGGGAGCTCGGCTGCGTTGCGCTTCGCTCACGGTCCGGACGATCTGCGCCAACAAAGTCTGATCGCCCACATGCTCGGCCCGCATCACGAACGATCCCGTTCCGTTCACGGTCGCACCAATCACCCGGCTTCCTGCCGCCTTCTCCACGGCGATCGACTCGCCGGTGATCATCGACTCGTCGACCGCGCTCGCACCCTCAAGCACCACTCCGTCGACCGGCACCTTTTCTCCCGGACGCACCAGCAGTCGGTCTCCTGCCTCCACTCGTGCCAGAGGAATGTCCTCCTCCTTGCCGTTTACGAGGAGGCGTGCGGTTTTCGGACTAAGATCGAGCAGTGCACGGATGGCAGCGCCGGTGCGGCTGCGGGCCCGCAGTTCTAAGACTTGCCCCAAGAGCACCAGGGTGACGATGGCAGCTGCAGCTTCAAAGTACACAGGTGGGGAGCCATCCATGTCCCGAGACGATGCGGGAAACACTCCAGGCGCCACGGTGGCGATCAGGCTGTAAAGGTAGGCGACGCCCGTACCGGCGGCAATCAGGGTGAACATGTTGCTCGAACGGTTCACGATGGAAGCCCATCCGCGCTGAAAGAAGGGCCATCCACACCAAAGGACGACGGGTGTAGCCAGCGCCAATTCGATCCAGGAAAGCGATCCTGCCGACAACGTACGCCGTAGGACCACGCCAGGCCACATATCCTCCATAGCGATCGCCAATAGCGGAATCGTGAAGGCAAAGCTGATCCAGTAGCGGGTGGTCATGTCGCGCAGCTCGGGATTCTCTTCCTCGGAGGCGGATACCGTCCGTGGCTCAAGCGCCATGCCGCAAACCGGGCACGAACCCGGAGCGGGGCGCACCACGGCGGGATGCATGGGGCAGGTATATTCGGTTCGTGGGGGTGGCAGCGGCCTGTCCGGCTCAAGAGCCATTCCGCAGCTTGGGCACGGCCCAGGCTTAATTTCCCGCACCTTGGGACACATTGCGCAAATGTAGCCCGTCGACTTTGCCCCTCCGTTGGCTCTCTGAAACCGGGGCCTTGGCTCCCGGGTCGGCTGTCAGATTCTATCTCGGATCCGCACTGAATTTTGCTAAACCATGCGCACGTTGGTTACGTCCGTCTCGATCCTCGAGGCTGAGCTTCTCGCTGGAGCGATGAGCCTGGCACGGCAAACCGTCTGGGTTGCTAAGCTGGCTGACTTCTGATTTCTGCCCCCGCTCTTCCTCGCCGGAAGCCTCGAACCCACGACCACTTCACCGCGACTTCTGGCCGACAAGGCGTGCTTGCCAACCACACTCCAGCCAGCGAAGGCCTGCAATTCGTGCTTCAAAGTCTCCCGGTGTCGGGGACGATCCATATCTTTAGGAGCAGCTCTAATTGCCCCGAAACATCTCAACTCATTGATGATAGCCGAGGCGAGCCGATAATCTCTCTGGACGGCGAAAACGGGTTTATTAGAAGGGATACCTACGAAAAGAGAGTGGCTCGTATCCTCATTCTTGGTCTTTGCCACGGCAGGCTGCAGTCTTCCTCGGTCGCGCCTGCAACCCCTGTAGAATGTGATTGCCGGGTTGCAATTCTCGATCCAGAGGCAACCCTTAGGACCGAATCCTGATCATCGAGGTTGGACATGACCCAGCTGGAAGTGGCTTACCGTTATGGCCGGTCTCCGCTAGAAGGGGAGCTGCGCGCCGTTGACGCCATGCGCGAAGTCTACGGAGTTCGCCGAATCACGTTTGACGAGGCGGAGCGTATCGTGCGTGTGGAATTCGATGCCTCGCGCTTTAAAGAGCCTGTGGTTGCAGGACTGTTGCGGAGGGCGGGGTTGGATATCCAGGAAAGGCTGACCTTAGCTTGATGGTGGGCGAATCGGGAGAGAACTGCTGGGCTAGGGGAAAATGCAAGGGGCGTTCAAGAAAACCTCTGGCCGAAGTTATTCTCCAGAACGCCCCGTTGCGCGCCACTTCGTCTGGCGTTCCTTTATGCATCCGGTTTGCCAATCGTAAATCGATGAAAACACTTGTCCAGCAAGGGATTTCCACCTGGTAGGAATTGCCTCAGGGCGGCAAGATTTACGTGTCTTCGCCCGTTGGTAGCGGGAAGCGGAGTAGCCCGGGGCCTAGCGGAATGGTGGGTTTCACCGAAGGTCAGGGTAAATGCTGCCACCAGCAGGCAGTTTGAAGGCGGGCAAGCAATCGCCCGCGATGAAGCTGGTCGTTTCTAGGGCCCGTTTCGCCACTGCTGCCCGGTAAGACTCCGGAGTGAGGTAGGTTACCTGTGGCCCCGGAAGGGGAATCCACCTCCACTATACTACTCAGATCGAGGGTGACTTGCCGGAGAAGAGCTACTTGCAGTTGGCGACGCCGGGGACAACACACCTTAGATCAGGATTCCGTCTCTCCAGTTTCTGGCTGGCCGTGCTTTTGGTCCTCTCGCCGCTGCCGACGAGTGCAGGGTTGGCCGTCCCGCCTAGGCCTGAATACCGGCTCCGTTTCTACCATACCCATACTCGCGAGCGGCTCGATATCGTTTACCGGCGCGGTGATAGTTACATCCCGGAAGCCTTGAACCAGCTCGACCACTATCTGCGTGATCATCGCACGGGAGACATGCGGCACTTCGATCCCCGCCTGTTTGACCTTCTATACGACCTCACCGCGTCGCTCGGCGATTCCGGCGGCGAGATCGACGTGGTCTGCGGATACCGCACGCCGGCGAGCAACGAATTCTTGCGTACGCGCGGCACCCAAACCGGTGTGGCTCGCCATAGTCTTCATATGCAGGCTGAAGCTATTGACATTCGATTACCGGGGATCCCGACCTCGGAGCTGCGGGATGCGGCCCTGCGACTGCATCGCGGCGGAGTTGGTTACTATCGCAGTTCGGACTTCGTGCACGTCGACGTGGGACGCGTGCGTCAATGGTAATGCTTGCTTCTTGCTTAGGTCATACCAAGAAAACTGTCGCGAGTTGCGCGCCCGATACACACAGTGGAATGACGACACTCGCTTGCCGTCCTATGTGTCCTGCCATGGCGGCTCACCTCGCGGAGGATTTTGATCGGTTCATCGTTCACCCTCCGCAGAACCAAGAATCGGCGTGCATTTCGGAGTTTCGGATCGCTCCTAACTTTACCAACCAAGCAACGCGGCCATCTAGGAAACAGCAGGCAAGCCTGGTACGGACCTTCGAGGTTGAGCTTTCGTGTTCAGTTAGCGCCCTACAAGGGCGACGAATCGCCAAGTTTCGGCCGGGTCAGCTTGAAAGCGACCTACGATTTCGGTCTTAGAAAGGCGTTGACGGAGCGATGGGAATTGTGCTAAGCGCTGTCGTCCTTGGCAAAGCCGATGCTCGAATTGCAGCCGCTTAGATCCTGCCTGAACATGGCCACGAATCCTCGCCAGGAGCCGCGAAAAATCATCTTTCTTTTCAATAGGTTGTTTCTCCCATCTGCGATTTACTTTTGTCCTTTGCAAAAACCGTGCTAGCGTCGGGCCATGAAGACTGCCCGACGTGTCATTAAGGTTTCGCTGCTGGTGGACGAGGACGTTTACGAGAAACTGTCTACCTACGCACAGCTCACAGATTGTTCGATCTTTGAGGTAATTCGAGCGGGACTGGCCGAATGGACTGGATCCATGCTGCCGGAGCGCCACGACAACGTTATCAAGATGCCGACAAGTAATGTTACCGAAGGGCCATTACCGACCGGCACTGAATGAAGTCCTTCCCCTACCTCCACCCCCCGTCAATCGCTCCCAACACTCGCAACGCCCACGACAAACTCTAGACTGTCGTCTCACCCCCCGTCTCCCCAGTCGCACTGTGTTGGAAGGTCGATCGCTTAGGTCTTGGGCACGAACTTCTGGATGCGCTTGGCGGAATCTACCTCTCCAGTATAAAGATTGGAATGTGAGTCGATTGCGATCTGATGCACCCAGTGGAACTGGCCGGCGTTGCGCCCGTTGCGGCCGAAGGTACCGAGCGCGTCACCGGATTTGCGGTCAACAATGCGGATGAAGTTGTTCTCCCCGTCGGCGTAGATCAGAAAACGCTGGTCCTTGTCGGGTGAGAGTGCGATCGACCATATGCTGCCGTTCCCGAGGGTCGTCGGGTCGAACACGAACTGTCGCTGGAACTCGCCTTCACGATTGAAGACCTGAATGCGGTTGTTGGTGCGATCGCAGACATACACCAGGCCGTCCCAGGCGAGAGTCACGCAGTGAACAGGCCGGTTGAAGGTGGGACTCTTGGAGTCCGGAGGCTGCGGTGATGGGTGGGCATCATCGGGAGGGTTGCCATAGGCGCCCCAGGCTTTAATAAAGGCCCCGGTGCTGGTGTTGAACTTCACTACGCGTCCGTTGAGGTAGCCGTCGGCAACGTAGACCTCGTTCCTGGTTGAATCGACGAAGATGCCGGCTGCGCGGCCCACTGACGCCTTTGCATTGCTGTCGGGCGGGCCGTCAAACGAGCCGCCGATCATCATCAGAAACTTGCCGTCCCGGCTGAACTCGAGCAGCATCCGGTCAGTCGAGCCGCTGCCTGCTACCCACACGTGGTCATCATCATCGACGAAGATCCCGTGCTCGCTGGCCGGCCAGATACACACAGGCGCAACACACTTGCCGGGATCTTCGGGACCACCCCAGGCTTGCAGCAAATTGCCTCCGGCATCGAACTCCATGACGGAAGGTGCAGGCTTACAGCAAAGGGAGCGCGGAGTTGAACGTGTTGGTGGGTTCGGTACGGCGCCCTTCTCGTCATCGGTCAGGCTACGCGGGCGTTGGTTGACCCAGACGTGATCGTGCTTGTCAACAGCCAGCCCGCCGATCTGGCCGATCAGCCAATTATTGGGCAACGGTTTTGGCCATGCGGCGTCCACTTCGTAGTGTGGAACGCTGGCAGTGCCTTGCGCCCCAGCGGGCATGGTTACCCATGCCACGACTGCGAGTGCGAACGCGGTCATTCGAACGGATGCGCATGGACAACAACCAACGTGAGCCATAGTTCCTTTCGCGGGGCCGAACCCTAGAAGAGAAATCCGAACTGGGAGTTCTTCGACAGCCAGCAATATAGTCTGCCTCAGAACAACAAGACGGCGCGCCTTACCATGCTAGACACACACAATTTGGTTACTCTCCCGGATTGCCGGACACAGCTCGATTGCGAATTGGGAGCCCAGTACGAAATACCATACACGACACCCATTTCACTACCGCCCAGCTTTCCAATGGTGCGGTAAAGCGAAATGGCCGATTATAGTAGCCGCATTATTCGGTGATGATCCGATCCGCCCACTCCACCAGCGAGACGAATATCGCAGGGCTGCCAAACTTTGCTCCCCATTCATTCAAGTCAGTTTCCGTAACCCCACGGGCACGGGAGCAGGCCCCTCAAGAAAAGATGGGGATGTGTTTTGCTACTACTTTTTGCAGCGTTTCGCTCAGCGGAGGCCAACCCACTGGCGTCACCGCATTGGCCGTAACCTTTCGCATCAAGTAGGTGGCCTCCCCCGTGAGGAAAATCTGCACGTCGTGCCCAGCCTCGGCTAGTGCTAGACCGTGCGCGAACACGAAAGACGCCCTTGTTGGATCATCCGATCCCCACGCACTTTTCATCATGATCTTGAGCGATTTTGAAGTCTTCGGTGATTCTTGTCCCTTAGCTGTACCGATTGCGAAAAGTGGGAGCCAAGCAAGTTGGGAGAGAAGTTTTCGCCGTACCATAGTTTCCTCCTGCGATCCGGCTGCAATGTTAGGGATGCCGAAAGGGCAAAGTCAACGAGGGCAGCACGGTCGTCAGAAGTTCGAGAAGAAATTCTTTGAGTGATTGCGCCGGTGTTGGAGAGTGGATTTCCATGTGGGTGAATTTTCGGCTTCACTTGTACTGAATGTAGGGAGATCCGAGGTTGGACGCGAACAGAATATTGCTATAAGCTTTGAAATAGAGCACGAAAGAACAACGCGCCCTTAGCTCAGTTGGATAGAGCGTCTGGCTACGAACCAGAAGGTCGGGAGTTCGAATCTCTCAGGGCGCGCCACTTCCACTCCTCGAATCAAACAGTTGCAGCGAAACCAACATCTGGCTTTTCCGTCTTTTTCCGTCCATTCCGTCCAATAACGACGATTTCGCGCGGAAATGCGGATCTTATGGTCCCTTTCGGGATGTGCGGGATTTCAAAACCAAGGCCAGCTTTTTCTGCCCAATCCTTGCGGAACGCTACATAAGGCCGGGTCCATTGGGACTGCAAATATCCTCAGAGATTCTTGCAGCCGCGACCATGTACCGGTTCTTCGCCGTGCCCAAATAATTCTTGGTGAGTTGGTCCGGACCGGGGTCCGACTAAACGGTCCGTAAAAAATCACCAAAAGAGTTCACATGATGGCCCCGGCCGAGCGTGATCGGATCGCTCTCGAGGTTGTGGACTACATGCGGGAGGAAAATCATAAAATGGCTGCGATAAATCGAACGGTGGCCGGATAGCCCGCCATCGGTGCAGGTAGCCGAGGAAGCGTTCTGCGTGTAGCGTGCAGCGCCTAGGAATCCCTCTCCGTCACGGAAATAAAGAATGGAACGAACGAAATGGGTCTAAGCAACGTTACTGTCGTTTCTTCAGTAGCTCAGCCCAATTAACAACTAGCGTCAGTGGCTCCATTGAGGTCTCGCTTCCTTCACTTACCATCAAAAATTTCTTGCCGTCAGCAGAGACGTCGTAAAGCCACCCCGGGCTGGAAGCAGGCCTAGCCTGAAACAGCGGCTGAATCTCACCGACGGAGAGGCCCAAACCCGTTTCCTCAATCCGAACCGACATCACTTTGTAATCCAGCGAGAGGTAGAAAAGCTCCTGACTATCGCGCCGCCAGCGCGGCCGAGTTCCGCCATTGGTGGAGATCAGCCATTTGCCGCTACCGTGCAGGAAGGGCATCACGTAGAGTTCCTCTCGTCCAGACTCAGCCGAGACGTACGCCAGCCATTTCCCATTCGGAGACAAGGCTGGCCAGACTACGTCAAACTGGCTCTGCACCACGGGAACGGCCTTGCGCTCTCCAAGTAGTGGCAAGATCCACACTTCCATGGGCGAATTGGGTTGCGTGGCTTGGTGCTCAAACAGCAGGTAACGTCCGTCGGCAGAGACGGAGGGGTAGAATTCCGTGGCGTCGTCCACTACAAGTGGCGTTGTGGTTCCAGTTCCATCCGCGGCCTTCTGATAGACGTGGGGTGGCCCCTCCCGATCCGAGAAGAAGACGATTGACTTTCCGTCCGGTGTCCATTCCGGTTGCCCAATAACAGCCGGCTCAAATGTGAGCCGTGTCCTAATTCCGCGGACGACATCGTATACCCAGATCGCACTTGGCTCCAGGGTAGCAGCAGCCAGCTTCCTGCCGTCTGGGGAAATGGCTGCTGTTCCATACTCGCCGGGGGTACCCGTTTTCGCCGTCTGCTTGCCGGTTCGGTCCAGCCACAGAAGCTCATCACCGCTTGTGAGCGTGCTACCCGATTGATACACCAGCACGCCGTTTTCCGAAACTGAAAAAGTCCCCTTGCCAAGGATGGGATTTCCGGCGACCCGCTCAATCAGCGGCCTCGGGTCTCCCAGAGACCGCAACTTCTTCCCATCGAACTCCTGGGCCATCAGCGTTCCTTGACGCAAGAAGAGCAGATGGCTCGGGGGAACGTAAACGGCGTTCGAGTTGTTGCGAACAATGAGCCTGGATTCTCCGCCAGAGAGAGATGCGGCATAGGTTGCCGATTCCCCAAACGATCCCGCCGAGAACAGGAAGTGCTTGCCATCCGGAAGAAATTGTGGCCAACGGTGATTGGTTTGCTTCAGGGCTGCATTGACTGTTGTCACGGGTTGTGGCGTGCCGCCTGAGGCCAGAACTCGAAAGATCGCTCCAGTGTTGCTGGGCGCGAACAGGATTGTGCCGTCGGATCCCCAGGATCCGCCGCGAGCGTAGGAGACGTCACAGAGGGGCATAGGAGCGCCACCGGAGGCCTCGATGCGATTTAGTTTGCCATTGGCGAAGAATCCGAGATAGCGGCTATCGGGGGACCAGAATGGCAGAGTTGCGCCGACAGTGCCATCGAGTGCCTCAGCCGCAGTAGAGTCTAGTGGTCTGATCCACAGATGCACAAAACCATCCGAACCGACTGCGGAGAAGGCGAGCCGTCGGCCGTCGGGGGAAAGCGCCGGCGGCCCCGCAGTGAACCCTACGAATGAAAACTTCGCATTCGTTGGCGGGGAAATTTCGGAAACGATAATCGACAGAGGGTTCGGTGTGCGGCCCACCAAACTTATTGCCAATGCGATCGTCGCCAATAAGAACACTGCGGACATAGCCCAGCCCAGACGCTCGCGCACTTTTCGCTGCGAGGTTGCCGGGGGTGCGGCAGCCAGGGAACCTGCCTCGCCGATCCAGTGAAGCTCGCTCGCTAGGTCACTCGCGCTTTGCCACCTTCCGTCAGGGAGCTTTGCAAGACATTTCTTGACAGCGCGATCCAGCGCCGACGGAGTCAGCGGGTTGATGCTGCTCATGGGAGCGGGATCCTTCTCGAGGATGGCGGAGGCTACGCTAAGTTGGCTCTCGCCTTCGAATGCGCGCCGGCCGGTTACCATCTCGTAGAGGACTGCGCCGAAGGCGAAAATATCGCTGCGCGCATCGGCTTCCTTGCCCTCGATCTGCTCCGGAGACATGTACTGGAACGTACCGATAATTGTGCCCTGCGTGCTCAAGGCGTAAGCCTCGGCTGGTGTCGACTGAGTCATGCTAAGGCCGGAAGGAGGCGGGGCAACTGCCGATGCTGCCTTCGCCAGGCCAAAATCCATCAGCTTGGCTCCGGCTTTCGTGAGCATGATGTTGCCGGGCTTCAGGTCGCGGTGAACCACGCCAGTGCGATGAGCTCTTTCCAGACCTTCGCCAATCTCGACGCCGTATTTGAGAACCTGCTGCGGAGGCAGCGGTCCCTTCCGCAGGCGGTCGGCGAGGGTTTCTCCTTCAAGAAATTCCATGACGAGATAGTCCGTCTCGTCTTGGTGGCCGACGTCGTACAGCGTGCATATGTGGGGATGGTTCAGTGATGAAATCGCCCGCGCCTCGCGCTCGAAGCGCTGTTTAGCCTCCGGGTTGGAAGAAAGATGTGAAGAAAGAATCTTGATCGCAACCGTGCGATCCAGACGGGTATCGCGCGCACGATACACCTCACCCACGCCACCCGCGCCCAAAGGGCATTGAATTTCATAGGGACCGAGTTTGGTACCAGGGGTAAGGGCCATTCGTGCGGACCATTATAGTCGGCCGAGTGCGGCGATTCCGAGTGTATCGTCGGCAAACAAGAAACTGACAATCCTCGGTGGCCTCCTTGCCATCGACCATGATGGAGTCCCTCGTGAGGCTTAGGTTCCGGCTTGCTAAATAACCGGTTTACACTATTTTTCCGTGTAACTCTTGATTAAATCAAATAGTTTGGCCGGTTATTTCGGCTTAACTGGTCCAATCTGTGCACGCGCATTCAAGATTTAGATTATGCGAGGGTTAAGCCTTGCGCGGGCGTCACGATTGGCCAGTTAAGCTCATCATCCGCCAACAACTCTGAGCATCCGAAGAACTTCTTGCGTAATGAGTCAGTAAAGAGAAGGATTTTGAAAACTGAGATTCGAAGGCTCGGGTCCTGGGATTAGTGCTTCTGATAAACGGTTAAGCCGCCCGTGACCGTCTGCACGATCTCGATGTCTTTGATCTTGTCCGCATTCACTGTGTGAGGATCGTCCGCCAGAAGGACGAAGTCCGCCAGCTTGCCAGGTGTGATGGATCCTTTGATCGCTTCTTCGTGTGAGTTGTACGCGCCGTGGATGGTGTTCACCTGCAGGGCTTCGTCCACACTGATGCGCTGGTTCGCTCCCCAGGTTTCTCCGTTCCAGCCGGTGCGGGTCACCATCCCCTGAATACCCATCAGCGGCGCGAACGGTCCTGGGGGGAAGTCCGAGCCGGCTGCGGCTCGAATGCCGGCGTCGAAGAAAGAGCGGTATGCCATGCAGTGGTTCATGCGCTCTTGTCCATAGAAGTGAAACTTGTCGCTGTTGTAGTACGCATAGGTCGTAAACGGGGCTGGAACCGCGCCCAGCGCTTTCATGCGCCGCAGGAGATCATCGTTGATCAGCGTGCAGTGCGTAATCTTAGGGCGGACGTCCGGTCGTGGTACCCTTTGCTGCGCCCGCTCGTAGGCCGTGAGCACCATGTCGATGGCAACATCGCCATTGGCGTGGCAGTTAGGCTGAATCCCCGCACGCTGCACTCGCTCCACCCAGGTATTGAGGGCATCCTGCGTCTCAATGATGTTGCCTTTGTATGGCGGATTCGTACCTTCATAGGGCTTGCTCATGGCCATGGTGCGCTCGGAGAAGGACCCGTCAGCCACGTGCTCCGAAGTGGCGCCGAAACGAATCCACTCGTCGCCGAAGCCGGTGCTGATTCCATTCTGAATCATTGCCTCTAGGGTTTCGTCGCTGGTTTCAAAACTCACGCGGTGCAATAGTTCTCCGCGGGATCTCACTTCCTGCAGAGCAAACAAATTGCCTTGTTCGTGGTGAACGCTAGTCAGGCCGTAGCGCACAAACTGTTTTGAGATGTACGCCAGCCCGTCGCGGTCCCGCTGATCCTTCTGTTCCGGCGTGAACGTCTCGTCTTTGATGACATTATCGAATACATCATTCGCCCGGTCGGTGACGCGTCCGTTGAGTTCACCGCTCTCATCATGATCGAAAGTACCGCCCATCCGGTCGGGCGTGTGCTTGTCGATTCCAGCAAGCTGCAGCGCCTTGCTGTTGTAGAAACAAGTGTGGCCTCCACGGTGAACCACGAGTACGGGATGTTCGGTTGAGACCTGGTCAAGATCGTGCCGGTTGAGTTGACGGTTGTCCTTGACCTTTGTGTCGTCGAAGAAGTACCCCACGACCCAAAAGCCCGGAGGAGTCTTCTGGGCCTTTGCGCGCAGTTTGTCGATGATGCTGGCAATCGTTACAAATTCGACCTCAAACGGATTGCCGACGAGAACCTCGTAGAGCAGGATGCTGCCTGCCAAATGATTGTGGCAATCGATGAATCCTGGGACGATCGTCATCTGTTTGGCGTCAAGGGCGTGCGTGCCTTTGCCGATGAAAGTTTTGGCTTCTGCAGAATTGCCCACACAGAGAAACCTTGCGCCCTTGACCGCAAACGCCTCCGCCCTCGGCGCTTGCGAATCCATGGTGTACACCTTCGCGTTAAACACCACTAGCTCGGCATGGTACGGGTCGGCGTCGGGGCCTTCTGTTGCAGCGAAGATGGTTGAGCCAGGAAAACGACTGCCTACAAGACCGGCCACACTGACACCGGTCAAACCGAGAAATTCTCTACGATTCTGGCGACGTTTGTTCATCGCTGCTCCTCTATCAGAGTGAACTGAGGAATAGGCGCAAAAGATTCTGGAAGCGTGGATTCACATCGTGGTGTCGGAATCAAGGATCAAGCGCCCGTCCTCGTGGCGTCGTGCTGGCGGCTCGCAGTGATCTCCCGCACGGCAGGACTTTGATCGCGACCTCACGAGCGAGCCGCGTATCCCGCGCCCGATACACTTCGCCCATCCCGCCGGCGCCCAGGGAGACTCGAGACGGGCAAAGGATACAAGGCTTCAGCTGAGTAAACACGCTTTCTAACAAAATTTCCTCAGCTAGACCATTGGAAGAGGATAGAGTGCCAGTTCCTTCATTGGGAAGTCTTTCACATTGTCCGTGAGGAGCGTAAGGTCGTTGATCATCGCGACAGCAGCGATCGTCGTGTCTGCCGAGGTAAGAGTGGTTCCTTTTCGAGCATAGTCACGCTTGAGCAGCCCGGCCATCCGCGCGACCGGCCACGTGATGTGGTGGTACTCGAGGCTCTTGAGGAATTCTTCCGTAGAGGTTTCCTCCTTGGGTCTGACACCAGCATACACTTCGGTGACGTTGATAGGACAGCAGGCGAGGAGATTGCCCTGCTTGAGGAGATCTAGCAGCAAATCGCGGCGGCCCCGCTTGTTGTTCAACACATCGATGATGACGCTGGTATCTAGAAGATAGGTTGCCATTCAACGTTTGGCCGTTTTTTCCAGGCGCCGATCGCCTTCACGTCGGAGCGCTTTCACCCATTTCGCGGCCCCCTCTTGAAGCTCAGGGTGTTCCCTATCCTTCCATGCGCCAGCCGTGTCTTCCAGCGCCTGCATTTGTCGCAACCGCCGAAGTTCCTTCTCTGCCGCCTGAATGAGAAAACCGCTCCGGCTGCGTTTGCCAACGACCCGATCGATCTCGCTGATCAGAGCGTCAGGAATGACGATGTGTGTTCTTCTCGTACCCATGGCACACACAGTGTTAACATGATATGGGCCTTACCTGCAAGCGATTTCTATTGCTGAGAGCGTGATCCAGCAAGTAACTCGTGAACAAATCGCCCGAAACTAGTTGTCGCGAGTTGTTGGGCGCGTGGTCTGCTACTATGGGCCTTTGTATGCATTACCATGGGGGCTCTTACTCGATCCCCGGCAGCTGCCAGCGGGAATTTGAATAATCCGCACGAATATCTCACCGACCTATTGCCCGCTTGCCATCCATCAAGATCACCTGAATCCACCTTAATCCCGTCCCACTGGAATCGCACGCACTATCTAAGCCGGGAACTTCAGAAACGGGAGCGAGCTCGACGACGCAGTCCTTCTGCCTAGACCCGCTCCATCCGCCTAGGTTGCCAAACGTGAAGTACCCGCGCCAGATGCCCCCTTACCCTTACGATTGGGACACAGCAAGAACTCGAAGACTGGTTCGAGACCAAATTGCTCGCCGGTGTCGCACCTACTGACACCCCACAAGATCACACCATGAGTGAGCAGGTTCAGATTCCTGAAATCGAGTTTGTCAGTGCTGTACTAAATTCCGTCCAATTTCCGTTCAATCTAGGCGCAAAATAAGTGGCATACTTGGCTCGCAAGCGATACCAGAAGCGGCATTTAAGAGTTTTGGCCGTTCTAACTACGAACCAGAAGGTCGGGAGTTCGAATCTCTCAGGGTGCGCCAGATTCATACGCGAGACGAACGCCCGCGACAGTGCCTTTCTGTTTACTCGACTCCTCGTACACGCCAGGAAAAGGGTCTTAATTTGATTCATGATATCATGTGTACATGAGACGCACACTAGTGCAGTTTGATGAAGGAACATATCGAAAGCTGAGGCAGAAGGCGTTCCAGCAGGAACGCTCCATTTCCTCCCTTGTTCGCGAAATGGTTGTGCAGGCCTTGGACGGCGGGGCCAAGACCTTAAAGCCAATTCGTGTGAGTCAGTTTTTGTCCGTGGGCGCGGGTCGGTCGAAGCAGGGCCGGCTATCTCCGATCTCGCAAAGGCACGACGAAGCCTTGGCAACGGCGTTCAAAAAATGATCTTCCTAGACACGTCGGCAATCTACGCCTGGGCGGATGCTGCCGACCCCAATCATCCCATTGCAGTTCGGCGCCTGCGGGTGATTCTAGAAACAGGGGAAGGATTGTTAACCCACAACTATGTGCTGGTCGAATCCATGGCGCTGCTTCAGGCCCGTCTGGGTCTCGCCCCCGCTATTAAGCTCGCGAAGGACGCGACAACTTTTGTGATCGAGTGGGTGGATGAGGACCTGCACGCCTCCGCTATCCGCGAGTTGGAAGGGTCGAAAAAGCGCCACGTCAGTCTAGTGGATCACATCAGCTTTCTCGTAATGCGGCGGCACCATCTAGCTACCGCGTTCGCCTTCGACCCCGATTTCACCAGCGCAGGGTTCCGGCTCTTCGCCGCATAGTTCCCCGGCAACCAGCCGTCCCCCCAACCATAGTTCATTTTTGTCTAAACGGAATCAGAGCGCTCGGATGGGCGTCTTCTTGTCCCGTTGCTGTCTCATGGCCTAATTCAGCCCGCCGCAGAAAGCTCGGAGACACATTCCATCGATGGCCGTCGTCTGTAACCACGGTGACGGACTTCTTGTTATAGCGAGTCAGAATTCCGAACAGAGGATTTCCACCCTGAGGTTCAAACGTAACACGATCGCCGATGCGAAACTCCAGCATGGCTTTGTGGGCGTGCACCTGACTAATGAGTCTGAGGCGCTGCACGATTCGATGATTCAGGTCTATGAGTTCTGCTTCGGTCAGATGATCGATGCTGATGCGATTCATATTCGTTTGCTCGGCCGCATACTTTGGCGCGCTCTTAACCTGCCTGACGTGGAGATCTTCTGATTCAAGAACCCTGATCACAGTGTGGTTCTGAAAAATCTGGTTCGTCATCTTGACGGGAAAGCGGCATTATACGCCCATAACTGAAAGCCTCGAAACCGGCCGAGCCTTGTGGAAAAAGAGTTCTGAAATCGTCCTCTAGGACGCGCCATCTTACCTCCGCTATATCAAGCTATTCGCGCCTTTGCGCTTGTCACGCCATGCAACGGCTCAAGAGGGTTGCTATCTGAATTGCTACCACTCGCCGTCATTTCAGTCTGCTGTAACCCCTCGATCGCCGCCAGGAGGTGATCCTCGCTTGGATGGATGTGTGTGTTCCAACCTGCCTCCAGCGTCCAACACGCAGCAGAAATTTCCTGATGCGCGGGTTTCGATTCAGCCGGACCGAGAACTGGAGGTGACGGCACCCGGGGCGCGGTGGCCCGCTTTGTGCAAAGTTAACGACAGAAGAGAGTAAAAGGCATGTGGACAACGCGAGAGAGCTGGTGCAGGAGATGGATGCCTTCCTCCTCGTAGAAATCCCGGACTCGGACCCCCAAATTTGCCGGTATGTTTTAACATTGAAGAGAAATCCAAACAGAAAGTGTTGTTCGGACGGAAAACCGATGGGAAGCGTCATTTCGAGGTGCAATTCTTCACGGGTTGCGCCTCGTGGGTTTTGTAGGAAGGGATGTAAGGATTTGCGCCCAGGGCGCAAGTGATACTTTCAATAAAATAGATAAGCGCTACCAGACCAATCAGTTAGTGTGTTGGACTTCCTACCTACGAACCAGAAGGTCGGGAGTTCGAATCTCTCAGGGCGCGCCATTTATTCCATTTGCTATCAAGCGATTAGTCGAGTCTCTCTCGCAGGCTCGGCTTCGAGCAAATCAGCATTGCTACCGGAATCGCTACGACTCAGACACTGGCTCTGCGAGCCATTCAAAGCTAAACCTTCCAATGCAGCCAGCACAGAATCCTCGCTAGGATGCACGTAACGCATCGCAATCTTCACGTCAGACCAGCCCATGACCCGGCACAGGGTCCAGGGATCTACGTGGGGTGCTAATCGAGTCGCAAACGTATGCCGCGTGCTATACAGAACGAACTCACGCACTTTCGAGAGTTTCAGTGCTTTGATGTGCTGCTTCTTCAACGTTGAAGGCTCGATATGGCCACTCTTTGTTGGCGCAGTCCATACGAAGCCTTCTGCTGGTTGCCCTGCTAGCTTGTAGCGCCTCTCTAAGATCGCTCGGACTCGCGGAGTCATGGGGATCGTGCGTCTCGCGGCTTTGGTCTTGCCACAAGCAACGCGAATCGTTCCGTGTCTACCGTTGATCCAAGCTAGATTCTCCCAGCGCATCCTGAAACATTCCTCGGGCCGCATTCCGCTGTCGAATAAGATCGTGGCCACATCACACAGCAGGGGCGACGCCACGGCTAGGTATTGCTGCTCCTCGACTGGGCTAATCACATGTTCGCGGTGAGCTTCTCCTGGCAGCAGACGGATTGTGGCTGCTCTCTCTAGAACGTTCCATTCGAGGGCCAAGCGCAACGCACGCCGCAGCACTTGCAGTTCCCGGTTGATGCTCGATACCAGTCCGATTCGCCCTGATCGGATAGGATCCACAGGCTGCAAAGGGGCAACAGTATGAAAACGTTGACGATGGCAATGTTCGCAGTGCTTGTGAGCGTCATGAGCAACGCACAGAACGCACAGGTATCACCCGCATTGGCTGTTTCGGATAAGTATCCGTTGATGGCGCATGTCAAGCAGGTGCAAATGGAGCAGCGGCAAAGCGTCCATGGATCTAACGGAAATGTACATGGCAGAACTTATAACTGGCATTTGATGATTGCGGAAATAAACGGGCGAACCTATGGCTTGGATGCCAAGCCAGGGTTTCATCGTGAACACTGGCTCCACATGGGAGACTATCCGTGCCGACAAACCAAGAAAGGATTCGAGGTCGAGTATTACGACGAGAATGGCAAACTTCGGAACGAAGAACTGGTCATCGCCAGTGAAGAGTAAGTGTCCCGCATAAAACGCAGTAAGTCCAACTCAAGAGCTAGAATGTCCCGTCAATCGCGCCAGAACGCGCTATAAACGGCTTGCATTTGACGCCCGCCTAGAGCAAAATGCGCTGGCCATGACCCAAATCCGTGCCGTTTCTTACGTTGCCCTGCTCATTCTCTCGATTAGCCTTGACGGGCTCATCCAACGCCAACACCATCAAGCACTGCTTCTGACTCCGCCGCCAGAACAATCAAAGCTCGTCTGTGAAGAACCTGCACCTTCAATCGGCGGCATCACTCAAGATGATGAGCGGCTGATGGTCGAACTGTCGAAGAACGAGATATTCCTCAAAATGGCGCCCGAACGCCAGCGGAGAGTCTTGGCGGTTGTGGCCGATAGTAAGAACCTGCTAAAGCTCACGGATAACGGCACAGGGCGTGTTCTGCTTTGCCTCCGCGAAAGCACACGCACCTGCCCAGTCAATCCGGACAATCCGGACAATCAGCCTCCGCCAGAGAAGTTTTATTAACCGGGCGGTCTACTGGGAGTAGCCGCGTTTTGCCCTGATGCGTGGCATCGTCGCTCCTAAGCCTCACCCCTGATACAGATCGACGAAGATGAACCGGCCTGTTATTGCAGCCGTGCGTACTCGGCTTTGGCTTCCTTCAGGATGGGGATGTCCGGGTCGGCGTCTTTCCAGAGGGTCAAGAAGTCTTTGTAGGCGGCGAGAGCGCGAACGCGGGCGGCATCCGCGTCAGCGGCCTGAGATGTCTTGGCTTGCAGGGCATGCGCCCGCGCCACGCTCAGATGCGCCAAGGCTCCCGTCCAGCAGTTCCAGACGATGCCGCTGTGGTCGAGAATCTTCTGAAACTCGGCGGCGGCGGCATTGCCCTGTCCGGCTGCAAGATACGCTTCCCCGCGAATGTATGTGTGATAGAGGCAGGAAAGATTGGCGACAAATCCTATTTCACCGAACTCGATTGGCGAAGCAGCTTGCAAGGCATTCAGGGCGACAGCGGGATTCTTTCGATTGAGCGCCAACTGTGCCCGAATCGTAGGCAGCCAGAGAGACTGCATCTGCATGTCCAGCGGGAAGCGTTTGTTCACGTCTTGCGCCATCGATTCGGCTCGTGCCGAATCGCCTGCCATCGCCAACGCAAGAGCCGCCTCCACCTCAACACCCTGACTTGCCGGATAAAGTTTTAAGCCCTCTGCTGCCTCCTGCTTCGCATCCGTCACGTTCCCCAAAGCGGCTTCCCGCTGAGCGGCAATTTCCTGCCATATAGCCCCAGTTTCCTTGCTGTCAGCGCGGATTGCGGATTCTATCGACTGCTTGGTAAGTTCTCGTGCCCTGTGCACGTGACCTGCATACGCTTCAGTATCGGACGCGAGTGAATATCCGTCGTTCTCTTCAGGCTTGCCCGCGAACCACTGCTGCTCTTGCGCCATCGCTTGGGAATCTCTCCGAAGGAAAGCCAGAGCATAGAGAGCATTGTGAAGTATGTAATTTTCCAGTTTTTGTTCCTGCGCCTGCCGAACTGTCTGCCGCGCTTCGTCAAACCGTTGCAAGGCAAGCAGCGCGTTGGCGAGATTACCGTATGCGCCGACATTTGCGAGGCTGAGGCTTTGGCTGTACGCCTCCCTCGCCTTTTCCCACTGCCCTTGGTCGGCATACTGGTTGCCCAGATCGAGATATGCTCGGTACTCTCGCGGATAGGTCTGGATTTCCTCCTGATAGGTTTGTGCTGCTTTATCCAGTTCCCCGGTTACGTTTGAATAGTATGTAGCAGTGATAAAAAGCTTTTCCCGCTCGCTGGCATGCTCCTTCAACTCAAATGCCTTGGTGAAATATTTGCTGCCACGTCCTAGCTCGCCCAAGCTGTAGTAATCGTAGCCTACCTCTTCATATCCCATGGCAAAACTCGGATCGAGTTCGATGGCACGTCGATGGTGCGGCAGGGCTCCGGTAGGGCCTGATTCGTCATGGGCTTTTTCACCAAGACTGTACGCCTTCAGGGCATCGAGCGAAGGGGTTGTCGCCTCAGCCAACGGAACATCGAATTTCTGCACTGTCGCCAGCGACTCGCCCAATTCGGCGCGGAGCTTGGATGCTGCCTCGCCCAGCGCTTCCAGTACTTTCTCTTTGGACGCCGCTGTGACCTGCTCTTCTACCAGTACGTTTTCCGCTTGGCAGTTCACTGCCTTTAATCCCAGCACGTATTGGCTGCCCAGACTTGCGATGGAACCGGCGATCAAAGCCTTGCTGCCCGACCGCTCGCAAAGCTCGCGTGCAACGTCGGATGTAAGAGAAGTGGTGATCGGACGAGCCATCAGTCGAAGTGTCGCTGCCACCTTGTCCTCACCGAGCAAGTTCAGGAACGGCGATTGCCGCAAGGAAACACTGAGCGCCGTCTTAAGCGTATCGTCGAAAACCGGGTCGCCCGTGGTGTTGGTGAAGTCGGCGAGAACGATGGTGTCTTTCTCGGTAAGTTTGGGCGGGCGGTGAAGATAGAAGTAACCGCCGACTGCAAGCGCTACCACAGCTAATGCAACTGAGAGCGTGACCCCCCAGTGCATTCGTAGGTGGGTGGTGCCTTCAGCCCTCGATGATGCTGCTGGTATTCGCGCCGACTCCGTGTCCCGCTTCAGCCGTTGCAGATCGGTGCGAATGTCGGAGGCGTGCTGGTAGCGTAGACTCCGACCTTTCTCCAAGCACTTGGAAACGATTCGTTCTAAGTCAGCGGGCACCTCTCGGTTCAGTTGTCGCAGCGGAACAGGCATCCGGTTCAGGATCGCGTCAAAGATCACGGCCATACTTTCGCCGTTGAACGGCAACTTGCCACTCCCCATTTCATAAAGCACTGTTCCCAACGAGAACAGATCGGTTCGAGCATCCAACTCTTGCGCGCGCGCCTGTTCCGGTGACATGTAAGCAACGGTCCCTACCACCGTGCCGGGACTCGTCAAGTGGTCTTCCACCGTCAGGGCAGATGGCGCGGCGTCTGCTTCGACGTTCTTGCTCGGTCCGGTTGTTACTTTCGCCAAGCCAAAGTCCAGAACTTTGGCGTGACCGCGCTCCGTGACGAAAATATTCGCAGGTTTAATATCCCGGTGAACGATGCCTTTGGCATGCGCGGCATCGAGGGCATCGGCGATCTCAATCCCCAGCGATAGTATCGTCTCGATCTGCATCGGCTTGCCGCCCATGCGATGCTTCAGGGTCATGCCATCGAGAAACTCCATCACCAGAAAAGTCTGATCGTCGTGCTTGCCGATCTCATGGATGGTGCAGATATTGGGATGGTTCAGCGCCGATGCCGCCTGGGCCTCTCGACGGAAACGTTCCAAGGCGTGCTGGTCTTTCCCAAGGTTCTCGGGGAGGAATTTCAAAGCGACGAAGCGGCGAAGCTCGGTGTCCTCAGC
>DASPTQ010000160.1:0-6315 GCA_035623335.1 Terriglobales bacterium
TTCAGTTCGTGATTCTTAGAAGAGTCTTCCGCACTGACGCGGGCCTTGCCCGTTGGATCGGGAAGAGCTCGCAAAATGGGGCGATTCGAAGAGGATCGCAGCACCCACTTCCAGTCCTCTTGCTCCGCCGGACCATGGGCAGGGAGGTTTCGGACCGCATCGAAGAGCGTGTTCAAGGTGAGATTCAACGTCACCTTGGTCCCGGCGCGCAGACCCACGCCATCCAGGAAGGCAGGCAGGTAGGAAGCCGCCGAAACCCGGACGTCGTACATGCCGGCGGCCAGGCCGCTGGCGGAGAAAAAGCCGTGTTCGTCGGTGAAAGCTGAGACAGACTCGAGGGGGGATAGGCCGAGGATCTCCACCACGGCGCCCATTTGCGGCTGGCCTTCGGCGTTGCGCACGAAGCCCGCAATGGTGCCTTTCCGGCCATCCGACCAAGCCGGAAGCGCCAGAGCTAAAACTATCGCCAAGAAGCCGAGCCTGGAAAGCATCCTACTCACCACCTGGCAAAGCCAAGCTGCGGTTATTCGACGGCAAAGGTTGCCGTGGGATCTACCGACTGCTTGGAAATGTTGTCATTTACCTTGATCTGGAGGCGATACACGCCCGGCTCAAGGTTAGCGGCCGCAAGCGTCTTCTGCAGAGTGATCTGGTCGCCGATATTGCCCATTGTATCCGTAGACTCCACGGTATGGATGATCGGTTTGTTGGTCACCGTGTTGACGACATTGTATTCTACCGTGGCTGACGGCCGGTGAGTCTTATCATCCACGGTGAGATTATAAACTTGCATCCAGAAATTCAGTTTCTGACTGCGTTTGAAAGTAGCCGGCTTGCCATCAGCGGAGGCCACGCGCGGTCGAATCTTAGTGGCGCCAATCACGAAGTATCCCGTACCCACATTCTTCGACGCCACCGGTTCCATCTGATCGGCCACAATTAGCGAAGAGGTCTCCAGCTTGTCGTCCGCGTAATCCGGCACCAGAATGGCCTTGCTCCAGGTTCCCTTACGGTCGCCGTTCACGTCCTTGACCACGATATCCAGGCGATAACGCCCGGGGCGCAAGGGAATCGCCTTCCAATAGACCTGGGAGTTCTCCGCGGAGCGAGCGAGCAACTCCGCCGGAATGTCGGCCTGCACCGGATCCTCGAAGGTCTGGGCCACTCTGCCGGTTAAGGTGGTGACGCGACCGAAAATGTCAACCGTTCCGCGATCGACACCCTCTTTGTTCTGGAAGGTGATATCGCGATTCTTCATCTGGATGGTGATGGGAACGAGCACCGTATCGCCCGTCACCTTCACGAAGTCGGTGCGGACATCAAAGGGCATGAGGTTGTAGCTGATCTTGTGGCTGACCACTTCCTCGAGGTCTTTGAACTTCACCGGCGGGGGAGCGTTCAACTTGGCGTACTGCTCCAACCGGTCAAACTCCTTTGCCTGCTGACCCGAGCTCATCGGGCCGGCGCCGAGCCGCTCTAAACCATTACCCTGGAAGCGCTGCGTCTTGCTGGCCATGCCCATCTGTTCGTACAACGTCAGGCCGGCGTTCGGAGTGTAGAGCAGCGCGTCCTTCTCCGAGCGGTCAATAGTCATGTGGTACTCGCCACACATGCAGGTATCGACGAACTCGATGATGACTTCTTGTCCAATGCCTTCGAGGTAGCGATAACGCCAGTCTTCAAAGGGGAAGGTAGAAGTTTCGCCGCCACCCTCTTCGATCGGGCGCTCGTAGGCTCCTCCGGAGGGATGCGAATCAATCTCGTCTGCCGCCCCATACATGATATAAATTCGACCGCGATCGGTCTTCCAGCCGGGAACCCCGGCGGCAAAGTGCTCGTTGGCGTACTCGATACGACGGTAGTGTTCTTCTTTGTACTCGTTGTCTTCGCTGTCCGGATTAGGATTGCGGCGCTGCCAAAACGCCTCGATGAACTGGTCGCGCTCCTCGTCGTTCGAGAGCTGCCGGAAGGCCTTCCGCTCTTCGTCGGTAATGATGTAAACCACATCTTCGTCGAGCCACTTCTTGTAGGTTTTTCCCAGCTCTTGCTTCAGCGACTTGGCATTCTCCCTCTTCTGCTTTTCGCCCATCGGACGCTTCAGGATGTCCACCGGTTCAGCCTGGCCCTGCGAGCCAGCAGGAGCCGCTGATGGGGAATTTTGTCCGGAACCTTGAGCAGAACTTTGAGGAGCAGAAGCTTGAGCGGAATTGCCGGAGCCTGTACCCTGCTGGCAAACCACCAAGGCCGGGGAGCCCAGCGCGATGGAAACTAAGAATGAGAGCCAGAGGTTTCGGCGCACACCTACCAGAAACATAGAAAGGGCGCTCCTTAGCGACACACCTTCGTGGGTAACATTTTATGGTTTTTGGTTAGCCTATGGCAAGGCTGACCCCGCACAGTCCCGTAGCCAATCTCGAGGACACCCCAGCCGACAACACTCCGTCCTTCTGTAAGATGCGGGACTGCCCTGGGAAGGGTGCCCAAGTTTAGGGAATGCTCCCGCCCGGCCTGGGCTACCCGATAGCGGACCATGAGCGTTCGAGGAAATATTGTTGGGTTGGCGGCGAGCAGCCCTAAGGCACGATCCTGGACTCTCGACCCACCTTAACCGGTTGATCCGACTTAACTTGGTTGAAACCTTAAGAACTGCCGATCAGCACACCGGTCAGGAAAACCAGGATACCGCCGAGCCCCACTTGCAGCGCCGAAGAGAAGGCCGGCGTGTCCATATAGCGATGACGAATCCAGGTGATCACGCTGAGCTCGGCGACGACAACAATGGCCGCCACCGCCAGAGCAACCTGGAAGTTGCTCAGCAGGAACGGCAGCGTGTGGCCGATTCCGCCTAACGCGGTCATGGCCCCGCAGACCAGCCCGCGCACCCAGGGATGTCCTCGTCCGGTTAGCGCTCCGTCGTCGGAAAGCGCCTCGGCAAACCCCATACTGATGCCGGCGCCAAGGGAGGCGGCCAGTCCGACCAGGAAGGCATCCCAGCTGTTCTTCGTGGCCAGCGCAGCGGCAAAGACCGGCGCCAAGGTGGATACTGATCCGTCCATCAGCCCAGCCAGCCCGGGCTGGACGATCTGCAGGACAAAGAGTCTGCGACTGGCGCGCTCCTCTGCCTGGTTGACTTCGAGCGGAAGCTCCTCTTTCCGCAACTCTTGCCCGCGCACCTCATGGTAGCGCTCTTCCTCGGCCAGGTCATCGAGCAGCTGACGAATGCTCGCGTCCTGGGTGCGCCTGGCAGCCTTTTCGTAAAACCGGCGCGTCTCGACTTCCATCGAACTGGCGGTTTTGTGAACCGTATCGAGGCCCAAGGGACGCACCAGCCAAACCGGTCGGCGTTCGACGAAGCCCTTTACATCCTGGCGGCGAACCAGGGGAATGTGTTCTCCGAATTTGCGGCGAAACAATTCGATGAGTCGTCGGCGATGGCCCGACTCTTCCTCTCGCATGCCATCAAAAACCGCAGCCGAGGCAGGGAAGTCCTGCTTCAGACCGTCCGCGAAATCGGCATAGACTCGCTCGTCTTCCTCTTCGAGGGAAATCGCCAACGCCAGGATCTCGCGCTCCGACAATTCGTCAAAGGTCTTCATGGGCGATAGTGTAGTCGGCGAGAGCAAGCAGAGCCAAACCACGACGGAAGGATCCTGGTGCCTCCATCTTCTCCTTGGGCCTTGGCCACCAGAGGTAGCCACCCGCCAAATTGCCCGCACAAACCGCAGATGTTTGGTTATACTCCGCAGGGAGCCGTCACCCTGTGGGGAGGAGCGAACCGTCATGAGTTCGAAAGCGAAATTGATTCTGGGCATACTCACCGCCGCGGCGATGTTCCTGCTGACCTATGCATTGCCGCGAGGAAGCGCACTGCGGGACGCCCAGCTGGTCGAGTTTCCCGTGACCGTTGGCGTATGGGCAATCTTTGTCTTGTTGTTCGTGAAGTTGAAATAGCCGAAGCTGATATAGGCAACGAGACGCCTAGGCCTCAGCGAAACCATGTGAGGCGCAGTCTCTCCTCAGCAGTAGTGTGCGCCGACATTCCTTCCTCAGCCCTTCGATAATTCCCAATCCGTTCCTCTGCTCCCCTCGGCTGGCGACGATAGCAGACTGCTCTCAGGCTGGCAGAGAACTGCCTTGGGCCGGACGTGCCAAGTAAAATTGCACCGACCCGGCACTCGAAGGAATCCCTTTCGTCAGAGAGCTCGGGAGGTCAATCATGGCGACTACAACAACCAGCGAACCCCGTACTGCGGTGCGCGGCCTGGGCGAGATTGCGCTCCGCGTCAACCATCTTGATGCCATGCAGAGGTTCTACCAGGACGTCATCGGCCTCCCGCTCATGACCAGAGTGTCCAACTGCGCGTTCTTCAAGATCGCAGACGGCTACGGCGGTCACACTCAGGTGCTCGCCTTGTTCGACCGCTCGGGGAGTCCCGATTATCGTGGTCCGGAGGCGGCGGCCTCCACGATTGACCACATTGCCTTCGAGATTGCTCTCGACGACTTTGTGGCTGCCAAACAGAGGCTCGAGGCCTTGGGGCTTCAAGTCGAAACCACCGAACACGCATGGGTGCACTGGCGCTCACTGTACGTAACCGACCCCGAAGGCAACCGAATCGAGTTCGTTTGCTACGACCCCAAGGTGTGAAGGCGAACCAGACGACAGGTGGGCATAGGAGGTCGGCCAGCTCTCCGTCGCTATCGAGGTTCGGTAAATATCAACGTGTACAGGTACACGACGAGCGCCAAGCCGCTGAGAACGCTGCGGACGGCGGGCAACGCACCCCAGCGTGCGAGCAGACGCCCGGCTTCGTCCGACCGTCGATCCAGCTCACGGCTGAGCAGCTGCTGGTTGGTCGGCAGGATTACCAGCAGAGTGAAAGGGATCACCGAACCCAGAAGGACCCCGGCGATGACCCACGAAAAGGTCGCTCCGGCAAGCCATGCGGCTATGGACGAGACCAAACCCAACCCTGCCAGGCCCGCCTGCTAGATGGTGGCTCGGCGATAGCTGGGTGGAAACTCCGTCGCTGCTATCTCAATTCCACATTCCATTCTGGCCGGACGCTCGACCAGGCTGATATAGACGGCCGCGCCCGTGAACAAACCGCAGGCGAGCACGGAGACGAATTCAGCGATGTTGCGCATCATCGACAGGTCTTAGCTACGTAAATCGCACCCCTGATTATCTGAGCAACCAGTCCTCAATAGAGCCGGAAACCTGTCTGACGGACTTGCTTTACTCTGCACAGGTCGGAATGCCACCAGCTCCGGTCCAGAGCTAGGCGACCTTCAAGACGATCTTCCCGCGAGCGTGCCCTTTCTCCGTGAGTTCGTGGGCGCGCCGGGCCTCCGCGAGCGGCAGCACGGTCTCCACAATGGGATAGATTTTCCCTGAGTCGACGAGCTTGGCGATCTCGGCCAACTGAGATGCATTCGTCTGCGCAGAGAAGAAGGCTGAGCGCACCCCGTGCTTGGCAGCCTCCTCCGTCGAAGGTGGAGGGCCGACAATCGAAACCAGAATCCCGCCCTTTTTCAGCACCTTCCATGAACGCGCCCGGGTGTCTCCACCGATGGGGTCGAAGACAACGTCCACGTCATGGACCACATCCTCGAATCGCGTTTTCTCGTAGTCGACCGGTTCGTCCACACCTAATTCCCGCAGAAACGCCTGATTCCGCGTGGATGCGGTCGCAACGACGAACGCTCCCTTCCACTTCGCCAGTTGCACGGCGAAGCTGCCCACGCCACCGGCACCACCGTGAATCAGAATCCTTTGGTCTTGGCCGAGGGCCGCTCGGTCGAACAGCGCCTGCCAGGCCGTCGAAGCAACAATGGGAATGGCGGCGGCGTGCACATGGTCAATCGAGCGCGGCTTGAGGGCGGCCTCTGCTTCCTTGACCGCGACGTATTCGGCGTAAGCGCCGTTACGGGAGAGGTCCGGGCGGGCGTAGACTTCATCGCCCTTCTTGAACTTGGTGACGCCCGAGCCGGTGGCTTCGACCACACCGGAAACGTCCCAGCCGGGAGTAAAGGGCAGGGCGAAGGGAAAGATTTCCTTCATATAACCGGCACGGATCTTCCCGTCCACAGGGTTCACGGCCGCAGCATGGACCCTTATCAGCAATTCACCGGCCCCGGGTGCAGGGCGTGGCGCGTCTTCGAACCGGAGCACTTCCGGCCCGCCGTAGCTGTGGATTCGCACGGCTTTCATGTTTTCCATTTCACCAATCTCCTTGGGTTTCTTCAAAAAAGTTCGGCCTGGGGGTATCAACGTCCCTCTTTCGAGGTCACGCGGACAGAGGTTCCGCCGAA
>DASPTQ010000161.1:0-6751 GCA_035623335.1 Terriglobales bacterium
TCTATCGCATCAACACATTTACGATAACTCTGCCACCGCTGCGCGAGCGCATTGAAGATATTCCATTTCTGGCGGAGTACTTCTTACAACGAGCCGGGGCCAAGGTGAACAAGCACGTGGACTCTCTTTCGCCCCGAGCGCTTACCCTGCTTAAGACCTATTCCTGGCCTGGCAATCTTCGGGAATTGGAGAACATCATTGAACGGGCTGTAGTGTTGACCTCCTCATCCGTGATTGAAGCCTCCCATCTTCCTCTGCACGTCCAGGACGTCGGATTCAAGCCACAACTGGGATTCAAGGCCAGCAAGTCTCGGGCAATCGAGCAGTTCGAGCGGCAGGCTCTGTCAAACTACCTCTTCGAAGCTAAGGGAAACATATCGCGCGCCGCCACGTTGGCGAAAATGCCGCGGCGCACGTTCCATCGATTGCTGGCCAAATACCGGCTCTCGGCGCATGCCCGAAAGCCCAGCCTCTGAGCTATTCTTGGCACATCTGTGTGATACAAATGTCCCACATGCTCCTTGAGCCCCTTAAGCCGTCATTTTTACGAGCGCCGCCGCTCTCAGCACTACCTATACCTCGGAACCGACTGTGACGCTGATGTCCCAGTTGCCGGCTAAGAGCTACCGTCTAATGCTCGCGCTCTTTTTCTCTTCTGCGTGAGCAACCTACAGAAACTATAAGGCTTTATCTCCAGACACGCGTCTCCTATTGGACGCCTCGGCTGGTGGCAGTCCGATTGCCATCGTGCAGTTCAAGGCAGTCGAGGGTCGCGTTGTCGGACTTCAGGGGCAGCAACAATATCGATCTGCAAGCTTGGCACAACAAGATCTGGGGGGGAACCTCGGAACAGGTGGTACCCCGAAGTTGATGGCGCAGGGACGAGCCGGGCCAGCCAGCCCGGCTGCCCGGCTGTGATCAGAGAAGTTTGCCTTGCTCACTTGCAGTGACAAGCAAGCGCGATTCGAGAAACCCAGGAGATTAACGATGGCGGAAACAATTAACGAGAGCACTCACCTGGATTTCTGTTCGTTGCGCGATGAGACGGTTGTTCAACTGATGCGACCGACGGCAGGAAGGCAAGCGCCTCCCAAGCACATTCGCTTTCGTTCTCACCCCCTGGCTCGTGCGGTCAAGAACTGCGGCACCGCGCACTTCTACACCGATACGGCGGATCGGGAAGAACTGCAGGATCTGCTCGTAGCTGAGGAAAACAGCCAAGATGTCGTTTTATACGAAGAGGTGGATGGGAACACGACGAACCAGCCGCTGGTCATCAAAGTACTGGACCGGTTTCTCGGCCAGGATTCGGCCGACAACGTGCCCACCTGGATCAAGCGGCTACAAAAGGAGAAGCCGGAGCTCAGCGTCGAAGAAGCTGCGGTACTGATTTACAGCATCATCAACGGGCGCCTGGGACTGGATGTCATTGATTACTACTCGGCGGGCAGGATCTGGCAAATCAGTCTGGAACTGCACACCGCCCTGGCGCAAGACCCAGGGGCCTCCAAGCGTGTTGGCCGATGGCTGAACCAGGCGGTACCCCACGCTTTCGTCAAAGTACCGTTCACTCCGGACAATCCGCACTGCTTTCTGATTGCTCGCGACCTGGAGAACCAAGGCATCGCCGTAAATTTCACGACCACATTCTCCGCCCGTCAGGTCGTCGCCGCCGCTCTTCTGGCCAACCCACATCGCACGAATGTCTTCCTGGGACGGCTAAGCCAAGGGCTGGGCTCTGAATTGTTGGGCGAGCAAGTGGTCCTGGAAACTCAAAGACAGATCACGCGCCTCCGCGGGAAGTTCGGGATCCGGACGCTGAACATGCTTGCCAGTGTGCGGAGATGGCAGACGATGGTTCTGACTGCCGGATGCGACGTCTATACCGTGCCCTATCCGGTGCTGAAGGCGTTCTTCACCCAGACGGAGATCGGCGCCGAACAAATCAAGAATTGTCTCAACGCCGACTACGCCGATCGTCTAGCCATTTCCGACGCGGTGCTCGAAAAGGTTGGGCTGAGGAAAATCCAACAGCTTTACCAAGTTGAACACCAGTTCATTGAATTCTTGATCGAGCTGAGAAGTTCTGCAGATTACGCACGTATGGACGGAGAAGACTTGTTCAAACACTTCGACGAGGCGGGCTTCGGAGATTTCTTCTACAGTCCGTCGCGCTCAGAGTGGCGGGAGTTGAGAAAGGGGAAGCTACCTGACCTCGACTCCGAGCTCACCCGGACACTTCCCCTGGATACGCTCTATAGCTTGCTGGCGGTCGGCGACTTCATTAACTTCCAGGACCGCATGGACGAGATGATTCGCGCGTCTGTTGAGCACCTTTTGACACCACGGGTGGCTGCTGCGTCTTGATTGGCAGCTTGCCGCGAAACCATGAAGTGCGGGAAAGACTTGATTTCTTTCGAAGGAGAAATGAATGGCAGGTAATAACACGCCGAGCAAGACCAAGGGCCGTTGGGCGGCAGGGGTAACACCGTACGCAGAAATGGGCTATTACAACGCGGACTACGAAGTGAAGGACACGGATATCCTGTGCGCCTTCCGCTTGGTGCCGCAAGCAGGCGTCGAGCCCATTGAAGCTGCGGCCGCGGTAGCGGGCGAGTCTTCCACGGCCACCTGGACCGTGGTTTGGACGGACCGCCTGACCCCCTACGAGCACTATCAGGCGAAGTGCTATCGCGTCGATCCCGTCCTGGGTACGGACCAATACATCGCCTACATCGCCTACGATTTGGACCTTTTCGAGGAGGGCTCGATCGCCAACCTGACTTCCTCGATCATCGGCAACGTCTTCGGGTTTAAGGCATTGAAGTCTCTGCGCCTGGAAGACATGCGTATACCGCCGCACTACGCAAAAACATTTCAGGGTCCGCCGCACGGCATCGTGATGGAGCGCGAGTACCTGAATAAATTTGGGCGGCCGCTGCTGGGGGCCACCGTCAAGCCCAAGCTCGGCCTTTCCGCCCGCAACTATGGGCGCGTGGTCTACGAGGCACTGCGTGGTGGGCTTGACTTCACCAAGGACGACGAAAACATCAACAGCCAACCCTTCATGCGCTGGCGTGACCGCTATCTGTTTTGTATGGAAGCGGTGAATCGCGCCATGGCCGCTACCGGCGAGATCAAAGGGCACTACATGAACGTCACCGCCGGAACCATGGAAGAGATGTATGAGCGCGCCGACTTCGCCAAGGAACTGGGCAGCGTGATTGTGATGATCGATCTTACGATCGGCTACACCGCCATCCAGTCCATGTCCAAATGGGCGCGGAAGAATGGGGTCATTTTGCACCTGCACCGCGCCGGTCATGGCACCTACACCCGGCAAAAGACACATGGCGTGAACTTCCGCGTCATCTCCAAATGGATGCGTCTGGCGGGAGTGGACCACATTCATGCGGGGACGGTGGTCGGCAAACTGGAGGGCGACCCCAACGCCATTCGCGGCTACTACAACACTCTCCGCGCCAATGCGCTGGATGCCGATCCCTCCCAGGGCCTGTATTTCGAACAGGACTGGGCATCCCTTCCCGCAGTCATGCCGGTGGCTTCCGGCGGCATCCACGCCGGCCAGATGCACCAGTTATTGCACCTGCTGGGCGAGGACGTGGTTCTTCAGTTCGGGGGCGGCACCATCGGCCACCCGGACGGCATCGCGCAGGGAGCCACAGCCAATCGCGTGGCCACCGAAGTTATGATCCAGGCCCGCAACCAAGGCCGCGACTTCCTCGCCGAAGGGCCGGAGATTCTGGCGAAGGCTGCCCGCTGGTCGCCCGAGCTGCGCAAGGCGCTGGAAGTATGGAAGGACATCACCTTCGACTTCGAGTCAACCGATGTGCCGGATGCAGTCCCCACGGTCATGGTCTGACGCTTAGAGAGGAACGGAGACGAACAATGCGAATCACGCAAGGAACATTTTCTTATCTGCCGGACTTCACGGACGAAGAGATTAAAGCCCAAGTGCGGTATTGCCTCGCCAACAACTGGGCCTTTTCCGTCGAGCACACGGATGATCCCCACCCCCGCAATGCTTACTGGGAGATGTGGGGCCTGCCTATGTTTGAAATGAGAAACCTTGACGATGCCATGGATCAGATCCAGACGTGTCGCCAAGCCTTTCCCGACGATTACATCAAGGTCAACGGTTATGACCGTACCAAAGGCCGGCAGACGACCATGTTGAGTTTCATCGTGCACCGGCCCAAAGAGGAGCCGGGCTTCTTTCTGGAGCGCACGGAGGACCAGGATCGACGTATCCGCTACACGATCCGCTCGAAGGCTACGGCTAACTAGCCCCGGGGTAAGGATCGCCCGTTGCAGAAACATTAGCGCGAGCATGCCATGCAGAAACAAGGTGCCGATTTCGTCGTTGACCCCGCTCCTCCACAGGAAGCCGAGAAGAACCTGGTGGATGTCGGCGCCGCTCATCGGGATTCCAATCTCGAGGAAATCCTGGATGAACTGGATGCTGAACTGGTGGGTCTCAAGCCGGTGAAGGCCTACATCCGGAGGGTAGCCTCGCTGCTCCTGGTGGCGCGTTTACGCGAGAAAGTCGGACTGGCCACTGATCGCCCCACGTTGCACATGTCGTTTACCGGACATCCGGGAACCGGCAAAACCACCGTCGCGATGCGCATGGCGAAGATCCTGCAGCACCTCGGCTACCTGCGCCGCGGCCATCTCGTAGTCACCACTCGCGACGACTTGGTGGGCCAGTATGTGGGCCACACCGCTCCGAAGACGAAGGAAATTCTCAAGAAGGCCATGGGCGGCGTGCTCTTTATCGACGAAGCGTATTACCTCTACCGGCCTGAGAATGAGCGCGATTACGGTCAGGAAGCGATTGAGATGTTGCTGCAGGCCATGGAAAACCAGCGCGAGGACCTGGTGGTCATCCTGGCGGGCTATCAAGATCGGATGGAGACTTTCTTCCAATACAATCCCGGCTTTCGCTCGCGTGTGGCCCACCACATCAACTTTCCTGATTACACGCTGGAAGAGCTGACTGCGATTGCCGAATTGATGCTGCGTCAGCAGAACTATGCGTTCGACGCCGAATCGCGCCAGGCATTTGCCGAATATCTGGCGTTGCGCATTAAGCAGCCCCACTTTGCCAACGCTCGCAGTGTGCGGAATGCCATTGACCGCATCAAGCTGCGCCAGGCCAGCCGGCTGGTCGGCCAGGGGGGCTGTATTGCCAAAGAGGAACTGGTTCGCATCGCCGACATCGACGTTCGTCAGAGCCGGGTCTTCCACGGAGGCTCCGAACTAGAGCTCGAAGGGATGAACGATTGCGGCTCGGGTGAACCCAACGCGAGGAGGCGTGATGATTAGGCGAAGGCCGATAGTGCTCGGCATTGTGGGAGACAGCGCTGCCGGCAAAACAACCATTACCCGCGGCTTGACGGAATTGCTCGGCGAGGACCGCGTTACCCACATCTGTGCCGACGATTACCACAAGTACGACCGGATCGAGCGGGCGAGCAGGAACATCACCCCGTTGCATCCCGACTGCAATTATCTCGACATCCTGGAGCTGCACCTGGAGCGCGCCCACTACGGCCAGTCGATGCTCAAGCCGGTGTACGACCATCGTACCGGCTCGCTGGTGCGGCCGGAATACGTGGTGCCGCGCGAGTTTGTCATCGTGGAAGGGCTGTTGGGCTTTCATTCCCACGTCATGCGGCAGTTCTACGACGTCAAAGTATTTCTTGATCCGCCGGAGGACATGAGGCGGCTGTGGAAGATCAAGCGGGATACGACGAAGCGGGGTTACACAGCCGAGCAGGTGTTGGCCGAACTGGAGAAGCGTGAGGCCGACTCGCGCGACTTCATCCGCCCCCAGCGCGCGTTCGCGGACGTGGTCGTCCGCTTCCACCCGAGTGCCACGAACGGCTCGGATCAGGCCGACAGCCATCTCAACGTCCATTTGGTCCTGCGGCCGACGATTCCCCATCCGGACCTGAGCTATTTGTTCGATCAGGATAAGCGTTCGGAAGCTGGCGTCCGTCTGGTGCTGGGGCGCGACGGCGGCCGTCCCGTGGATTTCCTCGAGATTGACGGCAATGTCAGCCGCGAACATGCGGAGGAGCTGGAGGAGACTATCTGGAGCCATCTTCCCGACCTGCGCCCGCTGCATGCCGACCAGTTCGGTGATTACAACTACGGCACCGAGGTGCGGCACAGCGATCCGCTGGCCCTCACGCAACTGCTCATCACCTATCACTTGCTGCGTGCTTACAGCAAAGACGCTCCCATGCCCTTTGCGCGCCCCATCGCCGCGCTGAGCCGGTTAAAGTCGGTGCCGCAAGATGCGCCGCAGGAGACTGTCACGGAAAAGTCAGGGTAACTATGACTGCACCTCTGTCCACCATGACAGCGCTGGCCGGCGTGGAAGGACGGAGCCCCTTGAAGCTGGCGCTGGCTAGTTGAGGGTTTGTGCCTCCGCCAGGCGCGCAGCAGTGATGGTGTAGACCGAAGGATTGAAAACCAACCCGATGTGTGTGCCACCGACTTCGAAATCGCTGTCCGGGTCGCCCGTTCTGCAATATCGCCAGTCCACGATTCCGTCATCGCGGGTGTAGATCGCGGTCTGCATCACCGGCGTGGCCATTTTGCCCAGCAAGGAACTTACGAATTCACAGGTGCACCGTGCCGTGTAGCAGTCGGGTAGAACGTCCTTACCATGCTCCCTGATCACTTGCTCCCGCACCGCCGCGGTCGCCTGCATCACACT
>DASPTQ010000162.1:0-6019 GCA_035623335.1 Terriglobales bacterium
CGCGCCATCATGCCGCCCAGGCTGTGGCCGATGAGGTGGATCTTCCTTTGCGTCTCGCGCAGGGCCTTCTCGATGGTCTCGGCCAGCCGGTACTTGATGAGCAGGTTCGGACACTCCGCGTTCAAACGGATCCCCGAGTAATAAGGGCGGTAACCCACACGCGAAAGCCAGGAACTGAGGTGGGCCATATAAAGATCACTACCGAGGAACCCCGGGATGACGATCACCGCGGAGCCATCACCCTGCGGCACGCCCAACCCGTAATAGACAGGCGAGGCATGCAGTAGCATAAGTTCGGCGCCGAACAGCGCTTCTTTCCATATGGGGATGTCCGCCTCCCCTTCGGGACGGATGCTAGATTGCCGTGGCGCCATAGAGGGTGATGGGTGCTCCTTCTTTTTCCTCAAAGAACAGAGCTGGCTGTGGCTGCTCACGGTTAACTTGCCTCCTCTACTGTCCGAGCAGTGGAAACAAGGATGGGGCGGCGCTTGGATATCTTGAGCCATAGCGCGGTCAGGGAGCGGGCTTCCGCCTCTGCGCCTTCTCTCGTCAGTCCATCCACAAAGGTCACGTAGGGCTCGCCACCCCGGCACAGTTCAACGCGATAGCCGGTCGAGGACTTTCGGACCCAAAATTGATCTTCCAACATCAGTAATACTCCTGTTGAGCTAAACAAAAAAGCCAAAATCAGGTTAATCGGTTGGCGTTTGACTCGCGCAGCTTTCCCTCAAACTTCGTAATGAATAATGAATGAGGACAGTTCAACGATGAACGGAAAAGAAAGTTGCCCTTGAGGAGCTGGAAAAAAGGCCTACGCGCTATCCTGCCATGGATCGCACAGATGTCAAGCCAATTTGAGAACTGGTTAGTCTTTGATAGCTAACGACAGCCGTTGGAGACAATGCTGGGGAAAGCACAGTTGTGGAAATTTTCAACAGGTCAAAAGAGAAGAACTCTCGGAGGAGCTGGTTTCTCGATCAACCAGTCGAAGCCCGCCCGGTCGAGTCCGGACTGCTTCGACCAGAGCTGGATGGGTGGGGAGGCGACTGGCATAACAAAGATGTCCACGCCATACATGATCAGGGTTTCCAAGCGGGATTCAGCTTCGGACAGCTTGAACGGGATGGCATCATGCGGCAGCACAATGCTCTTGGGGTAGGCATACTGAGCACGCCAGCCAAGCTGGTGCTCAACCACGGTGCCCCACAGGTAAACCTCGCCATTCACGCCGTATCTGGCGTAGCCGATCTCCTGCAAGTGCGCCAGGTCCCTCGCGGCGTAGACTCCGCAGGTGCAACCGTCTGTTGGTGCCGCATGTCCCTTGCCACAGCGCGAGGCATTCGCTTCCAGCGCGCTGCCAGGAAACCACTGCTCATTATTGAGGGACTTTAGGCCGAGGCTGTCCCACTGCCACACGCGGTACGCGACTATCGGCGAGATGTGGTCGGGGATGCTCACGGTGCGACGGGCACTTTCTCAGGCTCGGGCTGCGGGAAAGGGGACTCTGGCTCAGGTTGGATGGTGGCCGGCTCACCCACTGGAAGCTCCAGCGGCTCAACAATCACAGTGCGCAGCGGCTCACCGATCTGCATGACCCCGTTCCTCACTTTCAAACTACCGGGGAGGCATACAGAACGGCTACTTCGCCTTTAGGGAAACAAAATGGTCATGGGCGCCGGATGGTGCAAGTCGATGCTTGAAAATGGGGCAATTCGATTAGCCCTGCTTCGCTGCCCTGATTTCTGCTTTGTTCAGGCCATTTGTGTAAGATTGGGTGCGCACGTGGGGGGAGAAATACCGATGGCGCATGATAGCAAGCGCATGCCCTTGCATGCTGAAGCACGTGAGGCCATCGCCTGCCAGCTTGAAGCGTTTCGCAAAAAGTTTGGCCGTGACCCTTGCCCGGACGAGCCGATCTTCTTTGATCCCGATGCCAAAGAGCCTGTGCCGCTGAACCCGCAACAGTACGAGCAGGACATGATTGAGACCATGGCGCAAGCAGGCATCAATCCGGCCTTCATCTATGCCTTCAAACGTACCGGGAGGATTGTGACCGAGAGCAACAGACATCGGCTCACCGAAAAGGAACTGCGGCAATGGAACGACGCCATCGACGAGTACCAGCACAAGGTTGATTCCGGCAAGGTGGTTTGAGGCGGTTCTCCAAGAGCGGGAGAGGAATTCCCCGGCAGTCAGGATGCTCCGAGTTCCCTTGAAGAAATCGCACACGAAGCAAGAAAGTAAGGTATGGGTAGAAGAGGCAATCCAAACTGGGGCAAGCCGGTGCCGTTCGGTCCGATGGTTCCTACGGTATCCGCGTTTGAGGAGGCGGTGAAGGAACTCAAGCTCCAGCCTGACCAGTACGTGCACTCCAGGCGTTTACGGGAGTGGGCATGGAGGAACAAGAACTCCAAGTTTGTCCCCGAGTCTCTGTTACAAGCATGGGGCTTCGAGACGGATCAGTTCTTGTGAGCGGCACGCGGTCTTGAGATGGGCTGCCGCGCAAGGACTACAGGGACCAACCTGCTGCCCACGAAGGCATCGGGTTCACTGGCGTTGATCGCCTCCATCCCAATCCTATTTCCCCTCCAAATCGGACCGCTTTCACCGGCAGATCCCAATGGGCGTCGAGGATGAGCATTGATTCCGCGCTAGTGGGAGTCGCAAAGTCTCCGGCCTAAGACGCTCTTCGCTCGCGCACCGGAACCACTCGTACCGCCTGCGGGCCTTTCCGGCCTTCTTCGATCTCAAACTCCACTTCTTCGCCGTCTTCGAGGCTCTTGTCACTCTCGGTCTGAATGGCGCTGTAATGGACAAACACGTCCGGGCCATTTGCTCGTGTGATAAAGCCATAACCTCGGCCTGCGTCAAACCATTTCACTTTCCCCTTCATGACTCGACTCTACCTCCTTCCCTATTCGATGCTCGTCCTGACGACGTGGAAGAAGGATGCTTTCTCGACCTGCCCTCCGCAAGCGCAGTCAAGTGTCCCAACAACACTGCGGGCAGTTGTCCTTTGGCGACGAACGCATCCACAGCCGACGCGGCGCGTTTGGGCACGTCAATTTGCCCGGAGAGCATGAGGATGGGAACGTGAGGATGCGTACGCCTGATCTCGCGGGTTACCGCCTCCCCGTTCATCTCGGGCATGCGATAGTCCAAGATCACAAGTTGAATGGGATGCCGTTCGAGGAGCCGGAGACCCTGCCCTCCGCTGCTGGCCGTGATTACCTTGTAGCCAGCCATTTCTAGGACGAGCTTGCGGGCATGGAGGACCTTCTTGTCGTCATCGATACAAAGGACGAGCTTCCTGGGGCTGGACTGCTGCGACACTTTGGCTGGGAACTGCATCTTGCCTCTGCCTTGTTCAGGATGAGTGCTGGGAAACGGGGCTTGAGACCGTATGTTGGCACTACCCGGCACAAAGTCAATGCCCAAGAATGGTGCAGAAGCGCTCACTCGCAACCCATCTGACGGGGTGATTGCCTGTGTCCGCTTCGGCTGCCTGTGCTCCAGGGTGGTTCTTTTATCTTACCCGCTTACTCGATGTTTCAGCGCCCGATTCTGATCGGCTGGCTGGCGCGTTGTTCCTCGGGATGGATGAGAATCAACTGAAGGATGTTTAGTTAGAAGATGGTCGGACTCGTCTAAGGGAGCGCCAATCGGTAACGGTCGATGAATAGCGGGGAATGGGGCGTTTCCTGAGCCATTGGTAACCGGCGTGTTATTTGGCACTCAGTCTCAGCGCAGCGCACCACAAATAGGGTAAGCTTTGGTGTGTTCGATTAATTCTGGTTTGGAGGTGATGGGGTTTGGCAGAAGTTCGACTGCAAGCGGGCGAATCGTTGGAGAATGCCTTGCGTCGGTTCAAGCGCAAGGTTCAGGCGGAAGACATCATTAAGGAAGTGAAGCGTCATTCCTACTACCTGAAGCCGGGCGAGAAGCGGCGACTGAAGCAAGCTTTGGCGCGAAAGCGTGCCCGAAAGAAGATTCGCAGAGAGCCAGATTAGGTTGCCACAAATAGGGTCGCCGCTGTCCGGCAGCACCGAAATCTGTTTGCAACCTGCGCACTATTCCGATCACCCCTGCCCAGACTTATTTCACGGTTACCAGAGAGTGGGTGATGGCGTGAACGGACAGGCGGATGCGGTTCTGCACCCCGGCCTTTCGCAACAGTTTGGCGACGTGTGCCTTCACCGTGCGCTCCGTGATGCCAAGCTCAGACCCGATCTGCTTGTTGGAGCGGCTGCCAACCAGCAACTCCAGTACCTCCTTCTCGCGGTCGGTGAAGGTCACGCCGGCTGGGAAGAGCCGCCCCGGTGAGGAAGTGGCCCGCTCGAGGAAGATGGACAGTACGCGGCGGGGAACCCACACCGATCCCTGGCTGACCATGCGGATGGCCTGGACAAACTCGAGAGGCGCAGCGCCCTCGTCCACGTAGCCCTTGGCCCCGGCTGCCAAAGCCTTCAGGATGGTCTCGTCGTCGGCGCCGGGGCCGGTCGCAATGATCTTTAAGTCGGGACGCACGGCCTTCAAGCCCGCCATGGTGTCGAACAGGTTCTGCCCGTTGCGGTTGCTCAGCAGTACGATCTCCACGCTAAGTGATGACAGTCCGGGAATCGTGGACGCCACGATCTGGAGGTCGGGTTCCGTATCCAAGAATACGCGGTAGCCCAAAAAGCGCAGGGAATCGGTTTCCAATACAGCTATGCGAATGCGTGGTTTTCGAGCCGAAGCCATTGGTTTGGATTGAGTGACTGCGTTCAGCATAGCCACGTTTCAGAAGGACGGAAAGCTCGGAGTCGGGCAACAGCTTGTGTTTCTAGTGCCTGTCCTTTGGTCATTCGCCAGTTCCGCGCGATGTCGAGTGGTTCCAGGGTTTCATCAACGACCACTGGATTGCCGAGAGACCTGGGTGTGGCGCCGGCCAGCACTTCAATTTTCCGCCGGCTGCAACCCAGATCGTTATTTTTTCCAACGGATGACCAGGACCACCCGTCCCCTGGGTCGTCGAGGTCGTCAGGGGTGAGCAGAACGCAGAGACAGCTTTGAAAAAGTTAGAAAACACCAAAGCTCGGCGGATCAGCACGAGGGCTGGCGCTATTTCCTAGGAAAGACCGACCTCAAGGCGGGAATGGATCTGGCAGAAGCCACACACGCTCGACTGACCCGGGCAGTGGTTAGCCACGCAATGCTGCTCGCGGCCCATTTCTTGAACATGAGTTGCTGTGTTTCAGGTGGTTGCACAGGTGGACCATCAAAGACGTGGCCGCCCCTTACTCTTCGCTTATTCCGTTCGGAACGTGCCTGGGCCAGACGATCCGCAATGATGGCGTACACAGAAGGGTTAAAAACCAGCCCGACGTGCGTGCCTGTAACCGAAAAGTTGGCTTCTGGGTGGTCTGTCCTGCAATACCGCCAGTCAACCACTCCGTCATCCTCGGTGTAGACGGCAGTTTCCATGACCGACGCGGGCATGGTGCACCTTAGAGAGTCCAAGAAATCACAAGTGCAGTGCCCGGTGTAGCAGTCCGGCAGCACTCCGGTGCCGTGTTTTGCCAGGATGCGGCGCCGAACCATCTTGGCTGCACGCAAGATGCTGCTATGGGCCACCGTGCCGCGAAAGGGTGCACCCAAAGTGATGACTGAAGCAATATCCGTAGGCCGTTGCGCCGCGATTGCTCGCGCGATAATGCCTCCCAAACTGTGGCCGATCAAGTGAACCCTCCGACCGGATTTGGTAAGCGCCTTGTCAATGGTTTCATTCAGTTGGTGTCTAATCAGGAGGTTCGGACACTCCGCGTTGAAACCTATGCCTGAAGAGAAAGACTTGTATCCAATTCTTTCCAGCCATTTACGCAACGGGGTCAAGCAAATATCCGGACAGAGAAACCCGGGGATGAGAACTACAGCAGAACCGTCTCCGTGAGGCGTTCCCACACCGTAATACACAGGCGCGGCGTGCAGCAGAACCAACTCGGCCGCAAACAGCACTTCGCTCAAAATGGGAACGTCAGCT
>DASPTQ010000163.1:0-3833 GCA_035623335.1 Terriglobales bacterium
TACTAGCGATTCGCGAAGCAGCCGGTTCTCAGTAAATAGATGGACGTCTACACAATCTGCGGATTGTCCGTGGGGCCGTGTCATAGAAGTGCAAATAACGTTCGGGTTAAAAGCAGGGCCAAAATACTTAGCTGGGAAACCCATGCTAGTCTCGAACCTGTAACTTGTCAATCCGTGATTGTCACATCCGTGATCGTCACATCCGTGATCGTCACGCCTCAGAGACATTGTTTGGAACAAAAACCTGAAAAGAGCACAAGGTCGGCACCCTCGGGAAAACTCAGCTAAAAGGTTTTGGACGCTTGTCTCATGAATCACCGACTTATCGCTTAACTGTTTGACCGCTCGTCAGCTCGTCTTTCCGAACCGAGACAGGTCACGGAGGCGTAGATGTGAACAACGGTTTTAGTACGGCAGAGGGCTTCGGATCTTTTTTGTGCCCGGTGATGAATAGCGCAGTGCCTCCCTAGGTGTCGCACGATACGGACATGCAAAACCACCGAGTGGAATTGCCGTGACCGCCCTGCTGTGCGCACTAATTCGGTTCCCTTCACATGTTGTTTGGCTGAATACTGGTCCATTCATCTCCCGGACGGCCTTGGCGAATGGGCGTGTCGCGACATAATGCTGTCGCCTGATATAAGAACCACTTATGAATCAGAGGGTCAGAAGTTTATAAACCCAGTGCCAAACGAATAGTCCACTAGTGCCAAGCACTTAGTCCTCTCATTAGCTATTCACTCCATCCTTCCCGGTGCGCGTCACTTGCAATAGTTGGCCTGCTTTCTGTGGCGCTCAAATGGTCCTGCGTTGAGCCTTCCTTATTCTTGCCCCGGCCTGAATACTTGTTTGTTGAGTAGTAAGGAGGTTGCCATGGAACGGCAAATTCGGGTTCTCGTGGCGGATCGCCTCAAGCTGATGCGCGAAATCATCATCGCCGCTTTCGCGGATCAACCTGATATTGAGGTGGTCGGTGAGGTTCAAGATGAAAGCGAAATTCTCCCATGGGTACAGCAAACCCATCCGGATTTTCTCTTCATCGGAATGGAGGATCCGAATCGTCGCCCCCTCGTGTGTGACCTGGTTCTCCGGCTGCATCCCGAGGTGAACATCATCGCGGTCGGAGCGCACTCGAATCGAACGGTCGTTTATTGGGCCTCCTACAACATTCACTCAAGCGTCCTGGAGTCCTCCGAAGAGGCGATTCTGGCAGCGGTGCGGAGCAAGGCCTCACTCCCGGGAGCACCGTCATGAGGAATTCATTCTCACGCTGGGCCGCGCAACAAGCTGCCCCGTTCCTACTAGCTTTTTCGCTCTGCGTGCCGGTTGCTCAATCGCAGCAACAAAGCCAGCAGACAGAAGCACAACGATCAGGCGCACAGCGATCAAGGGAGCTAGTTGCCCGTCCAGGGGACATTATCTCTGACAACCTCGAACGTGTGGCAGCCTCGGCCGATCAGATCCTAGAGGTCCTGAACAAAGAGGCTGGTCTCATGGTCGAACTCAAGCGCCTCTTGGCTCAGGAAGCTGGGATAAGCGGGCAAATTCTCGAAGAGTCGGATCTGACTGACGTTTCGGTGGCCGAGCGCCTCCGCTCCGAATTGCACGTCCGCGTCGTCGCAACACGTTTGCTGCAGCGTTATGGCTACCTCGTGCCTCGCGTCAATCCCGAGTCTGATCTCGCCGCAGAACAAAAGCTGGTGCAACAGGAACGAGCACAAATCCTGGCTCGTGCAGCCGAGCGCCGAGACACATTCGGCGAGACCACACCAAGCCGGCTAAACGCCGCATGTGACCCGCGAGACAACCCGGAGTGCGGGTTGGTATCCCCGCTCCCGGAGGAACAGCAAAACGTTCCCGTTGGACCGACCTCGCCGACTCGTCCGCAGCGTTCCTCGGCTCCGGTCCAGCAAACCGAGGATGTCCCGCAGAACGACATCATGCGTCCAGAAGGGCCGACGATTTCACCGGATCTCCGTGGAACATCTCCTGCCAATCGTGGGTCAGCGGAGACATTGCTGACGTCAATGCGCAGCAATGGAGTCGGCACAGAATTGAGCGGAACACAGAGAACCCCCGCTTACGGGATAGAAGAAGGATTATTGGCTCGCTCCATGAATCAGGCGGACCTTCAGTCCCTCTCGGTGCCGCAGACCGAGCAACCTTTGATCGAACAGCGCGGTTTACGGACGGCACCTCCCTCGGGAACATACGGCGCAGAGCGCAACGCAAATCCTGCTGGTTCTCCCTCAGTCGAACCGGTGAGGATGCTTCGGCAGCCAAATCCTTATGCCAACGTGCCCTCGTTGTATGACCTCTACGTCCAAGCGGCACCAAACACCCGACCGCTCGAAAGATTCGGATTGAATGTTTTTCGCAAGGGAGAAGCAAACCCGGCGTATCTGCCGATGGATCTGCCAGTGGGTCCCAGCTATGTGGTGGGCCCTGGCGATAGCCTGGCTATCGATTTGTGGGGTGGGATATCGCAGCGAATTCTGCGAACCATAGATCGCGAAGGGCGTGTCGTTTTGCCGGAAGCGGGTCCAGTCCTGGTTTCTGGGCGAACGCTTGGAGATGTGCAACAAGAAGTGCAACGTGTCCTGCGGACACAGTTCCGCGATGTTTCGGCAGATGTCTCCCTGCAAAGATTGCGCTCCGTGCGAGTGTACGTCGTTGGGAACGTGGCTTCGCCGGGCGCCTATGACGTGAGTTCACTTTCGACTCCGCTTAATGCGTTGTTCATAGCAGGAGGAGTTACGCAGCAGGGTTCTCTGAGGCGACTTCAGCACTATCGGGGCAAGCAGCTAGTTGAACAAGTAGATGCCTACGACTTGCTCCTTCATGGAATCCGCGGAGATCTCGAGCGGCTCGAAAATGGCGATTCGCTTCTAGTGCCATCGCTTGGTCCCGTAGTGACAGTAGACGGCATGGTGCGGCGCCCAGCGCTCTACGAATTACTTAACGAGAAGACACTCGAGGATGCGCTCGACCTTGCAGGTGGAATTCTCCCCGCGGCAGCTTTGCGGCATATTGAGGTGCAACGGCTGGTAGCGCATGAAAAGCGCACCATGCTGAGCGTTGAGATCGGAGAAGCCAGCGATCCCGATGCGGTCAGGGCAAAACTGCGCAGCTTTGCGGTGCAGGATGGGGACGAGATTCACATCTTTCCGATTGCTCCGTACAACTCTGCGTCGATCTACCTGGAAGGCCATGTATTGCGCCCGGGTCGATATTCCTACAAGCCCGGGATGAAGCTTGGGGACCTCATTGCTTCTTACTCCGATCTTCTTCCAGAGCCTTCCACGCGATATGCCGAAATCATTCGGCTTCGCGTACCGGACCACCAGCCGGTCGTCGAGACCTTTGATCTTTCTGCTGCTCTGGAACATCCCGAGTCAGCACCTAAGCTAGAGCCGCTTGACACTGTACGCATCTTCGGGCGGTTCGACTTTGAACCGAGTCCCGAAGTGCTGATCACCGGAGAGGTTCGTGCGCCGGGAAGGTATCGCACGTCTGGCCAGCAGCACCTGCGCGACGTAGTTTATCAGGCCGGAGGCGTGACACCAGATTCGTGGCTCGATTCAGCACAGCTCTTCCGCAAACAGACCGACGGCACGACAAAAGTTTTCAGTGTCAACTTGCGCGACGCACTTGCCGGCGATCCTCTGAACAATGTCCTGGTCCAACCGAACGATCGCATCCTGGTGCACCGCCAACCGGAACAGGTTTCACCGTCAAGCGTGTTTGTGCGCGGTGATGTGGCGCGGCCGGGCCGTTACCCGCTCGCAGCCAACATGCGTGTCTCTGACCTGGTGCAATCCGCTGGCGGAATG
>DASPTQ010000164.1:0-2616 GCA_035623335.1 Terriglobales bacterium
CCATTCGTAAAATCCTTCGAATGTGATGCCTCGCGGCGTCGGGTCGGTAAATACCGGTGCAGCTCCCCAGCGTCCCTTCCTGTCCAGAATGGGGTTGTAAGCCTCAAACGGAGTTTTCCCATCGGGAACAACGAGCAGCGCTGGACCGTGACCATTCAAGCGTGTGACCTGCAAATAGCCGGCATCTCCACCGATGTATGGATCGTAAAACGAGCAAACCGTATGCGCCTGATCGAGTGATCGGTCATTGAGGACATTATTGAAGATCATCGGAATGCCAAGGGCCCCGACCTGCACCGGGCTCTTCGTTCGGTTTTTCAGGGTGAAGCGCAGGACCAGCTTGTTATCCGCGACGGCCCAGGTTCTTGTGATCTGAAGTGGAATATCCGAGGGCAGGGTGGGGGAGAGATCAGCCAGCGCCAGCACTCCTGCGGGGGCGGGAAGTTCACGGACCGGAGATCGGGCAGCCGCCGTTGAATAGTTGGCCCAACTTCCCGAGTCTCCCGTGCGCAGACGAAGTGTCAGATCGCCGAGGTGAAAGTATCCATCCTGCGAACGCGCTGTGAGCAGATCTCCGGGAGTGAAATCGAAGCCATCGGCTCCTTTGGGTTTCAGCGCTGCTACGGTTTGAGAGGAGCGCACGAGGCTTAGCGTGAAGTCGGGTGTGTCATAGTCCGCAATCCCCTGGCTAAGCATGGGTCCGGGAGTCGGAGGCTTTTTGGGCGGGGCCTGTTGCGCCGCCCTTCCCGAAGTCACGGCGATCGCAGATACAACAACGAGGACAAGAGCTCTGCCCAATACGCTGGTTATCGCCACAATGGTGTTCCTCGCTGGGTGAGAGGTTTCAGAGTTTGGCTGACGACGTTTTGGTCACGGCAGAAAAATCCTCGTCGCCATGGCCCTCGGCGATCGCGCGCTGAAATAACGACAGTGCAGCGGCTGCGGTCTGCAGACTGATTCTTCTGGCCGAGGCCTCGCCGATTGCGTACGACAAGTCCTTCGCCATCCACCGCAACGCAAAGTTTGGGGTGAAGTCGCCGGCCGCCGCCCGCTCGGCTACGCGCTTCACAATTCCGCTTCCGGGGGCGCCGCCGGTCAGGATCGACACAGCCTTGCCGCGATCGAGGCCGCCCGCATCTATCAGGGACATGGCCTCGGCAAAGGAAGCGGCCTGCACTCCGCAGACAAAGTTGTTGATGAGTTTCATCAAAGCGCCGCTGCCCACCGGGCCAAGATGAATTGTGTCGCGCCCGAGCACGGAGAATACAGGCTGCGCGGCTTCAACTGCTTCCGCAGCGCCCCCGACAAGAAACACGAGCTCGCCAGACGCGGCGTGAGGCTTGGTGCCTGTGACGGGTGCATCCAGGAACCGGCAGCCGCGCTCGGCAGCCTTGGCGGCCAGCACGTGAATCCACGCACCGGTCAAAGTACTCGATTCGATCAGGATGGAATTCGGAGCAGCGCCACCCAGTGCGCCGTCGTTACCCAACCAGATTTCGCGCGAAGCTGCGTCATCCCCGACCATGCTTAGGACGATCTTCGCTCTGGAGGCTGCCTCGCGGGGCGTGCTGGCGATGTGTGCTCCGGCATCGGCGAAGGGTTTGGATTTTGCCGGAGTGCGGTTGTAAACGGTCAATGGGAAACCCGCTCCCAGCAGACGATTGGCCATTCCCGAGCCCATAATGCCGAGTCCGAGGATTGCAACGCTGGCTTTTGACATAGGTTCACTCATCCCAGAGGAATTGCCCTGATCAGGACCGCTTCCGATTTGCATATGCGCAGCGGGTTTCGCAAAGGACGCCCGTAACCGTCAACGGCCACTTCCATGACGTCTCCGTCTTGCAAACGAATCTGATCGCTGTAGCTCAAACAGTCCGTGCCGAAGAAGTGAACATGCACATCTCCCGGCCGGCGGTGAGCTTCGAATTTGAAGTGATGATGCTCGATGTTTTGCAGGCTGTGACACATTTCGCGTTCCCCGCTGCGGAATGTTTTTGTCCAATGGATCTTGCCCTCTCGCTCGATCGTCGCCGACACCGCGACCGATTCGAACTCCGGGTCCGCCACAAGCTCTGGCCCGATGGAGCAGGTGCGCAGCTTCGACCCGGCGAGGTTGAGGTAGTTCTTCTTTTCAAACTGATGATCCGAGAATTCGTTTCCCGTAGCCATACCGATGCGATACGGCTGTCCATCCTGGCCAACGAGGTAGATTCCGGCAACCTCCGCCTCCTCGCCGCCATCCTCTGCGTAAGCTGGAATCTCAAGCGGCTCGCCGTGAGCACGGAGGGTGCAGCCCATGCCCTTGTAGAACCACTCCGGCGGAGTCCCGATACTGCTTTCGGCCGGGCGGCCTCCCTCGACGCCCCAGCGGAACATTTTCATGCTGTCGGTCAGATCCTCGGGGGCAACGGCATGCATCGATTGCCGGCCGCGAGCACTGCCGAGATGAGTCAGCCCAGTCCCGGAGATCAGACAACGAGACGGCTCGTGCGGATGATCGACGGCAGGAAGCAGGCGCCAATCGGAGCGGCCACTGTAAATGGAATCATAGTCAAGAGCATCATGGCGGGCGCGTTGCCGCGCCACGTCGCTGAGCTTCAAGCCCGCGGCAATCGC
>DASPTQ010000165.1:0-2951 GCA_035623335.1 Terriglobales bacterium
CCATTCATTTCAGTAGGGTTATGTATTTATCATATGGTAAATAACAGCCCTCGGCAGGCCGGGTAGAATTTACAATCCCATTGTAATCAGCGACTTACGGAGGTAGTTAGTGTAAGTTACGCATAATCAACAGGTTGCGAGGTGGGGCCGTAAGGCACATGAGAACATTTTTTCCTGCTGCCAGGGCCCTAAAGTAACTTCCCGGGCTCTCGACCTGTGAGATGCTGAGCCTGAAGTTGGGTACTATCGTATCCGCCCGGAACCGAAGTCCATGGCCGAAAAACCGCCCGTCGTCCTTACCATTGCCGGCTTCGATCCTTCGTCGGGGGCCGGGGTCACGGCCGATATCAAGACCATCGCCGCCCACGGATGTTACGGCGTGGCCTGTATCTCGGCCATGACGGTACAGTCCACCTCAGGTGTACGGCGAGCGGAACCTGCGGATCCCGCTCTTGTGACCGATACCCTCGAAGAGCTCGCGGCCGACGTTGACATCGACGCGGTTCACCTCGGCATGTTGGGATCAGGAAAAGTAGTGAAGGCGGTGGCAGATTTCCTGGCCCCGTCGTCCCCCGAGCGCTCGGGAACCCGCGGGAAGGCCCGGTTCCCGAACATAGTGCTTGATCCTATCCTCAAGTCCTCGTCTGGAGCCGCTTTGCTTGATGCAACCGGAACGAAGCTGCTGGTGGATCGACTCATCCCGCTAGCCGATGTTGTGACGCCCAACGTGGACGAGGCTGAGGCAATCACCGGCATCAAGGTCAGAGAAGTCGAGGAAATGAAGGCGGCCGCCGCCAGGCTTCACGAGATGGGAGCTCCTGCTGTGGTAATCACCGGAGGGCATCTTGAAAAGGCGATTGATCTGCTGAGCTTCACCACCAAGCGTGGGATCGAGCAAGAGATCTTCAAGGCCGAGCGGCAGCGATCGAATTCGACCCATGGCACCGGCTGTGCCTTCGCTACGGCGATGGCCTGTCATCTGGCGCTCGACCGCGGCATTGCCGAGGCTGCGCTGCTGGCGAAAACCTACGTTGCGGCCGCCATTTCCTATGGCCATCCCCTCGGACGGGGAACCGGGCCTGTACATCATCTCTACCGCATGAGCCAGCAACGCCGAGCCGCCGGCTCGGGCAGCGAGTCGTAGGCGCTCGAAAAACAGAAGCAGAGCAGAGTAGAAGAGTGGAGTGCGTCCAACTCCGAGGCTTGACTCACGACGTGGTTTACGCAACAACAGCAGGCTTGAGCGGGAGTCAGTTTCCTGAGGGCTTCTTCAGCAGGATTCCGGCTACAAACGATGCCGTCGCGCCCAGCAGCCATTCCGCCCGGTAGAACTGGATGGCTTGCCAATCGACCAATGTCTTGGCCGTAAGCAGGCCGACCAGCAACGCTCCGGCTATACACCCCAACCCCACCCCGAAGGCTATGAGGGAAGCTGTGGGGAGGCCGATCCGGCCTTTGATCTCGTGGAAGTGGAGGTAGTGCAGCCATTCCGGGATGCGGATTTTCTGCACGAAGTTTTCGAACGAGATTCTTTCAACCACGGACCGCACGCGGTCTACGGCTCGCTCCCACAATCCCGCGATGTCGGCGGCATCTGCCCGGGCTGTGGCACTCATAGCCTCAGGACGACGCGCTCCGCAAGAATGGCAAAAGCGTGATCCCAGCAGGAATTCGGTGCCGCATCGCGGACAGGCCTCGGCCATCGTCGGAAGAGATTCTGGTTCCGGAAGGCGTTCCTCGGCGGGGGCCGGCGGCCGCCAGAAATCCTGCTGCGTCTCTTGAACTACTTCTGCCATATACACCTGCAGTAAATACCTTAAGGGTCCTTTGGCATTCCAACCGCCAAAGCTAGTCCACTTCTAACTGCCTACGACACATAAAGTTAAGGTCATCCCCGGCGGCTTGAGACCAACCCTTCGGGCAATAATTACGCTCGTCGGCGAGTAAAGATGCCCCAGTGACGAAAGCCGCTCTCCCTTTGCGTCCACCGCGCAGCCGACCGGTGCGGGAGTCTCGATATCAGGGGGCCCGGAAAAAGCATCCTAACCACAGCGCCATCGGCTCCGCTGAGCTCCATTCGGCGAGCGGAAGGCAGGCAGCTAGCTCAGGAGTCTCCCCGCACCCGGGGGTCAGTCTTGTAGCTGCAAAAATTATAGGGATGGGACCTCGTGTTGACAGGTGCCGTTGCGGGCACGTTGCTAACGATCTTGGTTCAGGGCTGATTCCTGAGCTGCAATGTCCGGACCAGGGTGTGCCCGGAGAACTTCGTTTAGACTAGAGGTCAATTGGTCCTGTGACGACCCGAGCGAAAGAAATCAGATGAACCGGAAGACCCGCGCTTGTGAGCAATTGGCTCTGCTGTTCCTTCTGCTGATCGCGCCGTGTGTCCTGAGCTATGGACAAACGATTTCATCGGGAGCGTCCAGCCCACCACAGCATGATCCCCCCACTGACGCCGCGTTCGATCACTTCTACAACATGGACTATGATCGGGCGACCCAGGAGTTCGAGAAGATCCTCGAGAAGCACCCCAACGATCCGTTTGCTGTCAACCATTTGCTGACGACCGTTCTCATGCACGACCTGTACGACACCGGGGCGATGAACACCGGCGACTACGCCAACGACAGCTTTATCGGACGCGCTCCGCGCCCGACTGATCCCAAGATCAAGAGCGAGATCAAGGATCTGGCGCGCCGCGCAGAAGCTCTGGAAGAGCAGGAACTGAAGGCAAATCCAAAGGATGTGAGCGCGTTGTACTGCCGGGGCGTAACCCGGGCCCAATTCGCGGTCTACACCGGATTGGTGGAACGGGCGTGGTTCTCGGCGTTGCGTAATGCGGTCGGGGCACGCCACGATCACGAACATGTACTCGAACTCGATCCGAAGTATCTCGACGCAAAGATGGTGGTGGGCACGCACAACTACGTCGTCGGCAACCTGCCCTGGAG
>DASPTQ010000166.1:0-109549 GCA_035623335.1 Terriglobales bacterium
TCATGATTGTGCCCGGAGGTGCCAATTTTCCGCAGAAGCTTGAGGCTGTCGGCGTCATAGACCAGCACCTGGTCCTGTTCAACGTCGGAAACGTAAAGCAGCCGGTTCCTGGTGTCAATCGCCATTTCCGTGGGCCCAACCATGCCCTCAGTGATCACGTCCTCAGCTTTGTGTTGGGCATTGAATACCAGTACGTGCCGCAGCACAGGATCGGAGACGAAGAGCCGGTCGTCATCGTCTATTGCCACGCCTATGATGTGAATGAAGTTGCCATGCACCCCATGCTTAAGGAGTTCGACATCGCGGGTTTCGGGGTCGAAGATGAAGATCGCCCCCACCTTTTGATCGGCGGTGTAGATTCGTCCCTTTGAATCAACCGCCACTCCGTTAGGTTGGATCAGGGAAAAGGGCAGCTTGAAAACTTCTTGCTCTGTCTGCGTGCCCGCCAGCCGGTCCATCCATTTCGACTTCTTCTGGACGTTGCCTTCCAGGTTGCGCTGCTGCTTATCGGATGCGTACCAGTTGATGTAGCGGATGCGCGGGATGGCCGGCGGATTGGGCCAGACGATGTAGGAGTAATCGATTGGCTTCGGCGTCTGGGACTGGTCGTTTTTCTTGTTCTTGGTTCCGCCAATTGCGCAGAGTGGAGAAGCCAACGTGAAGGCCAACAGCACCACCAGGGCCAGCGCCGCCTGGCCTACGCGGGCTCTACTGTTTTGAAACTTAAACATCGCGACAATTCGCATGGTTGTTGTCCTCACCGGGCGATCATGTTCTTGTGGCAACTGGCGCAGAACATCAGGTTGTTGGCCTGATCGTTCACCAGCAGGCCAGGCTGCGTCGATGAATGCGGCTGGTGACAGGTCAGGCAGTTGATCTTCTGAAGGGTCTTGGTGGTGTCCGAGGGGTCGGTAACATCATTGACCGGGTGTCCGGCGACTGGATGCCCGCGGCCATACTTGATCGGCAGGACCACGACCTTATTCTTTCTGAAATAGTCCTCGGGAAGCTTCACTTGCCCGTCGAAAATCGTGTACAGATGCTCCGCTTCCAGCTTCTTCGGCACGGAATCCGGGCCGTGGCACTCCAGACAGAGCGCATCCGTCGTCGTGGCCTGCAGCAGGTGCGCATTGTCTCCACCATGAGGCTGGTGACAGGTCGCGCATCCCAGCTGAAATGCCGGTTGGTGCAGGTGTGCCTTTTTCATCTGGTCAGCCTGTTCACTGTGGCAGGTGAGACAGGCTGCAACTGGATCAGGCTGCATGAAGCCCGGGGTCTTGCCAGCATGCGGATTATGGCAGGCAATGCACTCGCCCTGCGCTCCCGGGTGTTGCACCTTGGCCTTTTCTATCTTCTCGGTCTGATCGCTGTGGCAGCTGGCGCACAACGCTCTGTTGTCGCTGTTCGTCAGGACGACCTTTCCGTCTTTGGCTGGGGCATGGCAGACATCGCAAGACTTGTTTGCAAACGGGGGATGGGTAAACTTCTGCATCAGCTTGGCTTGCGTTGAGTCGTGGGGATCGTGGCACTGCGTGCAGGTGGCCGTACTGAAGGGCTGTCCCTGGTGCGCCTTAATGAGGTCGGCGTTGTTCACATCGTGGCAGTCCGCGCACAGCGCTGGCGCCGCTTTGGTCAGATGGTAGTCGAACTCCGGCTGGCCCTTCGCGCCCACTTTGTGCGTGAGGTGGCAACTGTCACAGCCCGTGTCGACCGCGGCATGGTGGCTTCCCTTCTCGAAAGTGTTGGAACCTTCCGTGTGGCAGTCGAGACAGAGATTCGCGCCTTTGCCGCCGGACGTGGGCTTGAGCAATTGATTCTTGTTGTCGGAAACATGCGGGTCGTGACATTTGATGCAGTCGCGCACGGCGGGCGGGTGTACGGTCCCTTTGAGTTCGGCCGCATTCTTGTCCGCATGGCAATTGATGCAAAGCGCTTGCGGAGTCGAAGTGATGAGCTTTACGCGGGTGACATCCTTGTTGACCCGGATTTCATGACAGCTCAGACAGCCCATCGCAATAGCGGAATGGACGGCCTTGCCTTTTGACTTATCCCCATGGCATTCGAGGCACTTGGCAGTGTCTGTGGTCTTTTCCAATGGCACAGGGTGAACCGTGGCAGTGGCGTGCGAAATCAGCAGCACGAGCGCGAAGAGAGTCAGGACCTCAATGCCATGAAAACGGCCGCTGTAACCGGCGAAGTTCCTGCCGATCCAGATGCGATGGGCGAGAAGTCTCACACGGCCTCCGCGAGAGGTATCTGCACGATAGTCGCCGTATCACCAAGAAACGGTTGCACGTTGCACGGTACGCGTAACTGACTGATCAAAAGCAGCTTCAACAAAGCTTTCGAGGTGGCGGGGAAACCTCTGGCTGTGGTTGCGAGCCTCGAATGCGCTTTCTGCCGCAGCCTCATCGGTTAAATACCCCAAGCCAACACGGCGGCTAACCCGTTCAAAACATTAATATTAAAACTCGGAACCCGCATCAGTGCAACCATAGGAATATGCGAATAGCACTTCGCGAGGGCCTCGCTGAAAGCGCGTCCTACCACAGACAAAAGAGAGAGAGGTGCCCAGCTAAGAGCCGTTGGGTCTAGCGTTGTCCCCATTCATTCCTCCATTCCTCCAAAGCGCGGGCCCGGGGGGTTAGGAACTCCGGCTTTTTGCTTCTTGGGAGATCTTGTTGCTTCTTGGGAGATCAAGGATCCGCGCGAAATGGCTGAGAACCGCAGCAGAGAGCCGGAGGAGCGCCAACGGGACTGCCACCAGCCTTACCACCAGCAATCACAGCGCACTGCCAATTCGAAGCAGAACCTTTGCGTGTTTTGCCACACCCCGCATAACGCCACGTCGGGAGCATGCTGTGGAACCTTTCGCAGCAAGAGTTTTTCCCCCATTGGATTCTCGCATTTGACGGGTTTTCTCCTGTGCAGGCAGACGCCGGGATTGATTCGCTACGGACAGGGCGCCCATCGCACCTGTTGATTCAGGCATAGCGAAACAGAGTCATAAATCCGAAGTCCATATGAGTCTGATTATGGCAATGGAAGAGAGTTGCGCCCGGATTGTTCGCCATGAAATCCACCTCTGCTGTCGTCCTCGCGGGCACAATCAGAACATCCTTGTTTAGTCCTGCGAGCGGCTGCGAGTTGAGGCTGGTGACTTCGAAGGTGTGTCGGTGCAGATGAAGGGGATGGTCGTCTCCGCTCCGATTGATCATTTGCAGCCGACACCTGTGTCCTTCCCGCAGCATGATCGAGTCGGTATTCGGGAACGACTTTCCGTTGATCGTCCAGGAGGCCACCGATCCCTGACCGCGAAACTTGGATTCGAAGCGCAAGGGTACGATCTGGTCGGGCTCGCGGATCGCCGCTTGAGGCTTCGCGAAGCGCCGATAATCCCACGAGGTTTCGGGAGGCTCGATCCAGCGTGGCTTGCCTTGTTGGTTCGCATACTCGACGACCACGCCCATGCCCATCTTGCGCATCTCATCGCGTGTCTCTCCCAAAATCCAAATCCCGGGATGATTCATGGTAACGACGACATCCAGGCGCTCGGCGGGACCTAAACGAATCGCTGCCACAGGGCTTGGCGTGGGAACCGGATTGCCGTCCATGGCGACCACGGTCAGTTCGTGACCGGCCAGTGCCAGCCAGTGAATCAAGCCGGCACTAGCATTGAGAAGATGCAACAGCACTCGCTGCCCCTCTCGTACTTTCAGAGGATCCCCAAAGCCCAGCATACGGTCGTCGATCGTCGAGGATTGGTACCCGGCCTCCATGGAGGAGTCACCGCCAGCTACCATGTATGCATTCCAATCGTGCAGGGTCAGGAATATCTCTTGATCGTACGCACCGGCTTCGCCTTTGAGTTCGATGTAGAAACACCCGAATTGCCCTGTGTAGCCACCGCGTCTCAGATCGTGCCCGGCAATACTATGGGTGTGATACCAGCGGAATCCGGCCGGCCGTGGCGTGAAGGCATAGCGGAGCTGTGTGCCGGGCGGAATCATCGGACTGCCTTCTTCGGCGGCCCCATCCACTTCCGAGGGAATTTGCAGCCCGTGCCAGTGAACGATTTCAGGGATGGACGTTCGATTGAGTACATCGATGACTATGGGCTTGCCTTCGGGCCAGCGAATGAGCGGACCCGGAACCCGCCCGTTATAGGCAACCGTGTGAACTACCCTGCCCCGAGCGATTTCCAGTGCCAGCGGCGCGATTTCCAGCTTTACGTCGGGTGGGCTGGGTGGCCAATCGGATGCGACGGACGCCAAGGCTGCGCCCGCCAAGGCCGCACCTGTCTGAGCGATGAATGTACGTCGGTTCATCGAAGATCACATGACCTATTGCGCGCTCCTCGAGCCGCCAGCTCGATGATGCGACCAGTCAAAAGACCGTCCCACAATGCCCTTGACGATCAAGTGGTCAGTTCCCGCGGTTGCGCCCCAGCCTACTCCGAAATTGATCTCCCATTTCGGCGAAACAAACAGATTGACGACCGGAAAGAACTGCTGCTGCTGATTATGGAGAGAGACGAAATTTCCCCACTCCCCGTAGTAGGAGTAGTACTCAATTCCAATATTGTAGTATTTCGACGGCGCGTACGTCAGAGTTGCTGCCGGGCCGAAAGTCACGCCGCGCGGAGCAACGTCGCGATAGTACGCCTGCTTTTGCTCGGGTGTAAAATCCGCGGGTGCCGGAACTACGTGGATGTTCCAAACCATGGTCCCATTGACCGACCAATACCATCGCCCAATGCTTTGATCCACAATTGGCATGATCTGCCAGGACCAAGTCGGATTGGAGAACGCCGGTCTCGCATATCCGAACTCGCTCGATAGACTTACTCCTACCGGCCACTGCCAGCGGGGGGGGACGCGCACGCGAGGACGTATATGATCTCCAACCCAATCGATACCATTGCCATTCTTTGCGGCGGTGAAAATGTAAAATCCGATTTCTGAAACGTCGTTGATTCCCTGCGTCAGCTCGATCGTTTCGTGCGCCTGGTGCTCGGTTGGCAGCATACCGAACTGGATCTCAGTGGTTCCTTCCACAGTAAAATTACTATGCAGTTCGACTAATAGGGTCTTGGGTGGCATCGTTGCCGAGGGATAAACCTGGATTTCATAGTTGTCTTGTGCATGAGCACGGCCTGCCCAAAGCAAGAACACAATCAGCACCCGGCACAGGAAGACGCGGGCAAGGTTCATCCGCAGTTCCTTCCTTGGAACTCTTCGCTGAGTACGCGAACCCCGGTCGCCGCCGTCTACGACGAGATGATGCCAGGCCATGGTGTCACCTTGAGCCACTGTTGAACTTCAACACCACCTGAGCGATGCGAGGTGGCGCTGTTTCACGGCGTGCCCGAACCTCGGTTAGTCTTGCTGCGATCTTAAGTATGACCGTCGCATTTTCGGAGGTGATGGTAATCACCAGATAGGGTGACGGGCATCACCGTTTTTTCTCCCATTGCTTGCTTAAGGTGAGTTTTTGTCCCGAACGCATCGTACACGATCCAGCGATCCCAGCCTGGAGGCGACAGATGGAAGGAGACTGGCAGCCTAAGATATTGATGGTCGACAGCGATGAGCGGGCCTTGGACGTAATCAAGAGCTTCCTAGTAAATGCCGGATTTGACGTAACCACAGCCGGGCGTGAGCTGGCCGACAATCTTCTCCAGTCGAGCGAGTATGATCTCGTGCTGGTGGATGATCGGTTTGCGGATTTGACCTCCAGCTGTTTCTTTGCGCAGTTGCAGCAATCTCGGAACAAGGCACCTGTGGTTGTCATGGAGACTGTTCCCTGCAGGCCTTGCGGTGTAACGCCGCACAATTCTCTTCGAGCCAGTAGGCTCGTTAATAAGTGGCGTCCTTGCGAGATTTTGGAAACCATACGTGAAATACTTTCCGTGCCACGTGTTGAAGGGTGAAGCCTACCTTTATTTCACAGCTTGACCTTCTTTGTCGCCCAGATACCATGGACCATAGAGGCCGAGGAGAGCGGCAGTTCGTACCATCGGCCATGCCATCCAGGGCTTACCCCGAGCCCCACCTTTTCGGTCCAAACCGAATTTGCGTGTTAAACCACCCCTGCAAGCGGGTCTTATGCCGCAATCCATGCCGACCAGATCGGAGTACGAAGGTCGTAGCGAGATAGCGTGCTGAAATAAGGACGATAATCTAACGAGTCTGCATAGCAGGCTGGCCCAACGACTGCACCTTACCTAGGTTTGCGTAGAAGTAGATTCTGAGGTAAGGGCCATGAGGAAGAAATTGTTGGCAATCGGAATGGCAGCTGTTTTGGCGAACCTCACCGCCTGCAACCACCAAGGGTCCGCATTCCCTGACGCCACCCTTGACGTGGGCATCCTTCCGCGAGCCTGGGCCTCCGTCCGGTCGCTATTCGTGACCAGCAAATCCGAATTCCATAAGGCTGTGGCCGCTAAGACTGCTGCCAGGACCTGGCGCATGAGAACCGAGATGCGCATGCATCCCGGCCAGCCCCTGATAACTACCGTGGATGTTTCCTGTCCCGACCACGAGCACATGACGGCCAAGCTAGGTAGCAGCCAGTACGAGGCCATTCGCGTCGGTACGCAATCCTTTGTGAAAGGTCCCGACCAAACCTGGCAGAAATCCAGCGCAACGCCTGATGACTATCCCTGCGGTGACAATCCAGGAGCGCCGGCTCCGTGGGCAATGCTGAGCGAAGGTCGAGATTTGACGGTTATCCTTGCAAGACTGATGGACGAGGGCAATGCCAGTCCAACACGCGGTCCGCTAGTCAAAATCGACGGCGAGATTTGCCAGGAATGGACGGTGCAGTTCAGCCACCCGGACAAAAGTACTCCCAACCAAAATCCCCGGAAAATGAGCTACTCGATCTGCTTGGACACGAGAACTCATTTGCCGCGACAGATTATCGTGGGCAAAGGTGGCGTGGTGACAACCTACTCTGACTGGAATGTTCCGCTGAATATTCAGGCGCCCGTATCTTATTTCGAAGCGGCCAAGAATTAAAACAATGTCGACAGCGGCCTAGATGGGGATCGTGGCCCTGTCTGGTCGTTTCCCCTTGTCTTTCGTCCCGACAGGGCCTCGCCGCTTGCACGACGGTTGAGGAACTTGCTTGCTGCACTCTTGCCCAAATCGCTACATGGCGATCAAGGACTCCAGTGCCACCCGGTTTGGCACTACCAGGGTTGCACCATTCTGGAGAATGAGGTGCTGCTTCTTGAATCCGGCAAGAAGACGCGTAACCGTTTCGCGCGACGAACCGATCATCTGTCCGATTTCCTCGTGGGTCAAAGCCAGCTTCATCTGGTCGGGATGTTGCGCTTCGGCATTCTGATCCAGCCATCCCACTAAGAGTCGAGCCAGCTTTTCGCTGGCGGAGTCAGACAACATCAGGTCTCTGATCTCGCGGCAGGTGGATGTGTAGTCCTGGCTTAGATGTTGCGTCACTTGCAGGGCAAATTCAGGATAGAGCCGCATAAGCCGCAGCACGTCGCTTTGTCGGATAAACGTTATTTCCGATGGTTCTAAGGCCGCCGCCGTGGCTTCATACTCGCGAGCCGAAATTACAGCCGCCACTCCCAGCATCTCTCCGGCGGCTGCAATGCGCAGAATCAGGGTCTTGCCATCGCGAGCACAGACCGAGAGTTTAACCCGGCCTCGACGTACAATATATACGCCGCGCGATGTCTGACCTTCCGCAAACAATACCGCTCCCGTGGGATAAGTATTAGTCAGCGCTACCCTTTCCAAGGCCTCGGAGCAGGCCACCGGCAGTGTCGTCTCTATCTCTTGTGCAGCAACATTTTTATGAATCCCAACTGTATGTGTTGCCATGATCGCCCCCTGTTTACATCGGCAAAGAGGGCAATTCCACTGCCAGTGTATGTTGCACCTGTTCAAATTGAGATGGATGCCTCTAAGTACAACAATCCACTGCCGGGGGGAGACCTACGACTCAATGGGAGTTGGAGCAAGGGTACGTCGGACTCTGCGTAACTGTGTGATTTGCCCCGTCGGACTGCGTGATCCCCATCACTCGCCCGTAGGCAGCTGCCAGATCACGATTATCGCGGCTAGGTCGAAGGCCTGTAAGGACTTAGATGCCGGAATTTATCTGCTTTCTGCTTGCGCCTCACGCCAGCGCTGCATGGATCGCATTCAGTAGCGCGGTGCGGGTGAATGGTTTTTCGAGGAGCGCGATCTCTTGCTCTCGGACTCCGCTTTCTGCGATAAGCTCACCGCCATAGCCGGACATAAAAACGACCTTGAGGGCGGGGTTCGATTCAGTGATCCGCGCCGCTAATTCAAGGCCGTTCATGCCCTGCATCACCATGTCCGTAAGGAGAAGTTTGATCTCCCCGAGCCGGGAACTGGCACATTCCAACGCCGACTTCCCGTCTCTCGCCTCTAAGACGGTATACCCCTGTTCTTCCAGCAGTTGCCGCGTCAGGCCGCGCATGATGTCGTCGTCTTCCACCAACAAGATCGCAGCCCGTCTTGCCTTCGGAATGACTGCGTCGGCGTCCGCCTTGGTTTCGCCCCCCAACTTATGGTCAGCGCTGGGGAGGTAAATCCTGAATGTCGTTCCACGCCCCGGCTGACTGTCCACCCAGATGTATCCACCACTTTGCTTGATAATGCCATACACCGTGGCCAAGCCCAGACCAGTTCCCTTGCCCGCTTCTTTGGTGGTGAAGAAAGGCTCGAAGATGCGCGACACGGTGGCTTCATCCATGCCGCTGCCGTTATCGCTGACCGCTAGCATGACGTACTTGCCTGCAGTCATCGGTCGATGCTGCCGGGCAAAGGATTCGTTCAACTCCACGGTGTCCGTCTCAAGAATGAATTGTCCACCATGAAGCATGGCATCTCGGGCATTGACCGCCAGATTCAGAACAACTTGGTCGAGTTGGTTCGGATCTGCCTCGACCAATGCTAGGGGTGACTTCGTCCGTATGACAACCTCAACATCGTCTCCCATCAGCGGGCGCAAAAGCCTGCTGATTTCCTTTAGGCGTTCGTTGAGATCAAGAATCCGCGGCTGTATTGCTTGCCTCCGGCTGAAGGCCAGCAACTGGCGAGTCAGCGATGTACCACGCTCGGCAGCTTCTCGGATATTGTCCAGGTATTGCTCGGGTCCGTTGCTGGGAGCAATGCGATCGCGGAGAAATTCGGTGCAGGCGGTGATGATGCCCAAGATGTTGTTAAAGTCGTGGGCCACTCCTCCCGCCAGCCGTCCGATTGCCTCCATCTTCTGAGCCTGGCGCAGCTGATGCTCCGTGCGTTTTTGCGCCGTGATGTCGCGAGCGATGGCGGACGCTCCCACGATCTGCCCGGTTGCGTTATGTAGGGGAGATATCGAGATTGAAACATCCAGATGTCGTCCGTCTTTGGTTACGCGCACTGTCTCATAGTGCTCGATGCGCTCACCACGTCGAATCCGTTCCAGAATTCCGGGGATTTCTTGCAGCCTGTCCTTGGGGGCGAGAATGGCGATTGGCTTTCCGATCACCTCCTCTGCCCTATAGCCATAAATTCGCTCGGCGCTTTTGTTCCAACTAATAATTGTGCCATCCAGGTCTTTGCCGATGATCGCGTCCTCGGAGGAATCTACAATTGAGGCCAGCCGCGATCGATATTCCCCGAGCTGCTCTGCGGTTCGCTGCTCTAACTTTTGGTGCGCCTGACGCAGTTCGGCTTCTACTCGTTTACGATCGCTGATGTCCCGGATCGCGCTCAAGACAACCGACATTCCGTTTTTCAGGGTCATGGGACTCAGGCTGATCTCGACGGGAAACTCCGAACCGTTTTGCCGTCTTCCATAGAGATCCAGTCCGGCACCCATTCGTCGTGACTTGGGCGCGTTCGCGAAGCTCTGGCGGTGCTGGTAATGGGGACCTCGATAGCGCTCCGGAACGAGCATCTCAACCGGCTGCCCCACCAGCTGGTCGCGCCCGTAGCCAAACAGCTCCTCTGCTTGAGAATTAACCTGCAGGATGAGTCCATCCTGACCGACCGCCACAATAGCGTCGGGAATGCTCTCCACAAGGTCCCTAGAAAGCAGCACCTTGGCCTTGCCTTTCACCGCAGCACGTGGCGAGGGTTCAGCGCGTTGGGACCTTTTTTTTGCCATACGAACGGCTCGGGAACGCGTTGCTAATTTATTGCGATCCTGGGGATATGTAAAGCTGCGATTGGCTAGCCCGGGCCCGGCAGCTCCCCCAAATCCAAGAATATGGATTGACTCCCTGGCTGATTGTAAGGGACGGTTCTCGTTCGGGTTCAACCTGTCACTCAGGAGTGGTCGGTTGCTCGCTGGGGGCTTGATCGATTTCCTGCCGTAGGTCTCTCACCAAGTCGTTGATCCCATTTAGAACCGCCCATGAGGGTCCAGTTCCTGCTGCAAAGCTTTCGCCCTCAATACCATAGATAACGAGACTCGAGGGAAGCTGGTGCAAGGCACGGCTAAGTTCAATCGCTTCGATGAGCCCGAATGCATGCGTGGAGTCACGAAAAATTGGCGCTGGCAACGGATCCAGATTGGCTTGAAAGCGATGAATCGTCCCCGGAACCGCGCCGGATTGCACCGCGTCGATCACCACAACACGCTGCGCCCCTTTCCATAACTCCATCAACGCGGTTCCCTCTCCCACTTGTTCATGCACCTCGCAAGAACTATTGGCTTGCTCCTGCAGACGACGAGCAGCGAGTAGCCCAGCGGCGTCATCCCTCCGATATGGGTTACCAATGCCAATCACGATGATCTTTGATCGCGGCATCACGTCGTCCTCCGCCAACGAAGCGCTGGCTGAACCCAGCTGCCTTGGACTGCAAGCTTGGAATACCCAGCCCTCCCGGCTCATCCACGCTCGACTTGGAGCTTGAGAAAGTGGGTGGCGCAAGAGATGCACGGATCATAGTTACGGACGGCTTGCTCACAACGCCACCCCAGCTCCTGCTCGGGGAGAGTGAGGAACTTGGGGACAAATTGCGAAAGATCCTGTTCAATGACCCTCTGATTTTGCGACGTAGGTGGGACGATTTTCGCGTCGAGAACGGTTCCTTGGTCGCTAATGCGGTAGCGGTGGTACAAACTGCCTCGCGGCGCCTCTGTGCAGGCGCAGCCAGTGGCGGGCCTCACCGGAGCGGGAATCGCTGCTTGCTCTGGCGGTTCGTACTGGGCGATGATGCGCAAGGCCTCGTCGCAAGCGTATAAGAGTTCAAGGCTGCGGATGATAATGCTCTTGAACGGATTGCGACATACCGGGGTAAGGCCGGCCTCGCGCGCCGCTTCCTGTGCGAGCGGTGAGAGCCGATCAAAGTTCAAGCTGTAGCGGGCCATTGGGCCTACAAAATATGGCCCCTGTTGCTTCAGCACCGAGTGCAGTGCGTTCGAGTGCTCTACGTGCTCTTCTAGGAAATGGTCCTCATACTCGCCGACAACGATGTCCAAGCCTCGGTTGGAGACAATTCTGCCTTCGTTCAGCGGATACTCGTGGGGATGACGCAGCGCAACGAATAGATAATCCTGCTCGAAATCCGGAAAGGGCAGGGTTGCAGCCCAGCGAACGGTTGCGAGCGCTGCGTCCCGTGCCCGCTTGAGTCGTTCCGCCAAGCCTTCGAGTTCCCCCCGCGACGGGACTTTATAGAAGCCACCGACGCGAACATTGATGGGATGAATTTCTCTTCCTCCCAGCAACGTCATGATTTCGTTGCCCACCTTCTTCAATTGCAAGCCCCGCTGCACGACGCCGGCATGATCCTTCGCCATTGCAATGGCGTCCTGATAGCCAAGAAAATCCGGCGCATGCAGCAGGTAGACGTGAAGCGCGTGGCTTTCAATCCATTCGCCGCAATAAATAAGACGCCGTAAAGCCCGCAGCTGGCCGTTCACGTTGATACCGAAAGCGTTCTCGATAGCGTGTACAGCACTCATCTGGTACGCGATGGGACAGATGCCGCAAATTCGTGCTGTGATATCGGGAACTTCCATAACATTGCGTCCCCGCAAGAAGGCTTCGAAAAAGCGTGGCGGTTCAAAGATCTTCAACTTGACGTCGACCACGCGGTCGTCACGCACCTTGATGTAGAGCCCGCCTTCGCCTTCCACTCTGGCTAGGTAGCCGACTTTAATGGTCTTAGTTTTCATGCCGCTCACTCTCCCTGCGGAACGGCTCAGCAAAAGCGTTGAAGCTGCGAAATACGCGTAGCAGATCCGGTTCCTTGACTCCCAGTCCCATCCACGAGTCACTCAAGGACCTGGTGTTGGGTGTCTCCATGGGACCAAAGCAGCCGTAGCAGCCACGGCTGTACGAGGGGCAAATCGCACCACAACCAGCATGGGTCACGGGACCAAGGCAGGGCGTGCCCTGCCCCACCATCACACAAACCGTACCGCGTCGCTTACATTCAACACATACGCTATGGGCCGGGGTGTTCGGCTTCCTCCCGTGCAAGAATGCGCTAATCACTTCGACAAGTTGGTGTTTGTTGATCGGGCAGCCGCGCAGTTCGAAGTCGACGCGCACATGATCGGCAATCGGTGTCGACTTACCCAGCGTGCTGATGTAGGCAGGTGTGGCGTACACGATCGAGATAAATTCTGTTACGTCTTTGAAATTTCTCAGCGCCTGGATGCCTCCCGCGGTGGCACAGGCGCCGATGGTGACAAGAAACTTGGATGCCCGCCGAACCTGATGAATGCGTTCCGCGTCATGCGGTGTCGTGATCGAGCCCTCGACCAGCGAGAGGTCGTAAGGGCCCTTGACCACGGAGCGCGAAGCTTCGGGGAAATTGGAAATTTCCAGCGCGCCGGCAAGCTCAAGCAACTGGTCTTCGCAATCGAGCAAGCTTAGCTGGCATCCATCACAAGAGGAGAACTTCCAGACCGCAAGTTTCGGCTTTCGTGGAGACGCCATTTCAAATCTCACGAATGGTGAGCAGATGCTCAATCTTGTCGTAACGAAAGATGGGGCCGTCCTTGCAGATAAATGTCGGGCCGAACTGGCAATGCCCGCAAAAGCCGACAGCACATTTCATGTTTCTTTCCATGGAGATATGAATGCTGTCGGTTGCCATCCCACGTGTCTGCAGTTCGCGAACGGTGAACCTCATCATTACCTCAGGACCGCATACCATCGCGATGGCATGATGCGGATCGAATTGCGCCTTGGCGATGAGGGTTGTCACCACGCCCACATTTCCTACCCAACCCAGGCTCGCGCGGTCAACCGTCACAAGGGTTTCGAGATCCCTACGCTTCCCCCATTTTTGCAACTCCTTCGCGTAGAGGATGTCATCGGGAGTACGTGTCCCGTAGAGAAGACTGATTCGGCCGAACTCCTGGCGCCGGGCGAGCACTTCGTAGACTACAGGGCGCAAGGGCGCCATCCCAATTCCTCCAGCCACAATCAGAAGGTCCTTGCCTTTGGCTTGCTCGACAGGCCAAGAGCTTCCAAACGGACCGCGCACGCCCAGCGGCGCGCCGCGTTTTAAGCCACCTAACGCACGAGTTGCGGGCCCAACTGCTCGTACCGTGTGTACCAGCATCTCGGCCTTGGCTGAGTCTCCACTGATGGAAATGGGGACTTCCCCGGTGCCGAAGACATAAAGCATATTGAACTGGCCGGGGAGAAAGCGGAATGCTGGCCGACCGTCTTGGGGCTCTAGCTCGACGCTGAAGGAGTCGTCTGTCTCCCACCACGAGCGTCGAACACACCACGGCTCGGGCACCATGGGGTGCAAGGAAGCCTGAACTCGCGGTGTGTCAAGCGTGGACTTCATAAAGGTTCAAGAGCTGCAACCTCGTCGCCTGCAGGCGCTCTTCCATGATTTGCGCGATCCGCTTGTGCAGCTGGTAACCCAGTTCATTGTCGCGTTCTGACTTCTCACGGAGGCACTTCCCATCCAGAGCGATGGCTCGGGTAGGTTCGATGGCCCGCGCATCAAAGCTCCAACGATAGGGAGGAATGAGCCAGGACCATCCCAGTACTTCGCCCTCTCCGACGGTCAGAATATTGATGGGGCCGCGTTCGGGGGCGTGTAGCTCGACGGCTATTTTGCCCTCCCGAATGAGATAAAACTCGTTGGCCTCTTCCCCTTCGTGGAACGCTACTTGGTTGGCCTCAAAACGAACGTTGGACGCGCAGCCCGCCAGCAGTTCCAGATGGCGAGGACTCAGCCCTCGGGCGAAGGGATGATCGGCCACAATTCTCTCAAGGGTTTCCATGATTTTGCTTGGCATTCTTCCCAGCTTCGGACTGGCGAATTGCCGAGACCTCCTCCGTGATATCGATTCCCACCGGGCACCAGGTGATGCATCGCCCACATCCGACACAACCAGAGGTACCAAACTGGTCGATCCAGGTGGCAAGTTTGTGCGTCATCCACTGGCGGTATCGGGACTTGGGCGTGGCCCGAACACTACCGCCATGAATATAGGAAAAGTCCATGGTGAAGCAAGAGTCCCACTTCTGCCAGCGCTCAGCGTGTTCCCCTTTCAGATCAGTGACATCTTCCACGGTCGTACAAAAGCAAGTCGGGCAAACCATGGTGCAGTTGGCGCAGGTCAAGCACCGAGCCGCGACATTGTCCCATCGAGCGTGTCCATAGTTTCGATAAAGCAGATCCTTGATGTCTACCGTATCCATGGTGCGGCCCATGGTGGCGGCCGTTCTCGCAGAAATACGATCGGCCGCTTCTCCTTCAGCGTCCTCCGCGGGCCTATGCGGAAGCTCCCGCAAAACCTCCGCGCCCACTTCCGTACCAACCTCCACTAGAAAATAATGACGACCGTCCTCGAGAACCTCAGTGAGGGCGAGATCAAAGCCAGACCTTACTCTCGGCCCGGTATGCATCGATGTGCAAAAGCAGGTCCCACCGGCTTGGGCACAGTTCACTGCGACCACAAAAACCTGCTCTCGCCTCGACTGATATCTGGTTTCGACCTGCTGCCCCTGAAGAAACACCCGGTCCTGGACCAGAATCGCATGTAGCTCACAGGAGCGGACGCCTAGAAACGCGATCTTAGGGCTCTCCTGCACCTCCTCCTGAATCTCCAATCGATTCCCGTGCCTCGTGGCCTGCCACAACCGTAGGACTGGGGGATGCAGAAACCGCTTCCAGGAATTCGGTCCCACCGCATAGCCAAACAGAGCTTGATCGCTGCGTCGGTGCAAGCGATAAGACCCGCCAGTCTGCTCGTCCGTCCAACCCACCGGCAGATCAGCCGTGGAACTCAGGGTGTCATAGACAATCGCCCCGTCCCGGAGGGTGGGTCCAACCACTTGATAGCGTCGCCGAACGAGAGCGTCCAGCAGTTGCTGAAAATCCTCGCGTTCGAGGACGAACTTGCCGTGGCCGTCCGACATAACCCTCCCCGGTTCCATGACAGCAGCGACCGCCGAAGTCGTGTGAGACGGGTATCGGCTTGACTCGCCAACCCGTACGCGGGAATCGAAGAGAAGACTATCTCGGAATCGCAACATGGTCAATGTGCCCTTTGAACGTCGAGGATGCTTCTGCTGCCTGTCTCCTTCAGCATCGTCCGCGGGCTCGCGTTTTTGCAGGAGGAATGCGCAACTCGATGCGGCTATTCGCGCGACCGACGTGCACCGCCTTTCTCTAACACCTCTCGTATCCGCTCGAAGGCCCAATCAATTTCGTCCCGTTGAATCACCAGGGGCGGTGCGATTCGGATCACTCGGTTGTGAGTGTCATTGCATAAAATTCCTTCTTCCATGAGCGCCTCGCAGTACGGACGCGCCGGGCAGTTCAGTTCGATTCCGATCCACAGGCCCTTGCCGCGAACCGCTTTCACCACCGGGCTGCGGAGTGTTTGCAGCAGGCAGAGAAAGTATGCACCCAGTTCGGCGGAACGCTCCACCAATTTCTCCTCTTGCAGTACCCGCAGTGCGGCGCGGGCCACTGCGCATCCGAGCGGATTGCCGCCGAAGGTGCTACCGTGATCCCCCGGCTTATAGACGCGCAGAACTTCCCACGACGACAGAACGGCGGAAACCGGGTAGAAACCGCCGGCCAGGGCTTTCCCGATGATGAGAACATCGGGGCGAATGCCATCGTGCATGTACGCAAACAGCTTGCCGGTGCGACCAAGGCCCGACTGAATCTCATCGACCATCAGCAGAACCCGGTACTGGTGGCAGACTCTCGCGGCCTCTTTGAGAAATCCTTCGGGTGGGATGATAATGCCCGCCTCACCTTGAATCGGTTCGACCAGAAAGGCGCAGGTATTCGGAGTAATGGCATCCTCGAGAGCCTGCACGTCACCGAAAGGAATGATTTTGAAACCCGGGGTAAACGGCCCGAAACCTTCGCGATACTGGGAATCGGTGGAAAAGCTTACGAGCGTTACCGTTCGTCCATGAAAATTGTTGGCGCAGACGATTACTTCCGCTTGGTCCTGCGGCGTACCTTTGACCTTATATCCCCACTTGCGCGCAGTCTTGATGGCGGTCTCAACGGCTTCGGCTCCCGTGTTCATGGGCAATGCCATGTCGTAGCCGGTGAGCTCGTGAAGTTCCTTGTAAAGCAACGGCAGTTGGTCGTTGCGAAAGGCGCGGGAGGTCAGAGTCAGTTTGTGGGCTTGTTCAATCAGAGCCTTCAGAATTGTCGGGTGGCGGTGGCCTTGATTCACGGCGGAATAGGCAGCCAGGCAGTCGAGATAGCGTTTGCCTTCGATGTCATACAGCCAGACACCTTCGGCACGCTCGATGACCACGTCAAGAGGACGATAATTGTGGGCGCCGAATTGGTTTTCCAGTTCGATGAATTCGCGCGCGTGCAAACCCATTTCGGTTGTGAGTTCCCTATTCATAATCTCTCTCGCTTTCCTTAATCCTGTTCCAGCAACATGGTCAGCAGCGCCATCCGCACGTACAGTCCGTTTACAGCCTGCCGGAAGTACAGTGCGCGCGGATCTTGGTCCACGGACCTGTCCAGTTCGACGGTCCGCGGCAGGGGATGCAGAATAAGAGCACCCGGTCTCATCTTCTGCAGAATGGACGAATTAATGGCAAATTGCAGTGGGTTGCTACGACTGTCGGGAGGTTCGGACCGGATTCGAGTCTGATAAACAGCATCCACTTCTCCGATCACTCGCTCGATCTGAGATTCCATTTCATAACGCACTCCGTGCTCGTTCAAGTACTCCAAAATGTCCGGCCTCATCTGCTGCTCCGGCGGACCGACGAAGAAAATCTTCACGCGGTCGAACTTTGCCAGAAGATAGGCAAGGGATCGCGCCGTGCGCCCTTTGTCAAGTTCACCGACGATGGCTACACTTAAGCCGTCCAGCGGCCGTTCCCGAAATATGGTGTACAAATCGAGCAAGGCCTGCGTGGGATGCTGGCCTCCATCGCCGTCTCCGGCATTGATCAGCGGGACGGGCGAAACTTGCGACGCCTGCTTGGCGCCGCCTTCATTAGTGTGCCGAATCACGATCACATCGCAGTAGCTGCCAATGATGCGAATGGTGTCCTCGAGTTGCTCTCCCTCGATCTCGGAAGAAAATGCCCGGGCTTGTTCGGTAGAAAGAACCCTGCCTCCCAACCGTTGCATAGCGGCTTCAAAGCAGAGTCTGGTTCGGGTCGACGGCGCATAAAAAAGGGTCGCCATGATGCGATTCTGGTATTCGAGCGAACCGCCACGCGCCACCACCCGTTCCATACCGCGCGAGCGTTCGAACAACTCCATCAATAGCGGCACGGTGAATTGTTGCGACTCGACGACGTGCGTCAGCTTCTCATGGTTTGGCCTGGGTGGTACCCGGCCACCTGCGAACGGAATGACCGGAGCCAGAATCTGCCGTTCCATAAATCACCTGCTCTCGGCTAGCAGCTCGCACCGCTCATGGCTCTCGACCGCGGCCGAAGCCTTCCTATCCGACACCACATGAGTGCCCGCCGATCCCGCAACGGCTTGGCACAGGCTCACATCCGAGGTGATGATCGCCTCGCCTCCGCCTTGGTTCAGAAACCGCAAGACCGATTCGACTTTTGGCCCCATGTTGCCTGGTGGAAAGTGCCCGGCCTCGGCGTATTTCTGCAGTTCCCGCGAGGTTACGGTATAGAGCGGCCGCTGCTCCGGCTGTCTGTAGTTGAGGTACACATAATCTATGTCGGTGGAGATGACAAACAAATCAACGCCTAGGTGTGACGCCAACAGCGCGGAGGCACGGTCTTTATCAATGACTGCCTCTACCCCTTGCAGATGCCCTTCTTTCCAGGCCACCGGAATGCCGCCGCCGCCACAAGCAATCACCAGAGCGCCCTGCTCGACCAGTTCACGGATGATTTCTAGTTCCACGATTCTCATCGGTTCGGGCGAGGGCACGACCCGACGATAGCCGCGCGCCGCATCCTCGACAATCTGCCAACCGAGTGAAGCGCGCCGCTCCTCGGCCTCGGCCCGCGACTGAAAAGGTCCGATCGGCTTTGTCGGGCAGCGCATCGCAGGATCATCGAGCGACACCACCACCTGCGTGAGTACGGTCACGACCGGCATGTGTAGGCCGGCGAGGTGAAGTTCCGTGTCGAGCGCCTGCTGCAGCAGGTACCCAATTTCGCCTTGGGTGCAAGCGTCACAGACATCGAGCGGCTGTCCGGGCACTTGGCTGGCGCCGCGCTCGGAGCGAAGCAGGGCCGCTCCCACTTGAGGCCCATTACCATGAGTGATAACGATGCGATAGCTGTCGCTCACCAGCTTGGCGATTGCTGCCGCGGTACGCCGGGCGTTGGCCCGCTGCTCGGCGATCGTGCCTTTCTCGCCGGCACGGATCAGGGAATTACCCCCCACAGCTAGCAGCATGGTTTTCATGACTGCTCCCGCTCACGCGTGTACCAGTTCGGGCGTGGCCATCGGACGCATCAGCCCTACCGGCACGTCCTTCATCAGCTCTAGCAGGATCGCTTTTTGTACATGCAAGCGGTTCTCAGCCTGCTGGAAGACCACAGACCAGGGTGAATCAATCACATCGTTCGTCACTTCCTCACCACGATGCGCCGGAAGACAATGCATGAAGATGGCATCATGCTTGGCATGCCGAAAGAGTTCGGAATTCACTTGGAAACCGCGGAATGCTTCCCGCCGCTGTTCTGCCTCGTCTTCCTGGCCCATGCTGGTCCACACGTCGGTATAAACCACATCTGCGTCCGCGACTGCCTCCGTCACCTCATGCGTGACCCGGCAACTGCCGCCGGTCTCGCTGGCGCGCTGCTGAGCAAAGCTGATGGCATCCGCCCTGGGTTCGTAGTGGCGGGGGGTCGCGACGCGTAGCTCTGCGCCGAGTTGCGCACCGGCAAACATGAGCGAGTGCGCGACATTGTTACCATCGCCGACAAAGGCAATTTTCAGTTTCTCCAGCCTGCCCTTGATCTCCCACATCGTCATGTAGTCGGCCAAGGCCTGACAGGGATGACTGAAGTCCGTCAACCCGTTAATCACCGGAACGGAGGCGTACCCTGCCATTTCTTCCACGATTTGGTGGGCGAAGGTGCGAATCATGATGCCTTGCACCATTCGCTCCAGATTCTTGGCAACGTCATACACCGATTCGCGCTTGCCCAGGTTAATCTCCGCAGGAGAGAGGTACAGCGAAAAGCCGCCCAGCTGCTGAACGCCGACATCGAAGGTCACCCTTGTACGCAAAGAAGGCTTTTCAAAAATCATGGCCAGCGTTTTGCCTCTGAGTGCCTGGACATAGCGATCGGGGCGGGCTTTGATTTGGCGGCCCAAGATGAGGAGGTACTCAATCTCGGAGGGAGCAAAGTCTCGGATCGAAACGAAGCCTCGGACGCTCATCGTTCCACCTCCTTTGGCGCGAGAACTCGCGAGAGGATGTCCGTCAAACCCGGATGAGAAAGCTCCTCGACTTCATAGGTGACGCGCAGATTCGGCTTCCGGACGTTGATGACTCGCGCCAGGTCAATCGGCGTGGCGATCAGGACGAGATCGCAGGGCACCCGGTTGATCGTTTCTTCCAGTTCATGCCGCTGCATTGAGCTATAACCCATTGCGGGGAGAAGATTGGTAAGGTGCGGATATCGGTCGTACGTGCTGCGAATCGAGCCAACGGCGAAGGGCTTCGGATAGACCAACTCTGCAGCCCCGAAATGCCGCGCGGCTACGACTCCGGCACCATAAGGCATCTCGCCATGGGTCAGGGTTGGACCGTCTTCTACGACCAGCACTCGGCGTCCTTTCACTGATTCGGGCTGGGCGACGGAGATACGGCAGGCAGTTTCCACAATGGTTGCTTGGGGATTCGCTTGGCGAATGTTGTTCCGTACGGCTTCGATGTCCTGCTGTGCGGCGGTGTCTACCTTGTTGATCACCACGACATCAGCGCGCCGCAGGTTTACTTCCCCTGGAAAGTACGCCAACTCGTGGCCGGGGCGATGAGGGTCGGCTACAACGATCTCCAAATCGGAAATATAAAAGGGCGTGTCGTTGTTTCCGCCATCCCATAGAATGACGTCCGCCTCTTGTTCCGCCTGGCGCAGGATGCGCTCATAGTCCACGCCTGCATAGACCACGGTTCCCTGGCGGAGGTGCGGCTCGTACTCCTCACGCTCTTCGATCGTGCATTGCTGCAGGTCCAAGTCTTCCAAGGTTGCAAAGCGCTGCACCGCCTGTGCGGCAAGGTCACCATACGGCATGGGATGGCGAATGACCACAGGTTTCAGGCCCAGCCTTGCTAACTCTGTTGCCAGCAGCTTCGAAACCGGGCTCTTGCCGCAGCCGGTACGTACTGCGCACACCGAAACTACCGGGACCGAGGACTTAAGCTGCGTATGCTCTGTCCCCAGAAGCCAGAAATCTGCACCCGCCGCTACCGTACGCGAGGCTAAGTGCATCAGGTTTTGGTGGGAAATGTCGCTATAGGAGAACACTACCGCATCGATTTTCTCGCTGGCAATCAGTGCTTCCAGATCCTTCTCTTCAAGAATAGGAATACCGGCGGGATAGAGCAGAGTTCCGGCCAGGGAGGGTGGATATCGGCGATTCGCAATATTGGGTATTTGTGTGGCGGTGAAGGCGACCACCTCATATTCGGGATTGTTCCGAAAGACGACGTTGAAGTTATGAAAATCTCGGCCTGCCGCACCCAAAATCAGAAGTCGCTTCATCGTCCAGCCCCCCCGTCAGAGATGTTCGCCTACGCCGTTATTCTCTGCCCGGCTCCGAGGGAACCGCTGTGCGGCTTATCACTGCCCTATGTGAGCCTCTACCAAAGCATGATGCGAACTCGCCCGAAGCAAGAAGGCGCCCTCTCGTTTGCCGACGCGCCCGAGCGAGGACACGAAGCTTGGGCAAGATGAGAACAGATGAGAACAGAAGATGTGACTTGTCTCACATACGGCGGCAGCAGCCCTCACAGCCAGCAGGCGGCTCAGAAGAAGAAGATTCAACAAGATGAGGAAGGCGGCTCCCGTCCGCCGGTTGTGTGTCGCCGCAGGAGGCATCTTATGGCAATCACCAAGCAACAAGCCCTTGACTACCACCAGGGTATGCGGCCCGGAAAACTTGAAGTCACACCCACAAAACCTTGCCGTACGCAGCGCGATTTAAGTCTTGCGTACACGCCGGGCGTGGCCGAGCCCTGCCTTGCAATTCGCGGGAACCCGCATGACGCCTTCCGCTACACGGCGCGCGCCAATTTGGTGGCCGTGGTGACCAATGGAACCGCGGTTCTGGGCCTAGGAGACATCGGTGCCCTCGCCGGTAAGCCGGTGATGGAGGGCAAGGCCGTGCTCTTTAAGCGCTTCGCTGATGTGGATGTGTTCGATATTGAAGTCGATAGTCACGAACCCGACGAAGTCATCAGAGTTTGCCAATTGCTGGAGCCCACCTTTGGCGGAATTAATCTCGAAGACATCAAAGCGCCGGAGTGCTTCTACATCGAGGAGACGCTCAAGAAAACCATGAAAATCCCGGTTTTCCACGATGACCAACACGGCACCGCCATCATCACCGGCGCTGCGCTTCTCAATGCGCTCGAACTGGTAGGAAAGGACATCAGCAAGATCCGCGTGGTCTTCAACGGGGCCGGAGCTTCAGGCATTGCCACGGCCGAGCACTATGTTCGTCTGGGCGTAAAACGCGAAAACATCATTCTCTGTGACACCAAGGGAGTCGTGTACCAGGGCCGTGCTGCGGGGATGAATCCCTATAAAGAGCGGTTCGCGCAGAAAACAACGCTGCGCACACTGGCCGAGGCCATGGAGGGCGCGGATCTGTTCGTTGGCCTCTCGGTAAAAGGCGCAGTCACCCAAGAAATGGTGCGATCGATGGCGGCCCGGCCCATCGTCATCGCCATGGCTAATCCTGACCCGGAAATCACCTATGAGGATGCCCGGGCTAGCCGCCCAGACGTCATTATGTGTACCGGGCGCTCTGACTATCCCAACATGGTGAACAATGTGTTGGGCTTTCCCTTCATTTTCCGCGGCGCCTTGGACGTGCATGCGACCGCCATCAACGAAGAGATGAAGCTGGCTGCCACCCGTGCTCTGGCGGCGTTAGCCAAGGAGGACGTTCCGGATTCGGTCTGTCGCGCGTATGGTGTGGAGCATCTCGAGTTTGGACCGGATTATTTGATTCCCAAGCCCTTCGACCCGCGAGTCCTGGTATGGGAGGCCTCGGCCGTGGCGCAAGCCGCCATGGAAACCGGAGTCGCCCAGGAACCGGTGGACCTGGACAGTTACAGGGAGCAATTGGAACGCCGCCTCGGCAAGGCCCACGAGATCGCACGAATCATGATCCACAAGGCGCAATCCAACCCCAAGCATGTGGTTTTCCCCGAGGGTGAGAACGAGAAAATCCTGCGAGCCTGCCACGTGCTAGTAGAGGAAAATATTGCGGCCCCGATCCTTTTGGGCAACACCGCGTCGATCCGGGCTAAGGCTGCGGACCTCGGTATCGACATCGAGACCTTCCGCACCATCGATCCTACGGTGTCAGAGCTGCGCGAACCCTACATTGAAGAGTTATTCCGCTTGCGGCAACGTCGTGGAGTAACCCTGAGCGAGGCTCGCGTGCTCATCAACGATCGCAATATCTTTGGTTCGATGATGGTGCACATGGGAGACGCTGACGCGTTGGTCTCCGGCGTAACCCAGCACTTTCCCGATGTCATTCGCCCCGCGCTACAAATTGTGCGCATGCGCGAGGGCCTGCATAGAGTCTCTGGCAGCTACGCCATCATCACCCGCAAGGGGGACGTGTACTTCATCGCTGACACCAGCGTCAACATTGAACCGACCGCCGAAGATCTGGTGGAAATCGCGCTGTGTACTGCCGATGCAGCCCGGCGCTTCAATGTGGTTCCGCGAGTGGCCATGCTTTCGTTCTCCAGCTTCGGGAGCGTGAAACATCCGCTGTCCGACAAGGTTCGCAAAGCCGTGGAGCTTTTGCACCATGCTGATCCTAGTCTCATCATCGATGGAGAGATCATGGCCGATGTCGCAGTTTCCCCGGACATGCTGCGGGAGACCTATCCTTTCAGTCCGCTACAAGGGGGCGCCAACGTTCTGATCTGCCCCGATCTCAGCTCTGCCAACATCGCCTGCAAGTTGCTGGCAAAACTCGGTGATGCCGAGACCATTGGTCCCGTGCTCATGGGAATGAGCAAGCCGGTGCATCTGCTAGCTCGCGGCGCAGAGGTCGAAGAAATTGTGAACGTCGCGGCCATTGCGGTTGTCGAGGCGCAGGAGACTAAGCCATCGGTGTTCGAAGTAACCGCGCCCGTCGCGGCCGTCTCCTAGTTGGGAGATCCAACCAAGGGGAAACAACCAATTGCGGTTTCGCGGATAAGAGGCTTGCGGAGTGTCCTCACGCAGGGAGGCTGCTCAAGAGCCGACGGGATTGCCTAACCCGTGCCATGCAGCAAAGAATTCAGGCACTTGGCTCGCCCCCAGGCCCGTCGGCGACCAAGAATGCCGGCTCGCTTACTCTTCCGGAATTCTCCAGACATGGTCAGACTTCACCACTCTGATCACAGCTTGTTTCGCTTCACCGTGGTAGAAGTTGGCGGAATAGTCGCTAATCAAGGTTGCGCGTTCCCAGGTATTGAAGCTCTTGACCAGTGGGCCTGACACATCAAAAAATTCGCCCAAACGGTTGGGCTCCCATTTCCAGGTGAACTCAACGGTGGCTTGACCCAAGCCGACCATCGTGATTCTGTCAACTGCCAGCAACCGGCGTTCTGCGATGGGCACAACGTATGAGACAGTGCCGTCCTTTTCCGTAGTCTTCTCGACGCCTGCGATTTCCCCCAATTGCTTCTCGCCCTCAGGAGTAAGCGCTACCGGGGTTGTCCTTCCCTTCTCTTTGCCCAGTTTAAGCAGCCCGGCCTTTTCCAGCAGACGATAGTTTGGATCGTAGGGTTTCATGCCGGGGGTGAGGAATCCAGTGTGGAAGCGAATCACCGCCGGGCCTTGGACATGCAGCGCTGCCATTGCCAAACTTGAGGCATCGTACATCCCCAGGACCTTCTGGCTCTCCCGGATGTAATACCCCGCAATTCCAACCAGGGCTACTATCATGACCACGATCAGAAGGAGTGGTACGGCAGACGATTGTTTCTTTTCCAGCTCAAGTTCTTGTTCAAACATAACAGCCATGGCCGACCTCCTAGGTGAAGCCTACCTGCAGGCCAACCTGTCAAGATCTTGTACCAGGTACTCGCCCATAGGATGTGATTTGACTCACCTAAGGCAGTGGTAGAGCTCACACTCGGTGGGGAGAAGTGTCAAACAGAGACCGATGGGTTCGCCGATGGGGGACGGGAGGCTGCTCCTCGGGATGCGGAGGCCGTCGGGCAATCAGCACAGCCAGGCCTCAAACCAGTAGCCTCGTCGTGCTGCACTCAACCTTTCCAGACTATTCTGCTTTTTCTGAAGATCAGATCTTGCGTGAATGACTTCTGGATAAGTCTGCGAAAGCGACCTAGGTGAAATTCGGGCAGTGTTGAGCTCTACCGATTGACGTGCGGGCTTCTCCGACGGCTTCACTTTTCCGCGAGGCAGTAACTGCCCAATTCTTCGCCAACCTTGTCAGGACTTTGACCTTTTGCATAGACCGTGACGTTGGAGCAGTCATAGAGGCCGTGATTCTTGGGCAGGCGGACCATGACATAGGTTCCAGGCTTCAATACGGTGCAGCCAAGTAAGTCCTTATTGCATTGCAGCTCAATCTGAGCCTTCTCACTCCGAGCAGTGATCAGGACAACACCGTTATTTTCCTCGGCGCTTTTTACTGTAATCGGCTCCTTTTCCTGAGCACGCGCGCTTACAGCGCCGAACCAGAGCACGATTAAAACAACGGCAGCAACGCGGACAATGGATTTGGTTTTCACGATGCCCCCCTTTCCTTTCGCCTAATCTTGTCCCGGACGTCAAACGTGGCTCTGAGAGCCCCGGTCCCGATAAACAACCAACTCTGGATGTTCCCGCCGGAAGGTTTCCGTAACGTGACAGTCCCAACAAACGGGCTGGTATGTGGCGAAAACCCCGGGAAGCTCTTCGGACCGAAAATCCTTCCATTCGGTGGTTCTGTGATCCGCATCCATCAAGGCTGGCGGGTGGTCCAAATGCTTCAACCGGCCAAAGTGCTTGTGACAGAGCGCACAGCCCTGTCCTTCATACCAGCGCGAAACGATATTCCAAACCAAACAATTGTCGGGATCGGTCTCAATTTGTTGCAGACACTCCTGACCGCAGTTCTGTCGCTCTGGCCAGCGTGAGCATTGGTCCAGCTGCAGCGTTGAGTTGCCCCAAAAAGCCGTGGACGCCGCCTTTCTGGTAGCCACATCTACGGCGGCTGTCTGTTGCGTCTCCGGGCACTTCACCAGGCGTCTGCCTCGGTAGGTGGAATACGCTTGTATCGCCGGAATGGCTCGGAACAGAAGAAGGCCGATGATCACAACTAGTGCGGCACTACCTAGAAGGATTGGCGTTGTCATGCTTCACCTCCCGCAATGACCCCGATCTTGAACGATCGGAAGCATCCTTCCACTTTCCAAATCATCATCCCGCCCTTACGGGGGCTGTGCGGTGTCCTTAATCACGCCTCAAAGTGATCCGTGGCATACGACCCAGTCGCTTACGACGAAGCCCGCGCCGGGTACACCGTTTGCGATGCCGCGAAGCTCGAGAGCGCGAAGGGCAAAGGTTTGCATCACTTGCCATCTTGGAGGTCATTGCGTAACGCCCGCAAAGTCAAGCTTGTCCCACCTGTGTCACATCACATACAAGGCACCTGCCAAGGAGGGATAATGAAAGCGGAAAGTCATGCCGGTGACCCGCCGGATCCCACAAAGCGGCCGAACTCGAATGGCCGAGAAGTATGAGCAGCGTGGACCGATCGGAGGAAGGATTGCAAGGGGGAGGGAGGCAGGCCTCTCCAATCCGACCAACCCGCGGGAGCTTGGAAACATGATTCTTGCGGCGCTCCCCCGAGAAGAAAGCAGAAAGTTGCGACAGTGCCTGGAGTTTGTTCCATTGAGATCTGGAGAGGTGCTTTGGGAACCGAACCAACCGATCGACTCCGGATGCTTTCCCGCCTCCGGGGTCGTGTCCTTCATTGCCGTGATGCGTACTGGAGGAACCGCCGAAGTAGGCATTACGGGGCGGGAGGGATTCGTTGGCACAGCGATAGTTCTGGGTGCTCGCGATGCCCCGGTTCGTGCCATCGTGCAGAGCGGGGGGAGCGGATTCAGGATTGAGTCAGGGTTGTTGCGACAGATACTGCCTCAAATGCCGGAGCTCGAACAAAGGCTGCGTCGCTATGCCTACGCCCAGGCGATGCAGGTGGCGCAGGCTGCTGCTTGCAATTGCCTGCATCAGGTTCCTGAACGCCTGGCCCGCTGGCTGGCAATGATCTGTGACCGCACGGGATCTGACTTCTTGCCTCTCACGCAAGACTTTCTTGCCCAGATGCTAGGCTGCCGTCGCTCATCCATCACCTCGGCAGTCGGCTGCCTGCAGAAGGCTGGCGCGATTCGTCCTGGACGCGGTTGGGTCCGCATTCTGGACCGGCCACAGTTGGAGAGGCGAGCGTGTGAATGCTACGCGGTAATGAGAAGGCTTTCTCTGATCTGACCGAACCAACCGATTTCCCGGTTTCGACATAGCGCCGGTTGGTACGGTACCGGACAGACAGCAGTGATCCCCGTCACCGACAATCCAGCACCAAGCTATGTTATTTATATTGCAGTTCAACCCCCTGAATCGGTCTCCGCGGGGAGGCCGACAACCGATCGGGCGCGACGCTCTTGCCTCGCGTCGGTCAGGGAGGGACCATGAACGAGCAGTCACGTCGAGTCCTCAACCTCGACAACGATCCACATGCGCTGTGCGCTTGCGTGCTCCTGGTCGCATGGATGTGTGATCCTGGTCCCACGACCTCCCCGCCCAGTCCGACGGCACTACCGGAACTTTTTCCGCCTCGAAATTCCTAACGAGCGAACGCCGAAAGAGTGGTGGAAAACGTCCGCTAGGGAGGAACGGCTATGGACGAGCGTTTGCACCGAGTGCTCATTCTCGATACTGACCCAGAAACACTAATCAGATTGCAACAGGTGCTTGAGCACGCGAATGTCGATACCACCATAACTTGGGACGAAGCCGAAGCACGCCAATTGCTCGCCGCTGGCTCTTTCGACGTTGTCATTATTGGCGACCATCCTCCCGAGCTCGACGCCGCCCGAATTCTGCACGATCTCGGCTTTCAAGGGATCTGCTCAAGTTTGATCTTGCGGGGAACAGTCCTCGAAAAGGATATCGAGTATTTCTGTGGACTCGGTGCGATGAGCGTAGTTCCGAGGCGAGACCCCCTAGCCGTTCTCGAACAGGTTGCTAGAGCATTCTCGCCCATGTTGTGCAAAGCCAAACCGGAAAAAGTGGGCTTCGCCCACGCCAATTCATGGTCTGTACCCCGCTGAGTCTTCTCGCCCGAGACGGAGACTTAAGATGGTCGAAAAATGTGCCAATCCCGCGTGCGGCGCGACATTCCACCGCCTCGGTGAAGGCCGACTCTTTATCAAGCAAGTTTGGGGTGACCCCCACTATATCAAGCAAGTTTGGGGTGACCCCCGCGACGGCAGGGGGCGCTTACTGCAACCCCGCTACCTTTGGCTGTGCGACTCCTGCTGCCGCACCATGACCGTCGTTAGCGAAAGAGGGCAGGAGATCAAGGTGGCGCCGTTGCCTGCGGTGCGAGATTTTCCTTTCCAACCGAGTTCACAGAAGAATTGCTCTCGAGAGTCCTCCTAGCTCACACCTGGGATGGAGGTTGGCCATTGGACCTGTCCTCAGCTGGATGGGGCAAGCCCCCTCGGCCAGAGAGACCAGAGCCGGAATACTAACGTTCACGTTTCCCGCCTCCCGTGCACATTGATCAGCCCTGGGTTGCCGGTCGGGCTTTCACCTGCGCGCCTTTTGCCCATCGAAGAGCTAGTAAAGCCGAAATGTCACTTCGACGTTGATTTGAACCGCTACGGGCACCCCATCCTTACGGCCAGGTTCAAACCTCCACCTCTGAATGGCGTCCATGGCTTTTTCGTCCAGACCCATGCCCAGGCTACGGATGATGCGGATGTCGTGCGTGTGCCCGTCCGTTCCTACGACGGCCCACAGAACCACTACGCCCTGGTACTTGGCTACGCGCGCTTCATCCGAAAACTCCGGGTCCGGAGCATAGATGACGCGGGGAGCTGTTACCCCGCCTCCTACACGATAGAATCCTCCTCCAATCCCCCCGCCCGATCCCGGACCAACACCGGGCCCGCTGCCCGAACCAACACCGCCGCCGCTACCAGAGCCGATACCTCCTTCCGAGCCGGTTCCATTCGAAGGCGGTGCAACAATCGATGATCGTGGATCTCCGATTGGCCAGTTCTGAGGCAACGGCAGATGGATTTCGGGCGGAACAACCACGGTAGGTGCGACTGGAAGCTTGGGATTGTCGTTCCGAACGACCACCGCGGGAGGAGCCAGCTGCTGACGCGAGAACTCGGGTAACCTTCCCCTCGAAGCCGCCAGCTTGTCACGGTCGCCACCACCACCTCCACCTCCTGCGTTGGCCTTCGATGGAGGCAAGAAGTACGGACTGACATCGGTGGCAATCTGCATCATCTGTTGCCGGACTTCACGGCGATGCGTCACAAGATAGCTGCTCGCAGCGAGCAAGAGTGAGATGGCCAAGACGTGGGCCAGAAGGGACAAAAGGAAAGTGCCCCTGTGGATTGGGTATAGCCCATACCCTTCGCCGAAGAGAGTAGGCAGGATTGCAGGCTCGGTTGCCCGCTGGGGCGGAGCTCGACCGGACCTATGGCGCAACGCGAGGACCAACATCCACCGCGCACCGGGTCGACGGTTCAAATCCAATATCGAGAAGGTTTTCATTTCATCCTCAGTCCTCAGCTAACGACAGCGCGTTGGCCAGGCCTTGGAGAAGCGCCAACTCGGAGAACTCGCTCCGGCTCGCGGGGTGGCGGACGAGGACACCATTCCCTTCTCCAAGAGCGATCGCCGAAGAAGAAGAGACGGACGGTCGTTACCAGTTCAATACTGACTGGCCGATTTTTTCCAATCTTTCGTGAGCTGCTCCACGATCTCGCCTGCCAGTCCGCTGGTATCAAAAGTCGTGGCTCGCTCGGTCTTCCAAATCGGTTTCTGGGAGCGACGGTCCACCAGAGTAGCTTCGGCAACCGTCCGCCATACAACCACTTTGGCCGGCAGCATGGTGGTCGCAGTCCGACAAGTGAGAATCGCGTCGGCTTCTTCCGGCTTGGACGTGATTGCTATTGCATCCCACTTTTCCAGGCGAGCCTTCACCAGGAAAGCAAAATCATCTGAGGATGGAACCACGTAGATCGACTTCACCTGGTGTAGCAGCAGCGGGCCCGCCGACATGGTAACCTGCGCCGGCGCGAATCCTGCGGAGAGCAGGAGAGCCAAGATAGTTGGCATCGCCCGGCTGAGTTGCACCGTTCTGTGCCCCAACGTTCGGGAGTTCATGGCGACCCCCTTCCCTGCCCTTTGTTTAGCACCCACGGGCCAGTCACATGGGTCCCAAGTTATGGTCACACGATTAGGAAAAGAATCGCAGTGAGGATAATCACGAGCGCTTGTGCTGATTGACAGTCCGAAGAGCCCCGTTCTGGAGACGAGCTCCCCCCAACACCCTTCCCTGCCACGGATGCTTCGCAATCCCCCGATGCAACCGTCAATCAAAATCCGTGGCCAGTTCCGAGTTGCGTCCATGGCCGACGCCATGGCAGCGTAACGACAACGGTCGTCGAGCCTCCCTACCAACTCTCCGAGTCGCTGTCAGGATCGCGCTGGGCAGTGCTGCCGACCAAGTCATGTTCGGACCAGAGCAGGATCGCACTGGCTCCGCAGTGCGGACAGTACAATTCCAGGACATGAGACGGCGTGATTTCTGTAGTTGCCAGATCACCGGCGCCACACTGCGGACAGAATTTGATTTCGCTTTGATTCATTGCGCTTCCCTCCGCATCTTCCTTCTGTGATCTCATGACTCAAGTAGAGAGCGTACCCGCCCTACACACGTTCAAGCCATGAGGCTAGTGACTCGTAACGGCGTGCAGCGCGCGCTTTTCCATCGGCACAAACTGGCGTGCACGCTGTCCAATGTAAATCTGTCGCGGACGAGCAATTTTCTGGTCCACATCCGAAAGCATCTCCTGCCACTGGGCCAGCCAGCCGACTGTGCGGGGAATGGCAAAGAGCACCGTGAACATCTCGGGCTTGAAGCCCATGGCCTGGTAGATGATCCCAGAATAAAAGTCGACATTGGGATACAACTTGCGCTGGACGAAATAATCGTCGTCCAAGGCAATCCGTTCCAATTCCATAGCAATATCCAGCTTCGGATTGCGGCCTGTGACCTCGAACACCTGCTCCGCAGTCCATTTAATAATCTTGGCCCGTGGATCGTAATTCTTGTAAACCCGATGCCCGAAGCCCATCAGCTTGCCATGTCCCTCCCTAACCTTTTTGACATAGCTGGGAACATTCTCCCGCGAGCCAATCTCGTCGAGCATTTTGAGGACCTCCTCATTGGCTCCGCCATGTAGGGGCCCCGAGAGGGCCGCGGCAGCCGCAGCTGTGGCCAAATAGGGATCGGCATGCGAGCTGCCCACGGAACGCATGGCGTTCGTGCTGCAGTTCTGCTCGTGGTCGGCGTGCAGGATGAACAGGATGTCGAGCGCGTGCGCGAGCACTGGGTTGGCGGCATACTTCGGCTCAACCATCTTCCACAACATGTTCATGAAGTTTGCGGAGTAACTCAGATCGTTGTCAGGGTACACATACGGAAACCCCAGGCTGTGCCGGTAAGACATTGCGGCGATGGAGGGCATCTTGCCAATAAGGCGCTCAATCTGCAACAGGCGATTGCTGGGATCGTGAATGTCCCGGGCCTCGGGATAGACCGTAGCCAAAGCCGCCACCGTACTGACCAGCATGGCCATGGGGTGGGCATCGTGGCGAAAACCCTCCATGAACTTCTTGGTGTTCTCGTGCAGCATGGTGTGATGCGTAATCGCATGCACCCAGTTCTTCAACTCAGCTTCTTTCGGGAGTTCCCCGAACAGCAATAGGTAGGCGACTTCCAGGAACGTGCAATGCTCCGCCAGAACCTCAATGGGATAGCCGCGATACTCCAAGATGCCTCGCTCACCGTCAATGAAGGTGATGCTGCTACGACAGGAAGCCGTATTCATGAAGGCCGGGTCATACGTCATGACTCCGAAGTCGTCCGGGCTGGTCTTGATTTGGCGGAAGTCCGTAGCCCGAACTGCTCCACCCTCGATGGACAGAGAGTAAGGTCGGTTGGTGCGATTGTCGACAATTGTGAGGGTGTCTTGCGCCATAAAGCAATCCTCCTGCTTGCGCCGTGATGCGTCTGCTTGCTGTGCGACTCAGCGGAGCGCTGGGATCCACAGCAGAAGCACGATGCTATTGTGCGAGCGAGCCCAGCCTTCAGCAGTGAGACCGGTCACATGCGGTCGTGAGCAGCCTCAGAAGGTCTGTTGACACCCAAGAGCGGTATCGGACTCACGGCAAGAGCGGAATTTCCAAGAAAACGGTTGAGGCCGACGTTGCCACCGCAGTCGGTGGTTTGCGCGCCGAGTCTGACGGTTGTGACTCACACCCCCCATCGAGAAAGCGCGCGATGAGCTGCGCGTCCGTTTTTCCGATTGCGAATGCCACCAGAAGTGTGACCCTTGGATGAGCAGAATGGCTAGGCGCCATCGCCGAGTCGTCCAATACACGCCCGCCCACACTTTGACACCTTCGACCCCGGCTTAGAGCCTTCTTTCACCGCGAGACCGAAGGGGTCGCTTGCAAGCGTGAGTGGAACGCGGACTTTCTCTGTTGGGACTGGAATAAGGTCAGAGGTCTGTTAATAGACCTGGATATCCGTGTTGACGATATGGACGAGATGTGGGAGCAGTGGCTAGTTCCGCGGTGATCCCTCTCAATAAGGAGTTGGGGATCGACGCCCACTAACGCGAGGTTCCAATAGACAGCGGTGCCCGGTTGACCCCGAGAGAGCCGGAAGCATCGGCATTGTTTCATTCGAAGCTCCCCATCAGCAGACCGGGCGACGGAGCAGGTGTTGTCCTGCTAAGCTCGAATGACTTCAACCGAGCAGTGTGCATGCAGCGCGATGGCCTCTGACACACTGCCCATGAGCCATCGATCGAATCCGCGCCTGCCGTGAGAACCGACCACGATGAGATTCGCCTGCCACAGTTTCGCCTCGTCCAACAGGACTGCTCGCGGGTCACCAACCGGAGTTGCCTGGTTATCACACAGGTTCAGGTTCGTGCCGGCAAATATCTTTCGCGCATCGGCAACTGCCTGGTCGGCCCGCATGTGGGCTTCCTTCCAAAACTGCTCAAGTTGGCGGGTAGGGTACTCGGAACAAAGCGGTGGCGCAGGCAGTCGGTTTTCAGGGTTGAAAAGCTGCACAACGCTCATAATCCGGATCTGACTTTGGGGAGGCCACGGGCGATGGGCAACCGAATATACGGCCTTGAGCGAGCACTCCGAGCCGTCCGTCGCAAGCAGGATCTTCATCGCCTGCGACGATGAGCCGGACTCCGCTGGGTTTGGACGCACGATTTCGACGGAACACGGCGAACTGCGAACGACTGCCAGAGCTACACTGCCCAGCAGAAAGCGAATCATCTGGTTCTGCCCGTGAGAGCCGACCATAACGAGATCAGCCCCCCATTGCCTGGCGAATTCCGGAATGGCCTTTTTCGGCAATCCCAGTCGGACCTCACTGCGAACATCGTGTCCGCTCTGGGTCAGCTTCCCGAGCGCTGCGTCTACCAGTCGTTGTGCCTCGCGCTTAGCATCTTCGATCAGTGCGGGAAGCCCTTCCCAGCTGCCCATGTCCACAATACTGATGACGTAGAATGCGCTGCCCAAGGGCCAGGGGCGCGTAGCTGCGTCCTCAATGACGCCCTGTGATGGGCTAGAGGAATCGATAGCCAGCAGGATTTTCATCGGACTTCCCCCTTGGTAGTGCCGTCGGCCGTATCTTACATTGGCGATAATCTAGATCCAGTTGGTCCTCACGGGGCAGAAACCTGGCTCGTGATCCTTTCGATGGGTCCACGGCACAAGGGTGCATGAAAGCTTCTCCGCCTACCATGCATGATCAGTACCCTAGGCATTTGACAGAACCAAACACAAGCGTTGCCAACTTGAATCTCCCTCACTGCCTTCGCCGAGCCTCGCGCGATTGATCGCCATGCGTGCCTTGCCATCTCGGCTCGCAGAACTCGTAACTCCCAAAAAGCGACGGCGCAATGGGCCTCAAGAGAAACACTATCGCTTTCTGCTCACGCACTATACATCTTGTAGGAGAAAGGGAATTGCGGGATGAGGCCCATCACCAGGTGCTGTGATTGGGCTCACCTGCGCGAGCAGTCTTACGACGAAATCGGATTGCCACGCTCGCTAGGTCGTTGGGGAAAGCTGAAAGAAACAGTGGTGTCTACCAAAGGAGCGTATCTGAAAAGGAACTGCCACCCGATGGAGGCCGCAACCCAGGTGGCAAGCGCTGATCCTTTATCAAACGCCGCTGCGCGCGCGCCATCTTAGTGAAATGCTGCTTGACAACTTTACGCGCTCTGTGGTAACTCTCGCGGACGCAGACTGGTCTGCTTCTCAGACGTCTTTCGACAACAGCTATACGCTCGGGGCCATGTCCTGGCCCGGTTGCTAGGGGATCTGACTCAACCATAGGTTTCCGTTGTCAAAACTCACTTCGGGAGAGTAAAAACATGCGTTCGCTGACAATGTTTTTTGCGCTTGTGATGCTTTCGATGGCGCCGGGTGCACTCGCTCAAGCTCAAGACGCGGACGCCTCCAACGCGGCACCACCGGCCTCCGCGAGCGCAAGCAAGCAGGAAGTTAACGAGCTGCGCCAAGAGGTGATCGAGCAGCGGAAGACCATCGAAGAACTAAAGGCGATCGTCCAACAGCTTGCCCAGAGCAAATCCCAAACCCAGGCGAGCTCGGCGCAGGTCAAGCCGGTTGCCGATAGCACGCTCCAAGCCGGCTCCATCGCAGGCGCTGGGGACGGGAGTGCACACTTATTGAATACGGTCCTGGTGCAGCCCGAGCCTGCTCCCGAGGCGGAGATGATCGATCCGCAGGCACCGCCGGCTCAACCCAAGAAGGAACCGCCGCTCACCGCCGGATGGAACGGAGAGCACTTCTTCATTCGAAGTCCTGACGGTCAATTCAGCATCAGCCCTTACGGCTATGTAGACACTGATTACCGCGCCTACAAAGGCGACGGAGCCCCGTCGAATACGTTTGTTGTCCGCCGCGCCCGCTTTGGCTTCCAAGGCAACTACGGCTCCCACTTTGATTTCGCTCTCCTGACCGATGCCAACTCCACCAGCGGCGCCATCGTCCGCGATGTCTATCTCAACGTGAGAGTGCGGCCCGAGTTCCAATTCCAGGCTGGTCAATTCAAGGAGCCGTTCGCTCAGGAAACCGGAATCGGTGCTACCAACCTGGATTATACCGAGCGTGGCTTGCAATCCCTTCTCTACCCCTGCGCTATCACCGCGTATCGTTGTCCCGGCATCACGCTGCACGGCGACATCGACCACGGCGTAATGCAGTACTGGGTGGGAGCATTTAACGGCCGAGGCGGCGTGGCGGCCAATGTGGTGAACGAACCTGAAATTGTTGGCAGGTTGCGCTTTTATCCCTGGCGCAACACTAACAACAACTGGTTCAAAGACTTTGCCTTCGGCGGCTCCATTTCTTCCGGCCACTCTCGGGGTCTTTCCGGTGACGTGAGCTTTAGCGGCACCATTCCGGACCAGACCTACACGTTTTTCCCCTCGCTCCCGATCAATGGTCCCATCAACCGGTACGAAGGTGAATTTACCTACCTCAAGGGACCGTATGCAGTGCGCGGCGAATACGTCCAACTGCAAGAGCAGCGGGACAGCGTAGGCTCGGAGGCGGTCGGCGGATTGGGGTTCCTGACGCTTCCAGGCGTCGGCGCCAAGGCCTGGAATATTAGCACTACTTATCTCGTGACCGGCGAAAAGAGGCCGGAGAACGGCACGCCGCGGGTGAAGCGCCCGCTGTTTGGCCCTGACACCCCGGGCGGCCAGGGACGCGGATGGGGAGCGTGGGAAATCGGTGTCCGCTATTCCGGCATCCAGGCAGACTCGCCCGCGGCGAACTTCCTGAGCTATTACGTGCCGGGGTTTGTCCCGCAATACAACTTTCACACCGACCAGATCACATTTGGAGTCAATTGGTATCTCAATTATTGGGTGAAATACCAGTTCAACGTTGACATCAATCAATTGCACCAGCCCAGCACGATCGGGCAGGTGCCACAGAATTTCTATGCGCTGGTCCAGGAATTGCAGTTCAGGTTCTGAGAAGTAGCGACACAGCTGATGAAGGGGAGAGATGACCGCCGGTCGTCAAGGGAAAGTCTAGGAGGAGATTCAATGAGATCGAGGATTCTTCTGATGCTTCTCACCGGGTTGTTTGTCATGGTAAGTGGCTGTTCCAGCCCAGCAAATTGCCCAGTGTGCGGCACGACCAAGGCTGGTGCCTATGCTGATATCGTTAACATTCCCGTGCCGGAGCACAATCCGACTGGTGAACCCGGCGGTCCCTTCAATTCTTTCGACATAAGTTGGGTGGATCCCGTCCACCACCTCGACTACATCTCCGACCGCATTGGTCTGGCGGTGGTTGTGGTGAACACGGTTCAGAACCTCGCGGTCAATGCGATTCAGGGCGTCAATGCGGTCACCGCCGCGGGAAATCAGGCCAGTCTGTGCGATCCCACCATTCCGCCCATCATTGACGTGGTTGGAAACTTCACCCGCTACGGGTGCCGCAATGCGCCTTTTCACCTTATTTCCGGCTTTGGCGCCAACGGTAAGTTCGGCGGCTTCCCTGGCGCGCAGTGCTGTGCTTCGCGCGCTAATGGCGTGAATCCGATGTCTGGCCCGGACGGAGAAGAAGTAACCCCAGACGGAAAGACCCTGTTTACGGCTGACGGCAGCGCGAGCGTTATTGTTTTCGATTTGACTACCATGGATCTGACCCAGAGCCCGCCCACTCCTCCTACCGTGATCGCCACCATTCCCACTGGAACGGGTGCGGACTACGACGGCCCGCTGGGTATTGGCCCCTGCATCGCTTCCTGGAACGGAGAAGCTGGTTCGGCCGCCACTTGCGGAGACGACCGGGCTGACGAAATGGCATACGACCCTACTCATCAAGTTCTCGCCGTTATTAACGGCGACCCGGGATTACCTTTTGTCACGTTGATTGACATGTCGGGCGTAGTCGCTAGAACGAGCCGCTGCCTGCCGATGGTCCCAACGCTGGCCTACGGCCCATACGCAACGGCTCCCACTTTCACGCTCGCCAACTATGGAACGGGTTCCGGTTATCCCTTCCAGGGATCAGGGACAGCGATCCCCCAGCCGTCACCGATATTGGATCCGGGGGTAGCCGGCACTTCGTTTAATCCCCCGAGCTGCATTCTTGGACAAATCTACTACGACGGAGCTGGCGGACTGGCCTCTGGAGGATCAGGAGCTACGTATGGACTAAACGCGAATGTTCCGGTGGACACCGTTATTGCTGCGGCTAGTGTGGGCGGGGCCCCATTCCCGTGCCCGGATCCTTCCAATCCCCACGTTTTCAGTGGCATTTCCGGCGGAGCAGCCAACGCCAACCCAGCAATCGGTCTCCCGGGTTTGAGCGGCGTCCTGCCCAACGGGAGAACATATACAATTCCCTGCCATCACGGACCGATCGTCGATCAAACGTTGGGAACTTTTTGTAACCAGGCTAACCCGGGAGGTAACTGCTCCGGGGCTATTTCCCCAGCGGGGCTGGGTGGCATGGTGTGGAATCAAAATACCGGCCACTTGCTGCTGACGAACCCCAATTCCATTGGAATCACTAATATTGGAAGCGTCGATGAGATTGATCCTCGGCTGGGAAATCCTAACGGTCCGATTGTCGTCAACACCTTCGTGACGCCCAATTGCATGCCCACCAGTGTGGTGCAAGGGCCGGGCGATAACTTCCTGGTAGGCTGCGCCGATCACGACGGGGAGGCTTTCCCTCCGAACCAATACATCATCAACGGCACGACCGGCAAGATCATCACTGAAATCACCAATGTGGGCGGTGTCGATGAGGTCTGGTACAACCCCGGCGACAACAAATATTACCTGGCTGCCCGAGACATGCCGAACGGCCCGGTCATGGGCGTGATTGACGCTGGGACGAATACCTGGTTGGTGAACGTGCCGACCAACGCCAATTCGCACAGCATCGCGGTCGATCCCAGCAACAATCATGCCTTTGTGCCCATGCAGTCGGGCGGCATTTGCACGACGCAAAGTAGCAATGGTTGTGTTGGCGTGTTTGCCCAGCAATGAGCGAACGGAAGGGGCCCAGAGTCAGAATTGGGCAAAAGAGGTTCACAATTCATCGTTCTGGGGGACTGAGCCGTGATATAGTTCGCTCAAGAGGAGCGGGGGCTCATCTGAGGCTCGGCAAAGGGATCATGCAAAGTTTTCGCGGAAGAATGGTGGTGTGTGTAGTTGTCGCCGCGTTGGCATCGATAACCGAAGTGCCGCTGGGGCTTGCCAGCGATCCGCCTCCCAAACCTACCGAGGTGCCGGCTAGGGTGATCGCGCACCTGCCGCTTCCCCAGGCTACGGGAAGCGAGATGCTGCTGCAAAAGGAAAACGGAAAGAATTATCTGTACGTGCAGCAAGCTGCGAAGCAGGGCTTCATGGTCGTAGATGTTTCCAAGCCCGACAAGCCAAATTTGCTTCGACGAACGGCAGAATCTAACCCGGCTACGGCCGGCAATCTGCAAATGGTCAGCCCAGACGTGGCCATTGTCTCGGCTCCGGAAAAGAGGCCCTCGACTCTTACCAGCAGTAACCACCCCACTCAAACGGTGCGCATCGTGGACCTGAGTGATCCGCGCAATCCCAAGACTCTGCAGGAATTCAGTGGAGTCACGAGCCTGCTCCCCGACGGCGGGCACGGCCTGATCTACCTGACGAACAATGAGGGATTGTGGATTCTCCGCTACAACCGCCCTGCTTTGCTTGAGCCTGCCAGAAAGAAACCGCCATGCGATTCGAATGCGGCAATCATGGCTATGCCCCCGGAGTGCAACTAGCTTCCGAACCTCCGGCCAAACCGAAACCAAGATCAGCTAACGGTTCTCGCATTCTCCTGCGACGGTTTGAATGGATTTCACCGTAAGCGTGACAGGACTGGCATTTCCCATCTTGTTGATAGCGTCCTCGCTCGTGCTCAAGGTAGGCGACTCTGTTCCTGTAACCTCCACGCGTTTTCCAAGGTACGATTTTAGCCTGTTCTTACCGCCCTGCAATTGATAGGTATTGCCCTGACTTTCTTTCATCAGGACATAATCGCCGTTCAACTTGCTGACGCAGCCGCGCACTGTCACCGATCCGTCATGATTGTTGTTCGCAGCCTGATGCGATCTTCCTGATGAATCTGACTGTGCCCATAGGAAACTAGCGGCTAGCAATACTGCAGACCAAATTGCGATTCTCATACAACCCTCCGCGCATACCCTGCGTCGGAAGATTAGGATGGCGAGTTTCCGGGCCGGGGTTGGCTCCCATCGGCCTCAGTTTCCCGAGCACCTGTTCTGGATGGTCTTGATGGAGTGCACCCTGATCGTGACCGACGTGGCCGTGCCTCCCCTTGCCAGATAGTCGGAACTCGTGCTCAAGGTCGGCGACTCGACACCCGTAACCTCAACCTCGTGTCCCAGGTACGACCCAAACCTCAATTTCTTCGTCCCCTGAAGTTGATAGCTGTTGCCCTGGTCTGCCTGGGTGAGGATGTAATCGGTGCTCGACTTAGCGACACAGCCTCGGACAGTGATCTCGTCCTTCGCCTTTTTCGGTTGGCTTTGATTCGTCCCACCCGGCGGATTAGGACTCGATGTCTGCGCGTTCAGCGAAAGGCTAAAGCAAACTACCAGCAGGAAGATTACCTTTTGCGCCATACTCACTACCTCCACGGCATATTACGAGTATATAAGGTTGGATTCCAGGCCGGTGATCAAGGCGGACCATGGTCCTCCCCCGGGGCATTGCTGCTCCCAACCCCCGCACTAACTGCCTTTCCAAGCGAGGGGTTTTCGGTCTCGGTGGAACCGAGGCGAACCTCTAAGGCTCACGCGCACTCAGTGCTCAGTCCTATCGCCTCCGCTGACTCTTCCAGAATGGGGACCGGCGATGACACCGGGCCGTAACGATCTTCGGCGAGAGGTCAGTTCCGGCGCGCAGTTACCGGCGTAATCTCATGAAGAAGATAGGCCATTGACCAATACAACGAGTGACCGTAGATTCGCGCAAGGGGGTAGTATGAAAGACATTCACGAGGTACTGCGGCGCAAGCAGGCAAAATACGCCCAACTAGGAAAACACATCGAGATGTTGCAGGTGGCAGTGGATAAGCTCCGCGAAGTTGCCCCTTTGCTAGCCGACACAGAGGATGACGACGTGGCCGTTCTGTCCGAAGTGGATGAGCAACCAGGGTCCGGAAAAGCTGTTTCTGCTACTACTGCCGGAAATTCCGGCGCCTCTCCGTCTGGAGCAGGTGCAAAGCCCGGCCGGACCTCTACTCCGCGCTGGCCCTAAAAAACTGGCACCTCAATCGCGTACCCCGGGTTGGCACATATGATGTTCCACGCAATTCTTGTCTCTAAAGACGATGACGCCGCTGCTAGGCTCAATACGGTGCTCTCCCGATTTGGGATCTCTAGCAGCTGCTGTGGATACGCTGAGTCAGTTAGCCAGTTGAAGGTACAAAAGTACGATGCGGTCGTGGTCGACTTTGATGACCCGCAAGGCGCCGCACGCGTACTCAAGAATGTCCACCACTCGCCGGCCGGGAACGGAACGGTCACGGTCGCTCTTCTTAGTGACAAGGCGAAAGTGCGCGAAGTGTTTGGCCAGGGCGCCCACTTCATCCTATACAAGCCCTTTTCCACACCCCAGGCCGAAGCCAGTCTGCGGGCGGCCAAGGCGCTGGTCATGCGGGAGCGTCGCTCTTGCTGCCGAGTTCCCTTGCAGCTTCCGATCCAGCTTAAATGGCAAGATAAGCCCGTCGATGGGATTCTGCTCGACTTAAGCGAAACCGGCATGGACATCCTGGCGGCCCAACCGCTTCGAGCAGCCGCCTCGGTCAGCGGGAGCTTCAAGCTACCTGGCGAAAGCACCGAACTGGAAGTGCGTGGCGAGACTGCATGGGCTAATCCGAATGGCGAAACGGGCGTGGAGTTTCTCGATCTACCGGAGAAGATTCAGGCCACGCTGAAGAAATGGATTGCCGCCAACGCACCGGCATCTCCGCCTGCCGACGCCCAATCGGTCACGAATTGCAAGTTGACGGATCTGACCCTGGGGGGCTGTTACATCGAAACCGAGTCCCCATTCCCGGAAAACTCCGGTATCACCCTCTGCCTAAGGGCAGACAAGGTGGAAGTCGAGGTCGATGGCAAGGTCCGCGTGGCGCATCCGGCGTTCGGCATGGGGGTAGAATTTGCCTCCCGCACCGCAGAAGAGCGGGCTCAAGTTGAAAAATTTATCGGATTTCTCACGGCTCGCCCAGGGCTGCTTCCGGAGCTGTCGGTTTTCCCTCGAACTCTGTCCACCCCCGATGGCGACTCGAACGCATCGTCGGCGGAGCCGCTGGATGATCCGCTGCTCGAATTGCTGAACCGCCATGAGTCGCTAAATCAGGATCAATTCCTCGAAGAACTTCGTCGTCAACGCACCTAAGATACTGACTCCACCTGAATAAAGGTGCAAAACGGCGTATGGGGCCTGCACGCCGTCTCTCGTGCCGGCCCCCTCACGCCGGGCTAACTCCACCTCGAATGCAGTAAGTGTAGCCAATACCTTCTGCGCACAGGTTTCACGCAAGTTAATTTCCGGTAAAATCCCGACAAATTTGTCCACAAGCGTGCGTGTACGAATGGAGAGCTTGCCAGGACGTCAAGAACCATATCCGAGTGAGAGCAAACCTTTGTGCGGCTGGCCCCTCCTGGCCATCGCCGGCAGCGCATTGGCCGTTGTCCTTCCCTTCTTGGTTCTCGGCATCCCCTCCGGCCACGATTTCGAATTTCACCTGCATTCCTGGATGGAAGTCGATGCCCAGTGGCGGCAAGGAATTGTTTATCCCCACTGGGCTGCCTTGGCGCACTATGGATTCGGGGAAACGCGGTTTCTCTTCTATCCTCCTGCCTCTTGGCTTTTGGGCGGCATCCTTGGGGCGATTCTGCCCTGGGCTGCTGTCCCGGGAGTGTATGTATGGCTTGCCTTAACCCTCTCAGGATGTTCCATGTTTCTGCTCGCCCGCTCCTGGATAGATCGGCGGGATGCAGTCTTCGCCGCGGCTCTCTTCATCGCTAACCCCTACTATCTTGTGGAGGTGTATTGGCGCAGTGCATTTGCAGAACTGCTGGCGGGCGCGTGGTTGCCACTCTTGCTGCTGTATGCGTTACGACTCGAGGATCGGGACAGCCGAGCCCGGGTTCGCTTGGCACTGGTGATCGCGGGTGCGGCTCTTACCAACGCTCCCGCCTCGCTGATGGTGAATTATTCGTTCGCCCTGTTGGCTTTTGTTCTCGCGTTCCGGCTGCGGTCCCCGAAGATCTTGTGGGCGGCCACTCTGGCCGCAGGATTAGGCGTGTCTCTAGCCGCCTTTTATATCCTTCCAGCCTTCTACGAGCAGCCTTGGATCAACCTTGCACAAGTCTTGTCCGAGGGCGTGCGACCTCAAGATAATTACTTATTCACCACGATTGCCGATCCCGTTCACAACCGCTTCAACTTGTTCATCTCCCTGGTTGCCACGGCGGAGTTTGTTGTGCTCGCCATCGCTGCCTTCGGTTGGCGTAACGGGCGCAGCCAACGGCCGCAGCTTTGGTGGACGCTTCTGATCTGGGCTGCTACCAGCACATGGCTCATGCTTTCGCCCTCGGCGATCTTCTGGGCACATCTCCCCTGGTTGCGCTTCGTGCAGTTGCCTTGGCGCTGGCTGCTCTGCCTGAACCTAATTTTGGCTCTTCTGGTGACTCTGGCATGGAGGCACTGGGTTTGGCGAGGAGTGATTCCTCTAGCCTTGCTGGCGGTCCTGCTGCTCACAGGGCATCGTGTCCAACCACCCTGGTGGGATCGTGCCAGCGATGTGGCCCAGTTGCTGAGGCAGCACGAGGGTGGAGCGGGCTATGAGGGTGCAGATGAATACGCTCCTGCCGGCGCTGATCCTTACAATATCAAGTTGGACGCACCGCGCCTGGCTTTCCTCGGAAGTGGAGCGGCGCGCTTCAATGTCGATCAATGGGGCCCCGAGAAAAGATCGTTCACTGCCGAGGTTAGCCAGCCTGGCCAGGTCGCAGTGCGGCTCTTTGCTTATCCCGCCTGGAGAGTGGAGGTGAACGGACGCAGAGTAAGCCCGGAAGTCCTGGAGGATGACGGACAAATGCTGATCCCGATACCGGCAGGAGTCAGTCGCGTCGAAATCCGCTTTGTTCGCACCTGGGATCGGACACTGGGGGAGGCCTGCTCTCTGATAGCAGTGGCGGGTCTGCTGGTGTGGTCGACGAAACACCGCCGGTTGCTGAAAGCTCAGAAGTAACCAAAGGGAGGAAGGTAAGCCCGGGGAACCGATCGCCATCGGCTTTCGTTCGTTCCTTGTTCCCTTGGCAGGTAAATCATGAATCGCGTTCTGATCGCGACTACGAACCCTGGCAAGCTCCGCGACTTTCGGGGTGCGGCCGCTTCGTTTGACATTGAAATCGCTTCCGTTCCGAACCTCGCGGACCTGCCCGTGGTTGCGGAGGACGGTCCGACCTTCGAGGCCAATGCTCGCAAGAAGGCCGAAACCTATAGCCGGTACGTTCCCGGCGAGATTGTAATAGCGGATGATTCCGGCTTAGAAGTAGATGCCCTAGGCGGCGCACCCGGAGTACACTCGGCACGCTATGCAGGCGACGTGCCTCCTTCCCGCAGCAGCAACGCTACGGACGAAGCCAACAACGTTCGCCTGTTGAGAGAATTGAAGGATGTTCCTCCTCCGCGGCGGACAGGAAGATTCGTATGCCTGATCGCCGCGGCGCGATCGGGAAGGACCTTGTCCGTATTTCGAGGAGAAGCCGAGGGCACGATTCTGGACACGCCGCGTGGACACCAGGGTTTCGGCTACGATCCCCTATTCTATTGTCCGACCATTCGAAAAACATTTGCCGAACTCACCCCGGAAGAGAAGGCCGGATACAGCCATCGCGGCGCCGCATTCCGAAAGTTCCTGGCCTGGTACTCTAGCCGGGCTCATTGCGACCATCAGTAAAATCGTAGAATCGAGGTGCCCAACCCACGGCATCCAACACAACTGAGATCTTCAGCCGGTATAAGATCCTATGAGAATCCGCATCCGCCCGGCCACGCCGGATGACATCCCCGTGTTAGCCAAACTGATTGATGCCTCTGTCCGAGGACTGCAGTCCCCCGACTATTCGCCGAGTCAAATCGATGCAGCTCTGCGCACGGTTTATGGTGTGGACAGTCAACTAATCGCCGATGGCACCTATTTTGTGGCGGAGGTGGAAGAGGGGGAGCAGCCAACCGGATCGGCCATCGTTGGTTGTGGAGGCTGGAGTAAACGTAAGACTCTGTTCGGCGGTGACCACTGGAACAACCGTCACGATGATCTGCTCGACCCTCAGCGCGATGCCGCCAAGATTCGAGCCTTCTTCGTCCACCCGTCATGGGCGCGACAAGGCATCGGCAGCATGATTCTAGAGACCTCGGAAAGAGCCGCTCAAAGAGCGGGATTTACACGGCTAGAGATGGGCGCCACTTTGAGTGGCGTGCCATTCTATCTGGCCAAGGGTTATGACGCTTTAGAGAATCTGGAAGTTCCGTTGAGCAACGGCCAATCGCTGCCGATCGTGCGGATGGCAAAAGATTGTAGCCATTTGGCGCTACCCAATCTCAAACGGCGGACGTGAAACGACCGAACGGTATCAACCGCTTGTAGTGGATCTTTTTGATGTGCCTAGGTGCAGAGGCGCTATCCTCTGCGAAGGAAAGATCGACTGGGGCTTACGCTAAAGGTGCTCGGAGAACCAAAAAGCAATCGACATTATTCTGGTCGGATGGCTCACGGCAATGGGCGCCTATGGCATCTGGTACGGCATCTTGGCAAGGTATTTAATCGCTTCCCCCCGGCTGAGAAAACTTGGCTATGAACCAGAACCCTACCAGCGCGTCCTAACTTTCGCGGGGCAGCCTGATTCTGGTTGTTGGATTCACCGAACTCTGGAGACTGTAGAGGTCAAATTGATTCGCTACCGATGGCCAGCCTTCCTTGACTTGCGTTCTCTGGCACCAAGATAATAAAAAGTTCTCTTGTCGGGCCTGACTTCATAGGGGGACTTCGTGGTGTCCACGGCCAATCCTGCTACTTCCGTGCCGATCCCGCCCGGCGTTGCCCCGCTGCGGGCAGGTCAGGGATATTCGTTTCTACTGCGCCGCCTGCACTCCTTAAGCGGGATTGTTCCGGTGGGTTTGTTCTTGATCGAACACTTCATTTCCAATGCCTTTGCCACCCGCGGGCCTTCCGCCTATACCAAGCAGGTTGAACTTCTTAGCAGTTTTCCCTTTGTCGTGGGGCTCGAATTGTTCGGCATCTGGCTGCCCATCCTCTACCACGGCCTCTACGGCTTCTATATCTGGTACCGCGGCGAGAGCAACATCGGCGTCTATCCGTGGACCGGGAACTGGATGTACACCTCTCAGCGTTGGACGGGGGCGGTCGCCTTCGTCTATATGCTGTGGCATACTTGGCACCTGCGCTTCACCGGGGTTCATCTTCTGGCCCATCCCGGAGCCGCCTTTGGCAAGGTACAAGGGGAATTTCAGCACCCCTGGGCGGTCGCCTTTTATGCCCTGGGAATTGTATGCGCTTCGTGGCATTTCTCCTACGGGCTCTGGTTGTTTGCCGCCAAGTGGGGGATCGTCACCGGCGACACCGCACGGCGCAGATTTGGCTACGTTGCGGTGGCCATCGGACTAGTTTTTGTCGGCGTGGGTGCCGCCACCATGTATTCATTCTTGAACACCCCGCTGCAGCCTCTGGAATTATCAGGAACATCTTTGGCGATGGGTCACTAACCGAGCCCGTTGGTATCTGAACATGGCATTCAATCCTCGAATCATCGTGGTTGGCGGCGGGTTGGCTGGCCTCTCCGCGGTAATCAAGATTGCCGAAAGGGGGGGCGCGGTCGACCTGTTTTCGATCGTTCCCGTAAAGCGGTCACACTCGGTCTGCGCGCAGGGTGGGATCAATGCCGCCAAGAACCTCAAGGGCGAGGGTGACTCAACTTGGCAGCATTTTGATGACACCGTCTATGGCGGCGACTTCCTGGCCAATCAGCCGCCGGTGAAAGCGATGTGCGAGGCCGCCCCCGGCATTATTGATCTGCTGGACCGCATGGGGGTGCCGTTCAATCGCACTCCGGAAGGATTGCTGGATTTCCGGCGTTTCGGCGGAACCTTGTACAACCGTACGGCCTTCGCCGGCGCCACGACCGGCCAACAACTCCTCTACGCTCTCGACGAGCAGGTCCGCCGATACGAAGCCGAGGGCAAGGTCAAAAAATACGAGCATTGGGAGTTCTTGTCGGCGGTGCTCGATGGAAATCGTATTTGCCGCGGCATTTGTGCCATGAACCTGCGCTCGTTGGAGGTGCGCACGTTCCCGGCCGATGCCATCATCATCGCCACCGGCGGGATCGGCGCGATTTTCGGGAAATCCACCAATTCGGTGGTTTGCACCGGATCGGCGCAGTCCGCCTTGTATCAGCAGGGCTGCTACTACGCCAACGGCGAGTTTATTCAGGTGCATCCGACTTCGATTCCAGGGGAAGACAAGCTGCGTTTGATGTCGGAATCGGCGCGCGGCGAAGGCGGGCGGGTGTGGGTACCCAAGAAGGGCGGCGACGCTCGCGATCCGAAAACCATCCCGGAGAGCGAACGCTGGTATTTCCTGGAAGAGTGGTATCCCAAATACGGCAACCTAGTGCCGCGGGACGTCGCCACCCGTGCGATCTTCAAGGTCGTCTATGAGTACAACCTCGGCATCGACGGAAAACCGATGGTTTATCTCGATCTCACCCACATCGATCGCAAGATTCTTGACCGCAAGCTCGAAGGCATTTTGGAGATCTATGAAAAGTTCGTGGGTGACGATCCCCGCGACACCCCCATGAAGATTTTCCCCGGCATGCACTACACCATGGGTGGACTCTGGGTGGATTACAAGCAGGCTACGAACATCCCGGGAATCTTTGCCGCGGGCGAGTGTGAATACCAATATCACGGGGCCAATCGCCTGGGTGCCAATTCCTTGGTGTCCTGTATTTTTGGCGGATTCATCGCCGGGCCAGCGGCGGTTCAATACGCGTGCAATCAATCCGCCGCGGCGGGCAACCGGCATTTCGAAGCCGAGCAAAAACACCAGGAGGAAAACAACGCCACACTGATGAAGTCGGAGGGCCGCGAAAATCCCTTTAAGCTGTGGCGCGAGCTGGGCGAGCTGATGACCAAGAACTGCACCGTGATTCGCTACAACAAGAGCCTCAAGGAAACCGATGATACATTGTGCGAGATGCTCGAGCGATTCCGGCAGATCAATCTCAGCGACCGCTCGCAGTGGGCCAATACCACGGTGGTCTTCGCCCGTCAGCTTTACAACATGCTGCAGCTCTCGCGCGTGATCGCGCAGGGTGCGGCCCGGCGGGACGAGTCGAGGGGCGCGCACTATAAACCGGATTTTCCGGAGCGGGATGACAAGAATTGGCTGAAGACGACCAAGGCCTATTTCGCCCCGGACGCCGACGAACCAAAGTTTGAGTTTGAGCCCGTCGACGTGTCCCTGATACCGCCGAGGGCGCGGAAGTATTGATGAGGCGGATTGCAAGGAAACTCGCGAGTGGCTTGGCACGCCTCGAGCCGCCACGATATCTCGCTTTGCGTGCCAATTTCGAGTAGGATCGAGCATCGCCGCTGGGGACCAGCGGGCTGAGCTCGCACGGCATCTCGGACCAAGCTTGTGGCAGAGAGGATATTCAGCAAGCAGACCAATGCCTGATAGCAAATCGGTTATCCTCCAGATCAAGAGGCAAGCGAATCCCCAAGAGAAGCCTCATTGGGAAGAGTTCGAGCTGCCCTACAAGCCGGGCATGAATGTAATTTCCTGCTTGATGGACATCGCCGCCAACCCTGTCACTCGCGCCGGCAATGCCACAACCCCAATCACCTATGACTCCAATTGCCTGGAGGAAATCTGCGGTTCCTGCGCCATGCTGATCAATCGCCGCGCACACATGGCGTGTTCGGCTCTCGTCGACCGGCTGGAGCAACCGATCCGGCTCGAACCGCTTTCGAAATTTCCTGTGGTTCGCGACCTGGCCGTGGACCGTCAAGTTCTGTTTGAAAACCTGAAGGCGGTGAAGGCTTGGGTCCCCATCGACGGCACCTATGATCTCGGGGCCGGACCGCGCATGACATCCGAGGAGCAGGAAGCTGCCTATCCCCTCTCCCGCTGCATTTCCTGCTGCTGTTGCATGGAAGTATGCCCGCAGTTTAACGAGCACACGGGGTTTGTCGGTGCTGCCGTCATTTCTCAGGTCCGGCTGTTCAATACCCATCCCACCGGAGCTGCCGCCAAACGCGAGCGGCTTTCGGCATTGATGGGGGACGGCGGCATCCAGGAATGCGGTTACGCCCAGAACTGCGTCGAGATCTGCCCCAAAGACATCCCTCTCACCCGGTCGATTTCCGAAGTCAGCGGCTCAGTGATGAAACAGGCCATTCGTGACCTGTTTCGTAAGTAGAGTGCCAATTATGGGACTTGTGCCACTTTCTGTACAGTCAGGGTTCCTGCCTCCAGTGCTTATCTACCACTGACTTACGAGCGGTTGGCGTACAATCTTCCCGCGGCATTTCAGCTGCAGATCAAAAGGCTGTGGGGGCTTGGGCGTAACCGCGGGTAACCAAGCCGGAAGATCGATCTCGGTAACGTTACTGCGAGATTCCCGTACGAGGCCGTTGGCGAAGTCGATCAGCGACCTAAGCGAGGAGTCAGGACCACTTCGTGGAAATCAGAGCACAGCGGGCATTCGTCGTTCTTGGGCTGATTCTCGGCTTCTCCATTGGGGCCTCGGGAATAGAACAAACTGTCTCCCCGCAGCGTTCCCGCCATCTAAGCAAGCGCCGCGTGCACCTGCGCCGGACTAGGTGGAATCCTGTCTTCCGTCCTTCGCGTGAATCCCTGCTGCGCCAGAACGAGGAAATTGACCGTCTGGCCCTGCCGCGAATCCACGATGACGCCGAACTTCGACAGCTGGTTGCCAGCGGTGATCTGGTTCCCATTGAAGAAGGTGAGAGTCTGCACATCGAGCGTCGGCTGGATCCGTCGCGACGTTATTGCCGGCCATGGACCCGGGACTTCCTCGAAGACCTCAGTGAAGCCTATTACCAGCAGTTCCACACCCCAATCCAGGTCAATTCCGCCGTACGCACGGTCGTGGTGCAGAGAAAGCTACGCCGCCACAATCGCAACGCAGCCCCTGAATCCGGCGAAACCGCTTCCTCGCACCTGGCCGGAATCACCGTGGATATCCAGCGTCGCGGCATGACCCGCCAGCAGGTGCAGTGGGTGGAACAATACATGCTTCCGCTCAAGGAGCAGGGCCTGCTCGAACCGGAAGAGGAGCGCCGGCAGTGGGTGTTCCACGTTGCCGTCTCCGGCCGCTATGCCGACTGGCGCGAAGCCAAGACGGCTGCCGGCGAGTCACCTTCCCCTTTGTCCGACCCAGAACAAAGGGAGTTTTCTCCCCAGCGGGTCTCCGACGTACGCAGTTTCAACCCATAGCCTAGTTTCCCGCTCCCAAACATTGCCTGCGCTTTGCCGGGTCTTCGAATCGACCACGCACGCCCTCCACTCCCCGTTTCGCCGGTCGGCGCAAAAGTATACAATCCTCTCTTCATAAAATATGAAGAAACAGCGCATCTCCCTTCCTTTGGGTCTTCGATTCTCCGTCCTGATAGGGTGGCTGCTAACCTGCACGTTGGCAGTGGCGCAGAACGAAGCTTCCGGCATAGGAGCCACGGCGCGCGCCATTCATCAATCTGCCTTGGTCATCGACACGCATGCCGATACACCGCAGCGGTTTCTCGATGAGAACTTTGATATCGCCACCACGGATCCCAACGATTTCGGCCATATCACTCTAGAGAAGGCGCGCGCGGGAAATCTCGGGGCCGAGTTCTTCTCCATTTGGGTCGAGCCGAAAGCTAACCAGGGACACTTTGCCAGACGCACCCTCGATCTGATCGACTCGGTCTACGAACAGGCGGGCCGTCATCCCGACCGGATGATGATGGCGTTCTCGGCCGCGGATATTGAACGGGCACACAAGCAGGGGAAACTGGCTGCCCTCATGGGCATTGAGGGGGGACATTCGATCGAGAACGACATTCGGCTGCTGCGGGACTTCTATCGTCTCGGCGTGCGATACATGACACTCTCCTGGTCCAATACCAATGAATGGGCAGACTCCTCCGGCGATATCAACGATCCCAACGTTCGCCATCACAATGGCCTAACCGAATTTGGCAAACAGGTCGTTCTCGAGATGAATCGTCTGGGCATGATCGTGGACATTTCCCACGTGGCAGACAAGACGTTTTGGGACACGATTGCCGTGACGCGAGCTCCCGTGATTGCCTCGCACTCTTCGGCTCGCGCTCTGGTGAACGCTCCCCGCAACATGACCGACGATATGTTGCTTGCCGTAGCCAAGAACGGCGGAGTTGTGGATGTCAATTTCTATTCTGGCTTCGACGATCAAGCTTTTCTGAATGCCGCCCAAGCGCAGGACAAAGAGAAACAGGCGGCCATCCACGAGGCTCTCGAAAAGCTCAAAGCAGAAGGAAAGACGCCTACTTATCTGGATGAGGATCGCCTGGAAAGGCAGTTCATGGCGAAGCTTCCTCGCCCTCCGTTCACAGTTCTCATCGACCAGATTGATCATATTGCCAAGGTGGCGGGAGTGGACCATGTCGGTCTCGGCTCGGATTTCGATGGCGTCAGCGGGGCTACCCCGCAAGGGATGGACTCGGCTGCGGATTTGCCCAAGGTCACGCAGGCTCTCGTCGATCGGGGTTACAGCGCACAAGACATTCACAAAATTCTGGGTGGAAACCTGCTGCGCGTATTTGGTGAGGTCGAGCGAGTGAGCCGAGAGATGCAAGCGAGGCCAGCGGATCTCGCGCGCGCCGTGGCGCCCCAATGATTCTTACCGAGCCGCACGAAGGTTGATGTCGTACAATGCCTAGTCGGCTTTGCCCTCAGGAATTGGTCCTACGAAAGGGCTTTCAGCCCTGGGGAATAGATTGCAGTCATCAGACAAAGGAGCTACCAGATGCACCTAAGCAGCATTCTTTCTGTGAGTCCTCTCATCCTCTTCCTGGTCTCGCTCACAGCGCCTGCGGTGGTTAAGGCGCAGCCGACCGCGATTATTGATACGACCGCCGGCAAGCTTACCTGCACCTTGTTTCCGGATAAGGCACCCATCGGAGTCGCCAACTTCATCGGGCTGGCGGAGGGCACGAAGGATTGGATCAGCCCGGTTACGCACCAAAAGAAACATGGGGTGCCGCTCTACGACGGAACCATTTTCCATCGCGTAATTCCTAATTTCATGATCCAAGGAGGCGATCCCGCGGGCAATGGCACCGGTGACCCTGGCTATCAATTCAAGAACGAAGTTTCTCCGGACCTGAAGTTCGATCGTCCCGGACGCTTGGCCTATGCCAACGCGGGTCCTGACACGAACGGCTCGCAATTCTTCATCACCGAAGTTCCCTACCCCAGTCTAAACGGCGGCTACACGATCTTCGGCCAGTGTGATGAGGCCAGCGTGGCGTTGGTGAAGCAGATTGCGCGCATGGGACGCGATTCGAATGACTTTCCCTTCCGTCCGGTGAAGATCAACCACATCACCATCCAGCACGGTTCGGGGGCGACCAAGCCTTAGAACTAATTTCTCCCGTGCACGCCGCCCCTGGAAAGTGAGCACAACCCGACCAACCACCCAGGCCACTTAGTCCTGGTAACATCCGGTTAGCCCATGATCCGCTCGGAGTCGGTAAACGGTAGCAGACACCGGTAACTGCGGACTGCGAACTGACAGCTGAACCACCGCAAGCCAAAAATTTCGGCGAAACCTGTCAGAAGTGCCAGTGCCGACGAATAGAAAATTCTGGCTACACTTGGTGCGCATTCTCAGACTCAGCAAGGAGAAGGACCCATGAAGCATACTCGCGCTGGAATGACCGCTCGATTCGCGCTCGTTTCCCTGTTCCTCATCACCATCGGTGGAACTCGCGCCCCGATAGCTGGCGCCCAGGCTCCTGACCAGCATCCGATGCTCGACCAGCTGGCCAACAAAGTGATTGAGAAGTATCAGAACTCGAGTTGCCAGCAACTGGCGCAGCAGAAACAGGAGCCGCCGTCACCCGAGAAGGTAAAAGCAGTCCAGTTCCTAAGAACCGATCCACAGCTGCGCACCTATTTCATTAACAAGATTGCGGGACCGGTCGCGAACAAACTGTTTGAGTGCGGTTTCATTCCATAGCCGGATACTCAAGCTCATCGAGCCCTGAGGATCTCGCAGACGATGGGGCGTTGATGTACTTCAAGGAATAGTTGATGTGATCAACACCCCGAACTTTGTTGAGAGCACACCCTGCCACAAGACCACATTCCTGACAGCGGCTGGAAGAATGACACGTCACCCTCAGGGTTGGCGTAGGCGAGCGGGTCTTCGCATATGCGAACGCCTTTGCATTCTGCGAGTTGGCTCGGAAGAGAACAAAAAAGACGGTAGGCTACGAGGCCACCGCGCCACCCGAGAACCTAGCCCGAAGCCCGAATCGCGGTGAGATCAGCCAACCTGGTTCGGTGTGGGAATGCGGAATGAGTCGGCAATCTCGGGTGTGAATCCGTTCGCGCGCGCGATTGCGCCATACAAGCGGCCGCTCTTACGCATCGTCCGCCGCTGTGTGGAGGTATCCAGCGCCACGAGTCCAAATTTCAAATGCCAGCCCTCGCTCCACTCAAAATTATCCGTAAGTGTCCAATGAAAATAGCCGCGAATATCATGCCCTTGCTCGATCAATCGATGGAGTTCGTGGACCGCATTGACGATTAGCCATGGTCGGATGCGATCCTCGGCATCGGGCACCCCATTTTCCAGAATGTAGATCGGCTTGCCCATCCGTGCTGCACGCTTTACGGCGGCTGTAATCGCCGCCGGGTAGGCTTCTCCATAGGGTCTTTCCATGCCACGGTCACCCTGCGGAACATGCTCTGGCACGTACACCTTGCTGAAGAGTTGGGACGGATGCTTCATGCTGAAGGCCACATGAAGCCGGCTGTACACATTTAACCCGACAAAATCGCAAACCCCTTCCAGGGCAGCGAGCCTTCCCTTCACCAGGTTGATAGGTAAGGTAGGGCGTCCCCACTCAATAATGGTGAGAAAAATTTCATTGAAAAGATAACTGAGAAGGCTGGCGCTCCATCGGTCGAGAGGAAAAGTAGGATTCGCAGGTTGGAAAACCACGTAGTTGTGCGCCCAGCCGACCTGTGCCTCAGGCTGAATGTCATGGATTGCGTGGTAAGCCCGAGCATGACAGAGCGCCATCGCAGTCAGCACCCGGAGCGCGGTCCTTATTTGACCTTTTCGTCCGGGCGGGAATTCCCCAAGAACGTACCCCAGGGCCGCGAAAACATTCGGTTCATTGAAGGTAATCCAGTGGTGACACAAATCGCCTAGCTCGGCGACTACTCGGCGGACAAAGCCCTCAAAACGCTGCGCCGCAGTGTCATCAAGAAATGCACCCTGCTGCTCGAACCACTGTGGATGCGTGAAGTGGTGCAGAGAAACGAAAGGTCGGAGGCCACGGCGCAAGAGGCCTTCGAGCATCTCTCGATAGCGACGCAGCGCCGGCAAATTCCAATGTCCGGGCTGCGGCTCAATTCGGCTCCACTCCACCGATAATCGAAGCGCGTTCAACCCCATTTCTCGAGCTAGGTTAAAATCCGGCTCCGCGCTGTTCCACCAGTCACATGCAACCCCACAAGCCTCTCCCGACTTGATCTTCCCCGCAGTTTCCCAGAGCGACCACTGGTTGTTCGCATTGCCGCCCTCCACCTGATGTGCCGCCGTCGACACTCCCCAGAAGAATCCTTTGGGGAAGCCGATCCGGGAGCGGGTTGAAGCCGAGGGGGTTGTGATCAGTTGTGTGGTTTCAGGAACCAGTGTCATTCCTCTGGCATTCTAAGAGACAGGTGCACCGCCTGGTAATACGAACTGATGGACCATAGCTGATTTTTTAGCTTCTTCCTTTATCTTAGCCCGTAACCTGCATGCACGGTGAACTCGATGCACAACGATCTTGAAGAATTCATCTAACCGAAGGTCGAGGGCGTAAGGGCCGATATTCAAAGGTCGTGGATCCCCTCCAAGCCATCGCAGAGGCTTCGCACTCACTATAATGAATCGAAGCAGGGGCTCAACGCGTTGCCGACACCTATCGAATTGACTCAGATCGCCGTGCGGCATGGATGCGAGAAGAAGCGAAACAACGCAATTGCCGCTGTCTTTTGCGGAGCATTGCCTGCAGTAGCCCTGAGCTTCCATTTTTCTTCTATTGCCTGGAGAGCGTGGCTTATTGGTCTGATCGTCGGTTTGATCTGGGGGAATGCTTTCGAATACCTCTATCATCGGTGGTTGCTGCACCAGTCTGGCAGTCCCCTAGGGGCAGGACATCGCGAGCACCATGCTCAAATTGGTACGCCCGAGCAGGCAGAACACGTGGCCCTTATCACCTCCCCGGTGAACACTGTTCTTCTGTTCGTAATAAACGGAGTTCCTGCATTTCTGATTACTTCCCTGATCGGAGTGCGGGGAATTCTTTCGGGCGTCTTCCTTGGCTGGGCTGTCTATCTGATTGCGACTGAGGAGATCCATTGGCGTATTCACATGAACCGGTGGCTCCCGCCAGGTCTCCGGTTCGCGCGTGCTTATCACATGAGCCATCACGCTCGTCCGAATAGTCGCTATAACGTGTTTCTGCCGCTCTTTGATTTCCTCTTCGGAAATACGGGGTAGGCAAGAAGCAAGGTGCCTGTCTGACCTGATTTTGGTTTGTCCTTGAAGCGCATGCTCGCTAAGCCTACAGTTTCTAACCCAAGGTCAACCACAGCCGCGTCTACCCGAACAGTAGTGCCCATTATCAATAGCCTACAGCGCCTCCGAGACTGCTCTCGGCGTGATCACATCGGATGTTTTCGGTTCAAGCAGAAGTTGCGCAGTGTGGAGAATTCCCGCGCTATTACGATCTCGCATTCCAGGAATTGATTCAGGGGAGCAAATCTCTAATGGCTAACAAACTCCAGACGACGACCGGACGGAAGCACGTGGATCGACTGGCGAAAGCTAATGCTGGCCCTGTTCTTTCGTATGTCTAGCACAGCGCTTCTCGGGCACGAAAGGCGACGACAAAATGTCCCGGCAATCGACGAACTGGCTTGTTTGCGATCACCAGGACGTGATACCGAACGACAGGCCTACTTCCGGGATCAAAACACGAAGTAGCCAATGTATTGTTTCTTGTAGTAGCATTGCCGGGATGGGTAGGAGATCATGAAAGAGCCGCGGCTTTCCAAAGCCGAGACCCGCATTTTGGAGCAGTACTGGAAACTCGGGACTGCGTCGGTGCGCGAGATCCTGGAAAGTTTGCCTGAGGATGAACGCGTTGCTTACACAACTGTGCAGACGCTCGTCTACAGGCTGGAGGCAAAGGGCGCGCTGCGAAAAGTAAAGAAGATCGGCAATGCCCAGCTCTTTCAGCCATCCCTCAGTAAAAGCCAACATCGCAGCCGGCTGGTTCACGATCTGCTCGATCTGTTCGGCGGCTCGCCGCGTTTGCTCGTCTCCAATTTGGTCGAGAATGGTGCGCTTACGTTACGCGACCTGAAGGCGTTGCAGAGTGCGGCCCGCACGGACAAGAGCGGTGACAAGAACGGCCGCAATCGCGGAGGCAAACGTGCATGAACATATCGCACGCGCGATGTACTACTTCAGCGTTCACCTGCTGTTTGCCTCGATTGTCGGGTCGGCAGCGTGGGGACTGACATCCATCCTGCGCGCAAGCGCCAGCACGAAATATTGGATCTGGGTGGCGACCGCATTCAATTTCGCTGTCCCTTTCGGAGCACTGATCGATAAGCTTTGGGCCCCGCACTTGATGTGGGCTCGACCGCTCGGTGCTATTGGCGGGCCGGTATGGGATATGACAGAAGGCCGGACGGCCGTGGTTCTTGGCTCGATCTGGATGATCGGCGCTTTCTCAATGCTTAGTCGATTGATGTTGCGTATACGGAGTGAGTGTCGCGAGGCGAAAGCGCCAGCCCGGTTGAGTGATCCTGCCCAGACGTGTCATTTCCTAGCCAATGGCATTCCGGTGAGCTTCGGCGACGGGCATCCGAGTCCCGTAGTTCGTGGAGTCCTTTATCCTCGCATCCTGCTTCCCATCGGCATCGATCGGTTGCTCAATCAAAGTGAAGTCGAAGCCGTTCTGATTCACGAACTAGCCCATGCAAGACGACGTGATAATCTGATCCGTTTGTTCTATGAGGTTTCTTTGTGCGCCCTATGGTTCCACCCGCTCATCTGGCTCGCCGGCGCGCGGATTGCACTCTATCGCGAGCTCTCTTGCGATGATTCTGTCATCAGGCGCGCCCATGGACCGGCACTGGTTTCAGCGCTGGCCAAACTTGCAATTCCCGAAGATGCGGGATTTCTGCAAGCAGCAGCCTCATCGCATCTGAGCCATCGCCTGACCCGCCTGACCGAACCACCAGAGCCACACCGCGCAGCTACCCTTCTACTGGCGTCGCTGTTCGTTACTGTCGTCGTAGCAGGTGTCTTTGGAACTGTCGCTCATACCGCTTGCTGTTTCGTCCTGAGACATTGACCACTCGGTAATCCCCAAGACAAGGCTGCTCACCAACGGCTCGCTCCTCCGTCTAAGTCGCAAGCTATACGTTTACTGTAGTAGCATAGACGTATTATGTAGTAGATAGCTCTGATGCAAAGACTACAGATAGACCTGGTTTCGTATTGAGGGTGCGTGGGGTTTCCGCCAGCTGCCCAACAACCCAGACGTTCCAATTGAGGAGAGCCACTCCATGAAGCCCATTCGAATCCTCGTTAGGTTGGCAGTAGTCATCTTTGCCGGAACCGCCTTGGGACAGGGCAAAAACACTGGCGCTGTCGCGAGCACGCCTCAGCCACCGCCCGCTGTCCGCGTGGTGGCCCTGAAGACGCCCGATGGTGTCACGCTGAAGACCAGCTATTTCGAGGCGGCAAAGCCTGGTCCGGGTGTGTTACTTTTTCACCAGAGCAACCGCACGCGTCAGTCCTGGAACAATGTCGCCGTGCAACTGGCGTCGGCCGGCATCAACACGCTCAGCATCGATGTGCGCGGCTATGGGGAAAGCGGCGGCAAGAAAGAAGCGAGAGAACTGTACCAGGACGGCGATCTGGACGCGGCGTTCGAATATCTGGTTTCTCAGCCCGGCGTGCAGCGCGATGTAATCGGCGCGGGAGGAGCCGGATGGCTGGGTGTGGACAATTCCGTCGAAGCGGCACGCCGTCATGCCGAAGTGAAATCGCTCGTACTAATGTCGGGAGAAACGTTACTACCTCAACTACGATTTCTGCGGCAGGCATGGCAATTGCCCGGGTTGTTCGTCGTGTCCGATGATGACGAATACCCACCAACGGTAGAGGCGATGGAGTGGCTCTACGACTGCTCCTCCAGCCCGCAAAAACAGTTCATCCATTACCTCGGGCCGAGAGCGCCGTGGCTGTGGTACGAGACCTCCGATGCAAGCAAAGTCCCTGCGACCGGAAGTCATGGAACTGATTTGTTCCAACGCCATCCGGAGTTGCCTGCCATCATCGTCGATTGGTTTGTCACCACGCTGCTCCGAACACCGGGCCATGCCCCAGCCGATACCGTGGCCTCAGCCGTAATCCTGAATGAAATTGAGATGCCCGGCGGAGTCGCCCAGGTCACACGGCAATTGATGGAAGCCCGGCGCAAAGACCCTGAGGTGCAGTTGTGGCCAGAAGTCAACGTAGACATCATCGGCGAGGATCACATGCGCTTAGCCGATGCCGAGAAGAAAGCCGGCCAACTGCAGGAGGCCGAAATGGAGATGAGAGTCGGCATTGAGATCTTCAGCTCAACCTGCTCGCTTATCCAGATTCGGCCGACGCGCACGCTAACCTTGCGGACGCCTATCTGGCAGACGGACAGAAAGACCTCGCCCGCGAGTATGCCGAGAAAGCCTTGGCTATGATCGATTCCCACAAGGCGCCTTTATCTTCCTGGTCCGACACCAGGCAGAGGCGAACTGAAGTTCGTAACGATGTTCAGGATGTACTCAAGAAACTGGGAGCGACCTAGGCTCCGACGGGCCGGAAGATCAACCCGGACCAACTGGTGTTGGCCGAAGGACGGCCGGATGTCAGGGTTGCGTGGCTATCAGGCAATGGACCGAGATTGTGATGCGGAAACCTGTACAAACGCGCCCACGCACGGCAATGCCGTGGCAGACAAGGCCCTCTTATGCGAAAGGCTTTCCGGGTGAAAGGAGAGCGCTAAGGCCGTAGCGAAAAGACATTCCCGCCGCGTGGCAGCAACTTTCCGGTGAATGCATTTGTGAAGCGCACTCGAACCAGCCATACAATCAGCAAAACCAGTGGGAGTATGGTGAGAATTAAATACAACCCGGTGCTAAATAGAGCCGGGGATAGGTGTTGCCCGACTCCCACTGCCGAAAGCAATCTACGTGGCCGGTTTGAGGGTCCCAGAAAAAAGGACCCTGCTGCGATGAACAGCCCAAAGCACATCCGCCAGAGATGCCGCGAGATACGCTTTGCTCCCAGAACACCACCGCGCATAAGCATGCGAACGTCTCCCGCCGCGGCAAGCAGACAGATGGAACCCATGAAAAAAGCCATCCCAACTGGAACTCCGTCTTGTGAACTTGCCCCGCTACGGACCACCTTAATACCATTCATCCAGGTGAGGATGCCGAGCGCCAAGGGAATCAGCAGCACAACCCAATCCATGCGGCTCGTTTCCCCCTCTCTGCGCCTCGCGGTGAGCCACGCCGTTCCGATCAGATAGATGGTTATGATTCCACCGCCGATGTTGTTTGGTTGATGCCTCACGATTGCCAGGTACACTGCGCCGACAGCCATGGTCAGCATGGATGACACAAAGAGTTGTCCAGCCAGGGCATGGCGGGGGGAACCTTTACGGAAAGACAATGCGGCGGTGCCGGAAAGCAGACCTAAGGTCCCAGCGCAAATATGAATAAGCAGTATGGGCGAATAGGACATCGAGGTGTCTACCATTGGAATATACGCGAATCGGATCCCCCGTGTTCATCGTGCGGCGGCTGCCGGGCTAGGCTACACTTGCTCCATGATCCGTCAGATCGCGCCTCAGTTCTTCACCGCGGACATTCCGGGAACAGTCGCCTATTACCAGGACAAGCTTGGCTTCGAATGTCTTGGGATGTGGCAGGATCCGCCGGTCTACGCCATCGTGGCGCGCGACCAGCACGCGATTCACTTCCGCTGCGCGGCGCTGCCCACAGCTAATCCGGACAAATACGAAGACGAACTGCTCGACGCATACCTTTACATCGAAAATGCAGACACGCTTTATGCCGAGTACGCCGCCAAGGGCGTGGAGTTCACGCGAGAACTCGCCAACACGCCATGGCGCTCGCGAGAGTTCGTAGTGAAGGATTGCGACGGCCGTCTGCTGGCCTTCGGTGCGAACATGGAGTCGGTTTCTTCGTCCGGTACGTAAAACAACGATGCAGATCAGTTTCTGCCCGGTCGGGTGCTAGGTACTCCGTACTTGCACGGACGATTGAAGGGCCAACCGGAAGTTACGGCGAGAGCGAACAAACCGACTGGGGTCGATTGAGATAGGATCTAGACTCCAATGACTCCTACTAATTCCCGTACGGCTTCGGCGCTGCGGTTGAGTTGTTCCTGTTCATCCGGGTTGAGCCTGATTTCGATAATCTCCTCGATGCCCCTCGCCCCTAACTTGACCGGTACACCCACGTAAAGGCCCTTGATTCCGTATTCCCCCTGAAGATAGGCAGCACAGGGCATGATTTTCATCTTGTCTTTCAGAATCGCGTCCACCATCTCGGTGACCGCCGCCGACGGTGCATAATACGCGCTGCCGCTTTTCAAATGCTTCACAATTTCCGCACCGCCATCGCGAGTACGCTGAACAATTCGTGCAATGGTGGGCGCATCCATCAGCTCGGTGATCGGAATACCAGCCACTGTGGAATACCTGGGCAGCGGGACCATGGTGTCACCGTGTCCGCCAAGCACAAATGCCGTCACATTCTCCACGCTCACCTTCAATTGCTGCGCGATGAAAGTGCGGAAACGTGCGGAGTCGAGCACGCCCGCCATGCCGATCACCCGTTCGCGGGGGAATCCACTCAGCTTATAGGCGGCCTGCGCCATGGCATCGAGCGGATTGGACACGATGATCAGAATGCAATTGGGCGAGAACTGCACCACCCTCGATACCACATCTTTGATGATTTTGTAATTCGTCTGGAGCAGGTCGTCCCGGCTCATGCCGGGCTTGCGGGGCACGCCAGCGGTGACCACCACGATATCGGAATTGGCGGTGTCGGCGTAGTCCTGCGTTCCCATCACATGGCAGTCCCGCTTCTCGATGGGCATCGCTTGCAGCAAGTCCAGGCCTTTGCCCTGCGGGATCCCCTCGATGATATCGATGAGAACGATATCGGCGAGTTCTTTAGCAGCGATCCAATGGGCCGCTGTGGCCCCCACGTTTCCTGAGCCTACAACCGTGACTTTCTGGCGCATGATGTCTTATCTCTCTCTTCTCGCGGCTGACGGAGACCGAGCGGCCGGAGAGAAGGTTGGTTAGGGTACAGCGCTGAGCACAGCGCTATGCATGTTCTGGATGATAAACTCCGCGAATTCGCTGGTTCTCACCTTGGTAGCTCCCGGCATCAACCGCTCGAAGTCGTAGGTGACCCTCTTCTGCTCGATGGTGCGTTCCAAGCCGCGTTCGATCAGGTCGGCCGCCTCGCCCCAGCCGAGAAAGCGAAACATCATGACGCCGGAAAGAATTACCGATCCTGGATTGATCACATCCTTGTCGGCATACTTCGGTGCGGTGCCGTGGGTAGCTTCGAAGACCGCGTAGCCGTCGCCGATGTTGGCACCCGGTGCGATGCCCAGGCCGCCTACCTGGGCGGCACAGGCGTCGGAAATGTAGTCGCCGTTCAGGTTGGGGGTGGCCAAAACGGAGTATTCATCGGCTCGGGTTACCACTTGCTGAAAAATCGAGTCGGCGATGCGGTCATTGACCATCAGTTTCTGCTTCCACGCGCCATGGCCATGGGTCGAGTAGATGGCAGTCAAAACCTCGCGGACCTCGTTGTAGACCGATTGCCGGAACTCGTCCGAGGCAAACTCCAGCCCGGGTTCGATAAGGTTGGCAATCTCCTCGGTTGTCACTTTGGGATTGCGATCCTTATTGTCGAGAATCCAGCTCTCGCGCTCGGTGACGACCTGCGAACGAAACTCTTGGGTGGCCAGTTCGTAACCCCATTTGCGGAACGCCCCTTCCGTGAACTTCTGGATATTACCCTTATGCACCAGGGTCACGGTCCTGCGGCCACTTCCGAGCGCAAATTGGATTGCCATGCGGACCAGGCGCTTGGTCCCGGTGATCGAGATCGGCTTGATACCAATCCCTGAGTCGAGGCGGATCTGCTTCTTGCCCCCTTTGAGCATGTCTCGGTTTAAGAACTCGATGACCTTAGCGGCCTCCGCCGTGCCTTGTTCCCACTCGATTCCAGCATATACATCTTCGGTGTTTTCGCGGTAGATCACCACATCCATGCGTTCCGGGTTCTTCACCGGGGAGGGAGTTCCTTTGTAATACTTGACCGGACGCACGCAAGCGTAAAGATCGAGGATCTGCCGCAGGGCCACGTTCAGGGAGCGAATCCCGCCGCCGACCGGCGTGGTCAGAGGCCCCTTGATGGCGACGCGGAGCTCACGGATGGCAGCGATCGTGTCGTCGGGCAACCAGGTTTTGAACCTCGAGAATGCCTTTTCGCCCGCGAACACCTCATACCAGGCTACCCGGCGTTTGTCCCGGTAGGCCTTGCCGACGGCAGCGTCGAAGACCTGGACTGATGCCCTCCAGATATCACGGCCCGTGCCATCGCCCTCAATGAAGGGGATAATCGGGTTGTCGGGCACCTGGTAACGCCCGTTGTTGTAGCTGATCCTGGCGCCGCTCGTGGGCACCGGAATCCCATTGTAGGAACCCGCCATCTCAGACCCTCCCGGCCGGTAGGAAAGAAAGCACCAATTATAAAGGTTCTGATTTCCTTTTGTCGGTGCGCGGAGGCACCTGTACCGGGCCGACAATCGCCTGGGGAGCCAGGTCTCTTGTGCCTTACGCCTCTCCCTTTTGGGAACTACAGCCGCTGCTTACGCACTTCCTCAGGCAGGAGCGCTACCCGAGGTAACTCTCGAAAGCTCGCTCCCTGCCGTTACAATCTAGCGATGCCCTCGGGCAGCCAACGCACGATCATTCCCGCAGTGCTGAGTGTCCTTTGCGCGGTGTCTTGCGCGGCCGGGCAGATCGCGATGTCACCCGGGTCGAGTAGCGCTGCCGGGGAGGGCGGGCCTGCCGCGGGAAGCGCGGTAAGCCCACTTCCTGCCATAGAACTTGAACCCCCGCCAGCCGCTCCGGTGCATGCTTTCTGGGATCGTACAAACCAGGGGCTGTTTGCGGGCATTGCTTTCACCCGCGGGATGGACTATGCCTCGACACGGAATATGCAAGCCCGCGGCCGCAAGGAAATACTGCTGCCTTCCGAGGTTGTGAACAATTCTGCGGCATTCGCCGGCCTGGAGGCGGCCGGAACCGCGACCTCGGTTGGGATCTCCTATATCTTTCATCGGACCGGCCACCACAAGTTGGAGCGCTGGATGTCGATCGGTCACATCAGCGTGACCTCGTTCGGCGCGGTTCGCAACTATTGCCTGCAATCAAGGCACGTCCACTGATACCTCACTTCCTGTCGGCTGCTGTTGGTGACTTGTCTTTAGGACAGCCTGGGATCGACCGCGTATACTCGCAAACAACGGATTTGGATGCTGAGCGACGGGACGTCGAGTTATCGTCCCGAGCGGAGGAGGAGCGCATGTTCCAAAATCGTTTTCCGCCCTTGACGTTAGTTGCGCTGGCAGTCTTCTCATCCCTGGCTCTAGCCGAGAACAGTGCCGACCGTGTCCAGGTCGGTCGCGACCTGGTTGTCGAACCGGCTGAGAAAGTGGGGGATGCTGTCTGTGTTGCCTGCTCGATCTACGTTCGCGGGCAGGTGGCGGGAGATGCCGTGGCAGTGGCAGGCAGGATCGTCCTCGAGCAGGGCGCCCAGGTTGCCGGAGACGTCACCGCCGTTCTAGGCGATGTCCGGCTCCAGAGTGGCACTCAGGTCGCGGGTGACGTGGTGGTTGTAGCCGGCATGGTTCGCCGAGATTCGCAATCCCAGATTGCGGGCCAGGTGACTTCACTCGGAGGCGCCGGGTGGATGGTGCTCGTCCTACTATTCCCCTTAATTGTTCTGGGTGGAATCGTGGCCTTGATCATCTGGCTGGTCCAGCGAAGCCGCAGGACGGTACCGGCAGCTGCCCATCCCGGCGGATCTAGCGGCCTCCCCTCGTGAACCTCCGTCTCGGCTACCACCTGCGCGTTCCGAAGTACTTGCGTACCCCGAACGCGTTATACCTCCCCCAGGGCCCATTGTTTCCCAGGTCTGCGGTACCAAGATTCCGATCCCTTGCGCCGAGGCGATCGAACAGGAAATGTTGGGTGACGCGGAATTCGAATCCTTTGCCAAGATAGACACCCAGACCCCAGGAGTGCGAAATCCCAATCGCGTCGAACGACCATGTGTAGAGAGTCTGAGGAATGTTCTTGCCAAATAGAAAATAGGGTTCGCCGAAGAGCATAAAACGGCGGAGCTGACCTCGGCCGAAGGGGCGCACCTCCAAGAGCCCGGAGATCATGTAGCGAGCAAACATGCTGCAGGGAGCATTGACCCCGCCATAATCGCCGGCATTCGAGGCGCACAAATTAGGATCAATTTCGTTGTGAGGCGGAGCCAGATCGAATTCCACGTGACCCCAAAACGTGTCCCGGGGAAAGAAGAATCGATCGCTGGCTTGGGTCACGGACTGATTCTGTGCCGCTAACGGAGCACATAGGATGAGACAGATACCTGCCCACACGAGCAGCTGCTTCATTCGGGCCTCCCCTTGATTGGGTCCTGGTGTTGGAACTCGGGCAAGGCATTGTACTCGAAGAGGTGGGCACTCCGATGCGCAGGCTGGTCGCGAGCAGGTTCAGTTTCCGATCGGCAGCTCGATCAAGGCCTCGCAGCCCTTTCCTTGAGCACGATTTTGCAGCGAGAGGGTGCCTCCGTGAGCCTCGGCAATCTGTCGGCTCAACACCAAACCAATGCCCGAACCGCCCGGCTTGGTGGTAAAGAAAGGGACAAACAGGTTGGCGGAATTCGCAATGCCTGGACCTTCGTCTCGAACGAATAAGTTCACCGAACTCCCCGTCTTGAACCAACCCACTTTGACGGAGCCGCCGTTATCGACCGACACATCCACGGCATTGCGAATGAGGTTGATCAGCATTTGCTGCAGTTGATCGGGATCGACCGGCATAGTGATTTCTGGTCCGGGCTCGATCTCGACAATCATTCGCGTTTCTAAACCCACGGTGGTTCGAACCAGCGTGCCGAGATCGACGGGGCGAAGCTGGGGTTTGGGCAGCCGGGTGAGACGGGAATAATCGCGCATGAAGCGATTCAAGGCATCGGAGCGGTCGGCAATGACTCGCAGGCCGCGGCGCAAGTCCTCTTCCCAGTCGACGGGACGAGGCTCGCGTTTTGTCATGTCCTCCAGGCTGGCCGCAATCGAACAGATCGGCGCCAGTGAATTATTCAATTCGTGCCCCAGAACACGCACCAGTCGCTGCCAGGCCTGCCGCTCTTCTTCCCGTAAAGCCCGGCTCAGGTCGGCCAACACCACTAAATAATGTGGCTTCCCTCCTTGGCGAAACATGGTTCGACGAACACCCCAACGGCCGGACTGTCCGGGAAAGGTCCTTTTCAAGGTTCGCGCCGACTCGCCCTCGAGACACTCCAGCAGTCCCAGTTCCTCGGCGGTCCTAGAGAGCAGGCGCTCCGCGTTCTGTGCCATCAGGCGTTCCCCGGCACGATTCACCAAGCGAAGCCGCTGTTGACCGTCGAAGGCAAACACGGCAACGTCAATTTCGGTCATGACCGCGGTAAGCAGTGCACCAGCCTCCAGGGCTCCCAGCCGCTGCTCGCGGAGCAGCTCGGAAAGCGTATTCACCTCGAGCATCAGCTCGCCGAGCGCGTCTCCGGTTCTTGCGCCGCGTACCCGGAAGGAGAAATCGCCTTCCCGCAAGGCGGATTGCATATTGGAGAGCGTCTGCAATGGGCGGACTACGGCAGACCGTACGCCAAAGGCAAAACCCAACCAGACCATGAGCAGGAGAAACGTCACACTCCAGCGAGTGTCGGATGCATGATCACCAGTCCACAGCAGGACCAGGGTCAGAAGCACGCCGGCGGCTCCCGAGGCAAGAGTGAGGAACAGAATTCGGGTTTCGTGGCTCAGGGCACGCTTTGCCCTTGGGCGGGTATGGGCTGGAGGCTGGGGCCCGGTCGTAGTCCCGGGCACGAGCTGATGACGAGAATCGCTAACTGCTTCCGATTCCATATTTCTGCAGCCGACGGTAGAGCGCACTACGGCTCAGTCCCAGAGCTTCAGCCGCTTGACTGATATTGCCACCATACCGGTCGACTGCTTTGCGGATCAAGAGAGACTCAACTTCCTCCAAGCTCAGCTCCTCGAGACGCTGCGTGCTCTCCCGCGGGATCTTCAAGCCAAGATCGCTGACCCTGACGGTATCGCCGCTCGCCAGCAGCACCGCACGTTCGACGGCGTGATCCAGTTCGCGAACGTTGCCCGGCCACGGGTAGTCCAACAGGGATTGCAGAGCAGCCGGATCCAAAGTCTTGGCCGACTTGCGGTAACGCTGAGAATAGCGATCAAGAAAGTAAATTGCCAACAAGGATATATCAGCTCTACGTTCGCGTAATGGTGGAAGTTTAATTTCTATCGTATTGAGGCGGAATAGAAGGTCCTGGCGGAAGCGTCCGGCGGCGACTTCCTGCTCGAGATCGGCGTTGGTAGCGGAAATGATGCGCACATCGACGCGGCGGGTTTGCGAGGAACCGACACGCTCCATCTCTCCGCTTTCCAGAACGCGCAGGAGTTTGGCTTGTTGCGAGAGAGGAATGTTGGCGATCTCGTCGAGAAATAACGTGCCGCCGTGGGCCAGTTCGAAGCGGCCAATCCGGTCGGTCTTGGCATCGGTAAAGGCTCCCTTGACATGGCCGAACAGCTCGCTTTCAAAGATGCCTTCCGGGAGACCTCCGGTATTGACGGCCACTAGCGGCCGCGAGGATCGCGTCGAGAGGGCATGCAGGGTGCGGGCCACCACCTCCTTGCCGCTGCCATGCTCGCCGGTGATCAGGACATTGGCGTCCGAGGGGCCGACACTGGTGATCAATCGCAGCACCGGCTGCATGCTTTCCGAATTGGCGATGAACTGGGGAAGCCCCTCGGTCCGCAGCAGGCGGTTTTCCGCCTCCAGGCGCTGGCTTCGGCGCAAGGCGCTGCCCAACTCGATTTGGGTGCGCAACAGGGCCAGGAGACGGGCATTCTCCCAGGGCTTTTGGATGAAGTCGCGGGCGCCGCGCCGCATGGCCTCGACCGCCAACTCCACGCTTCCCCAGGCCGTCATCACGATCACGGGCAGGGTGCTGTCCATGGCCTGAATCCGAGAAAGCAGGTCGAGACCTTCCTCGCCGGACGTCGTGTCACGGGCATAGTTGAGGTCGATCAGGACGGCATCGAACTCATGGGAGGCCAGGGCGTCGAGAACCCCGGCGGGCGATGTTGCGGCCTCGATCGAAAACCCCTCCGGCTTGAGCAACAGGCGGAGAGCTTCGAGCACATCGCGCTGATCGTCGGCGATCAGCAGCCGATTTCCGTGATTGGAGCCTGACATCATAGGCGATGAGTGAGGAGAAATTTTATCCTTTTCCCAATCGAAAGTCGCGAACCGGTTACTTCTTTTGTTGGCTCGGCAGTTCGGCCGGCAGATCGGGCGCAGGCTTAACTCCAGAGAAATGGAGCGCCTCGTGCACCACTCCCTTCTCGGCCTCTTCAATTTCGATGCCCGCATGGCTCAGGGTTAGGCCCGTGGCCCGGTCCAGTTCGACCCGTGATTTTTCGTAAGCGGACATGGCAGAGACGAAATTCGATTCGGCTTGCGCCAGGTCACGCTGCGCCTGAAGCACTAGATTGCTGGTGGAGGCTCCCAAAACCTTCTTCTTCTGTTCGATATCAAAGGACTGTTGCGCGAGGTCACGGGCTTTACCGGCAGTATCCACTCGCGAGCGGTTCTGCAGGAGTGCATACTGCGCATTTCGCACTTCGATGCCGATTTGATTCTGCAGTTGCTGTAGGTGCAGTTGCGCCTGCCGGAATTCCAGTTGCGAACGGATCTGATCGGCTTGCGCCGCACGATTGCGCAAGGGAATGCTGAGGCTCAGGCCGACGGCGTAATCGGGAGAATTGGCCTTGAACAAATCATTGAAGGCCTTGGACCATCCGCTCGGCATCACCGGCGGCACAATGGGAGGGTTGTTGGGGTCGCTGGCATAGGCGGCACTCTCCAAGCCGCCCAAGCCATACGTGCCGTACCAGGCAATCAAATCTAGCGTGGGTTTCATCGCGTTATTGGTTGCCTTCAGCGTAATCTCGCGGTTGGTCAAATCCATGCGCGCCTCGGCCAGCTCGGGCCGATGCTGCTCGGCGTCCGCGATCAGGTCCTGCACGGGCTCAATCGCTTCCTTTTCCTGAACGCTCATGGTGTCGGTAGGAATTACCGAAGCCGAGGCCAAGAGGGGATCGCTCAAATCGCGGGTGACGGCGTTTTTGATCAGCAGCTCCTGCAACTGCAGTTCATTCTGGGAGAGTAAGAGATCCTGGCTGGCGTTGGCTTCCTGTGCCTCCGCCTTCATCACCTCCATGGGTGCAATGGCGCCGATCCGCACTTGTTCGCGGTCATCGGAAAGAGTCTTTTCCGCCAATTCGAGCGAGCGCTCTTTCACCTTGACGTCCTCGTAGGCGTTGACCAGGTCCCAGTAGATGTTCTGGATTTGCGAAACCGTGGCGATCACTTGCCCCCGGAATGCAACGTCAGAAATTTCCCGGTTGGTGCGGGCGATGCGGATGAATCGCATGTTCGGACCAAAGCCGAAGCCCGCCAGCAAATGCTGCCGCAGCGAGAAGCGGAAGCCGGTGTCGAGTTGGGGAGAGAGAATGCTGTACAGGCTGTTGCTGGAGATGCGGTCGTTTTGCCAGATGACGTTCATCAGCGTGCCCGTCGAGAAGCCCTGGGTGTAATTGAAGTTGGCGATGGTCGTGTGTTGTTCGAGGAACGGCACTCCGTACAGCACCCGGCTCGATTCCGGGAAGGTGGCGTGATCGATATTCATCGTGGAACTGACGATGGGATCGAAGCTGTCAATGGGCGTGCCCGTACCGAGAGTGGATTGCACCAAGCCGGCGGCACCCGTGCCCGCACCACCTGCCCCACCGGTAGTGCCGCCGGCTCCGGCACCTGGGGCGCCGGTGCCAAATCCTCCGATGCCTCCTCCGGGAGTTCCCTGCACCAATCCCGTGGCTACACCGCGAACCGCCTCACCCGATTTCGCTCGCAAGACGTCGGTATCGGCAATGGAGAGGTTAAAGCGCGCGATCGCCAGATCGAGATTGTTTTCGAGCGCGAGTGCGACCGCATCCCCCAGCGATAGCCGCAGCTTGCCATCCTTCAGCAAAGTCTCGATTCGCGGGGTGTTGCCGAAACTGGGCGCCGGCACCTCTCGCGCAACATAGGGCGCGATGGGATTGGGAAAGTGAGACTTGGGCTTCGCATAGTCGAGGAAGCTCTGGGCCATGGCGCAAGTCGACCCAAAGCAAGCCGCAAGTAACACTTTAATAACTTGGCGCAATAACCTGTTGCTCATAATGATATCTAATTTCATAATTCTCCTTACTTGCCACCAGGACTTGCGGATCACAAAGTCGCTTCCGTTTCACTCGTTGCGCAATGCGACCAAAGGCTCAATGTTCATAGCTCGTTGCGCGGGCACCACGTTCGCAATCAGCGCCACTGCGCCCAGCAGGGCAGCGACCAGGCCGATGACCAGGGGATCTCTAGCGCTGACTCCGAACAGCAGACCGGACATCAACCTGGTCATGGCGATCGAAGCCACCAAGCCCAGCGTGAGGCCCATGGCAGCCAAGCGCATTCCCTGCCCCAGGATCAGCCGGAGCACATCGGTTTTTCCCGCGCCGAGCGCCATGCGAATTCCGAGTTCCTGCGTACGTTGCGAGACCGAGTAGGACATCACCCCGTAGAGACCAATCGCAGCCAACAACATTGCCAATCCTGCAAAGATCGACAGCAGCAGCATGGCAAATTTTCGAGGCAGGACTCCGCTGGCCATCACATCTTGCATAGTGCGCACATTGGCCAAGGGAATATCTCCCCGGACGCTCCACACTGCGCTTTGGCTGGCCGAGATCAGCGCCAGCGGATCGGAAACCTTGCTGCGCACGACCATAAACGCGGAGGGCCAGTGCGCCTGCCCAAACGGGAGATAAATCTCTGGACGAGGGGCCGTGTCCAGCCCTACGTGGTGCAAGTTCCCCACCATGCCAACGATCTGAATCTTGTCCTGCTTGGGGCCGAAATTGATGAGGTATTTGCCGATGGGATCCTGCCCGGGAAAGACCTCGTGGGCAAGAGCTGCGTTGATCACCCCGACCTGCACGGAGCTCTCCGCATCCTGCGCCGCGAGAGAACGTCCCTTCAGCAGGGGAATGCCCATCGTCCGGAAGTAATCGGGTGTGCTGACCCGAATGTCCGCCTCGTACTCTTTGCTGTCACCGGCGAGGTTGAAGCTGCGACTGCTGTTTCCACCTGCAAGCGGAAGCCGGCTCACGGCTGCCGCCGATTCCACGCCGGCGGTTGTTTCCAAACGGTTCCCAAGCTCGCGATAAAACTGGTCTTGCTGGGCAGGCGTGCTAGAGGAGGGAAGACCCAGGCTGAAGACAAGAAGGCGGTCCGGATTGAAGCCGGGATCCACACGCATCAGGCGAACAAAGCTTTTCACCAGAAGTCCCGAGCCAACGAGAAGAATCAGCGACAGCCCGATCTCCGCCACGATCAGCACTGAACGGGTTGTGCGGTGGGCACCGCTACTGCCGCGCTCCCCCTGTTTCAAGGCCTCACATAAACTGACCGGAGATGTGTGGAGAGCCGGCGCCAAGCCAAACAGAATTCCGCTGAGCAAAGAGACCCCCAGACTGAAACCCAGGGCATCCCGGTTAATCCCCGTCCGCGCGAAGTCGCGTATTTCCGGAGGACTCATGGTCAACAGGGCAGGCACTGCCCAAGCTGCCACCACAACGCCCAAGGCTCCACCGGTTATCGCCAGCAGCGTGCTCTCCGTCAGCAGCTGGCGGACCAGCCTTAGGCGGTTTGCGCCCAACGCCGTGCGGATGGAAACTTCTCTCAATCGGGTGGTGGCGCGCGCCAGCAGAAGATTGGCCACGTTCGCGCATCCAATCAGCAACACGAAGCCAACCGCGGTCAGCAAGACGAGCAAGATAGGACGAATATCACCTATCACGCTGTCCTCGTAACTCACAATGCTGATTCCGAGATCCGTATCCTCGGGCGGATACTGCTTCTCCTGGCGGCGTGCGAGAGTGTCCATTTCGGCTCGTGCAGTTTCGAGGGTTACGCCCGGCTTCAAGCGTGCCCACACATCCAGGTAATTGCGACCCCTGAACGGTCGTGGATCCTGATTGGGGCTCAAGGGATGGACGGGAACACCCCAGCGCGATGGCAGCCACAGTTCACCGTAGGTGTCGGGTCTGAAATCTGGGGGCATCACACCGATGACCGTATACTGCTCCCCGTCGAGAGTAATATTGCGGCCCACGAGCGCGCGATCGGAACCGAATTGTCGCTGCCAGAGCCCGAAACTCAGGACGGCAACGTGATCGCTGCCCGGCTTCTCGTCGTCCGGAACGAGAGGACGCCCCAACATCGGATTCCGACCGAAGAGCGAAAAGAAGCTCGCGGTCGCTACCGTGGCCCGGATTCGCTCCGGCCGATCGCCACTGGTGAGATTGGCCTGCCACCCTCGCGATGCTGCCATTTGCGAAAAAACATGATTCTCCGCAACCCAGTCCAGGTAATTGGCGGGCGACGACGCTTCTCCGACACCGCCGGCGCTGCGCGTGGTCTGTCCGAGGACGACGATCCGATCTGAACCCGGATACGGCAGAGGATGCAGGAGAACTTGGTCCACCACGCTGAATATGGCGGCCGTGCTGGCGATGCCCAGGGCAACGGCAACCACCGCAACCGCCGTGAAACCCGGACTCTTGCGCAACATGCGCATGCCGTAGCGAATGTCTTGCAGCAAGGTTTCCATCTATTCACCTCACTCGTAACGTAGAGCTAGCATGGGATCCACTTTGGCTGCACGGCGGGCCGGCCAGTAAGCGGCAAAGAACGCTACCCCAATCAACAAGAACAGCACGACGAGCATTGTTGTCGGGTCAAAGCTGCTCACTCCGTACAAGCTCGATCGCAGGCCGCGAGCAGCAACCGGGGCCAGCAACAGGCCGATCACGCAACCGCTGAGGCTGAGCCGCGTGGCCTGGCTCAATACCTGCCAGTAGATGGTGGCGCGGCCCGCCCCCAATGCCATGCGGATTCCGAATTCGCGCGTGCGCTCCGCCACGATGTACGAGACCACTCCGAATAGACCGATGGCGGCCAACAACAGAGCGAGAGCGGCAAACGTCCCGAGTAGCGATACCGTGAACCGTCTCTGCGCTACTGATTCCGATACCAAAGCAGTCAGTGTCGTCGACTGGTAGATGGACAGGTCCTTGTCCACAGCCCAGACCTGCCGTTCGACGGCATCGAACAATCCCTGCGTCTCCGCGGGGCCGCGCAGGATGAATGCAGTGTGGCCACCCACGGCGCTTTCCACCTGGAAGATTGAGTAGTAGATCATCGGCGGCGGATCGGCATCGAGGGCGGAGATGTGAACGTCGGCCGCCACGCCAATCACCGTGAACGGGTAGCGATCTCCCCAGCGGAATCGCCTTCCGATGGGATCCTGGTTGGGAAAGTATTGCTTCGCCAAGTTCTCGCTGATAATGGCGACATTCATGGACTGGCGACTGTCGCGCTCGGTGAAATCCCTTCCTTTCTGGAGAGTGATCCCCAGGGCGTGGAAGTAGCCGGGAGTAATCAGAGAATTCTCTGCGAAATGGAAATCATCCGGCGCGGCATTCTCCAACCGAAAGCCGATTTGCCGGGAATCGCTGAGGGGCAGGTGGCTGGCTTCCGCCACCGCGGTGACACCAGGCAAATGCTCCAGTGCGTGGAGCATTTGGGTCTGCACCGCGTTTCTTCGGGCTGGATCGGGATAGCGGGCCTGGTCAAAAATGGTGCGGACGATGAACGTATGATCCGGATTAAATCCGAAAGGGGAATGGAGCAAACGCACCAGGCTCTTCAGCAACAGACCACCGCTCAGAAGAAGCACCAAAGCCGCCGCGATTTCGAAGATCGCCACAGAATGCTGCAGCTTACGCATGCTGCGCGCCGGACCCGCTGGCATGGACTCCCTCAGGGCGGTCAGCGGAGCAACTCGCGACAGCCGCCAGGCGGGAACGATGCCGAAGACGAGGGCAGACAACAGCGAGAGGGTCAGAGTGAAGGCAAGAGCCATGGGGTGCAAGCTGGCCTCGTCGAGCCGCGGAACATTCGCCGGGCCGAATCGCACTACTCCCCGAATGAGAGACTCGGCGACAAAAATTCCAGCCAGGGCTCCGACCACAGAAAGCAGTGCACTCTCGAGCAGGCACTGCTCGAGGATTCGCCTGGGTTTGGCGCCGACCGCGGTGCGAATGGCCATCTCATGATGACGGTGCGCGGCCCGGGAGAGCAGCATGTTCGCTAGGTTGGCGCAGGCGATCAACAACACGGAAGCGACGGCCAGGGTTAGCAGGAGCAGCAGTGGTCTTGCCTTTTCGGTCAGGTGCGGCGCGAACGGATATGCGCGCGGAACCACCCGCAGGTTGCCGGAATATCCATAGCGTTGCATGAAATCATCGGCGATGTTCTGAACATCGCTCTGCGCCTGCGCGACCGTGACTCCCGGCTTCAAACGTGCGAGAGCGAACACCCCAAACTCATCCATGCGGTGCTCGGGAAGAAGGCGGTCTGGGTCGAAGGCTTCCGGAACCCACAGATCGGCACGCTCGGCCAGCGGCGCGCCTTCAAAGGGGAAGCGAAAGGAGTCCGGCATCACGCCCACGATGGTGTAGGGCTGCTCATCGAGCCGGACCGTCTTGCCCACAATGTGCGTATCCCTTGCGTAAGCCTGTTCCCAGAGCGCATGCGACAAGATGGCTACTTTGTCCCCGCCGTGGCGGTCCTCCTCTTCGGTGAAGGCGCGTCCCAGTTCCGGCGCAGTTCCCAGCAGCGGGAATGTAGAAGCGGACACTCGAGCGCCATTCACGCGCATCGGCTGATTGGCTCCCGTCAGGTTGAACCCCTCGCTTTCATAGGCTGCCATCTCCGCGAACGACCGATTCTGATCCCGATAATCCTGGTATTCGGCGGCAGAGACCCCGACTTCCTCCATGCCCATTTTGGGTAGACTTTCGCTGATGAGGACCAAGCCATCGGGTTGCCGGTATGGCAGCGGTCGCAACAGCACGGTATCGACCAAGCTGAAGATGGCCGTATTGGCGCCTATGCCGAGCGCCAGCGTAAGGACGGCGACGGCCGTGAAGCCGCGGGTCTTCCCCAGAACCCGCCAGCCATAACGAAGATCACCCATGACCGGATTCATTTCGCCTCTTCACTCGTACCGCAATGCCACCATGGGATCGACCTTGGCTGCGCGGCGGGCGGGGACGTAGCTGGCCAAGAGTGCCATGGCGAACAGCATGATGGGAACGCCAAAGAAGGTGATAGGGTCCAAAGGGCTGACTCCATACAGCAAGCTTCGCATGAGTCGGGCCAGCCCAAACGCTGCCGCCAATCCGATCCCCACTCCCACACCGGCCAGCCAGACGCCATTCCTGACAATCATTCCCGCGATCGCGTCAGGCGCCGCGCCCAGCGCCAGGCGGATGCCCACCTCCCGAGTCCGTTGCGCAACCGTGTAGGAGATCACCCCAAACAGACCGACGGCCGTCAGCATCAATGCCAGCGCACCGAAGGTCCCAAGAAGAACTGTCTGGAAGCGTGTGTCCGCGATGGAATCATCTACATATTCGTCGAGCGTCTTGACGTGCAGAAGAGGCAGATCCTTGTCCAAGGATTGAACCTCTCTTTGCAGGGCAGGCACCGTGGCTTGGGGATCGATGACAGTGCGTACGATCACCGACATGGGAGCGAAGGGCAGTTGTGCGTAGGGCACGTAGGATTCTGGAATCGCCGGGGCTGCCAATCCTTCGGCCTTCACGTCGCCGACCACTCCAACAATCAGGCGCACGCGAGCATCCTCGCTCCCGGTTGCAATATTCGGCCGGATCCGCTTCCCGACCGGATTCTCCCCGGGGAAAATTTCCTTCGCCAGACTCTGGTTGATAATGACAACCGAGGTCGCCCCTGGAGCATCATCCGGGGGATCGAATTCGCGGCCTCGCAGCAGCGGGATTCCGACGGCCCGGAAATAATCGTCATCCACCAGGTGCAAAGTTGTAACCGGACGCTCCGACTGCTTCCCAGGCCGACCCTCGACATCGAAGGTGGTCTTAACTTCATCGGCCGACAGCGGAAGTGGAAACACGGCGCTGGCAGAACGCACCCCGGGAAGGCTTCGGATGCGAGCCAACAGCTGGCGATAGAATGCGACGCGTTGCGTCTGTCGATAGCGACTGGGCAGGTCCAGTCCGAAGGTGATCACGTGGTCTTTTGCCAATCCGGGATCGACTCTCCCCAAACCTAGAAGGCTTCGCAGCAGGAGACCTGCGCCCACCAGCAGCACTACCGCAAGAGCGGTCTCGATGACCACGAAGGTGTCCTTTAGTCGGCTCCGTCTGCGAGTGTCGGTTCCGCTCCGGCCGCCCTCATTCAGAGAGATAGCTAGTTCCGTCCCGGTCGTATGCAGCGCGGGGATTAACCCAAACAAAAGGCTGGTGAAGACAGCAACTGCTGCGGTAAAAGCCAAGACCTCGAGGTTGAGGCCGCTTTCGGAAATTCTGGGCATCTCTCCCGGTGCCAGTCTTTTAAGCCACTTGACCGCCCAGTAAGAAAAGGCCAGCCCGGCTGCTGCGCCGCCGACAGCCAGCAGCATGCTCTCCGTGAGCAACTGCCGCACCACAGCCCACCGTGTGGCCCCTAGTGCCCTACGCACACTGATTTCTCTCGTCCGCGCGGCGGCTCTGGCCAACAGCAAATTCGATAAGTTGGCGCAGGCGATGAGCAGAACCAATCCCACCGCGCCGGCAAGAAGCAAAAGCCCTGTGCCGGTCTCTTCCACCACTTGATCGATTTCCCGAACAATCGCGATTCCTTTGGGCCGATTCTCCGGGTACTGCTTGTTCAAAGCTCCCTGAATCTTGCTCATCTCACTCTGAGCTTGCTCGAGCGTGACCTGAGCCTTCAAACGAGCAATAACATCTAGATAGGCATCGCCGCGCTGAGCCGTCACTGGCGGTGACCCATTGATCGGCTGCGCATCAAGGGCAATCGTGGTCCAGAACTCAACTGGCGTCCGCTCGACCGGAAACTGAAAACCAGGCGGCATTACGCCAGCGACTGTAAACAGTTGGCCGCTCAAGCTGAGGCTCTGGCCCACAATGTTGGGATCCGACCCAAAGCGATCTTGCCAGAAGCTATGGCTCAAGATGATTGGGAAGCCGGTGCCAACGGGCTTGTCTTCTTCGGAATTGAAATCTCTTCCCAGTATCGGAGCAACGCCCAACAGCGAAAGCGTATTCGCGGAAACGACGGCTCCGGTCACCTGGATGGGCTCGGCTCTCCCGGTAAGGGTGAAATCATCTACGCGAAAGGCCGAGAGGCCCTCGAAAACGTGGTTCTGGGATCTCCAGTCCAGAAATTCCGGATAGGAGACATTGATGTCGTCCCGCCGGTCGGGCTCGGTTGTGTTCACCGCCACTAACCGGCGGGGATCGTGAAATGGAAGAGGTCGCAGCAAAACCGCATTCACCACACTAAAAATCGCGCTGTTGGCCCCAATCCCGAGCGCCAGCGTTAAGACTGCGACTAGAGTAAAGCCCGGGCTTTTGCGCAGCATGCGTAAGCCAAAGCAGAAGTCTTCGAAGAGTCCGTTCATGGCGGTTGAAATCTCCTCACTCGTACCGCAATGCCACCATGGGATCGACCCGGGAGGCATGGCGTGCTGGGAAATAGCTTGCCGAGAGCGCCACCAGCACTAGCATGGCGGAAACGGCCGCGAATAGCAGCGGATCCGTTGGGCGCACGTCGAACAGCAACTGCCAGCGCATTTGCAATGGCAGGGTGGCGAAAAGGCTGGTGATTGCCAAGGCGCCGAGCAAGCCCGCCGCTACTCCAGTCACCGCCAACAGCAGGCTTTGTCGCACAACTAGCCGAGCCACATTCCCGTGGCTTGCTCCGAGCGCTACGCGGATACCGATCTCACGTGTTCTCTGCGAAACCGCATATGCGATCACGCCGTAAATCCCAACCGCAGCCAGAGCCAGAGCCAGGAGAGCAAATCCGCCGAGCAACCATGTGATCGCCCGCCCCTGTCTCACCGGGCCGGCCACGACTTCTTTCATGGTGGTAACCTCGGACACTGGTACACCCTTGTCTAGAGCCGCGACCTCACGACGGATTGCGGAAGTAACCGCCAGGGGATCGCCGGAGGTGCGGACCAGGATGTGACGCGGCGAAATCAACCACGGATATTGCGTGTAGGGCAGGTACATTTCAGGTACAAAAGGTGCATACTGGCCCTGGCTTCGAACATTTCCGGCGACCCCAACAACCGTGAACCAGGGTAAGCTCTGGTCGTTGGCGTCCGCACTGGGCTTCAGGCGCTTCCCGATCGGATCCTGGCCGGACCAGTACTTCTCAGCCAGCGAATGGCTGACGATGACCACAGGCCGCGAGGCTGGGGTATCCGCATCCGTAAATGGGCGGCCTTCGAGCAGAGGGATTTGCAGGGTTCGGAAATAGCGCGGACCAATGACTACGTAGTTGGCATCGGGTACTTCCCCCGCAGCAGGATTAGGATTATCGGCAGTTAGGAAATTCCAGCCCGCCCAGTCGCCCATGGCTACGCCACGAGAAATGGTGGCGGCTTCCACACCCGGCAGCACTTCGATGCGGCCAAGCAACCGCTGGAAGAATTCAACTTGGCGCTGAGGCGCACTATACTGCGGCCCCTGAAGAGGCACCTTCAAGCTCAGCACATTTTCCGGATTGAAACCAAGCTCAACTCGTTGAAGATGCGCCAGAGCCTTGATCATGAAGCCAGCCCCAGCCAGCAGCGCCAAGGCCAGTCCAAACTCGCCAACCACGAGAAAATCCCGCAACCTCCGCTTCTTTCGACCACCACTCGAGGCGCGTCCGCTCTCCTTCAACGATTCATGCAGGTTCGGCTTGGATGCAGCGAGCGCCGGGACCAAGCCGAACAGAATTCCCGTTCCGAGGGCAACCGCCAAAGTGAACAGCAGCACCTGGGCGCTGATGCCGGCACTCTCTCCCAGCCAGGTATCGGGAAACTGTCGAATCAGGATTTCCGATCCCCCAGCCGCCAAGGCCAAACCGGCGATCGCTCCCAAGATGGAAAGCAGCATGCTTTCGACTAGAAATTGGCACACAATCCCTGCGCGAGTCGCGCCGAGCGCGGTACGGACGGCTGTTTCTTTCTCCCGGTCCGCCACCCGGACCAGAAAGAGATTTGCCACGTTCGCGCAGGCAATGAGCAAAACCAGGCCTACGGCTCCTAGTAACAGCAAAAGCGCAGGCCGACTGTACTCGACCAGTTGATCATGCAGGCGTACCAAGGCTACGCCCCAACCCCTTGACTCCGGATAGTGCAGTTCAAGCCGGCGGGCAATCGTGTCCATTTCCGCCTGCGCCTGCTCCAGGGTTATTCCATGTCTGAGCCGAGCGATCACATGATAGTCATGAAATTCCCGCCCCCCTCCGAACGGCTCGATGCCTGAGATCCAGAGCTGGGCGTGCGGTGCGGAGGCCGCGGTCGAAATCGCGTCGTCGAAGGTGGCAGGCAAGACGCCAACGACGGGATAGGGTTCTCCGTTCAACGAAATACTTTTGCCTACGAGTGCAGGGTCCCCTCCATAATGCTCCTGCCATAGCCCATAGCTGACAACGACCGCGGCCTTTTCTCTTTGCTCCTCGTCAGGAAGAAACAGGCGCCCACGGAGAGGCTGTACACCCAGGACAGAGAACAGATTGGTGGTCACCCACGCACCGGCAACCTCTTCCGGCTCAGCATCTCCGCTCAAATTGAAAAAGTGTGATTCGAAAGCCCCTAAATCGGTGAATACGTGATTTTGCCTCTTCCAATCGAGGAAGTTTGCTCCCGAAACAATGTTCTCGAACCACCCGCGATGGGGATTCTGCTCCCAAACCATGACCAGCCGGCCCGGGTCTTGGTAGGACAACGGTCGCAAAAGCACAGAATGGACGACGCTGAAGATGGCTGTGTTCGCCCCGATTCCGAGGGCCAGCGTCACAACCGCCACGGCAGTGAACCCCGGGTTCTTGCACAGCATGCGGAATCCGTAGCGCAGGTCTTCGAGCAAGGCTCCCATCCCTCATCTCGCAACTGCCGCAGGGTTCGTGTTCTGCGGATTCGCCGGATCGTTGGTGATCCAGCCGTCAAACAACTGAATCGTGCGGTGCCCGTAAGAGGCGTTCATATCCGAGTGCGTAACCTGAATGATGGTCGTGCCCTGATCATTCAGCTTCTTGAACAGTTCCATGATCTCTTTGGCCTGGCTGGAGTGCAGATTTCCCGTGGGTTCGTCGGCAAGAATCAGTTTCGGATTCCCTACCACGGCCCGGGCAACTCCCACCAACTGTTGCTGGCCTCCGGAAAGCTGGCTCGGGAACAAGTCCTTCTTGCCCACGATCTGAAAGCGATCGAGAATTTCCGCCACCATGCTGGCGCGCTGCGAGCGGGAAATATTCCGGTAAGAAAGCGGGACGTCGAGGTTCTCGTAGACCGTGAGGTTGTCGAGCAGGTGATAGCTCTGAAAAACAAAACCGATGTATTTCCGGTTGAGGTCGGCGCGCTTCTTGCGGTCGAGCTTGTGGACCGCCTGATCGAAAAGGTAATACTCTCCCGCCCAGCTATCATCGAGCATGCCGATAATGCTGAGCAGGGTCGACTTCCCTGACCCGGATGGCCCCATCACGGTGACGAACTCGCCCTCCCGAATATCCATCTGGATGCGGCGTAGGACATACGTCACGCCCGCTCCGGTTTTGTACGTTCGTTCTACATTGCGTAGCTGAATCATGGGTCACTCCATCGAAACTCTTGCCAGCTGACCGATTTACTTGGCCGTATCCACGTCCGTTAAAAAACGCGGTTCCCAAAAGGGAGAACTCGGCGTTCATCCTTCTCCTTGCTGTTGAGATCTCGCGAATGACGAGGTTCAGCTCCCAACCTGTGCCGTAGCGCTGTGGACCGCACGTCTTGCCAAAGGGTGTCCATCTCACTCGCACCTCAACGCATTGATGGGATCCACTTTGGTGGCTCGTCGCGCGGGAATGTAGCAAGCACAAAGGGCAACGAATGTGAGTGCCGCGGCTACCGAGAGATACGTCCAAGGGTCGGTGGCGCTTACCGCCAGAAAACTCTTCAGCACGTGCGCACTGGCGAACGCCGCACCCATGCCTAAGATCAGGCCGATGCTCACGATCAGGAGTCCCTGCCGGAAGACCATCTTCAAAATATCGATTGGCTGGGCCCCTACCGCCATGCGTACGCCAATTTCATGGGTCCGCTGGCTGGCAGAATAGGAGATGACACCATAAACACCCACGACCGCCAGAACCAGGCCCAGGAGCCCCAGCGATGCCGCCAAGCCGGCGCCGATTTGAAACAACAACAACCCATTCAAGGTGTCGATGGCCTGGGTCATCGTCTGGACATCGAAGACCGGCATGGACGGGGCGAGGGATTCAATGAGGCTTTCGATTTGCGGAATCATGGCTTCGGCCGCGACTGTGGTGCGCACTTGCAGGATGGCTAACGAGTTCGTCTGATAGTGTTGTGCAACCGGGACAAAGAGATAAGGAGTAATGTCTCCGGTGATGCTCTGGAAGCGCGCATCTTGGATCACGCCGATGACTTCGATGGCATGCTGAGGTTCGCTACCCAGCTTGAAATGCCGACCGATGGGGTCCTGATTCGGCCAGAAGCGCTTGACCATCTCTTGGTTCACCACGGCAACGAACGGGGCTTCCTCGGCATCGCTCTCATTGATCATGCGACCCCGGACTAAGGGAATTTTCATGGTCGGCAGATAGTCGGAGGAGACCGCGCTGTAGCTGACGATAGGTTTCGGCTGCCCAGCCGGCGGCTCATAGCCGTCGATCTCGGGAGTATCGGAACCACCGATGTATCCCATGGGGACGCTAGATGCCGTACTAGCCGATTGGACCCCGGGTATGGCGCGCACTCGGGTTAGCAGATTTCGATAGAAGGCACGACCTTGTTCCTCGCTGTATCCGATTTCCATGGGATCCATGCTGAAATTGATGATCCCCGACGGTTCGAAGCCGAGATTGCTGTGCTGCGCTTTGCCCAGACTGCGGGTGAATAGCATGGCAATGATGAGAAGCATCAGCGAGCCACCCACCTGAAGGATTACCAGCCCATCGCGCAACCGATGCCGGCCGGATATAATTCCTCGTCCCGCCTCGTGCAAAACCATACCCAAATTCTGGCGCGAGGCGCGAACGGCTGGGACCAAACCCACAAGAACTCCCGTGGCCAAGGCAATGGCCAGAGCGAAAGTAAACAGGCGCCAATCGAAGCTGAAATTGAGTCGCACCGGAACGTCGATATGCAGAGGGACGGAACTGAGATACGAGCTTGCCCACCATCCGATCATCAGTCCCACGGCGCCGCCTGCCAGGGCCAATACCAGGCTTTCCGTCACCAATTGCCGGATCAGGCGGACGCGCGCAGCCCCTAAGGCTGCGCGAACGGCCATTTCGCGGGCCCGCACCGTGGCCCGCACCAGCAGGATGTTGGCCACATTCCCACAAGCCAACAGAAGCACCAGGGCGGCCAGTCCCAGGAACAGTCCTGACACCATTGGGATGGTGTTCGAGGGATCGGGACTGGGTCGGGAACGCAGTTCGGGGAAAATGCGTATGCTGCGGTCCTTGCCCGTGTCGGGGTATTGTTGGGCAAGACGTTGTCCGACTACATCGAGCGATGCTTGTGCGTGCTTTAGAGTCACTCCCGGGCGCAGGCGCCCATATAAGAAGACATTTCGAACTTGGCGATTGCTCATGAAGTCGCCCGGGGCACCGTCGATGGCTGCCATGCTAAGCGGCAGGTACGCCTCAAAGCTCACCAAGGAGTTAATCCCGTCGAACCCCTGAGGGGCGACACCCACGATGGTCACTGGCCAACCGTTGACGGTGACCTTTTTCCCCACAATTTCCGGATCACTGCCAAAACGCGTTTCCCAGTAGGAATAGGTAAGAACCATCACTGGGTCGGCCCCCATCACTTCGCCTTCCGAAGGCAGAATGAATCGGCCCAAGGCCGGCTGGATGCCGAGCATAGAAAAGAAATTTCCGCTGACATAGTTGGTCAGAATGCGATCTGTTTTGCCATAGGCGTTGAGACCATCCATGCCAAGCTGGTAGGCGAGCAGGTTCGAGAAGACTTCGGGAGTTTGGTTGCGCAGATCGCGGTACTCGGCAACCGAGAAGACACTGTTGTTGGCGCCGTCCTTGGCGACCTGCGATAGAACCGTGATCTGGCCAGGGTTCTGGACCGGCAACGGCCGCAAAAGGAACGAGTCCACCATGCTGAAGATGGTCGTGTTGGCCCCAATTCCCAAGGCGAGCGTGATCACCGCGATAGCGGTGAATCCCGGCGACTTTCGCAACATCCGCAAACCATACCGAATATCCTGCAGCAAGGTTTCCATGTCACTCGTACCTCAGCGCCACCATGGGATCGATCCTGGTGGCTCGTCGGGTGGGAAGCCAGGCGGCCAGCAGCGCCACCATGGCGACCAGAAGGGTGGTTGCTCCCAGGGTCAGTGGATCGTGATTGGAGACGCCAAATAGCTGGCTGTGGACAAGTTGGCTCAAGATCCAAGCAAGGGGCAGAGCCACGAGAATGCTGGTTCCCGCCAATTGCGCCACCTCGGTCAGGACCATGCGAGCGATGGTGCCGCGACTCGCGCCGAGCGCAAGGCGAATGCCGATTTCGCGAGTGCGTTGCACCGTGGTGAAGGCCAAAATGCCGTAAAGTCCGATCGCGGCCAGCGAGGTTGCCAATACGCCAAAGCTCGCGGCCAGCAAGGCGATCAGGCGCTCCGTGCTCAGGATTTCATCGATTTGCTCGTCCATGGTGCGCATGCCGTCGACCACGAGCTTCGAATCCAGCTTTTCGATCGTGTTTCGAATCGCGCTTTCCGCAGCTTGTGGGGTCTGCCAGGTGCGGACGTAGAATTGCAGTGGAGAATTCCCCGCATCCTTCGCTTGACGGTACGGAACGAAGACAGTCGGTTCGACGTCGCTTCGGATCCGCTTGTGCCGGGTGTCTTTCACCACGCCAATGATCTGAAGGTTCGCCTTTCCCTCCCCTTCGCCATCATTCAGGAAATGGCCTAGCGCCATTTGTGGCGTAGCGAAAAAATGTCGTGCCAAGCTCTCGTTTACGACGGCAACTTTGGTCGCATCGGGACCGTCTGGCTCGCTGAAGTTGCGACCCGCCAGGAATTGCGTTTCGAGAGTCGACAAATAAGTAGGCGTGATGGTCGACCACTCCACATTCATGTCCTCTTCTTCCCGCGGGGTGTATCCAGGGATCGTGATCGTTTTCCGTGTGGAGTCATCGGCTAGCTCGGGATCGGTGGTCGCCGCCACCGAGTGAACCTCGGGCAAAGCAGCCAGGGAATCTTCCAGACGCCGGAACAGGATCGGAGTCTCTTGCGCGTCGTAGCCGGCCAGTTTGGGATCGAGGCCAAAGGTCACCAAGTGGTCGGTCACAAATCCCACGTCGAACGTCTTCAGGTTGTAGAGCGTCCGCAGGAAAAGTCCGGATCCAACCAGGAGTAGAAGGCTAAGGCCGATCTGCACACCCACCACGGCACGCCGCAGATGCCGCTTGCCGCTCGCGACGCTGATGGTTTGCTGCTTCAGGGCTGGAGTCAGATCGGGATGCCAGAACTCTAACATCGGCATCAAGCTGAAGAGCAGGCTGGCGGCAAAGGCCAGTCCGAAATTGAAGGCCAGGACTCGCAGGTCGGGGTAGGTGGAAAAAGCCATAGCGGTCTGGGGATCGCTCGACAGCCTCCGCGCCAGCAACCCGGAAACCGATGGCGCCAGCAACAACCCCAGACTGCCTCCTAGCGTGCCAAGCAGCAAGCCTTCCACCAGCAATTGCTGAGCGATTCGTCGGCGCTCAGCCCCCAGGGCATAGCGAACCGAGATTTCCCGTACCCGGCCAGCCGCCCGGACCAGCAACAGACCCGCGACATTGGCGCAGGCCATCAGAATCACCAAACCAACCATCCCCATGACGATCAGAAGTGGCGTGCGAATGCTCTCGCGCAAAGGCGAGAAACCCAAAGAGCCGTCCAGCAACTTGAGACGGCTTTTGTCGAGAAACCTCTCGCGGAAGGAAGCGGATTTATTCTTGATTTCGCGGAGCTCGTCCGCCCGCAGAGAATGCCAGAGCAGATTGATGCCGGCTTCGGCCTGCGACCGCTTCTCTCCGGGTTTGAGGCGAGCGAAGATGTTCAGCCAGCGAGACCGCCGGTTATCGAGGTCGTTCCAGTCAGGGGTAATCTCGGGTTTCATCATCATAGGGGCAAACAAATCCGGCGTATTGCCTACGACGATGCTATGGAAGGTCGGCCGTGCCACACCAATGACCGTAAAGGGATGACCATTGACCAAAATGGCTTGGTCCAAAATGCCGGGTTCAGCCCCAAATTTCCTCTGCCAATAGGCGAAGCTGAGAACCACCACTGGGTTGGCGTTCTGGACTAGGTCGTCGGATCCGGCCAGCAGCCTGCCCAGCGCAGCTCGCACCCCGAGCACCTCAAAATAGTTTCCACTTACCAGTTCCGTGGCGGCCAAATCGGCCTGGTTGTGCCACTCGACTCCTACCTGGGTCGAATCGGTCGCCAGGACACCGGCAAACACCGTGTTTTGATCGCGCAGGTCGCGGTACATCGGATAGGAGAAGTAATCGTAGGGATTGCCTCCGTAGGAATCGGTTCGTCCGGTGTCCGCGCCTGACGATTCCAGCTGGACTAGCTGTTCAGGTTCACGAACGGGAAGACGTCGCAAGAGCACCTGGTCGAGCAAGCTGAAAATCGCCGTATTGGCTCCGATTCCGAGCGCCAGGGTGAGCACCGCAAGGATAGTGAAGCCATAGTTCTTCACCAGCATGCGCAATCCATAGCGAACGTCCTGGAACAAAGCGTTCATTAGCTTCCCCGTACCTCAATGCCACCATCGGGTCGATGGAACGCACTCTTCCCTGCCAGTACGCAACTGCGGAACGCAGCCTCTCGACTCGAGCCCTGGCATCGTTCCGGCCGCAGCGGATACGACGCTGGTGATGCTGATCAGGGTGGGATCGGTGGAACGAACACCGAATGATTGACGCGAAATCGAGCGCAAGGCCAAGCGTTGCCACCTCTCGCTCGAAGTCCGGCGAGAGCGGTGACGCCCATGAAACCCGGCGATTTCGGTAGGCTGCGAAAACCGTAGCGAATGCCCCGGAACCGGTTGTCCATCAGCCTACCTCGATGCTCTCTTCCACCACCCGGCCGTCAAACAGGTGAATCTGTCGCTCGGCGTGTTTGGCAAACCGGGGATCGTGCGTCACCATGCAGATGGTCGCACCTTCCTGATGAAGGTCGCGCAACAGGTCCATCACCGCCTCGGCATTCCGCGAGTCGAGGTTTCCGGTAGGCTCGTCAGCCAGAAGGATGGAAGGGGAACCTGCCAAAGCACGCGCCACGGCTACCCGTTGCTGTTGGCCTCCCGACAGCTGGGAGGGGTAATGCTTGGTGCGATGGCTCATGCCTACTCGTTCGAGTGCCGTCTGCACTCGTTGCTTGCGCTCGGAGGAAGGCATACCGCGGTAGGTGAGCGGCAACTCCACGTTCTCGTACACGTTCAGATCGCCAATCAGGTTGAAACTCTGGAAGATGAATCCGATTTCACGATTGCGAATCCGGGAGCGTTCGTTGATCTTGAGATTCGCCACCGGCTGACCGTTCAGCACGTACGTGCCGTCGGTGGGGGAGTCGAGCAGCCCAATCAGGGCTAAAAGCGTCGACTTGCCAGAACCCGACGGTCCCGCAATGGATACGTATTCTCCCTTACGAATCTCCATGTGTATTCCGGAAAGCGCATGGGTCTCGACCTCGTCGGTGTAGAAGACCTTGGTGATGTTCTCCATGCGAATCAGGGTCCCGTTAGCGGCTGTTGGCATCGCGACTCCTCTCTTTTCTGATTGAGATCCTCACCCTGTGCCCTTCGTGTCCTCTGGCATTTCAAGAATTTGCCTTTCTGACGGCAGAGGCCGGAGGGCACCTAGGATCGTCTCCGTTAGTCCAATCGAATCCGGTCGAAACTGTCCCAGCGCGACATGTCAGATAGAATCACTTGATCCCCGACTTTCAACCCCTGCAGAATTTCGACGGTGTTGACCGAGCTCCTGCCGAGCTTCACTTGCGTCCGCACGGCATTCGACCCGTCCGCCTCCAGCTTGAACATGCCTACGGTGCTCTGTTCCTGACCAAAAGCGGGCCGTCCGACGTACAACACGTCCTGCATCTTCTCCAAATCAATCGTTCCGTCCACGCTGAGATCAGGACGAGCGCCTTGGGGCAGAGCGCCGTCGAGCGCCACGTCAACCGTGACCGTCCCATTCTGTACAGACGGATCAATGCGAATTACGTGACCGGGAATGACGCCGTTGTGGGTGTCGACCGACGAAGGCTGTCCCAGCTGAATGTCTTTAGCTTGAGTCTCCGCGATCTTGAGCTCGGCCTTGAGGCGCTGAGGCTGCACGACCTTGGCGAGGGTTGTGCCGGGGGTGACCCATTGGCCTATTTTGAGCGGCAACTCCTGCAAAACGCCGCTAATGCCGGCGCGAACCTGCAGCTTGTCGAATTGGTCTTCCTTTAACTTCGCCAAGGCGCGGAATGACTCGATTTCCGCCCGCTTGGCTTGCAGCTGCGCCTGGAGCACTTCGCTGCTGTTGGTCAGTCTCTGCTTTTCGATGTCGCTGCGGGTGGCAAGTTCCGCCGCCTTCTCGCTCGAGACCTTCTGGCTGAGCTCGGAGATTACCCCGAGTTTGGCGAGTTCGGTGTCGATGTCGGCTTGCCTCTTGGCCTGGCTATACTCGGACTCGGCCTCAGCTGAAAGGCTCTTCTGCGCCAGTACCTGGCTGGCCAACTGGGTTTGGAGGTTCGTGTAATCCGCGTCGGCGGCCTTGAGCTTCCACTCCGCATCGACGGTTTCCTGCTGAAGCTGCGGATTGCTCATTTGGAGCAATACGGTGTCGGGCTTCACGGAAGTTCCAGCAAGTTCGAAGATTTTCTCAACCCTGCCTTCCGTGATGGCAGGGATCCACTGAATCGATCCTTCGATCGGCACCAGCGTTCCTAAGCCACGCACCTGGCGCAATACCGATCCACGCTTCACGGTATCGATCCATACCGTCGAACGCTCGACGTTGGGCGCGGCAGGTTTCAGCCGCGACAGGCCCATGGTGACCAAGGCCAATAGAATGATTCCGGTGGCAATATAGAGAATCTGTTTCCGGCGTTTTTGACGAGCTACGGATGCTGGGCGGGCTATGTCCATTACCCTAAGGAAGAGGGCACGCTCGCTACCACCGGGAGATCGCTGATAAGTACCGCTCAGACAATGGATTGCACGAGAAACCTAGGACTTCGAGGGGAGCGATTTCGTCCATTCCTGGGAACTAGGTGTTCGAATACGAACGCTGCTCTCACCTTATAGTAGGGCTACGAATCTCTGATCTGGCACACTCAGGCCGGGCTTTAACCAGGCTCGCAGGGGAGAATTCCTCCTATGTAAATTCATAGACCTACGTTGTTTTCCTCCAATTAGTTGAATGAGCCATTCCGTAAATCCAGAGAATTCAGCATTCGGCGTTTGGTCAAGCTATTGCACCTTGTGGAAAGCTGACAGGGAGCCCTCCAATGCCCCAGGAAATTTCCGTCTCCTACCAGGCAGTCAAAAGTAAGGTGTATAAGCTTATCGATGCCGCTGTGGAAGGAGAAAAGTCCGAACAGCAAATTAGGGAATCCATGCAACGCTGGTGGAAACTGATTCACCCCGCTGATCGGGTGGTTGCGCAGAAGTATCTGCTTCGGGTTCTAGAAAGATCCCATGCCAGCCTTAGTTCGATGACCCATGCCTTCCTCGAATCGGGTGTGACCGAGAACGCTTTGGCCCCGCCACCCGAGAGAATGACTAAGCCGCAGCCGGTGACTCACCCTACACGGAGTGTCGCAGCCTTCTGAGCCTTTCCCTGAGTTTTGCCCGCGCAGCTGCGATCAGATGATCGAAGCGTGAGCATTCTCGTGCCGTTCCTCCGTCGCTCACCCATTGATCGGCTGGATCAAGTTGGTTAGATATCGTAATACAGAGCAAATTCAAAGGGATGCGGCCGTAACCGCACGGCGTCCACTTCCTTCGAGCGTTTGTAATCAATGTAGGTACCGAGCAGCTCTTCGGTGAACACGTCGCCCTCGAGTAAGAAGGAGTGATCTTTTTCGAGCGCCGTCAGCGCATCTTCGAGCGAGCCTGGCATGGACGGCACTTTGGCTAGTTCCTCCGGCTCCAGATCGTAGATGTCCCGATCGAGCGGCTGGCCGGGATCCAGCCGGTTCGCAATGCCATCGAGCCCCGCCATCAGCATGGCGGCAAAGGCCATATAGGGATTGCAGCTCGGATCAGGTGGGCGAAACTCGACCCGCTTTGCTTTGGGAGACGGCGAATACATGGGAATTCGGCATGCGGCTGAGCGGTTACGCCGGGAATAGGCCAGGTTGACAGGTGCCTCAAATCCGGGAACCAAACGCTTGTACGAGTTAGTGGTCGGTGCGATGATCGCCGAAAGAGCGGGCCCATGCTTGATTAATCCGCCGATATACCAGAGTGCCGCCTGCGACAGCCCTGCATAGCCATCACCCGCGAACATCGGCGTGCCATCTTTCCAGAGGGACTGATGGGTGTGCATACCGCTGCCGTTGTCCTGGAAGATCGGCTTCGGCATGAAGGTTACCGTCTTTCCATATTGATAGGCGACATTCTTGACCACATATTTATAGAGCATCATGTGATCGGCCGAGCGGGTCAGGGAATCGTATTTCAGATCGATTTCCGTTTGCCCCCCGGTGGCCACTTCATGATGATGGCATTCCACCTCCAAGCCGCATCGCTGCATCGTCATGACCATCTCGCTGCGCAGGTCCTGATAATGATCGGTGGGCGGCACGGGAAAGTACCCTTCCTTAAAGCGCGGCCGGTATCCCTGGTTATTCTCCTTGCGGCCGGAGTTCCACCGCCCCTCTTCGGCGTCAATGAAGTAGAACCCGTGCTGCTCACGCTGGTCGAAGCGCACGTTGTCGAAAATAAAGAATTCCGCCTCCGCACCGAAGTAGGCCGTATCGGCGAACCCGGTGGAACGCAAGTAGAGCTCTGTTTTCTTCGCGATGTATCGGGGATCCCGGTCATACCTCTGTTTGGTCAACGGATCGATCACATCGCACACCATCACCAGTGTGGGCACCTCGGTGAAGGGATCGAGCATGTGGGTCTCGGGATCGGGGATGAGCAGCATGTCACTCTCGTGGATCGCCGCCCAGCCACGAATCGATGAGCCGTCCATGCCGAAGCCCTCTTCGAACGAGGACTCGGATAACTGGTCGATGGGAAAGGAGACATGATGCTGCAATCCTGGCAGATCGGTGAAGCGCAGGTCGAGCATCTTGACCTCATTCTTCTTCACGAATTCGAGCACAGTGGATGGATCGTCCATAGATCAGTCCTTCTCCCCTTCGATTTCAACCATTTCGCGGCTTCCTGGGGTCGCCCAAGCCACACAGGGGCATTCAACCCGGCATTCGGCGGCGGGCTGTGCCTGCTAGAATCATTGCCGGGCGTTTACGGCCCATTGAGTGTAGAAGCCGCCTCGGAAACGACGGAAATTCATTGTTTTTATAAGCATAATAAGGCAGGGTTATCGCAGAGAATTTGACGGAGCGGGGGTTCCCATCGAAGCTGGCGTCCCATCCCGACGTTGTGACTGAACGGGGGTCGCCGGGTTAGGTATGGACTTTGACCAACTAGAGACCTTTCTCGAAGTGGCGCGGTTGAGTTCGTTCTCGCGGGCGGCGGAGAAACGCTTCCGCACCCAGCCGGCAATTTCCTCTCAAATTCGCTCCCTCGAGGAAGAGGTGGGTGCCAGGTTGCTCGATCGCTCGGGTGGCAAGGTCTCGATTACGGCCTCCGGCAAGCTATTCTTGAAGTTTGCCGAGGAAACTCTCGAAGCGCGCAAGGCGATGCTCCGGGCGGTTGCCGAAACCGAACGAATTCCCAAGGGTGAGATTGTCGTCGGAGCTAACGAAGGCACTTGTTTGCACATCCTTCCGGAGGTCTTCGCCGAATTCAAGAAGAAGTATCCCGAGGTCAGCGTAGGCATCAAACGCGCCGATTACGCGAAGATCCTGGAATCGGTCATCGACAACTCGGTCGATTTCGGAGTGGTTTCGCTTCCCGTGAATGACAACCGCCTGACGGTAGTCCTCATTCATCGTGACCAGTTGGTTCTCATCGTGCCCCCGCAGCATCCTCTGGCAAAGCTGAAGACCGTCACCCTGCAAGAAGCGGCCGCCTTCCCTTTAATCGTGCCCAAGGCAGGCCACACGCGCGATGCCCTGGAAAACCTGCTGTACGAGCGCAAGCTCAAGCCGCGCTATGCGATGGAACTCGATTCGAGCGAGTTGCTCAAACGATTTGTGGCTGCCGATGCCGGGATCGGTTTCATTCCGCGTGCCCATATCCTCGAGGATATCCGCGCCAATGCGCTGTGTGCCATTCCCATTTCCGATGCCACGATTCGCCGGGATCTCGCTCTGGTGTTTCGCAAGGACAAAGCCCTGAGCCGGGCCGCTCTGGCCTTCATCGATATCACCGTGAAAATCAAGAACGTAGTGGCTGTGGCCCCGGCGGGCCGGTAATGTGCCTAGGTGGGCTGCGCTAGAATCGTAAAGTAGTGAGATATCTGCCAGCCGTCAGAGTTTCTTTCGCGTGTCTACTTCTTGTGACTGCGGCCGCCGAGGGTCAGACTCACCCGGCTAAGAAGGAACTGCCGCCCAAGGCTTTCGAGCTCATCGCCGTTAAGGTCTCCGGGACGGATCGTTACAAGCCAGAAGATGTAATGCGGGCTGCCGGCCTCGAGTTGGGGCGTACGGTGCACGAAGACAGTTTCAAAGATGCCGCACGCGTGCTCGGCGATACTGGCGCCTTCACCTCGGTGGCGTATCGCTTCGAATACGCGCCGGAGGGGACCACGCTGGAGTTTCAGGTACAAGATGCCCAGTCCTTCGTTCCGGCGCGGTTCGACAATCTGGTCTGGTTTTCCGATCAGGAGCTTGGCGAGAAACTGCATGCCCGCGTGCCCCTGTTCAATGGACAACTTCCCGTCACCGGCAAGCTTCCGGATGATCTTTCGGAGGCTTTGCAAGAGTTGGTCGACGAGAAGAAAATTCCAGCCCGCGTTGACTTTACCCGTGTGGCTCAGGGAGAAGGGCCGACCGAGGCGTTTGTCTATAGCGTGACCGGTCCGCGCATCACCGTTCGCAACGTCGAGTTCCGGAGCGCAACGGCACCGGAGTTGCCGCGGCTCGAGGCGGCAGGTAGGAAACTCCAGGGAGCGGAATACTCACGCTCCGCTTTCCTCATTCAGATGAACAAGAGTTTTCTCCCTATCTACCTAGAACAGGGATACCTCAAAGCCAGATTCGGAGAACCCGAGGCCAGAGTCGTCGAGAACGACCCCAACGATACTCTGGTCGACGTCACCGTCCCAGTGGTTCCGGGCGGGCAATATAAGCTGACCGCGCTCGATTTCCGCGGGTTTAAGGCCTTCCCGGCGGACACTTTGCGCCAACTCGTCCATCTCCAATTGGGCCAGCCGGCCAATGTCAGGCAGCTCAACGAGGACCTCGAAGCCATCAAGCAGCTGTATGAAACACACGGCTACATGGATGTACGGATCAACTCTGTCCCGGAGATCAATGAGGCCGAATCCTGGGTGCGCTACGTTCTCAACTTCACCGAGGGCGAAGTCTACAAAATGGGAGACTTGGAAATCCTGGGTGTCGACTCCCGCACCAGCGGTAGGTTGCAAAATCTCTGGACCTTACGCACCGGCGACACCTACGACTCGAGCTACGCTCAACGCTTTGTAACCCAAGCGCTCAAACAAGTTCTGACCACAGGGGAGTGGAACACCGATCTTCAGGAAACGCCCAATCGAAGAGACAGGAGCGTCGACGTGACCCTCCGCTTCAATCCCAAATAGAAGAGATCGAGGATTGACTGTGGGCTGTTCCCTGTCCGGCTCGCTCCGCAACGGTTGCTCAGAAAGCACTTGACCCAGGCCGGGACCCCCTTTCAAATGGAAAGCGTAGCAGACGATTCAGCAAAAGGAGAGCAGCTGCTCATGCGATTGGTCAGAGTTAGATTCGAAGTTTGCTTGGCCTCCCTCCTGGCCTTGGCGTTGGCTTCGACGGCATCGGCTGCCAACGGCCAGAGTTTTACCGGGACGGTCAGCGACGCGATGTGCGGCGCCAAACACATGATGGAAGGCGACCCGGCCGCCTGTCTTCGCGCCTGTGTGCAAAAGGGCGCCAAGTATGCGTTGGTGGTAGGCGACAAAGTCTACACGCTCGACACTCAGGACCCAGCAACTCTGGCTTCTCTCGACAAGCTTGCCAATCGGAAGGCAACGATTAAAGGGCATGCCAACGGGGACGAGATCGAAGTCAGTTCCGTTACCCCGGCCAAGTAAAGCTTGGCGCACGCCAGACAGCCGGGAGGTCGAGTGTGCTTCTGGTGATTGCCGGGCGAGCCGAGTCCGCCATCGCCCGATACCCGAGTCTGCGGGCTCACCCCCAAGAATTTTCGGACTCGGCAGCAATTTTCACACTCTCTTGGCAATTCACTGTGTTAGATTTGACCGTCGAGCGGGGAAAATTGGAGGAAAGGCGAATTGGGAAAAGACATGGTCCCCAAGCGGCTGTTTTTTACCAAGGGGGTCGGAAAACATCGCGAGCGCTTGACTTCCTTTGAGCTGGCCCTCCGGGACGCCGGCATCGCCGCCCAGAATTTGGTGCGCGTCTCGTCCATCTTCCCGCCAAATTGCAGGCTCATTCCACGCTCTCAAGGATTGAAATATCTGAACCCAGGCGAAGTGGTGTTTGCCGTGGTGGCCGAGAACTCGACTCACGAGCCCCATCGCCTCCTAGCCGCCAGTATCGGCGTGGCCATCCCCGCGGATCGCAACGCCTATGGGTACTTGAGCGAGCACCATTCTTTTGGCGAGACCGATAACTCCGCCGGAGACTACGCCGAGGAGCTCGCAGCCGAGATGCTGGCGACCACCTTAAACGTGGAATTCGATCCCGACCGCTCCTGGGACGAAAAGAAGGAAATTTACCGGATTTCGAACAAGATCGTTCGCACCGCCAACGTCACCCAATCCGCGGTAGGTGACAAACGAGGGTTGTGGACAACGGTCATCGCCGCAGCCATCTTTATCTTCGACTAGCCGCCATCCAGGAGATGGTCTGGCAGCGTCCCGCTCTACTTCTTAACTGTCTGTTTCTCCTTATTTCGCGCTGCCGTGTGCTTGTTTTTGGCCAGTCTCTCAAGAACCGCGGCCACGATGATGGGCAGACCCACGGTCGCGTCCACAAACACTTCCCCGAATCTACCCCCTTCCGCGGGAGGCACAAATTTTCCCCAGGAGATTGCCTCGCTATACGGACTGCCTGACAGGCCGCCCCAATACACCGGCTCGGGGCAAATCCTTACCCCGTAGTGATAGCGCTTCAATGGCACCCGCTCCCCCAGCCGCCGCCGCCGCAATTCAATGAAGGGACCCACTTGCTGCGCCCAGTTCCTGGGCACGCCGCCGCCGATGGTAAAGACTCCCAACCGTTCTTGCCGAAGCAGGGTCGCCGCAAAGTGCTCCAGATCCTCAAAAGGATCAAAACGCAGCTTATGCCGTCCCGTCGATTCGCGCAGGCGATTGCTCAGGGCGAAATCCAGACCCAGTTCCGAATCGCTAAACGCGGGCACAAAGACGGGAACCCCCTTTTGGTAGGCCGATTTCAAAATGCCGCGCTCGCTTCTTGCGTGCTTCGACAAGTGCTGTCCAATGACGTGGTTCAACTTGTAAGAACAAACCACCTCGTTGTGGTCCCAGTTCTCCAGGATCTCGGACAGCACTTCTTCGACATCGTCGAGGTTTTGCTCCGGCTCCAGCGTGTCGTACACACGGTTATAGCCCTGCTCGTAAAGCTGCGTATCCGGCACTTCCGGGTTATAGCGAAAGTGAGAGCGACCGGTCGCTTCGACCAGCCCGTGCGCCATGAGTGCACCCGTGGACACAATCGCATTCACGATCCCGCGATCGATCAGCTCGGCAATGATCAGGCTTTGTTTCGCCACCGTCATGGCACCCGCCAGGGTCATTACTACGAAACAGTCCTCATCGAGAGCCATGGCTTCGAGCACGTCGGCGGCTTCGCCCAACTGGCGACCGGTAAATGCCGTCTTCGCCATCGCCTGTACCAGATCATCGATGGTGTGCACTCGATTCAGATCCAAGGACTCCAAAGCAACCAACTGGTCTTCCACGGGATTGTGCAGTTTCCGCTCGATGCCCGTGCCGTCGTGATCACCTGGCTTCATACTTACCTCCAGCCCACAGGTGGGATCTTCTACTCTACTAAAATCCTGGGAAAAGCCGCCAGTTCGCGGGCGGATAGCCCGGGTGGCCGCAGCGGTTGGGGCCGCATCGAACCGCCTCAAGGCGTCTTGCCTGGAACCTCGAAACTGGTATGCTATTTTTCATCGGGGTGCCTACTTTGCCGTTAGAGAAATTCCGCGTGGCACTGATCCAGATGTCTGCCACGCCCGATCCGGACAAAAATCTGTGCCGCGCGATGGAGCGTGTTCGCCAGGCAGCAGCTCAAAATGCGCAAGTCGTCTGTTTGCCGGAACTGTTTCAAACACAATACTTTTGCCAGCGAGAAGACGCTTCCCTCTTCGATCTTGCCGAACCCATCCCTGGCCCGACATCGAATCAGCTGTCACGGTTGGCCAGTGAACTCCATGTCGTGCTGATCGCCTCCCTGTTTGAAAAACGGGCCGCCGGGGTCTACCACAATACCGCCGCCGTGTTCGACAGCGACGGCATCCTGCTCGGTCTCTACCGCAAGATGCACATTCCCGACGATCCTCTTTACTACGAAAAGTTCTATTTCACGCCCGGCGATCTGGGATTTCGCGCATTTGATACGACAGTGGGACGACTGGGTACTCTGGTCTGTTGGGATCAGTGGTATCCCGAAGGCGCTCGGTTGACCGCACTGCAAGGCGCACATGTGCTGTTCTACCCTACGGCGATTGGGTGGCATCCCGCGGAGAAGGCCGAGTTCGGTCAAGCTCAGTACGATGCCTGGCGCACCATTCAGCGGGCGCATGCGATTGCCAATGGGGTGTACGTCGCCGTGGTAAACCGGACTGGCTTTGAAACCGGGAACATCCGGGGCAAGTCCGCGTCTGGGGATGGACTTGAATTTTGGGGCGGGTCGTTCTTGTGCGACCCCTTTGGGAGGGTCATCGCCGAGGCATCCCACGACCAGGAAGAGATTCTACTGGGCGACATTGACCTGCGCGTCCTCGAGGACATCCGTCGCAACTGGCCGTTTCTGCGCGACCGCCGCATCGACAGCTATGCGCCCATCACAAGTCGCCTGATTGACTAGGCATGGCACTGATTTCCGCTGGCCTCGGTCCTTCTCGGCGAGAGTGTCTGCCTCAATCAGGAATGGGGCCGTGCTTTGGAATTCGAAATGGCTCTAACTAAGCAGCCACGACGAACGCCTGAGCTCCGCATGCCTGCGGAGTGGGAGCCCCACGGCGCTACCTGGCTGGCCTGGCCTCATTACCGGGAAGACTGGCCGGGAAAGTTCGAGCCGATTCCGTGGGTTTATGCAGAAATCATTCGTCAGCTGGCCCAACACGAACCGGTGGAGCTGATCGTCAACGATCGAGCTTCGGAGAAGCGGGCTCGGAAGATACTGGATCGCGCCCATGCCCTGAGCGACAAGGTGCGCTTCCATTGCTGGCCCACCAACCGGGTCTGGACCCGGGATTCCGGTTGCACCTTCGCCATCCGCGAGTCGGCGAGTCTTGCCGCCATAGAATGGCGTTTCAATGCCTGGGCCAAGTACTCCAACTGGCAGCACGACGAACGAATCAGCGGTCTCATGGCCCGAGCCGCGGGTGCGGCTGAATTCCGTCCCATGGTCAAAAACCGGCAGGTAGTCCTCGAGGGCGGATCGATCGACGTCAACGGCCAGGGCAGTCTACTTACCACCGAGGAGTGCCTGCTCAGTACCATCCAGCAGCGCAACCCGGGAATGAAACGCAGCGATTACGAAAGGCTTTTTGCGGAATACCTCGGGAACCGGAACGTGATCTGGCTGAAATCGGGCATCGCCGGTGACGACACCCATGGTCACATCGACGACCTTGCCCGGTTCGTGGCTCCCGACGTGGTCGCGATCGCCGTGGAATCCGATCCCAAAGACCCCAATTATCAGCCCCTGCGAGAAAATGTCCGGCGTTTGCGCGAAGCCACCGATCAGGACGGTAAGCCGGTCTCGATCGTTGAGCTGCCTATGCCGGCTCCGATCTTCTTTGAGAAACGCCGCTTGCCGGCAAGCTACGCGAACTTTTATATCGCCAATGGAGTCGTTCTGGTGCCGGTATTTAACGACCCGAATGATCGCTTTGCCCTGGACCTCCTGGCGGATCTTTTTCCCGATCGCGAGGTCGTGGGCATCTATGCCGGGGACTTGATCTGGGGGTTTGGGGCGCTACACTGCATGACCCAGCAACAACCCCGTGTAGGTCGGAATGGGGGCTACGCCTGAGGCAACTTCGAACGACTATTTCCGGTATTGCGTTGGTTGCGGGCCCTTCTCGAGCATCTCACGATTCCAGATGGCGCCCTCTCGGGTGTAGCTAGCCAGTTCGAAGTCCTGGGTTAACTCCAAGGCGTCGGTGGGACAGGCGTCCTCGCACAAACCGCAGAACATGCAGCGGCTCAAATCATAGGTGAAATTGGTAAGTTCTTTGCGTCGCGTCTTCTCGTTGCGTTCGCTCGAAACCACGATCAGGTGTTCGGGACAGGCCAGTGCGCACAGGTCGCAGGCGATGCACATGGTTTCGTTCGTGTCGGGGTTAACATTCAGTCGCGGCGCTCCCCGATACCGCTCCGCGACGTGCGGCCGCTCGAGCGGATATTGCTCGGTGTAGATCTCTTTCGGATCCTGGTAGCGAAAGGTAACGCTTAGGCCCTTCATCAGGTCGAGCAGTAGGACTTTGCGAACCAGCTGCAACATTCCCATAGCTTGTTAGAATACCATTATCCCCAAAAACCGCCGAGGTCGTTGGGCACGCGGAGCCATCCGGACAGATTACCTGGTCTCGGCCCGTTCACGATGACGACCCGTAGGACTTTGAACCGAACTCCGGGCATCGAGAATCGCGTTAAGCGCGGAAAATCTGCGCGTTGCAGGCTCTAGCAGGCACTGCTACGGATGCCGTCTAATCCTTCGCTGTTCCTTCCGGGGATTTTGAGGCCCAATGCACGCAAAGGGATAGAAAGAATTGCCGGGTTGCCAACGCGCTGTGTCTTGCCTTGCCCTGCACCCAGGACCGCCACCGCGGCGCGGCCTTTCCGCGGGATAGGCCCGCTCCAATAGGGCGGCACGAATCGCCCTCGCTTGGACACTCGGCTCCTACACCACGGTCCACCACAGACATCTCCGATCACACTCGCCATTACAATATTCCTGAGTTGATGAGTAACGACCAGTCACCAACCAACCACACTGAGTCAACCTCAGACGAGCTCTGGATGGAGGAGGCCCTCCGCGCTGCCCGGCTGGGCTTGGAGAGGGGCGAGGTGCCCGTAGGTGCGGTGGTGGTTCGCGAGGGCAAGCTGGTGGGTCGAGGCTGGAACCGCAATCTTAGCGATTGTGATCCAACCGCCCATGCCGAGATCGTTGCTCTGCGAGAAGCAGCTGCCATGGTGGGTAATCATCGGCTGGAGGATTGCGAACTGTTTGCGACGATCGAGCCCTGCGCGATGTGCGCCGGCGCCTTGGTGCACGCTCGCTTGCAAAGACTGGTTTATGGCGCCGACGATCCGAAAGCGGGTGCGGTTCACTCGGTGCTCCAAGTTTTGAATCATCCCGGCTTGAACCACCGTATGGAAGTCCGTGGAGGCATTCTGGCGGGACGATGCGCAGGGCTATTGCAAGACTTCTTCAAGCATCGCCGTTAGTCCCTGGCAAGGCGCAAGGGTCTGCCGCTTCCCTGGTGCAACAAGAATTATGTCCCGAACCGGACCGATTACAGGGAGGGCACTGTTCGTCGCCGCCGAGCGCAACCTGACAAGGCTTTCGCGCTGCTAAAATCTTTCCAGACGCATTTCGCAGAGGTCGCGGAGAGATGGCCGAGTGGCTGAAGGCGCGCGCCTCGAAAGCATGTATACGGGAAACCCTCAGCTAACCAGCATTATCAACAGGTTAGCAGCGTTGCTTTCACCTCCCGACACCCTAAGCGTGTTACCTCTGGAAGTCAATCACACTATCGTGTGTTCTGTCTGGGCAATCTGATTCGAATGAATCCCATTGTTCTACAGCGGTTGTTAGGCCATTGGCCATGACCAACAAGTATGTCAGCTTGGGAACGAACGATTTGCAGAAAGGGCATACAGCCTACTGCCTACTGCCCCTAATATGAAGCCCTCCCCTTGAGGATTCCTTGATTCACTTGGAGCGTCGAAGTCATAATTGGCTATCGTGGAGAAAACGCGCAGCCAGTGGTTTTGGTTCTGGGTCTTGGTGGTCGCCCTGGCAGCTTGGTTTTGGCCTTGGGGACTTGTGAGACTGCGCTGAGAATCTTCCCGTTCGTGTCTAAGCTTATCGCTTCGACTCTGGCCGATTGGATGGGGCTCGTGTCCGGGATGAAAAGTTTGGAAATCTGATTTTTATAAAATCGCATCCCTTTAGATCTTCTTCCGTCCCACGGGAGCCGCATTAAATTTCGACCCCTAGTTGAACCTTCCCGCACAAGGGACACCCCCTCCACTCGATTGACTTGCCGTGTGACACGACCTAGCATTCCCTGCATGATCGGGCAGACCATCTCCCACTACCGCATCGTCGAGAAACTGGGCGGGGGCGGGATGGGTGTGGTCTACAAAGCCGAAGATATTAAGCTCAATCGCTTCGTTGCTCTGAAGTTTCTGCCCGATGACGTAGCCCATGACCCGCATGCTTTGGAACGCTTCCGGCGTGAAGCCAAAGCAGCCTCCGCTTTGAATCATCCGAATATATGCACGATTTACGAGATCGACGAGCAGAGCGGGCTAGCGTTCATAGCCATGGAATTTCTCGATGGCGTGACATTGAAGCACTGCATTGGCGGCAAGCCGATGGAGATCGAGACCGTGCTCGATCTGGGCATTGAGATTGCCGACGCACTGGATGCCGCTCACGCCGCTGGTATCGTCCATAGGGATATCAAGCCCGCCAACATCTTCGTCACAACGCGTGGACATGCCAAAATCCTCGACTTTGGACTAGCGAAAGTGGCTTCCGTGGGAGCCAAGGCGATGGGGTTGTCGCAGCCGACCCTCGAATCGAGTGCCGACAACTTAACCAGTCCGGGTTCTGCTTTGGGAACGATTTCCTACATGTCGCCAGAGCAGGTGCGTGCCAAGGAACTTGACGCACGGACGGATTTGTTCTCGTTTGGGGTGGTTTTGTACGAGATGGCGACGGGCATGTTGCCGTTTCGTGGGGAGAGTTCCGGTGTGATCTTCAAAGCCATTCTGGATGGGACACCAACATTGGCGGTTCGTCTGAATCCCGACGTGCCGCCGAAGCTGGAAGAGATAGTCAACAAGGCGTTGGAGAAAGACCGCAACCTGCGTTACCAGCATGCTTCCGAGATTCGCACCGATCTACAGCGGTTGAAGCGTGACACGGAGTCGGCACGTTTGCCAGCGGCAAGTGTCAGAGCCACGGACCGCCTAGGAGTCCACTGGAAGGTGACTGTTCCGGTTGCGCTAGCCATCGTTGTACTCGCGGTGAGCAGCTACTTATACACTCACCGCACACCCAAACTCACCGAGAAAGACACCATCGTGCTTGCCGACTTCGCCAACACAACGGGCGACCCAGTCTTTGACGACGCACTGAAGCAGGCACTCTCCATCGGTCTGCAGCAATCCCCTTTCTTGAATATCTTGTCCGATCAAAGGGTACAGGAGACTCTGAAACTCATGGGTCGGCCGCCGGATCAACGTCTTACCCAGGACGTAGCTAGCGAAATCTGCCAGCGCACCTCGAGTACGGCTTTACTTTCTGGATCAATCTCGAATCTTGGTAGCGAGTACGTTGTGGGGATCAAGGCCGTTAATTGCGCAACGGGAGACAAGCTTGCTCAAGAGCAAGCTCAGGCACCGAAGAAAGAAGATGTCCTGAGAGTGCTGGATCAGTTGACACACAGTCTGCGCCCTAAACTCGGTGAATCTCTCAGTTCCGTCCAGAAATACAATGCTCCTCTCCTCGAAGCCACCACTTCCTCGTTGGAGGCCCTTAAGGCGTTCAGCCTAGCCAACAAGATCCTGGGGAAAGGCGATTTCGAGGCCATCCCTCTGTTCAAGCGTGCTATCGAACTTGACCCAAGTTTTGCCTCCGCCTATAACGCCCTCGGTACTGTCTATGTCACAGATCTGGTCGAACCGGGTTTAGGCATCGAGTATCTTCGCAAGGCCTATGAATTTCGAGACCGCGTTGGCGAGCGCGAGAGGTTCAACATCACCACCAGTTACTATGCTTTCGTGACAGGGGAATTCGAGAAGGCCGGTGAGACAGCCGCACTTTGGGCGCAGGCTTATCCGCGCGATTACTTCGCCCATACAATAGCCGGATTGATGTTTGAGCATCTCGGCCAGTACGAGAAGGGAGCCACCCAACAACAGCAAGCGATTCAGCTGAATCCCGACGAGTCCGTAAATTATTCTAATCTAATGGAGGATTATATCGCTCTCAATCGGCTCGACGAGGCCCAGTCCATCTATCGCCAAGCCATAGATCGGAGCCTCGACCTATCTTTCTTGCACGATGATATGTACTTGATCGCTTTTCTCCGCGGCAAGCCCGAGGATATGAAACAGCAGGTGGCCTTGGCTATGGGCAAGCCAGGTGCCGAAGACGTGCTGCTTGCCGCCCAATCAGATACCGAAGCCTTCCACGGACGCTGGTCTAAGGCAAGAGATTTCTTGCGCCAAGCCTCTGCGTTCGCACTTCATGCGGACCAGAAGGAGACTGCGGCGCTCTGGCAATTCTACGCTGCGCTCACAGATGCAGAGTTCGGCTATCCGGAACGTGCACGAGAGATGGTCAAGGCGGGGCTTGGACTTGCGTCCGCGCGTGAAGGTCAAATTCTTGCCGCCCTAGCTCTTTCCCGCGCTCAAGACACAAAGCATGCTCAGGCGTTGGTCGATGAACTTGAAAAACAATTCCCCTTAAACACGGCACTCAACGGTTACTGGTTGCCTTGTGTCCGTGGCTATCTCGCAATCCACGATGGCAATCCATCACAAGCCTTAACCATTCTGCAAGCTGCCACAACTTATGAGCTGGGATTTCCCCCGCCGCAGGTGGGTCCCGGCGGTCTTCTCTATCCTGCATACATTCGCGGGCAAGCGTACCTCCAACTTCACAAAGGCCGAGAGGCCGCTGCGGAATTTCAGAAAATGCTTGACCATCACTCCATGCTGGTTAATTCTCCCCTGTATTCCCTTGCTCACCTTCAACTTGGTCGAGCCTATGCCATACAAGGCGACACGGTAAAGGCCAAACCTGCCTACCAAGACTTCCTCACCCTCTGGAAAGACGCCGACCCCGACATCCCCGTCTTGAAACAAGCCAAAGCCGAGTACGCACGGCTGCAGTGAAGCAAAGCCACGCGCCACTGGCTTCTTACGAAAGTCGATCAGGTCCGTTGTACCACGGCATTCAACCATTTCTCATGTTTGCGCTCTGACCTAACATTATCCGAAGTCCAACTTGGAACAGAGGCTCAAAGAAGGCTGGTTCTTGAGCAACTCTCGCAATGCATCTTGGTCGTAGCCGTTGAAGAGTCGACCATTCTGCTGCCATTCGCCATTGCGGAGCTTGAACGAGACAAACATAATCCCACCGGGGTTGAGCCCAATTGTCTGTTACGGCACAGAGTTCCCTTCTGAATAGCGCGACACTGCCGAAGCCTCGACGGACCTAAGGGTGATCAGAGAAAAGCACGACAAAAGGCTCGTCGCCTACCCATGTGATGTGCCCTTTAGAAGGAGCGACGTCGAGCACTTTCAAAGATGTCACCTGCGCGAAAGCGCTGTACATGTCCATCACTCGTCTTAATCCATGCAAACCCGAATGGCCCGTAGCTTTCTGCCCTTCTCTCTCATGCGAAGGACCATTTCATTTAGCTGTTGCTCGTTGGTGCCCACAAGTTCGCCGCCTGTTCGAGCAGCTTGGGGTTGCGGCTCTCCTTAGAAAGGCAATATCCTTGCTTACTCACTGATTCGTCTTGCGATCCGGAGCGGCCTGGCTTCTGTTCTCACGGCGAGTGCCCTGTTGGGGCGTTTGCTCGGGGCGGGTGTCTGCTCGCTTTTCCAGTTGATCGGCTTGGCGCTGTGATTTCTCGAGTTTGGTGCGCTTCTCTGCCATGCCCACAGCATGACACAGGCAGGCAAGACTGGCCAACGCTTGTGGATTTCAAACTGCACCACTGCCAGTTTCCGAATCTCCCTCAGGGACGAAATCCAGTTCTGTTATACTAAACAAGACGCTTTTGCCACGGTTTGCTCGTCACGCGGTGGTCGCTTCTTAGACCAGATTTATCTCCGCCTTTCTTGCCCGCCGTTTATTTGCGTGAAATCCAAAAACAAATGTGAGCGGCTCGCGGCCCTCGACGCGTGTCAGAGTGTGCGCGACATCTAGCCCCTCCAGAAAGAAACAAAGTCGAATGACCACATTTTCGGAACTGCCCCTGTGTTCTGCGCTACAGCAGAAACTAGCGGCAGCTCAATTCATCAACCTCACACCTATCCAAGAACGTGCGACACCCCGTGCTCTCGAGGGTCGCGATGTCATCGGGACTGCCGACACGGGAACTGGCAAGACACTGGCGTTTCTCATTCCCGTCATTGAGACCCTGAACCGGGAATCAGCGCGTCACACGGTCGCTCTCGTGCTGCTGCCAACGCGGGAACTCGCGATGCAGGTCCACGAGCAATACGAGCAACTGCGCTCAAAGACTATGCCCAAGGCTGCGCTCGTCATCGGCGGTGTCTCCGAGAAGGCGCAAATCCAGAGTCTCCGGGCTGGGCCGGGCCTGGTGATTGCCACTCCCGGACGGCTGCAGGATCTTGTCACGCGCAACTTCGCTGACTTGCGCCAGGTCAGAATGCTCGTACTCGACGAAGCGGATCGCATGCTGGACATGGGATTCTTGCCAGCGATCCGGCGGATTTTGTCGACGCTACCCAAGCGGCGACAGACGTTGTGTTTCTCGGCCACAATGGAGCAGTCCGTTGCCGGCCTTATCAATGACTATATGCACGATCCGGTTCGGGTCGCTCTAGGCTCGGTGCTCAAGCCTGCCGAAAGCGTGCAACTCAGGGCCTACGAAGTGCGGCCGGGAGAGAAACTCGATGTTCTCCGTCAACTGCTTTATGCAGAGACGGGGCAAACTCTAGTTTTCACCCGCACCAAGCGAGGCACCGAGCGGCTCGCGAAAGAACTTGTCCGCGACGGTTTTACGGCCGCTATGATTCATGGCGATCGCTCGCAATCGCAGCGCAACGGAGCCTTGAGCGGGTTTCAGGAAGGCCGTTTCCAGGTGCTGGTGGCAACCGATATCGCATCCCGCGGTCTGCACGTGGATGACGTAGCCCATGTCATTAACTACGATGTACCCAAGATGGCGGAGGACTTTATCCATCGAGTCGGCAGGACTGGCAGAGCAGGGCTCCGAGGGCGCGCCTCGACCCTGGCGGCAGGAGCCGAAGTACTGGAACTGCGCCAGATCGAACGCACTCTCAAGCTAAAGATGGAACGTCGGCAGCCTGACACGGCGTTGGCGGGGCCATCGCGGCGAATGATTCAAAACACGCTAGCCTCGCGGACTCTGACCGCTTTGCCGGGAGAGGTATTTGTCTAGCGTGCAAGTCTGGTTGCCGGGGCGTCAGCGTAAAGTTACTCGACGGAATAAAGTTACTCGACGGAATCATGCATTATTCCGATGCGAGTTCTTCGCAAAGGAACCTTCTTTGCGAGTCTTTTTCCGTGCACGCTTTCGTGCCAAGGCCTGTTTCACCCGGCGTTTTTTGCCAGATTTCAAGTAGTACGAGTGACGTTTCACTTCTTTAATGATGTCTTCCGTCTGAACCTTGCGTTTGAATCGACGGAGCGCATTCTCTAAGGATTCGCCCTCTTGCGGAGACCGGCAAAGACAGCAGCGGAGTATTCATACCGACACCGACCTTGGCTGTGCGCGGACTGTGGTATCCGCTGACTTACGTTCCTTTGCGGCGCGCTCCAGCAGTTCGTGGGTGCGCTTCCGTCGGGCGATCTTCTGTTTGCGTTCCCGGTTAAATCTGGACTTGTCGCCATTGCGTGCAGACATGTAGAACTCCTGACACAGGAGAAGGGTTAGCCAGCTTTTGGATCTGCACGATCTACTCGATCGCGCGGACCCGATTAAAGGCAAGGTGGAATACCGCGGACAGAGACGACCGATGTAAGGATTACGCCTCTCGATCTCCAATCGCGAAGGCGCAAGGTGCTTTGGCGTGTCTTCGAGGTCAAGTATATCTAGTATATCCAATCTGCTTTTGCAACCGGGGCCCAGAGCTTCGTTTTTGCAGCCTGGTGTGAATCATGAATGCAGTGACTCAGACCAAACAAATTGGAAAAGCTACCCACTAAACTCAGCGAATTGTGACCGACTGCTGCCCGTCTAATGGAACTGTCCTTTCGCCTGATGGAAAGGTGTGCTGAATTAGAAGATCTGATCCCGCGAAACATCAAAGCAAGTCAATCTGTGACCATCGTAGTTCAAGTGTTCAAGTCGAATCGGCTTGCGCGTCGTGCGCAGGCAGCGTAGGATCAACAGTGCGTTAGACCGAATCGGTCGTGAGCAGTTCTCTTCTCAACAGCCAGTGACCTGCACAGGTGTCTTCCGACTCCCTCCAGCGTAAATACACGAAGGAAAGCGATATAAACATGGAACAAGGAACAGTAAAGTGGTTCAACGATGCCAAGGGGTACGGATTCATCAGCCGGCAGTCGGGCGAAGATGTTTTTGTGCACTTCTCGGCAATTCAAGCTGGTGGTTTCAGGAGCCTGCAAGAGGGCCAAGGCGTGCAATTCGACGTGGTCAAAGGCCCGAAGGGCTGGCAGGCTGAGAATGTACGGCCTCTCTGAGTGCGCGACTTCCTTCCGAAAGGCGATTGCGTCGAGATCGCCTTTTGAAATTTCGCCTTCGTTCCTGATTGCGAGATTTCGGGAAGATCAAGAAGAGAATGAACTCGTGACTAACATTTTTGTCGGGAACCTGGATATCACGGTGACGGAGCAGCAACTGCGGGAAGTTTTTGCAGCCCAGGGAACCGTCGAAACCATCACCATCGTCAAGGACAGGGATACGGGCGAACCCCGCGGCATCGCCTTCGTGGAGATGACGCAAGCGACGGAAGCCCAAGGCGCTATTTCTGCACTGCATGGAACGATGCTTAACGGTCGTCCGATGAGCGTGAACGAAGCTCGCCCGAAGCTTCATCGAGATCCAGTGCGCGATCCGGGGCGCAGAGATCATCGGCGACACAGGATGTGAATTGCAAACTCGTCAACTATCCCTCGATCATTTCTCGGCACGCAACGAAATGGGCTCTCTCTGACACGCGACGACCTCACGTCTTCCTACGCCATCATCTGCTACAACATTCGGACCTACCGGTCCGCCGGAGTGCTTGCTGTTGTCAGGGGCAGACATAACGCAGAATCAGAATTGAAGAAATTTGAGGATTCTCAAGACTCCTCAGATCGGCATGAGGGCTGGCGCTACTTCGTTGAAAAAACCGATCTGCTGCCGGGAACAGATCCCATAAAAGCTACCCAACAGCGCCAAGCGGAATTGGAAGAGCGGGAATCGAAGGCGCTGAAGGAAACCAAGACTCCCATCCTCCCCTCGCCCGATCCTCACGGATGAGACTGGTCGTGGGCAAACTCGAAATGCTGCTCCCAACTGCTCTTTGAATATGCGAACCTGGGTTTGGGGTAGCTGCCCTTAGTCACGTTCGCTTGTTGCCTTTCGCCTGGCTCCCTCGTACTCTGCCTCAGCCAGACGCTCAGCAACGATGGCGTAGACGGAAGGATTGAATGCAAGTCCGACATGCGTTCCGGACACTGAGAAGTCCGATTCGGGGCGGTCTGTCTTGCAATACCGCCAGTCAACTACTCCATCGCCCTCGCTGTACACAGCGGTTTCTGCTACCGACGCGGGCATCGCGTGCCGCAAAGAATTCAGGAAATCGCAAGTGCAGTGCCCCGTGTAGCAGTCCGGAAGCACGCCGCTGCCGTGTTTTGCACGGATGCGGCGTCGAACCATCTCAGCCGCGTACAAAATGCTGCGATGGGCCACTGTACCGCGAAATGGCGCACCCAAGGTGATAACCGAAGCGACATCTGATGGCCGTTGCGCGGCTATGGCGCGCGCGATAATGCCTCCCAGACTATGACCGATCAGATGGACTTTGCGCCCCGACATGGCCAACGCCTTCTCGATGGTCGCGTTCAGTTGCCGTTTGATCAGGAGATTCGGGCACTCGGTGTTGAAACCAATGCCTGAAAAGAACGGTTTGTATCCTATTCTCGCCAGCCATTGATGCAAGGGTGTCAAATAAGCATCAGGGCAAAGGAAAGCAGGGATGAGAATCACCGCGGCACCGTCGCCGTGCGGTATTCCCAGACCGTAATACAAGGGCGCGGCATGCAGCAGAATCAACTCGGCCGCAAACAGCACCTCGCCCAAAATAGGAACGTCAGCTTCCTGATACTCCTGAGTACGGATAGGGGAACCGCCATCCTCTGCTACAACGTGGGTTCTTCTCATTGGACAGTTGTCCCACTGTACGTGAGAACCCAATCTTCCACAATGATGGTTTTTCCCAGGTTTCCACCCGGAAACCTTAGATCCGACGTTGACAATGAGATGTGTACGGATCACGATTTACAAAAGGTCCGAGCTAATGGTGCTCACTGTAAAACCTGTGCAATTGAACCCGAAGACCTTGGAAGCGTTTGATGCTTACATTCGCAATGCTGAAACGGAGATGGAGCAGACTTTGCACGGGAGCGGATCATTCCTCTGGTCTCAGCAGGCGCCAGAGCGAGCTCAGGTCGTCGATCAGGGGCAAGTGGTGGCGCAATTTTGGGCTGGCGAAGGGCCTGTCAAAGTTCCGAAGGGTCTAATCCACGACTGGATCGCTGCTGCGTTGATTCCTGATTCGAACATCCAAGAGATACTTGCAGTGATGCAGGAATACGATAAGCACAAGAACACGTACAAACCTGAGGTAATTGACTCGAAACTCATCAGCCGTGACGGTAACGATTTCCAAGTCTATCTGCGGCTTCTAAAAAAGAAAATCATCACTGTTGTCCTCGATACCGATCATGAAGTGCATTATTGCCCCGTGGACCAAACGCGATGGGTATGCCGCTCCTACACAACCAGGATTGCAGAAGTGGAAAATGCCGGAAGCCGGGAAGAGCGAGTCTTGCAGCCTGACACCGGTTACGGATTCTTATGGCGCCTGTATTCTTATTGGCGATTCGAGGAGCATGATGCCGGTGTAGTCGTTGAATGCCGAGCTATCTCGCTGACGCGTGACGTGCCATTTGGACTGGGATGGGCCATTGAACCAATCATCGAAAAGCTCCCCAGGGAGTCGCTCATCAACACCCTCGAAGCTACCCGCCAGGCGCTCCACGCCAAGGCAGGATAGCTCCTGTCCGTCGAATGGTTGGGGGTGCACACAGCTTCCTTATTCACGCACGTCGTCGAAGAAGGACTTGAGTTCACCGCACCGCGAGGGATGGCGCAGCTTGCGCAGAGCCTTGGCTTCGATCTGGCGAATGCGTTCGCGCGTAACCGAGAACGCTCGACCGACCTCCTCCAGTGTGTGCTCCGAGCCATCCTCGATACCAAACCGCATACGTATGATTTTTTCTTCCCTCGGACTGAGGGTACGCAGCACCTGAGCGGTCCGCTCTTGCACGTTCGCGCTCATGACAGCCTCAGCGGGCGAAATCTGGGTGCGGTCTTCGATGAGGTCGCAGAGGTGCGAATCCTCCTCTTCGCCGATGGGCGTCTCCAGCGAGATCGGAACTCTCATGATTTTGCGAACCTTGCGCACTTTGGCCTCAGGAATGTCCATCTGCTGCGCAATCTCTGCCGAGGTAGGTTCGCGGCCCAGCGACTGGACCAGTTGCCGCGTGGTGCGAACCAGCTTGTTGACGATTTCGATCATATGTACCGGGAGCCGGATCGTACGCGCCTGATCGGCAATGGCTCGGCTAACTGCCTGTCGAATCCACCAGGTGGCATAGGTGGAAAATTTGTAGCCGCGACGGTAGTCGAACTTGTCCACTGCTTTCATCAGGCCGACGTTTCCCTCCTGGATCAAGTCGAGGAACTGAAGCCCGCGATTGCCATACTTCTTAGCGATGGAGACCACGAGGCGCAGATTCGCTTCGACAAGCTCGTGCTTTGCCTGCTCCGCCTCCATCTCACCTTGGATGATTCGACGCTGCGTGCGCTGCAACTCCTGGAACGTCATGCCAGCTTCGTTTTCCAGTCGCCTCAGGTCGGCGCGATGCTGTCGCTGCCTGGTGCGGTAGTTTTTCTTTAGTTCCTCGGTGCGTGTGCTCGTAATCTTCTTTTCGAGGTCACTGATCTGGCGGTCCAGCGAGCGCATGATTTCGACCGTTTTGTTTACCTGGTCGGCAAGGCACTTGCGCTCCGAATTGGTAAGACCTAGGTTGCGAATGATGAGCGAAGTGCGAACAATCTCGCGACTCAGTCGACCCCGGCAGCGACGGTATTCGCGTGCCTTCTTATCCGCCGGGACGGCTGCCATCTGTGGCGCCAGTCGGAGGGCTGCTGTGTAATGCCTGTGCACCTGATCGATGCGCCGCGCAACCTCTTTGACACGGTCCTGAAGAATCTCCTTGCTGATTTCTTCCTCATTGAAGACGACTATTTCTTTAATGGACCGCCGCCCGCATTTCAGATCCACGCCCATCGCCAAAACTTCGCGGATCACAATGGGTGAGCGTGAGAGGGCCTTCAACGTGCGGAGTTGTCCGCGCTCGATGCGCTTGGCAAGGTCCACCTCCCCTTCGCGGGTGAGCAGAGGCGAGGCACCCATCTCGCGTAGGTAAACGCGCACTGGGTCGTTGTCCGCCTCCTGGGCACCAGGCGATGGGTTGAGGTCGATGTCCTCTGCTGCTTCCTCAAGCCTTTGCTCCATAGCTGCATGAAGCAGCAGATCCGGCCCTTCAACCACGTCCAGGCCCCGGGCGCGGATGGTAGTGAGCAAGTCATCTACGTCTTGCTCGGAATCTACGTCGTGTGGAATCGGGTCATTCACTTCGTTGTCTCCAGATTGCCATTTCAATACCTCGTTAGAGTG
>DASPTQ010000167.1:0-13444 GCA_035623335.1 Terriglobales bacterium
TCGTGCTGGTAGACCCGATACCCTGGCCACCCTAAGACCCTGGTCCAATCGGTTTCTCGCATGCTGCCGAGTGTACCCAGATTCCGACAAAATCAAAATGCCCATGAAATCAGCATGGCTTACAGATTCCTGCTCAGAGCCGAAAATAGTAAATAGTAAGTGGTTTCACGACGGTCAGATACTCCTGTGCGATGCACACCTTACTGGAGTTGCTAAAAGCTGCGCGCTTCTACGTAGATCAGCTTGGATTCAAGATCACCGACGATAATCCCAAGATGATTGGTCTGCACGGCAAGCACATCAATTTATTTATCGAGCCGGGACCAGCGCTAGGACCGGTTTTAGAGGTAACCGTGGACAGTGCAGAAGAAGCCAAGCTGCGGCTCGTTAAGAGTGGTTGCGAGATCATTAAGGACGAGCCGAATTTTTCGAGATGCTACGTCAAGGATCCCTACGGCTTGATCTACAATCTGACGAGCTAATGCAGACAACAAAAGAGGTGTCTCAGTCTGTCGCGGGGGCCGTCGTGAGTCGACTCGAAGGACACGCGACGCGGCAACTTTTATTTGCCCTAGAGAAGTCGTTTAGGTGTAAAATTCCCGACACTCATCAGCTTGGGGCTGGGTTCGCAGGTTGAGTAGACGCCCATTCAAATGGTCGCGTACTTCTCTTTGCCCCGAGTGACTTCATGAAAGTGATTGCATGTTTTGCGCTTGCCTTGGCTCTCTTGGGGGCTGGTTGCAGCGCACCCAGCACGCTGAGCGAAATCCAGGTAACCCCTTCAAGCCCGGACGCTGCCGTGGGAGCCACGGTCCAGTTCACGGCGACGGGCATTTACACTCACGGCAGCCACCCTACGACGACCCAGGACCTCACCAAGCAAGTGACCTGGGCCTCCAGCGAAATCACCGTTGCCGCGGTGGACTCCGCCGGTCTGGCCACGGTGGTTGGGTTGGGTACAACGAACATCACGGCAACCGCTAGTTCATCTCGCGGACCCGTCACTGGAACCGCAAGCCTGACCGTTCCGTGAGCCGGAGATTCGTGGTCGAACCCGACGCAGGGGATCGGCCGCTTAAGCGCCGTGCCCAGGTTCTTTCGGCCGTCGCCGCCTAGCTCCACCAAGGGCGACCAGCGCGTGACCACTTCGTGCGGCACAGCAATTTTGAATCGCAACCAACGCAAGGAAAGCGATCTGAGATTGTGAGAAAGATCTGCTGGTGGCGTAGGGCCGATTCCTGAGTTTTACATAAGCCCCATTATCGGACATTACTACTGCCGGGCCTTATCCCTCGGAGACATCCACGGCCTTCACCTTCAATTAACCGGAACGTTTCCCGATATTATTGCTGTGGCGCCTGCTTGCCGCCCAATGCCTCATCGGGGTTCCTCTGTACTAGGGTGTAGCCCGCCGGCACATCGAACAGCCCGCTATCGAGTGAGGCCTTCGAAAACGAAGTGACTTCCATGGTCATCTCCAACAAGGCACCGGGCTGCCCGGGGGGTGCCGACGTGTTCTGGGACGACGGCTGCTGTTGTTGGTCTTGTTGCTTTTTCTTTTTCCACCCGCCGAAGACTTGCCCGATCGCTGCCGAGGGGCTGGTCGGAACGGAAGTATTCTGCGTGGGCTCCGGCGGAGGATTTTCCGGAGGTTTGCTGGGTGGGTTCTGATCTTGCTGGGCACTTCCCGCCATCCCCATGCTGACGGTCTCGGCCATGGGCATCCCCTTGAGCGTGGCCGCATTCTTCCGGAATTCTTCCATGGCGGAACCCATTTGCGGATTCCCCATGTTCATTCCCATCATGCCGCCCATCGTACCCGGAAGCCAGTCGAGCTCCTTCGCCAGCTTTACCTGAAAATCTCGCACCTCGTCATAACCCGGGACCGACGGCGCCATCCAAGCATCCGAAGTGACCACATAGGAGCCGCTCTGCGTTTGCTGGGTTTGCGGGTCCGTGCCCTGGATTTCCATTTCCATCTTCATCTTCGTTTCGTTGGCGGTGACGCCGAGGATGTCCCGCGTGGCGCCGGTCACTTGCGCATCGAACTTGGGAGTGATTTTCACGTTCTGCGCCTGGGGGTTCTTGGCCATTTGCTGCTGCTGCGCCTGCTTGGCCTGTTCCTGGGCGCGCTGCATGGCGGCCTTGAAGTCGTCGAAGGTCATTATGGAATACTGCTTCTTCGTGGAATCGATGTTGATGAAACGCCGGCCGTCCAAGTCGATGATTTCCACCGTACCGTTGGAATGTTCCTTTCGCATCCGATTGCCTTTGACCATGGTCGTGCTGGTCTGGGGCTCGTTGGCCTGACGCATGTTCTTGCTGAATTTGCCGAGCGTTTGCGTCATTTGCAGCAAAGCTCCGCCCGTCATTTTTGACTGCTGGCTGTATTGGAAGTCCGCATGGCCGAGGCCAGAGAGCGCGCTCAGGAGAACCGCTTGAGTTGCAATCGTTCCGATTTTCATACCACCTCCCCAAAGCAACGTTGAGTCCACATTAGCGCAAAAGGCCGCTTTTATCCACCCGGAATGTTATTAAAGTAACGGTTTAACAAAACAAGGGATGTTCGCTCTGCATAGACCCGGAGTCGCGTTCGCCGCTCTTACCTCTTTTGCACTCCAGCCGCATGTCTTTTCGCGCATCCCGGATTACCTCGGCTCGAAAAGCGCTGCGACCGGAGGCCCGACTTTGGCATCGACATCGGACAACAAGTCCTCGGGCACGAAGGCCGTAAGTGGGTTCGTACGACATCTGAGCCCATTTCTAGTGTGACATAACTGTGGTATTCAACATTCCTCATGAAGATTGACTTGGCGGCATGGACCGCGATATCTCTTTTTGCGACTTGCGTGGTGCTCAACATGCACTATTGGATCTACGTTGAGGACCGCAAAGCGGCGTGGTTTTTTCATCTCCCGTGCGCAATTTTTTATTCTCTGTTGGCGTCGCTGGTGTGGTTCTTTGTGCGCTGGTCGTAGCCGGCACCGACCTGGTGGAAAGGTCCTAGGTCCGAAGCCAGGCAGATCCTCGGGGGTACGCCTTCGAAGTGCCTCAGTGGTCTCTTTGCTCTTTTTGTCCCCGGTTCGCTTGGTCCGGTTTAGAAGGTTTGGTTGCCGGCACAGACGGCTCCCCAGCCAGCACAATTTTTGGGTGAAATAATGTCCCCGCCACGCGGGTCGCGATGGCAACCAGTTCCCTTTTCCCGTCAAAAATCTTCACCTGCTTGGCACGAGACAATTCCGGGAGATTCACACTACGGCCGCTGCGAATTCGCACCAGGGTTTCTTCATTGGCCGTCACGAAGGGCAAGGCCGGGAGTATCTCTCGCGGAGAAACACAGAGGTCTCGCGCCGAACCCCGCCTGGCCGCGGCTTCCAGCTCTTCTAGGGTATGGGCCTGGGCGAGATTGAATTCCGCCACGGTAGTGCGTCGTAGCGACTCAAGATGAGCACCGCATCCCGCCTGTTGACCGAGGTCGTGAGCCACAGACCGCATATAGGTTCCTGAGCCCACCCGGGCGCGAAAACCAGCCCGCTGGCCCTCTAACCCAAGAATCTCGAATTCCTTAACCTCGACCTGTACTCGCCTGAGAGTGAACTCTTTTTGCTTGCGTGCCAGTTTATAGGCGGGTACGCCATCAACCTTCTTCGCGGAGAACGGTGGCGGGTCCTGTTCGATGACTCCGCGAAACCGGGCTGCCCATTCGCGGAGTGTATCCAAGGAGAAGGCAACAGTCTGCGGTAGGCTTGTGGGCTTGCCGTCTCGGTCGTAGGTATCGGTGGCAAAACCGAAACGGATTATGCCTTCGTAGCCCTTTTCTGCCGAAGTGTAAAACTGAGCGAGGCGGGTCAAGTTACCGACCACCAACGGCAAGACACCGGTGGCCATGGGATCGAGTGTGCCAAGATGACCCACAGCTCTAGTACGGAGAATTCGACGCACACGGTTGACGACATCGTGGGAGGTCAAACCCGCGGGTTTATCAACGATCAGGACTCCGTTCAGCGACATCTGATAAGTTGGTACTTGCTCCAATTTCAATTTGGCAGTCTCGGAACCGATCTGATCCGCAAGCACTAAAGTCCTGGCCTCCGGTTCGGGGATGGCGAAAGCCGTGCCTTCCACGTTACCAAATCTGAAGGGCTGCGCATGATTCCGATTCGTGATGATACGCCCCGTTACAGCACGCCGTTTGTAACCTATTTCATTATCGCGCTGAATACGGTCGTGTTCCTATTCGAGTTGTCGGTGGGTTGGCAGAGCCACCGCGCCCTGAACGGCTTGATGTATGAATTTGGGGTTGTACCGCATCGCTTTGAGCTCGCTCTCAGCGGCAGCTCGCGCGCTTCCCTGCCCGAACTCTCGCTCACCATCCTGACCTCGATGTTCCTGCATGCCTCCTGGCTGCACATCATCGGGAACATGTGGGTGTTGTGGATTTTTGGCGACAATATTGAAGACCGTGTTGGTCACTTTCTTTATCTGGTGTTCTATCTGGTCTGTGGATATGCTGGGGCCATCACCCACATCCTGTCCAATGTGGCGTCGAGGGTTCCTAGCATCGGAGCCAGCGGGGCGATTGCCGGGGTGATGGGGGCCTACTTCGTGCTGTATCCCCGAGCCCGCGTGTTGACGATTGTCCCCTTGATCATCTTCTTTACGTTTTGGTGGCTGCCGGCGTGGATCGTGCTGGGGTACTGGTTCCTGGTGCAGTTTCTGAGCGGAGCGTCGACGGCGATCGTTGAAACCGGTCAAACCACCGGCGGGATCGCTTTTTGGGCGCATGTGGGAGGATTTGTGGCAGGGATTGTGCTGATCAAACTGCTCCCCGAACGACCGGGGCGGAATCGATACGCGGCCTGGTAGGCTGAGGGTTGTCCTCTTAGCGTGAGAGCGATTGAGAAAACCGCCACTTCCCTTCTCTTCCCGCTTCAGGGATGGCACCGCGGCTGGCCAGTTCGAAGACTAGATGGAGAATTGACTGCGAGTTGCTGCGTTCGTAACATGGGACGACTCGACAGCAGGGCATCTTTTCGATGATCGGCCAAACCATTTCGCACTACCGCATTCTCGAAAAGCTTGGGGGAGGCGGCATGGGTGTCGTCTACAAGGCCGAGGATACGCGCCTGCATCGTTTCGTCGCTCTCAAGTTCTTGCCTGAGGAACTCGCCCGTGACCCGCAAGCTCTCAGCCGATTTCAGCGGGAAGCTCAGGCAGCGTCCGCACTGAACCATCCGAATATTTGCACCATTTACGACATGGGCGAGCAGGACGGCCAGGCGTTCATTGCCATGGAGTTTCTCGATGGCGTGACTCTGAAGCATCTGATTGCGGGGAGGCCGCTCGATGGCGAAACCGTGCTCTCCCTAGCCATCGAAGTGGCCGATGGACTGGACGCGGCACATTCCCAGGGCATTGTCCACCGCGACATCAAGCCCGCCAACATCTTCGTAACCAAGCGCGGACATGCCAAGATTCTCGACTTTGGGCTGGCCAAGGTTACCGCGACCCAGGCCAAGACCGCGCTCGAAGCAAGCGTAACCCAGGCGGTCGAAACGCACTTGACTAGTCCGGGAACGGCTCTGGGCACGGTGGCTTACATGTCGCCCGAGCAAGTGCGGGCAAAGGAGTTAGATGCTCGAACGGACTTGTTCTCTTTCGGAGCCGTGCTTTACGAGATGGCCACCGGCATGCTGCCATTTCGCGGCGAGAGCTCAGGGGTAATCCAGCGCGAGATTCTGGATCGCACGCCGGTCGCTGGGGTGCGAATCAATCCTGATCTGCCGGCCGAACTTGATCGAATCATCAGCAAAGCTTTGGAAAAGGATCGCGACTTGCGTTACCAGCACGCTGCCGATATGCGCGCCGATCTCAAACGTCTCAAACGCGAGACCGACTCTGGCCGTGCTGCTACGACCAGCGAACCTCCTGCCGCCGCCTTCGGAGGTTCGAGTACGAGCGCGGTTGGGCAGACCGAATCCTCTATTTCTTCAGCCACTGGAGGAGCGACGGTCGGGAGCGCTTCAGCACAGGCCGCGCAGGCCAGAAGTTCGACCGCTGTCGTAAGAGAACATAAGATCGGACTAGTGGGAGGGGCGCTCGCGGCTCTTGCCGTGCTGGCTGCGGCCGGTTTCGGCGCTTACTTTATGCTTCGCCGCACTGTGCCCCCTCCCTTTCAGAACTTCAACATTGCACAGATCACAAGCTCCGGCACAGCGGTTGCCACCGCCATCTCTTCTGACGGGAAGTACTTGCTCACGGTCATCGAGGAAAAGGGCCTGAACAGTTTATGGTTGCGTAACATCGCAACCGCGAGCGACACGCAAATCGGTCCGCCCTCACCTACCATTCCAAATGTTGGTTTCTCTCCCGATGGAAATTACGCTTACTTTCGCAAAGCCGAGAACGCCATTAACAGCAATTTTAGTATTTATCGTTCCCCGGTATTGGGGGGAACTCCGCAGATCGTAGCGCGCGATGTGGATAGCGCTTTCACCTTCTCTCCTGACGGCGCACGCATGGCCTATATCCGCGCCAATGATCCGGAGACGGGCAAGTATCGGCTGCTCAGTGCAAATCTGGACGGCAGTGATGAGAAGGTGCTCTATATAGAGCCCTTGAACTACCTCCCGCGCTGGTTGGCTTGGTCTCCCGACGGGAAAAAGATCGCCTATCCTAATGTTCCGGCCGGCGCCTTTGGCGGAATCACTGAGTTCGACCTGAAGAGCGGAGCCGTCGAGACTCGTAGCTTCGCCGACAAATACATTTCTACCTTGCGGTGGTCCACTAGCGGCGATGGTCTGTTTGTTACCTATGTGCAGAAAGGCCCTAACCTCGGCCGCTCTCAAATCGGCTTCGTCGCGCTGTCGGATGGCCAGGTCCGTCCGATTTCCCGGGATACCAACAGCTATTCAACGCTCGCGTTCTCCGGCGACGGCAAGACTTTAGCGACGGTTCAACAAAAGGCGGTCACCAACCTCTTTGTATTGCCGGGAGAGGGCAGCAGCAATCCGGTAGCAAGTCCCCTTTTGGTAAACGGAGAAAGCATCGGCAGTTTCAATTGGACGGCCGACGGCAATTTGCTGACCTCCGATTTCACGCGCCTGGTGCGGACCGATGTTCAGGGAAAGAATCCCACTGTGCTGGTCAGCGATTCGGCAGCCGCGATACTGAGTTTTGCTGCGTGCGGGACACCGTACATCGTCTTCCCCTGGGCGTACCATGGGGGCACGAACGCGATCGGTATTTGGCGCGTGAATGCCGACGGCTCTCACCCCACACAGTTGACGGACGGGGATAACGACGGCTGGGGCCGCAAGCCAGCATGCGTAGGCAGTCAGAATTGGGTTTATTTCTTGCGCGACGTAAAGCACCTTTGGCGTGTCCCTCTGACGGGTACGGGGGAGGGGTTGCCGAAGGCGGAGTCAATCCAGGGTTCCGCGGTGGCTAACGGCTTCCACACCGGTCGGGGAATGGGACTGTCCCCCGATGGCAAGACCTTAGCTTATCTGGTCGAACTCGTGAATTATGAGATGGAAGCCGGCACTCCGAAAATTGTCTTGCTGAATCTCGACAATCTTAGCGAGGCACGTCGGCTCGATCCCAATCCGCAGATCTCGGCCGGCCCGCAATTCACCGTCGATGGCAAAGCCGTCGCTTACCCGGTGCGCGAGAATGGCGTGGACAACCTCTGGATTCAGCCCATGGATGGTTCCCCTGGGCATCCGATTACCAAGTTCGACTCGGAACAGATCCTTTCCTTCGAGTGGTCTCCGGACGGCAAGAATCTCGGCATCTTGCGGGGCCATACCGACTCCGATGTCGTCCTTCTCGAAGAATCTAAACCTTAGATCGTGACTCGGCATGTCATCGGCTACTTTCGTGCTGCGGCTTGTAGGTGACGTGCACAGATTGTAGGGCGATCGAGAGATGGACACCTTGGGGTGACCTCGGGCTGTAACCTCTAGCGTCAAACACGTTCGACGTAGTAAAACTGAGGCCTGCCAGACGTCAATGCGTATGTGCGCCCTGAATCACACGCTAGTGATCGTCTCGCTCTTGCTATTCGGCACTCTGTCCCTTGAGGAGGTCTCCATGAAGCTCGAACAGAACGCGGCTCTACAGGAACAGGCGACGCGGAAGACCATTGACCGCTTCAATAAGGTGTTCAATCTGCATGATGCGGACAGTTTGGCGGCCCTTTTAACGGATGACACGGTATTCGAGGACACGTCGCCCGCGCCGGACGGCCGTCGGATTGCGGGCAAAGCTGCAGTGGTCGAATTCTGGCGTACATGGTTCGAGCGCAATGCTGACGCACACTTTGAGGCCGAGGAAGTGATCGTTAGCGAAAATCGAGCGACCGTGCTGTGGGTCTACCATAAGGTGCGCAATGGCCAACCCTGGCACCTGCGCGGCGTTGATGTTCTTGCGGTACGCGATGGAAAAGTAGCCGCGAAACTCGCCTACGTGAAGGGATGACGTAACCCCTAACCAAGAGCCTTGTATTGGTACTGCGGGTGGATTCCACGGCGGCGGTTCGATATAGACCTGCAATCACTCCGGCTGCGGTAGTCCGACCCTACTCAGCAGATCCGCGTAGCGCGGGTCCGAGTGTATTCGGGTCGCATCGAACCGGCCTTCACCAATTGGTTTTTGGGAAGGGACAAAGCCACAGCTGGGCTGTGGTGATATACGCGATCGACTGGCTGGCATCCGGAGCGAAGGCACCCAGGTCACTCGTACCGAAGTGCCACAACGGGGCTCACCTTGGTGGCTCTTCGCGCTGGCACATAACAGGCCAGAAATGCCACCAGTGCCAGGACTAACGCGACTGCGGCGAATGTGATCGGATCGTGGGTGCTGATGCCGAATAACAGGCTGGCTACAAAGCGCATCAAGGCCAATCCCGCAATCAAACCGATGACCAAGCCGGCAGCGGCCAGGCGAACCCCCTGGCCAACGACCCAGCACAAGACTTCGCCCGGGGTTGCCCCCAGCGCCATACGCACACCAATTTCACGCGTTTGCTGACTAACCGAATAGGAAAGTACGCCGTAGACACCGACCGCGGCGAGCAAAAGCGCCACAGCGCCGAACAGGGTGAGCAAGCCTGCGGCCATGCGGGGCGCCCACAGTCCCTGGTCCAGCACCTCCTCGATGGTCTGGACGTTGGTGATTGCAAGATTGCGGTCGAGAGATTGGATTTGGCGGCGGACGGTGGCAACCACCGCTCGTGGATCCCCTGACGTAAGCACCTGAATCGTCGCTGCCGGAACGTAATCCTGAGTTAGCGGCAGATAGGCCAGCGGCTGCGGATCTTCGCCAATCTGGTTGATCACCGTATTGCCCACAAGACCAACTACCTCAAGCAGTTTTGGAGCACCGAAAAAGTGGAAACGCTTCCCAATGGGATCCTGGTCCGGCCAAAAATGGCGCGCCATGGCTTCGTTGATGATTGCGACCGGAGGAGTGTCCTTTCGGTCGAGATCGCTGAAGACTCGGCCTTTCTTTAATGGAATCCGCAGCGTATCGAAAAATCCAGGGGAGATGGTGTTGAGCTGTGTCAACGTGCCTTGATAGCCGGAGGTCTCGTCTTTTCCCTCCGGGAATACCGTACGCCCCAGCCCGCCACCCAACGGGAGATTGGAGGCCACCGCAGCTGCCTGGACCATGGGTAGGGCAGTCACGCGCTGTAGGGAGTCACGGTAAAACTGTTGCCCGTGGGCCTCATCATAATGCAAAGAGCCCAGGTCGAACGCCATTACAAGAAGGCGCTTCGATTCGAAACCGACTTCGCTTCTCTGGGCATTTTGCATGCTGCGAATGAACAGCCCGGCTCCGACAAGTGTGATGAGAGCAAGGGCCACCTCGGAGATCACGAGAATGCTGCGTAGAGGGCCTCGCGTCCAGGTAACGCTGCCGCTGCGGCTACCCGCATTCAGGGTTTTTGCCAGATCCGCTTTCGAACCCTTGATGGCAGGCACGAGACCCAAAATAACTCCCGTCAGGAGCGCAAGTCCAAAAGTAAACAGCAGCACGTGGGAATCGAGCGAAAGGTCGAGGTCGTTTGTTTGAATGAATGGCGGACGGTACGCCCACAATAGGCGCACCCCCACAAACGCCAACAGTAACCCGGCCAGGCCGCCGATCAGGGACGACGCCATGCTCTCGGTTAAGAGCTGGCGAATCAGCCGCAGGCGGTCCGCTCCGACCGCGGCTCGAATGCAGATTTCGCGTTCACGACGTACTCCTCGTGCCAGCAGCAGATTCGCCAGATTCACACAGGCGATCAGAAGGATGAGTCCGACCACTCCCATCATGAGAGCGCCCGCCACCACAAATTGATCGTGCTGGTTAATGCCAACGGCCCCGTCGGCCAGGGCAGACACCGCAATGCTTCGGCCACCGTTTTCTTTCGGATATTCGCGTTCCAGCCGCGACGCAATCGTCGTGAGCTCTGCTTCGGCTTGCTCCCGACTCACTCCGGGCTTGAGACGTGCTGTGGTGATTGCGTTCAGATATCTGCGATCTCTGAAATTGTCCTTGTCAAAGCCCGCGAGCACCTCCCCATACATGCTGACTGGAATCCAGACTTCGTCTGCCGGACCTATGGTGAAGGTTCCTTTAAATCCTCGGGGAGCAACTCCAATAACGGTAAACGGGGTAGCGTTGAAGGTCAGCGTCTTGCCGATCACGTTTCGATCCGAACCCAATTTGTTGCTCCACAGGCTATGGCTGATCACGGCGAGGTTGTTCCCGCCCGGTTTGGCGTCTTCGTCTGGAAGGAAAAAGCGTCCCAAGGCTGGTCGAACACCCAAAACATCGAAATAGTTCGCGCTGACGAGTTGGCCCGCCACCTGCCTTGGTTCTGCTTCCCCGCTCCAAGTGAGCGCCACAAAGGCGATGCACGAGAGCCCGCTAAACACCTGGTTCTGGCGCTGGTAGTCCTCGCAATTGGCATAGGACATGCCCAATTTCGTGGCATTCGCCTGGGTAACCTTGGTCTTGCTATCGATGGTATCGATTTGCACCAAGCTGGCGATATCCGAGACCGGGAGAGGGTTCAGGAGGATGGCATTGACGACCGTGAAAATCGTTGTGTTAGCGCCGATGCCCAAAGCCAACGAAAGCACGCAAATGAGGGTAAAGCCAGGACTCTTTCGCATCGCGCGCATGCCGAAGCGGAGGTCTTGAATAATTCTCTCCATATGCATGGCCTCACGATCACCCGGATTCTACCACCGTGGCCTTCCTGCTCTGCTTTAGACGGTTCTCGGGGCCGTCGGTTTCGAGAATTTTCGTGAGCGACAAGCAACCGGAACTAATATTGAATCCTGGTCAAGATGACCGGTTACAAAATCGCAAGTTGCGGAATGCGCTGGGTAGCACTAGAATTCCCCTCCGCTAAGTCAATCCCACGATTGTTCCGCAATGGAGGCGATATGAAAGCAAGAATGATATCGACGTTCGCAGTGTGTTTTATGGCAACCTGTGCCTGCTTCGCCAGCAGCGATGCCCAAATGGGCACGTGGAAGCTGAACGAAGCGAAGTCGAAACTCGGTGCCGGTGTTCCCAAGAACAACACAGTTACTTATGAAGCCGCCGGGGACAGTGTAAAGGTGACCATCGATGGCACAGCAGCAGACGGAAGCCCGACGCACAACGAGTGGACCGGCAAGTTTGATGGGAAAGACTACCCCTCGACTGGAAACCCTAGTGAAGACATGCGGTCCTACAAACAGCTGGATGACCACACGCTTCAATTTGCCTCCAAGAAAGGCGGTAAGGTGGTTCTTGCAGGGCGAATCGTGGTCACGGCCGATGGCAAGACCCGCACGGTAACTGCGACGGGGACCGATGCGCAGGGAAAGAAGGTCACGGGCACGGCTGTTTACGACAAGCAATAACGAGACGGATCACCGCTGGTTTGTTCGAGGCGAGAATCCGGGCCGCTCCCCAAAGGGCTGCATTTCTCGGGAAACTTCGTGTTGGTCCCTGGGGAGTTGCTCAAGGGACTAAACTCAAATCCCCCGGGGCTGCTGAAGGCTGAGCCATGTCACAAATACCTTGGCGCTAGGGAGCAACTTCGTACGCTGCCAGCGCCGCAGAGATGACCGCAAACGGTCATGAGCGGGACTGGCCTCTCCCGTTGCTCTTTTATTGCAGAGTCACCGTAATTGGCGCCGAGGTGGTACTTGGATAAATGGCCACCTGGGTTGCTGCCCCCGGGGGGTATTTTGCGGTGCAACAATTGGTTCCGATTGTATTCCCCGAATACACCGCGGTTAAAGTGTTGGCGCCGGTTGCGAGCTGTGACGCGCTGAGTGGCATGCTGGCCGAAGTCGTGTTGACACCGGTTGGCAGCAGGGTTTGCGTCGACAGCAAGGTTGACCCTCTCATGAGTTTCACCGTGCCGCTGGGAGCACCTCCACCCGCGGGACTGGCCGCGACGGTTACCGTTAGAGTGGTGGATCCGGCCGGCTGCAGAGTGGACGACCGGGAGGTCAGTTTCACCGTCAGCGTGTTGCTCGCGATTGCAGTAACTTGGTAGGCGCCGATGTTAATGGCGCCGCTGCTCATGCGGGGATGGCCAAGAAAGTCGGTTTTGCCATAGATCGAGTTGGGAGAACTGCCTGTGGGATCACACCAACCGATGCTGCAGGATAGGCTGGTGCCACCATTATTGACCGCCGCCGAAGCCGGGGTGATGTCAAAGTTTAGAGGCTTGGATGTCAGGCTTTCGAAGTCGGGATTGGTGTTCCTTGAACTTTCATCCTCCCCGGTTGTGCTCTGGAAGTTTGCGAAGCTTGTGTAGCTGCTGACGTTATCCCAGTAAATCGAAGTCCCTGGAACGTAACCTGCAGCGGAATAGTACAGATTCCAGTCCAGTGTGGCCGGCGGCGCAGGGTAGGAAGTTGAACTTCCGACGAAGCTGTAGATCCAGGTGTTGAATGTGCCAGCATAAACCAGGTTATTTTCGAAGTAGTTATGTTGGGCGCTGCCGACTTGGTTCTGAATCTGGAATTCGGCGGTCGCGCCCGTCGGTTCCTTGGCATTGTTGTAAAGGGTGTTGTTGACGAAGACCACGTCATAACTGCTGCCTCCGCCCTGGTCGTGACCGCCTTTGCTGCTCGCCTTGGCATAACCACCGATGGAGTACCCGGCGGCGTTTGAGTTCGAAATCACGTTATTGCGCACCGTAACGTACTCGCCGTAACACGGGTGAGTGCTCAGACTCGCCGTCCCTGTGTTATTTGGGCCCGTCCACTCCGTACCATTGGCTTGACAAACCTGGTTTTCGGACGCCACTTCGATTCCATAGTCAACGTTGTAGATCCAGTTGTTCTCGATGGTGACGTACGCGCACCCATCGCAATAAACCCCATCGGCGTCGTAGCTGTTACCCTCACCGGGATTTACGATGCCGCTGATGTTGTACACC
>DASPTQ010000168.1:0-49105 GCA_035623335.1 Terriglobales bacterium
CTCAATAAAACAATGCCATATTGGATTACACTCGACGCCGTAGAGGAACAAAAATTGCGCGATTGGGTGCACAACTCAAGCAGGATTTCCTCGGTATCCTGAATGCGGTTGGGAGCAGGTGCATTATGAAGCCACCATCGGAATGCCTAGCTTGCGCACTCCTCCGTCCGGCTTGGCTATTTCCACTCGCCTCACCGCTTGCGGTCGATACGTTCCTCTCAGCAACTGTTCCCGCAATGCTGGCCAGTGCTGCTTCAGGTAGCCCGATAGCTCGCCGACTCTCATGCCGTCGATCCCCGGACTCCCCTTGTTGGCCTTCACTCGTCGTAACGCCCGCAGGCAGTTTTCCCGCCCGCAGACCTCTTCCATCAGTTGTTCCACGCTAGCCGGACTTTCGGTCTCACAGTTCGCCGTGAACGATTCGGTCCCTTCCCGCGGAGACCTTGGAGCTTCACTCCTCGGTGAAGGCCAGCACCATCTGTAGCCGGTTCTTCTGCCGCTTGTCGCTCATCGAGTCCTGCGTCCTACTCGCCGCTCCTTACTGTTCAGGCCTTCTCCCGGCTCGCCGGGATACTATGCCCTCTGCTGACTCCCCCTGCACGGTCAGGTTGAATCACTCCATCCTCAGTCACGATTCCGTGACATGCAGTGGGTCTCCCGAAGTAAGTTCGACCGCCTTCCGCGCACAACCGCCGGATTTACCACCAGTGCACTTGGTGGATGTGGGCTTCGCGGTCATTTGCCCGCTCGCCCTGCACCGTAGGCCTCTTCATCCGGTTCTTGTTCATCGGCTCGCGCTTTTGATCCACGCTTCTTTCAGACTCCGCCTCACGACGGCGCCCTTGCGCTTCTCTAGCCCTTCACCTCCACCAGGTTGGACAGGGGACTTGCACCCCCGAGCTGTCGAACATGTTCGGCACACAAACCAAAAGGGGGACGCTGTTCGCGTCCCCCTTTTTTCCTTGATCGAAGGCTCTTAGTGCTTCTTCGCCTTCTTTGCTTTCTTCTTGGTTGCCATTCTAACTATTCTCCCTTTCCATTATTCATGGATAGCAACGATGCTCTGTTGCAACTGATTGCAATCTAGAGTTAATGAAAAGTGATGTCAAGAAAAAAATGATGATCCTTCCACCTTCGAATTGCCCACCCATCGGCTCACTAAGGTGTCGCGGAAGACTTTGCGTCGAGTTTTTCTGCGCCCGACAGCGCAGGGAGAGAGGCATTGCGGGGTTCGTTCAACTCTCCGCCCTGCGCATCTATAATGCAAGCAGGACAAGAAAAATGTAGGAGCATGGCCATGGGTGCCTTCGAGGATGTAGTCATCATTTCCGGTTGCCGCACGCCGGTGGGAAAGTTCCAGGGCAATCTTTCCGGCTTCAGCGCCACGCGTTTAGGTGCAATCGTTGTGCGCGAGGCAACCAAGCGCGCCAATCTTGACCCGCGAGAGGTGGACGAGTGCATCATGGGCAACGTGATCGCCGCTGGCCTGGGGCAGAATCCGGCCCGTCAGGCGGCCCTTTGGGGCGGCCTGCCGGCAGAAGTTGGCGCCATGACCATCAACAAGGTTTGTGGCTCGGGATTGAAGGCGGTGGCACTCGCGGCGCAGGCCATCCAGACGGAGAACAGTTCGATTGTGGTTGCCGGCGGTATGGAATCCATGAGCAACGCTCCCTACCTGCTTCCCCAGGCACGCCAGGGATATCGTTTGGGGAATGCGCAAGTGATCGATTCGATGGTGCACGACGGACTCTGGGATATCTACAACCAGTATCACATGGGCATCACCGGCGAGAACGTGGCGGAGAAGTACGCTATCACCCGCGAGGAACAGGACCAGTTCGCCTTGAACTCCCATCGCAAGGCCGTGGCCGCGATGAAAGAGTGCCGCTTCCAATCGCAGATTGTGCCGGTGGAACTGCCACCGAAGAAGAAAGGGGCGGAGCCGGTACTGTTCGACAAAGACGAATCGCCTCGCGCCGACGCAAGCATCGAAGTGCTGCGTTCTCTCAAGCCCGCATTTAAGAAGGACGGTACGGTCACCGCCGGCAACGCCCCCGGCGTGAATGACGGAGCCGCGGCCGTGGTCGTGACCAGCGCAAGGCGCGCCAAGGAACTGGGAGCGAAACCGATGGTTCGGATCGTAGCCCAAGCCACCAGCGGCATCGATCCTCAGTGGGTCATGATGGCGCCGGTAGGGGCAGTGAGACAGATCTGGGAGAAGACCGGGTGGAAGAATTCCGAGGTCGACCTCTATGAACTCAACGAAGCATTTTCCGTGCAGGCGCTCGCCGTCCTACGCGAACTCGGCCTCGATCCCGACAAAGTCAACGTGAACGGCGGCGCAGTTGCTATTGGCCATCCCATCGGGGCCAGCGGCGCGCGCGTATTGGTAACTCTAATGTACGAGATGATTCGTCGCAATGTGCATCGCGGAATTGCGGCCCTCTGCCTGGGCGGCGGCAATGCCGTGGCCATGGCCGTGGAACGGTGAAGCGAAATCTGTTTTTCGTTGCCTAGATTCGGCTAGTGGTAAAGGCAGCTGGCCCCGGCAAGCTCTCGATTGCTCCCCGCATTTTCTGTGGACCTTCTCGTTTCTGTCTCCCCGACCACGCGTTCTTTCTCCGTCACCGCGGACCGCAGGAGGACGGATATTTTCGCGAGACGGAGATGCCTGGCGAAGCGCGGGACCCAGGCTGCGGTCTGTTGCTCCCCATCGCCTCGATTGCAGTGCGCTCTGAGCCTGTCGATTACCAACTGAAATGGTCGGCTCAAGACAGGGCTCGAGCCTTCGATCCTGCCGACGGACTCCCGTCAAGAGATTGAAAGGCCATGCCTTTTCGCGCTTTGTACAAAAGTAACCTACCCAAATTTGGCACCTCGGTAGATGATTGGAGTTCCGCGTCCCCCGCGGTGACCACAAGATGCCGCAGAAGATGTTGGAAGTCCTTATGCTGGGGCGCTGCTCTCACGAATTTTCCTGGCCCCGTCGGACGGGGGACGGCGACTACTATCAGGTGTGCCTGCTTTGTGCCGCCGAGTATAAGTACGACTGGAAGACCATGCGGCGCACCGAGCGTGTCGACCGCAGCAAAGCGGAGCCCGCGGAGGAGGAAAAAAGTAGTGCCCGCACCCGGGTCCGGGCAACGCCTTGGGTTCCCCGCGCCCGACGGCTCAAGCTCGACTTGCCCTTGCGCTATCGAGTGAAGAGCTTGGGGGAGTGGCATGGCGGCACGATCGACAACCTGAGCCAGTCCGGGGTGCTTTTTCGCGGTCCGCAATCGCTGCCGGAAAACACCATGGTGGAGATGATCTTTAATATGCCCGAAGAAATCTCCGGCCAAACGAACAGCACCGTCCTGTGTCAGGGGCGGATCATCCGGGCCAAAGAGTCGAACAAAACGGCGAAAGATGCGTCCAAGGGTAAACCCGGCCTGATCGCGGCCAGCATTCTCGACTACATATTCCTGCATCCCAGCAAACTCAGGTAGTAGGGAGACTGTTCCCTGCGCTGCAGAGCGGCTGTCATAGAGGCAGAGATGGCTGCAGGGCAGAGATAACTCCGCGGCTTCGCGGGCAGTCTTTCGGCCAGAACCGGCATCGAACATCAATATACTGGGTTTCAAAACAGCCAAGGAGTGTCTGGTTATGAAGGTGAGAGCTTCTTTCAGCGGACATGTGATCGTGCTCTTGATAACGCTAGGGATAGCCGTCGGGTGTTCCAAAACTCCCAACGATGCTCAGATGACTAGCGACATCCAGGCCAAGCTCAACGCCGACTCCGGCCTGCAGGGGAAAGCACTGACGGTACAAGCTGATAAGGGCACGGTAACCCTTTCCGGCACAGTCGATGATGAAGCACAGCGCGAGGCAGCCGCTCGTTACGCCGCTTCCGAACCCGGCGTCAAGCAGGTCGTCAACAACTTGCAAGTTCAGCCACCCGCGCCCGTCCAGGCGGCACAGGCTGCGCCGCCCGCCGAGGAACCGAAACCGGTTCCCTCCGTAAAGCCTCATCACTCGCACAAAACGGTAAAAGATTCGGCGGACTCCACGGTGGACAACTCCGCGTCGGCGACTCCACCGCCCGCACCCGCGGCTCCGGCCACACCTCCGCCTCCGCCGTCACCCCCACCGCCGCAGAAGGTGAGCATTCCGACCGGAACGGCGCTGGCGGTGCGCCTTGTAGATCCGATCGACAGCGAAAAGAATCAGGTGGGTGATACCTTTCACGCAACCCTGAACAACCCCATTACCATTGACGGACAGGTCGTGGTTCCGTCCGGAAGCGATGTCACAGGTCATCTGGCCGATGTGAAGAGTGCCGGTAAGTTCGCCGGGCAATCTCTGGTCGTACTGCAGTTGGACAGCCTTTCCTCTGGCGGCCAGACGTATAACATTCAGACCGACCAATTCAAGAAAGAAGGCAGCTCGCGGGGTAAGAACACCGCCGAAAAGGTAGGCGCAGGAGCTGGCATTGGTGCTCTGATCGGCGCTCTAGCCGGTGGCGGAAAGGGCGCAGCCATCGGAGCTGCGGCCGGCGGCGGTGTGGGCGGCGGGGTTCAAGCCGCAACCAAAGGTCAGCAAATCAAGCTGGCCTCAGAAACTGTGCTGAATTTCACTCTCCAGACCCCGGTCACGGTGATTGCCACTTCCCAGGGACCTAACGCGGGGCGGCAGAAATTGGACGCCAACCAGCAGCAGTAATCCCTGCGCACCGCGGTTTGCCACGGGTGAAGCTGGAGGGAGCAATAACTCCAGGATCGGAGACCTCGGCGGGCTTGACCCGTCGGATCTGCCGTCGCGGGTACTCTGCCGCTGGAAAAGGCCAGAAGTCTAGGCTCGGGGCAGTTCCTGTGCCAGGCCGAGGGGCACGACGCTGTCCGCGGCCCTTTGGTTTCAGCGGCTTTCGAACCGCTGGTTCCTGCGGACATAAACTTTCGTACCCACGTGCCCATCGGCAAAGCACCGTATAATTGAGCCAAAATCAGCAGATTCTGCGCATTAAGGCGGGCTCAACTGCACGGTGGACCCTCGGTTAACAGTGGCGATTTTCGCACTCGGGCTGGCGTTTGGCAGCTTTCTGAATGTCTGTATCTATCGGCTGCCGCGAGGGATCTCGGTCATCCATCCGCGATCGAGCTGTCCGCAATGCCAGGCGCTGATTCACTTTTATGACAACGTCCCGGTACTGAGCTGGCTCATGCTCCGGGGTCGCTGCCGCCATTGTCGCCATGCGATTTCGCCAAGGTACTTAGCGGTTGAACTGCTCACGGCGGCCCTGTTCTTGCTCTGTTATGCGCAATTCGGACTCACCCTGTCCGCCTTGAAGTGCTCGGTTTTCGGGTTTTTCCTGCTGGGCTTGATTTTCACGGATGCGGAGACTCAGCTCTTGCCGGACAAGATGACGTTACCCGGCCTCATCACCGGTCTGGCGTTTAGCCTCGTGGTTCCGGTAAACGACGTTGTCTCGCAGTTCCTGCCCGCCTTGTCCTCACCGGCATCGCCTACGTCCTGGCGCCTGCTTTCGTTTCTCGATGCTGTCAGCGGAGCCGCCGTGGGAGCTTCCTTCATTTACGGCGCCGGAGCCCTCTATTTGCGTGCCCGAGGTGTGGAGGGAATGGGATTCGGTGACGTCAAGTTGATGGCCATGGTCGGCGCTTTCGTCGGTGTGCGACTGACCATCCTCACGATTTTCGCCGCGTCGCTGGCGGGATCGCTATTCGGGCTCTGGACCCTGTTGTCCATCTGGATCAAGCGCACTCGACGGCGAATCCTTCGCCATCACGAATCAGTCCGTGAAGCTCGCCGGCGCGCTTGGGTATCCGCCGGCATTGCGTTGCGTCATCTGCCCATACCGTTCGGTGTATTTCTGGGCGGCATGGCCATGGTCGCGTTTCTTTGCGGCAACCGCTTCCTCCGTTTGTACTGGAGGTTGTTCTGAACACGCTAGACCGAGTTCTTGTTCGACAAGGCTTTCAGCACGGCAACGCTGAAGAGTGCAACTGTTTTCATGATTTTTTGGACGACGCGGGTGGCCATTCCTCCGTGGTCCTTCCCGGCCTCTGTGGTTTTCATTCGGCAGCTCTGCTTTGACCGGCAGGGCATTGAACATGGGAGCGATTATGAACCGTATCACACAGCTTTGGCTTGCAGGCATGATTCTGGCAGGAGTGACGGCCTATCCCTCGCGCGCGCAAAATGCGAGCGATCCGACCCAGGACCAGACGGCGCACCCGGGCGTATCCCTGGGCAGCTATGCTCGATCTGTCCGGAACGACAAGAAGGCGCCAGCTGCCAAGAAGTTCGATAACGACAACATACCGCGCACCGACAAACTCAGCGTCGTAGGAGATGTGCCCGCCTCCAACGGCTCGTCGGCATCCGATGCCGGAGAGCAGTCCGCTTCGGCCGATGCGAAGCAGGAAAAAGCAGGTAGGCCCTCGGGCATCCAACCAGGACAGTCGCAAGAAGATCGGCAAAAGGTTTACGACCAGTGGAAGGATCAGCTTTCTTCGCAGCGGAGCCAGGTCGACCTGCTTCAGCGAGAACTGGATGTCACACAGCGCGAGTATCGTCTGCGGGAAGCGGCCATGTATGGCGATGCCGGAGAACGCCTACGCAATCAGGCCCAGTGGGACAAACAAGATGCAGATTATAAGCAGAAAATAGCCCAGAAGCAGCAGGCGCTCGACGACGCGAAGCAAAAAATGAACGACTTGCAGGAGGACGCGCGCAAGGCCGGCGTACCCTCGTCGGTGCGCGAGCCGGATTCGACATCGCCGCCAAGTCAACAGTCCAGTCAACAGTAGGGTCGCAACCGGCAAAGGCGGGTCCAGCTTCTCGCTCTCGTTCTTTAGAACATTGTGCTGGGCCCGGGTGACCGTTGACGACATCCTCAACCGGATTTTCTGAGACTCGCCGTTGGCGGGTTCCGTTCCTGCCACGTGGGCCCTACCGGGCAACCGGGTTTTGATGGCGCGAGTCCCGTTTACTGTCCTCGTGCTGAGTTCCAGTCTCGAGAGATTCGCAAACCTCACTCTAGTAAAATGAACGGCGACAATCAGGGCCAAAAATCTCAGACGCAGCTGCAATGGGCTTTTGCACACTGCATCGTGCCTGGACGGATGAGCGGTCGGGCGGTTGCGACGGTAGCATGGCGCTCGTCGGCTTCCGGCGTGGCGAAAAATCTTGCTGTCCTCAAGAAGGTGCTATGACAAGAGCTCTCATGGCCACTTGGGCCCTGCTGTTTATGATCGGTTGCACCTCGCAGCCGACACAGACCGCCCCAACCGAGAAACCTCAGCCCAAAGCTCCGGAATTGGCTACCGCCCGTGTGGCCTTTCAGAAGATGTATATTGCTGCTCGGAACTGGGCCACCGATGCGCAGCCTTTTCGCCTGCAATCGGAAATAACGGCGGATTGCAAGGGCCAGGACGGCAAATCCTGCGTGTGGCGCGCTTGGTTTGGCTCGCCTTCACGCCGCAGCGCCAAACCTTTCGTGTGGTCGGGCACGGATTCTCCCAACGCTCCACCCCGGGGTGTGAATCCCGGTTCGGAGGATAACTACAGCCCGAACAATACTTCCACCCAAGTGTTCGACGCGGCCTTTCTAAAAGTGGACTCCGGAGCAGGCAACACTCCGGGCAAAGAACCAGCGGCCGACGCCTTCGACGTTGCGCAAAAACACGGCGGCAGTGCGGTCTTGAAGAAAGATCCAGACACACCCGTCTTCTATATGCTCGATTGGAGCCACGCCAGCAACGAGCTTATCTGGCACGTCATCTATGGAACCAGCCGAGACGAGGCCAAATGGGTCGTCTCGGTTAACGCCAGCACCGGCGACTTCATTCGGGTTGAGAAATAGCTCGCCCAGACAGCATCCTCGGGGGGAGGGATGAATGCGACTCCTGAACATCTTGTGCGGCGTTGCCGTACTGCTGAACGCGCTCCATCTGGCACACGCTATGCATCACTTTTCTCGAATCGCCTCGGAAGAGAGTATGCAAGGACCGGCCCTTTGGGCGGGCATGGCGGCCGCCGGGTTGGTCGGGATCTTCTCGTTTCTCGGAGGCTGTCTGCTGCTAAGGCGCAATCGCTGATCCGGTCGTGAATCCCTTACTTCGACGCCCGATTCGACGACGTTTGTTTCCCGGCAGCGTCGAGCTTCTCTAATGCTTTCTTCGCCTGTTTGGAGTAGGGTCCTTCCGGCAAGATCTTCAGATACTCGCGGTAGTGGACGATGGCCTGGTCGGGTTGGTTCAGCTTCTCGTAGCACTGCGCTAACCTGAAGTTGGCTATGGCGTCATTCGGCTTGTAGTCGAGCGCATCCTGGTAGCGAGCCAGAGCCGCCTTGTAGTTCTTCTCCTTGAAGTAGTAGTCGCCGACCTCCTCGTCCTTCACCGACCGATAGGGATTCCAGGCGTGCATCTCGCCGACGTCACGGCCAGCATCGGGAAGCATATCCGGACTATTCGGGTGATCCTTGGCGTCATCCTTCGGAGGACTGAGATCGATCCTGGTATCCCGGCTGGAACTCTCTCCTGCCTCCGCGCTGCGTTCGCGTGATTTGTCACGGCGGTCTGACTGGGAAGAGCTCTGGCTCTGTTGCGCCCCAGAATCGGACTGCCCCTGGGGTTGAGCAACCACGAAATTGACCACCGTGCACAGTGCCAGCGAGACGATAAACTCACGCATAAGAAGTATTTTACTCTCAGCGACGGCCAGCCCAGCCAAACCAAGGAAGACGTCATGCGGCCGGAAAACTGCGACCCCTCGGACCGAGATGCGCCGGCTATCGTCGACCCCTGGGAGGGTCGACACCGATCAGGCAACCCTCAAGAACAGAAAAGGCCACTCAGGGGGATGAGTGGCCTGCTGGGATAATTCTCCCGGCAAAGACTCGTTACAGTCCCGGAGGGTTCGTGCCCGCCGGAGTTGTAGCTCCGGTGCTATTGGTCATCAAGCGCACATCCACACGCCGATTGTTGGCGCGTCCTACCCGAGTCTGGTTCGAGTCAGCGGGCTTGTCCTTGCCCAAACCGATCAAGTAGATCCTATGCACGGGAATGTTGTGCTGGGCAGCAAGATACTGAATCACGGAATCCGCCCGACGTTGGCTCAACTGGTAGTTGTAATCCGCAGGGCCGGTGGAATCGGTTCCGCCTTCGACGGTGATGATGTAGCCCTTGGCGTTGCCCACGCCGGCGGCAAACTGGTCAAGAGCGGCCTTCGCATCGGCGGTCAGGTTATCCCGGTCAAACCCAAACTTCACCGATGTTTCATTCACCACATGGTAGTTATCCAGATTGGCGACTGTATTCGTGAGCGAATCCACACGATGCGTAGCATTATCGGCAAGGGCTTGGGCCTGCGTGGCCTGCTGTCCGGCAGCTACTGCTTTTTGGTTCGCCTCGGCCGCCTTATTCTCGACTTGCTCGATTCCGGCCTGGGCGCGCGCGTCGACGTCCTTAATGTCGCGTGAATTCTTGGCCGTTATATCATCCAGCTCGTTCGTCTTGTTGATCAGCGGCGTTGTCTGGTCCCGAACGTAGTTTTTGGTGGCGCAGCCGACCGTCATCCCCGTGGTCAGGGCCAACAACACAGTTAACGCAGTGCGAGTCATCTTAAAAAGGCTCCTTTGTTTTCTCGATCTCGAAATCCCTTGGCATTCGTCACACCGGACGCTTGGTTCTGCCACTCTGGCATTCACTGTTGAACTGAGCACGAGAACTGCCAACTGTTTGAAGCTCTGGGTCCTCCATTAAGCTGTTGCTGCTCAGTAGGATATCCAGAGTCGACCGATCTCCGACTGTCTTCGATTGTAGATCAAAGCGATACGGCTTGAGGAAAATTTATATGGTGACAACTCAGTTTCCACCTCCCTTCCTGCCCATCTACGGGCGAAAGGCTCCGCGTGAGGAGCAACGCCGGCCGCCGGCAAGACCGAGGTGGCATCGACCGACACCAAGAGCGATTTGGATAAAATACTGAGTACGCCGCCCGATGGACTTGCTTGAGAAAATCCGCACGATCCCCACCTCTGCCGGCGTGTACTTGTACAAGAACGCCGCGGGTGAGGTCATCTACGTCGGTAAAGCCAAGAACCTGCGCAGCCGGGTTGCCTCTTACTTTCACTCCGGCCGGAACGAAGATGCCAAGACTGGCACTCTGCTAGGCGAGGCCTCTGATGTTGATTACATCGTGGTGGCCAACAACAAAGAAGCCTTGGCTCTCGAAAACCACCTCATCAAGCAAAAGAAGCCGCGCTTTAACATCCTTCTACGCGACGATAAGACTTATCCCTATGTGAAATTAACCTTAGGCGAGCGCTTCCCCAGGGTTTATGTGACCCGGCGGCTGAAAAAGGACGGCAGCGCCTACTACGGGCCGTACTTCCCTGCCAATCTGGCCTATCGCATCGTCGGTCTGATCCACCGCCATTTCCTGATCCCCTCTTGCACCGTGGATTTGAGCCACTTTCATCCCCGCCCCTGTCTGCAGTATTACATCGGGCGCTGTCTTGGTCCCTGCGTCGAAGGACTCACCACCGCTGCGGCCTACCAGGAGGCGGTGCACGACGTGAAGATGTTTCTTGAAGGCAGGCCCACCGATCTGGCGCGCTCGCTTCGAACCCGTATGGCCAAGGCGGCAGAGGAGGAAGAATACGAGCGTGCCGCGAAGTATCGTGATCTGATTTCTACCGTCGAACAGCTGGCCGAGAAGCAGAGAATCGCAGCCGTCGAGGGCGACGACGCTGATGTTTTCGGTTATCACTACGAAGACACCCGGCTGGCGGTCAATCTCTTCCACATGCGCCGAGGCCGTGTGCTCGATCGCGGCGAGTTTTTCTGGGAGGAACTGCCCCAGTTCGCCCCAGGAACCGCTGCCCCGCCCCATCCGCCAGGTCCGGCCGCGGCTACCCCAATAGCCGATCTCTCGCCCAAGGATCGAGCGCGGATTACCGCTGCGGAAGGCTTCGATCCGGGGGAATTCTTCTCTGCCCTGCTCAAGCAGCTCTATATCGGACAGCCTTACCTTCCCCGCAACATCTACGTTCCGGTGGACTTTGAAGATCGAGAGGCGCTCGAAGACCTGCTCTCGGAACCTACCCCCGGAGTCGCCCGCGCTCCCCGCGTACATATCGTCGTTCCGCTGCGTGGAGACAAGCGATCCCTTCTCGACCTCGCCGGCACCAACGCCAAGCAGTCCTATGATCAGCGGTTCCGGGTGATGAAGCCTAACCAGAAACAGATTCAGGAGGCTTTGCAGGACGCCCTGAGTCTGCCGGAATTGCCCCGCCGGGTGGAGTGTTTCGACGTGTCCCACATTCAGGGTGCCGAGACGGTCGCCTCCCTGGTGGTCTGGGAAGATGGCCGCATGAAGCGCTCGGATTATCGCAAATTCATCATTCGCAGTGTGGATGGCGTCGACGACTTCGCTTCCATGCGCGAGGTCGTGAGCCGCCGCTACAAACGTTTGCGGGAAGAGAAGAAAGCGCTGCCCAGCCTGATTCTCATCGATGGCGGCCTGGGTCAACTGCACGCCGCGGCCGAGGCGCTCGCCGCGCTCGAAGTCATCAACCAGCCCCTGGCGGCGATTGCCAAGAAGGAAGAGATCATTTATCTATTGGGACAGGAAGACCAGCCCATCGTTCTCGACCATCACTCGCCGGTGTTGCACCTGGTGCAGTCGATTCGTGACGAGGCGCACCGCTTCGCCGTCACTTTCCACCGCAAACGCCGCCAGATCCGCGATCGCACCACAGAGTTGCACGACATTCCCGGGGTGGGCACGCGCACCACGCGGCGCTTGCTCGAACACTTCGGCAGCGTTCAGGCAGTCAGGCAGGCCGACGCTGCGGCACTGTCGGCGGTGGTGACTCGTACGCAAGCCGACGCGATTCTCGAACATTTCCGCAAGTGAAAATTTTCGAGCCCAACTCACAAAGCCTCGCGGCGGAGCGGCGTTCAATTTCTATGACCAGACTGCGAAAATCCTGTTCCCTGACGGTTGCCATCCTCTTGCTGTCGAGCGTGATCCCGCCATGCCTGGCTTCAGCACAGACCGGCGACCCCGCCGCCGGTGAGGAGAAGCACCTGGGCAATGTCCGGCAGCTCACCTTCGGTGGGCAGAATGCTGAGGCCTACTTCTCCGCCGACGGCAAGAAACTCATCTTTCAATCCACCCGGGATGAGTTGCAGTGCGATCAGATTTTCACCATGACCACGGATGGCTCGGAGGTTCGCAGGGTCTCGACCGGCAAGGGCCGAACTACCTGCGCCTACTTCTACTCGAATGGCAAGAGGATCCTATATTCCTCCACCCATCTCGCCGACCCGCGGTGCCCGCCGCGCCCTGACTATTCTCGAGGGTATGTGTGGGCGGTCTATTCCGGCTACGACATCTTTACCGCCAAGCCGGACGGCTCTGATCTCCGGCAACTCACCCACACCCCGGGATACGATGCCGAGGCAACGTTTTCGCGTGACGGCAAGAAAATTGTTTTTACCTCGATGCGCCATGGCGACCTCGATATCTATTCCATGGACGCCAACGGCAGGCACGTGAAACAGCTCACCGACGAGCTCGGCTACGATGGCGGACCCTTTTTTTCACCCGATGGCCGGTGGATCGTCTACCGGGCTTATCACCCCGCCTCGGAAAAGGAAATCAGCGAGTACCGGGAATTGCTCAAACAATCCCTGATTCGGCCCACCACCCTGGAGCTGTGGATCATGCGGGCCGACGGCAGCGCTAAGCGTCAAATCACGCACCTCGGCGCCGCCAGCTTTGCACCCTCGTTTTTCCCCGATGGCAAACGCATTATCTTTTCTTCCAATCTGGGCGCGAGCGGCGGTATGGGAAATTTTGAACTCTATGCGGTGAACGTCGACGGCAGCAATTTGGAGCGAATCACCTACAGCCCGGGATTTGACGGATTTCCGGTTTTTAGTCCCGACGGCAAGAAGCTAGTCTGGGCCTCCAACCGCAATGCCAAAGCTCCGCACGAAACCAACATCTTCATTGCCGATTGGCTGCCTTAGTCACCTTCGATGCCAGCCGATCGAGAAAAACCACGCTCGGCGCTTCACTGGTAAATCAAATACTTCTTGCGAAGCTCCTGAAACTTAGAGATCCCTTCCTGCCAATCTTGGGCGATCCGCCGCGGGTCCTCTCCGTTCGCAACCGCATCATAGACTGCTTGATTCACCAGCAGCTCGTTCATTCGCTCCATATGAAACTGTTGAGGGTAGAGTTTCTTGAGCGCCGAGGCCAACTCGATTCCCAGTTCCGGCGCGTCCAAGGCATGGCGCTCGACAAGAACAATGTTCACTCCTTCGCAGGGCTCTCCGGCGTAATTGCTGGCGGTCGGGGTGAAGCGCACCGCAACAAAGCGCACTCCCGACACTTCCCTTTGATTCAGATACTGGGCCAGTTCGCGCCCTTTGATCCAGGGTGCTCCGAGCACCTCAAAGGGAGTATCGGTACCGCGTCCCACGGAAACGTTGGTTCCCTCGACCAGCGCCACTCCAGGATACAGGGTTGCTTGCGTCAGGCTGCGCAAATTGGGCGAGGGATTGACCCAGGTCATTCCGGTCGAGTCGAACCAATCGCCCCGCATCCATCCTTCCACGGGCACGACCTGCAGGCGGGCGTGGATGCCGCGCTCGCTGTTGAACAACTTCGCCAGTTCACCCATGGTCATGCCGTGACGCACGGGGAGGGGGTAGAAGTTCACAAAGCTTTCGTGCCCAGGTTCTGAGACCGGACCTTGCACCAGAGAGCCGGTGACAGGATTGGGACGATCAAGCACGACGATGTCAATACCGGCCTGCGCCGCGGCTTCGAGAAAATATCCCATCGTAGTCTCGTAGGTGTAGAAGCGGGTTCCTACATCTTGAATATCGACCACGACGGCATCGAGACCCTTCAAGACGTCAAGCGGGGGCCGCCGGGAGGCATCGCTCGCGCCATACACGCTGTAGACCGGAATTCCCGTGGCCGCATCCTTGCTATTGCCAATCTCGGTTGAATCCACGGTTCCCGTGACGCCGTGTTCGGGACTAAAGATTGCCACCAGCGAAATGTCCGACGCTTGCGCCAGCGCGTCGATGGTTCGCCGGCCTTCGGCATCCCGCCCAGTCTGGTTGGTGAGCAGCCCGATTTTCCGGTTCGCTCCCGCTCCTCGGATCTGCTCCCAATGGTGCGCCTCGAGCACATCGATCCCGGCGGCAACGGTGCCGTTGCGCGACGCCACCCGCCTGGCGGCGGTTTGCGCTTCGTTGTACCCGGTGATGCTCTCTAAGCGCATCCGCTCGCTTTCCGGCGGGGTAAGGCTTAGGGCAGCGGCTACTGCGGTGGCGATCTCGCTGCGCAACGCTAAAGCACTTCCTTTACCGTGGGGGTACACGGCGTTGGTGAGCAAGATGATATAGGTCTGGGTCGTCGGGTCAATCCACAGCGACGTTCCGGTGAAGCCCGTGTGTCCGAACGAGCCGACCGGCAGCAGTTCGCCGCGATTGCTCGAAAAAGAGGAATCAATGTCCCAACCGAAGCCGTGCAACACGTCCGAGGTCGGTGGCTGTTGGGGTGTTGTCATCTTTTCGATCATCAAGGGCGAGAGGACCGTCCCGCCATGGGAGAGAAAATCGGCGAATTTCGCCAAGTCATCCGCGGTAGAAAACAGCCCTGCGTGGCCTGCGACCCCGCCCATTCGTCGGGCGGTGGGATCGTGCACGGTTCCACGGAGCATCTTGTCGTGCTCGTCATATTGCGTGGGCGCGATCTTAGGCAACCAGCTGGCAGGCGGTAGAAATCGCGTGTGATTCATTCCCAGCGGCAGGAAGATATTGTCTTTGCAGTACTCATCGAGTCGCTTGCCCGACACACGCTCGACCAGCGCCCCCAAAACCACGAAATTGACATCGCTGTATACAAACCGCGATCCCGGAGGATCCATGAGCGTCTCGGCAAAGGCCATGCGGAAGGCCGTCTCCCGCCCTTCCCAGGGTCGGGTTAAATCAAGGCTCCGGGGCAACCCTGACTGATGGGTGAGCAGCTCACGGATGGTGACATCCTCCTTGCCGTTCTCCCCGAACTCGGGAATGTACTTTGCGACAGGATCGTTCGTGCGCAGAGCCCCCTTCTCAATCAGTTGCATCACCGCCGTGGTCGTGGCCACCACTTTGGTCAAAGAAGCCAGATCAAAAATCGTATCTGCGGTCATCGGCTCGCGTCGCGGCTCCAGGCAGCGATCTCCGTAGGCCTTCCGGTAAACCACCTGGCCATCGTGCGACACCAAGAGAACCGCGCCCGGAATCTGATGGTTTTCGATCGCATTTTGAACAATCGGGTCGAGCAGAGCTAAACGGTTGGGAGAACTGGTGCCGTGGGAAGCTGCTGTCTGGGCCCCGGAGAATGGCAGGGTGAGAACGAAAAGCATCAGGAACGTCATCACCCTGAATCGTCCCTTCGAAGCTGGATTGAATCGCTGGATGAGCTCACTCTACACAAGCCCCTGAGCTTGCTCAATAGGATAGGAACCAAAATGGCGGCGAAGGTAACCCGCGCTGAAATAGCCGACAACTTCCGCAGGCGACACCGACTCCCGTCCTGGCCAGCCATGGGTGCGAGTGGTTTCAGCGACCCATGCTCACGCTTGAGACTCCGCCGCTTCTGTTCCCGGCAGCGAGCAAGAGAATACGTCTTGACAAAGTGTCATATTAGATATTATCTAAATATTTAGATGGACGTAGAGGCGATTAGACGGTCTTTAGAGGGCAGCGGGTTGCGGTGCACTCCGCAGCGCTACGCGGTGATGGCATTCTTAATGGAACACACCGGGCATCCCACGGCGGCGGAAATCTTCGAAGCGGTGAATCGCGTGGATCCGCGCTCTTCAAGGGCCACGACTTACAACAATCTTCGGGACTTGGTGCAGGCGGGTTTAGTGCGTGAAGTGGCCGTCGAAGGCCGCGCTGCGCGATTCGATGCCAAGCGCATTCGGCATCACCACTTCATCTGCGACCGCTGCGGCAATGTTGAGGACATGGAATGGTACGACGTGCCCCGGCCTGCCTCGGGCTCCCTCGGTAAGCGGGTTTTTCGCGAATGCGAACTCATTTTCCGGGGGCTCTGCGCGAGGTGCGCACCGCGGCACGCTTCCCGTTAAGCGTCGTATGCGCGTCGCTACCGGATGACTGGCGCGTCTCCGCAAGGGCGGAAGGCAGCGATTGCACGACTGGAAAAGCCAAGCGAGGGTTCGTAGTTCGTCACAGTCTTATTGACGAATTCGTGAAACAACACCAACCCGTGGAGCCATAACCGACCACGGCAGCCGGGGGCGCCCTGTCCTCGAGAATGTGGAGCAAAACATGGCAACCGAAACCAAGTGCCCCGTAGTGGGCGATGCTCGCAGCCACACGCTGGCTGGGGCCGCAACCAATGCGGAGTGGTGGCCGAATCAGCTGAATCTGCAGATCCTGCACCAACACTCCCCCCTGTCCAATCCCATGGACAAGAAGTTCAATTACGCCGAGGAATTCAAAAGCCTCGACCTGAATGCCGTGATCAAGGACCTGCATGCCCTGATGACGGACTCGCAGGATTGGTGGCCAGCCGACTTTGGCCACTATGGGCCGCTGTTCATTCGGATGGCGTGGCACAGCGCAGGCACGTACCGCATCGGCGACGGCCGCGGCGGTGCCGGGTCCGGCCAGCAGCGCTTCGCGCCGCTCAATAGCTGGCCGGATAACATCAACCTCGACAAGGCCCGCCGGCTGCTGTGGCCGATCAAGCAGAAATACGGCCGGAAGATCTCCTGGGCTGATCTGATGATTCTCGCGGGCAATGTCGCGCTGGAGTCCATGGGCTTCAAGACGTTCGGTTTTGGCGGCGGGCGCGAGGACGTCTGGGAGCCGGAAGAGGACGTCTACTGGGGCCCCGAAGGCAAGTGGCTCGAGGACGAACGGTACAGCGGAGATCGTCGGCTCGAGAATCCTCTCGGCGCGGTTCAGATGGGCCTGATTTACGTGAATCCGGAAGGGCCGAACGGCAAGCCGGATCCAATGGCTGCGGCGCGAGATATCCGGGAGACGTTCGCCCGCATGGCGATGAATGACGAGGAGACAGTTGCGCTCATTGCCGGCGGTCATACTTTTGGCAAGACGCACGGTGCCGGCGACGTCTCATTGGTGGGCCCAGAGCCGGAAGCCGCCGGCATCGAGGAGCAGGGACTCGGCTGGAAGAGCAAGTTTGGCACAGGCAAGGGGAGTGATGCGATCGGCAGCGGCCTGGAGGTCATTTGGACCACGACGCCTACGAAGTGGAGTAACAACTTCTTCGCGAACCTGTTCAGCTACGAATGGGAACTGACCAAAAGCCCGGCCGGTGCGCATCAGTGGAAACCGAAGAATGGCACAGGCAACGGTACGGTCCCGGATCCGTACGATCGGTCCAAGCGTCGCGTGCCATCCATGTTGACCACGGACCTTTCCCTGCGGTTCGACCCTGCTTACGAAAAGATTTCCCGGCGCTTCTACGAGCATCCGGATCAGTTCGCAGACGCCTTTGCCAAAGCATGGTTTAAGCTGACACACCGCGACATGGGGCCTATCTCGCGCTACCTTGGCCCGCTCGTTCCCGCCCAACCCCAACTGTGGCAAGACCCTGTTCCCGCAGTGGATCACAAATTAATCGGGGAGCGGGACATTGCCGCGCTGAAGGCCAAGATCCTCAAGTCCGGACTGTCCATCTCCCAACTGGTCACCACGGCTTGGGCGTCGGCGGCGACGTTCCGCGGATCCGACAAGCGCGGTGGCGCGAACGGGGCGCGCATTCGCCTGGCTCCGCAAAAGGATTGGGAAATAAACCAGCCGGCGGTACTGGCGAAGGTTCTCAAGACGCTGGAGGCGATTCAAAAGGAGTTCAACAGCTCGCAGTCCGGCGGGAAGAAAGTCTCGCTGGCCGACCTGATCGTACTGGGCGGGTGCGCAGCTGTCGAGGAAGCTGCGAAGCGGGTCGGGCACAAGCTTGAGATTCCGTTCTCGCCCGGGCGCACGGATGCTTCGCAGAAGCAGACCGATGTACACTCCTTCGCGGTACTGGAGCCGACGGCCGACGGGTTCCGCAACTACCTGCGGCGGAACGGACACCTAATGACGGCCGAGGAGCTGCTGGTGGACCGGGCACAATTGCTGACGCTGACCGCCCCCGAGATGACGGTTCTCGTCGGCGGCCTGCGCGTCCTCAACACGAACTTCGGGCAGTCCCAACACGGCGTCTTCACCGACCGGCCGGAGACGCTAACGAATGATTTCTTCGTCAACTTGCTCGACATGAAGACGAAGTGGCAGCCCTCGTCTACCTCCGAAGGCGTGTATGAGGGGCGCGATCGCGCGACGGACAAACTCAAGTGGACCGGTACCCGTATCGATCTTGTCTTCGGTTCGAACTCCCAGCTCCGGGCAATCGCGGAAGTCTATGCATCGAACGACTCGAAGAAGGCGTTTGTGAAGGACTTCGCGGCTGCGTGGAACAAAGTGATGAACCTGGATCGCTACGACCTTGCCTGAGCTCGGCGCGGAAAACAGAGCGATCAACTTTGGTACGTGCCGGTGGTGGGGAACGGTACAACCGAAGTTGGCCGCTCTCGTTGGCTCGCGCGCCTTGTCATTGTGCAAGGCTCTTAGTCGCTGACGTCGCCGCGGCTGGGAGGCTTTCGGTCACAACCCGCGGTTCGTGGTGTGCGCAACGCATTTGGATAGTGCCCCTAGGAGTGGGCGAAACTAGGGCCGGGCCCTGTGGCTTTACGGCTTTACCCCGAGCCACGAACTTTGCTATAACCCGCACATAGGACCAACTGCGACCTTGCCCGAGAACTCGCCGAATCGCGGTACTCGAATCATGCCGCACTGGCCGGTCCCCGCCCACGCGAACCAGGACACGGTTTTTCGCAAACCCTTTGCTCTCGTCCACCAGGCAATCCGAGAACGCGCCTTTCCGGCCGCTTCCGTCGCCGCAACCTGCAACGGCAAACTGGTCTGTCTGAAAGCGTTTGGTCGCTTCACCTACGAGCAGGACACTCCCGAAATGACGACCGCCAGCATCTTCGATCTGGCCTCGCTCACCAAGATTGTTGCCACGACCGCCATGGCCATGGTGCTGTACGAGCGCGGCCTGCTCGATCTCGAAATGCCCGTGGTCTCCCTCCTGCCAGAGTTCAAGACCGACGACAGTCGCCGTCAGCAAGTCACCGCCCGCATGTTGCTCGATCACACCTCGGGATTGCCTGCCTACGAGAAGTTGTTCCTGCGCACCACAGATCGGGAGCAGCTGATCTCAGCTGCGCTGACCGTCCCCTTGAAGCGGGATCCCGGCTCGAAGGCCGAATACAGTGACATCGGTTTTATCATTCTCGGCGTCGCTTTGGAGCGGCTGGCCGAGGATGCGCTCGATCACTTCTGCCGCCAGGAGGTTTTCGGCCCGTTGGGGATGTCGCATACGACTTTCGATCCCCCGTCGCACTGGTGGGCGCTCATCCCGCCGACGGCAGACGACCGGGCATTTCGCCAGCGCATTATCCAGGGCGAAGTGCAAGATGAAAACGCCAGTGTGATGGAGGGCGTCGCCGGGCATGCCGGGCTGTTCGCCACCGCCGAAGACCTGTCTATCTTTGCTCACGCCATGCTCGAGGGAGGGCGTCCCATCCTTCGCCCCGAAACTCTGGCGTGTTTCACTCGCCGGGAGGCCTCGCCCGCGGGCGGCTCGCATGCCTTGGGCTGGGACCGACCATCCTCTCCGTCCCAGTCAGGTAAGTATTTCTCCGCGCAATCGTTCGGCCACCTCGGCTACACCGGAACCTCGCTTTGGATCGACCCGGAACGACAACTCTCCGTCACCTTGCTGACCAACCGTACCTGGCCGGATTGCGGCAACCAGGCTATCAAGCAAGTGCGACCCGCCTTTCATGACGCCGTCATCGAAGCGCTGGAGGCAACCCAGTGAAGCGCGGCGAGAGAACCAGGCTGGGTCGGCTGCTCACCGAGCACAGCAATCCCGCTTCCACCGATCTGGACCAAAAATCTTCGCTCGAAATCGCTCGAATCATCAATCGAGAAGATGCCAAAGTTGCCTCTGCGGTCAAAAATGCTCTCCCCCAGATCGCCAAGGCCATCGATCTTATTACCGCCGCCCTCGAGCGTCGCGGACGAGTCATCTATGTGGGGGCCGGCACCAGCGGGCGTATAGCGGCGCTCGATGCAACCGAGTGTCCCCCCACATTCAATACCGACCCGAGAACCGTTCAGTTCGTGATCGCCGGAGGCACCAAAGCGTTAGCCGCGGCGGTCGAGTCGAATGAGGATTCGCGTGCCTTGGGGCGGCGTGAACTGGCTAAGAGGAAACCGGGCAGCAAAGACGTGGTCGTCGGAATTGCCGCCAGCGGCCGCACTCCGTTCACGGTTGCAGCGGTTGCATACGCGCGGCGGCGCGGCGCCAAAACCGTGGCCGTTACCTGCAACCGGACGTCGCCGCTGGCCAAAGCTGCGCATCTCGCCATCGTGACCGAAGTCGGTCCTGAGGTGGTTGCTGGTTCCAGCCGCATGAAAGCAGGCACGGCGCAGAAGATGGTACTCAACATGCTTTCGAGCGGTGCGATGGCCCGGCTGGGTTACATCTACGGCAATTTGATGGTCAACGTGCATCGCAAAAATCAGAAGTTGGCAGAACGCGCGATCACCATTCTCGAGCAAGCTGCCGGTGTCGACCGGACTGCCGCCCGGCGGCTGCTGAGATCTGCCGGAAAGAGCGTGCCCGTGGCCTTGATTATGAAGAAAGCCGAGGTCGGGCGAAGCGACGCCGCCCGTGCGCTGAAGGAAGCCAAGGGCAATGTGCGCCAAGCGATAGCCCAGGCGCGCCGCGCAGGATGGTAGGCCACGGACTCTGCGGTCAGGTGCGACCGCCGGTCGTACCCCTCCGATTACCACGGTGCGATTCCTTCCACCCTGTTCCCGCTACAATAGAGCAGCATCGCAATTAGGGCACAGTCGGTGGGGCTTCGAGGGTCGATGTTGTCCTGGGACATAAAGCTGTATGGACAAATTTGTAATTCGGGGCGGTTACCCACTGCTTGGCACCATGCATGTCAGCGGAGCAAAGAATGCGGCGCTTCCCGCGATGGCTGCCGCTTTGCTTTGCGATGAGCCGGTCATCCTCGAGAACGTTCCCCAAGTCCGCGACATCGAGACTACACGCAAACTGTTGTCGGCCATGGGCGCCGAAGTCGAACTCGGCTATGGCCGCGCACAGCACCGCACGACCATTTCCTGCCGCCAGATCGCCTCGCCCGAGGCCTCCTATGAGTTGGTCAAAACGATGCGCGCCTCTACGCTCGTACTGGGACCACTGCTGGCACGTTGCGGGCGAGCTCGGGTCTCGTTGCCCGGGGGATGCGCGATCGGCGCGCGACCGATCGATCTCCACATCCAGGGTTTGGAGCGCTTGGGTGCCGCCATCACGCAAGAACACGGCTACGTGGAAGCCACTGCCAAGCGCCTGAAGGGTGCCGAAATCGTCTTTGACAAGGTGACCGTGACCGGCACCGAAGATCTGCTCATGGCTGCCACCCTGGCCCAGGGCGAGACGGTCATGTTGAACTGCGCGCGTGAGCCTGAAGTCGTCGATCTCGCCTCTCTCTTAAATAAGATGGGCGCCCACATCGAGGGGGCGGGGACCACCACCATTCGCGTCAAGGGTGTGGACCGGTTGCACGGCGCCCGGCATCGCATCATTCCCGATCGCATCGAGGCCGCAACCTTCATCATCGCGGGAGCGCTCACCTCGGGTGATCTCAACATCACCGGCTGCGACCCCAGCCATCTGGATGCGGTGCTCGAGAAACTTAGTGCCACGGGCGTGAAAACTGCTCTCAGCCAGGAGTCGGTTCGCGTGATGGGGGACACTCCTTTGCGAGCCGCGGACCTGGTTACCGAGGAGTATCCCGGCTTCCCCACCGACGTGCAGGCGCAATACATGGCTCTTGCCACCCAGGTGGAGGGCGCTTCGATCATCACGGAGAACATCTTCGAGAATCGCTTCATGCATGCCCAGGAGCTCGGCCGCATGGGAGCGAACATCAAAATCGAAGGCCGCCGTGCCATTGTGCGCGGTAAGACCCCCTTGAGCGGTGCGGCGATTCAAGCCTCCGACTTACGCGCCTCAGCCTCGCTCGTCCTGGCCGCCCTGGTTGCCAACGGCGAAACCATCATCGATCGCGTATACCACATCGATCGCGGCTACGAAAACATCGAAGAGAAACTGCGCGCCGTCGGAGCGCAAATCCGGCGGATCGGCGAAATTCTTCCCAAGAAAGCCATGGCCCCGGGCGCCCGAGCCTAACCACGGCGAGTCAGCAGGATCGGCGCCGGAGCTCGACGCTGCCCCGTCTACCAGAAAGCCCCCTAGAATCAAGAGCTCCCCCATTCGGGCGCAACATATTTCTCGCGACTGAGTTTTTATAGAGCGAAGGCCAGGGGTTCAAAAGCTGGGCTCAGATTGGAAGGCAGGTCCATCCCAGGGCATGTTATGAATATCACTCGCACAACACGTTATCTGCTCATCGCCGCTGTCCTGCTGGTGTTCTCAGCTGTCAGTCCTGCCCAGGTCTTTCTTTCCGTAAACTTCGGGCCACCGGCGCTGCCGGTCTATTCCCAACCTGTTTGCCCTGGCGAAGGCTACATCTGGACGCCCGGCTACTGGGCGTGGGGGCCTTATGGCTATTACTGGGTGCCCGGAACCTGGGCTCTGGCCCCTCAGCCCGGCTTGCTGTGGACCCCGGGCTATTGGGCCTATGGTGGCGGGCTGTACTACTGGCATCCCGGCTATTGGGGTCCGGTCGTCGGGTTCTATGGCGGCATTCCGTACGGCTACGGCTATACCGGGGCCGGTTATTATGGCGGTTACTGGAGAGAAAACCACTTCTACTACAACCAGACCGTCAACAATGTAAACGTCACCAATGTGCGCAATGTGTACAACACGACCGTGATCAACAACACCAATGTTACGCGGGTGAGCTATAACGGCGGCCCGGGTGGAATTGACGCGCACGCAACTCCAGAACAGGAAGCCGCGGAGCACCAGACGCATGTCGCGCCGACTCCGTTACAGATCCAGCATGAAAACGCGGCCAAGGGCAATCCCGAGCTGCGCGCCTCTGTGAATCAGGGACGGCCATCGATCGCAGCAACGGCCAAGCCTGGGGAGTTCAGCGGGCACGGGGTGGTCGCCGCAACTCACGCCGGCGCGCCATACCGGGCTCCCGAAAATCATGCTACGCCGGAGAATACCGCGGCCCGCCCGGAAAACAACGGGCGACCGGAGGCAGAAGGTAGCAAGGCGTCTCCGCCGCGGAACTACGTGCCACGCCCGCCGAGTGCTGCCGACCGGGACAGCGCCCCACGACCTGAGGCGGGAACGTCCGCCGACGGTACACCACGCACCGAGAGCGCTCCGCGGAGCGTTCCTCGGCCACCGAGCTCGTATCAGCCTAGCTCGTCGTCGCATGGAAGCAACATGGGAGGCGGGGAGACTGCCCACCCGGAAAACACGCCGCGGGGAGGAAATGTTCCTCGGCCGGAAAATGCTTCCCGGCCGGAATCTTCGCGACCGCACGCAACTAGTCCGCGCACGGAAGATGCTCCGCGGCCAGCCCCCGGGCCTCGGCCACAGAGCACGACGCCTCACGAAGCAGCGCCTCGCCCGCAGGCTTCGCCCCGGCCGGAATCAGCCCCGCCCGAGTCTCGCCCTCCGGAAGGTCGGCGCGAGAATCCGCCCCAGCGATAGGCTTTCCCAAGCGCGGGGGTCGGCGCTGGTGGCCGCCCGTCAGGGCTCATTTCGCGCTGATGGATGCCGGGCTCGAGCGACATCCTGTACCCGGCCCTTCCACCAGCCACCACGACCCGACCAGTACTCGACGGCAGAGTAGACCGTTGCCGCCACATAAAGGGCAGCAGTGAGCGGGAGTAAGGCCGCCCAGAACCATGACAAGCCATAGAAGCGCAAGATGGGCCGGTAGGCGGTTGCCATCAGTAGGCAAGCTCCCAACGCAAGACCGGCTGTCCATGGGCTGGCGATGAGCAAGATGACGGGAGCGAGATAGGTAATAGCCATTCCGGCAATGACGGCGCACAGCATCCACGGCGAATGGCGCAATTGGTGGAAAGCGGTACGGGAAATCATGCGGCCGATCTCCGAGAAGCTCTTGTACTCGCGAAGAGCATCCGATCTGGATGTGAGGCCAAGCCAAATTCTGCCGGTTTTCTTTACCGCGCGCGCCAGAGCACAATCATCGATCAGTTCTCCGCGGATCGCGGCAATGCCTCCCATGCGCGCGAGAGCCTGGGGCCGGATCAGTATGCAGCCCCCGGCCGCAGCCGCCGTCCGCGTTTCCGCGCGATTGACCCAGGCCGGCGGATACAATTTGAAAAAGAAAAACACGAACGCCGGAATCAGCATTCGTTCGGCCAGGGATTGACAGTGCAATTTCACCATCACCGAGACCAAGTCAAGATTTCCCGTCTCGGCGCGTCCGAGTAAGCTGCTCAGCACGTCGCGCTCATGGACAATGTCTGCGTCGGTCAGCCAGATGTAATCGGGATCGAACGATGCCGCAGCCTCGAGCCCTTCCGATACGGCCCAGAGCTTTCCGGTCCAGCCCGCAGGCAACTCCCGCGCGTGAAGAAGAGTGAAACGGTCGGGGGATGCGGCATGCTCGGCCGCCCGTACGGCAAGCTCTGCCGTTTCGTCGGAGCTATGATCGTCCACCAAGAAGACATGGAGAGAGCCGGTAAAATCCTGTCGCAACAAAGATTCCACGGCGCGCCCGACGGCGGCCGCTTCATTGCGGGCGGGGACGATCACCGCGATTTTAGGAATGCCTTGAATCCGGGACGCTGAACCGGGATCCTCGATCTCCATGCGCCAAAACTCACCGCGCCCGAGCAGCAGGTAAATCCAAATCGCCAGAGACGACGCGGCAATCGCTGTGGCCATCATCGAAGAGTATTATCGCCCGGAAAAATATAGTAAGCCCTTCACGAGTCCTCTCGCTCTCCTGTAATCTTCTGATCGCCGCATAGCGCCAGCAAACATAGCCGCCACAAAGGAGACCCGTGGAACACAAACCTGATCCTTGGAAGGCTGAATGACAGCGTCCTTGGCCAAGAGCACGATGGTAGCAGCGTTGGGAGGACTGCTGTTCGGCTTTGATACGGCGGTGATCTCCGGAACCACAAGCGCGCTCACCGGGACCTATCACCTTTCACCGGGGCTCCTCGGGGTCACGGTTGCCAGCGCGCTCTGGGGAACCACCGTGGGAGCCTTACTGGCGGGAGTTCCAGGAGAACGATACGGACGTCGCGACAGCCTCCGCATCATGGCGGTGCTCTATCTAATCTCCGCTCTCGGCTGCGCGACAGCCTGGAACTGGTATGCGCTCGTGGGGTTTCGATTCCTCGCAGGACTGGCCGTAGGGGGTTCGTCCGTCCTGGGCCCGATGTACATCGCGGAGATTGCTCCCGCAAGACTCCGTGGCCGCCTAGTGGGATTCTTCCAGTTCAACGTGGTGTTTGGAATCCTCTTGGCCTACTTCTCCAATTATGTTGTCGGGCTCGGACACTTCGGGCAGCGGGAATGGCGCTGGGAGCTTGGAGTGACGGCGATCCCGGCCGCGGTCTTCTTGCTGATGCTGTTTCGAATTCCCCGCAGCCCGCGCTGGCTGGTCAAGAAAAACCGCTTCTCCGAAGCGAGAGCCGCGTTGCAGACGACGGGAGAGGAAAACGTGGAGCAGGAACTGCGCGAGATTACCCAATCGATTCACGTCGAGCGGGAACAGGCGGCGGAAAAGCTGTTCTCCCGGCGCTATCGGTTTCCGATCTTGCTCGCCGTGAGCATTGCAATGTTCAATCAGCTGTCCGGCATCAATGCGATTCTCTACTACCTGAACGATATCTTTACGCACGCTGGTTTCAGCAAGTTATCGGGCAATCTGCAGGCGGTAGCAGTGGGTGGCACGAACTTGCTGTTCACCGCTCTTGCCATGTCGGTCATCGACCGAGTGGGGCGCAAGCCCTTGCTGCTGATCGGTGCCCTGGGAACCGCGGCATGCCTGGCCGGCGTGTCGGCGATTTTCTTTACGGGAGAGCATCAGAACCTGTTGGTTTGGCTTCTGATCGGATTTATTGCGTTCTTTGCCTTCTCTCAGGGAGCCGTCATCTGGGTCTATCTCGCGGAAATCTTCCCCAACAATGTCCGCGCCAGGGGTCAAAGCCTCGGCAGTTTCTCCCATTGGTTCATGAACGCCCTTATTTCCGGCGTGTTTCCTTTGATGGCCGCTTCTTCCGGAGGATACCCATTTGCCTTTTTCTCCGCCATGATGGTGCTCGAGTTCCTGGTCGTGCTGGCTGTGTATCCGGAGACAAAGGCGTTGGCGCTTGAGGAAATGGAAACGAAGTTGGGGATCAGCTAGACCGCAAATCGTAGGATGGACGGACTGAGACCCGCAATCCCTCCGCATGGTCCGAGCGAAGAAGACGAATGGCGCCTTTGCCGGCACCACCTTCCCATCCTTCGAATTGCTCACGGCTGGTCGAAGAGCTCGGAACGATCGATGCGCTCACCCTTGAACACTACCAGGGAGATTCGTTCCGTGGCAGAGATGTCCTCGAGGGGATTGCCGTCCACGACCAGTAAATCCGCATCGTTTCCCGCATGAATCGAGCCGATCTGTCTCCCGGCTCCGAGCAAACGAGCCCCATTTGCGGTCGCAGCCTGCAGTGCAACCGGCTCGGGAATGCCGGCTCGCACCCAAAGCTGGAGTTCGTGATGTAGCGTAGGGCCGTGCACCAGGAGAAGATTTCCCGCATCGCTGCCGGTCACAAGAGAAACTCCATGCTGGTAGGCGCGCTTCAGATTATCAAAGGCAATGCGCATGTCGATGGGGTATGGCGCCAGGGCACGGCGAATCGGCTCGGTGTCGGTTGAGGCAAGCGCCTCTTCGGTTCCGCGCAAAAGCTCCGTCGGTCCCACCTGCTGAACCAGGGAGCGCTTGAGCAACTCGCTCTTGCCGGTGACAAAATCTTGGAAAGCCTCACCGACACTCAAAGTCGGGTCGTAGAACGTCCCCTGCCGTGCCATCTGGTCGAATACGGCATCCGGGATGGCCTCGCGAAACGATCCGTGTTCAATCGAGGCGGCCCCGGCCTCGACCGCGTCCCGCACATCGCGTACCTCCCCGGTATGGACGGCCAAGGGCACACCGTCGGCCTGGGCCTCGCGGGCGACGGCGTCGAATAGACCGGTATCCAGCCGGTTAAACTGTCCTACGCCGGTTTCAAGAATGGCTTTGATGCAATCCGCACCTCGCTTCTTGAGTTCATCGACCTGCTGCCGGGCTTGGTCCAAAGAGCTAGGAATACGAGTGAACTGTTTGTCGGCGGCGTCGCGGATCGAGGGCGGAAACTGCTTGAAATATTCCGTGCCGTGTCCCCCAGCGGCGGTGAAGACCGGACCACAGGTGAACAACTGCGCGCCGAGGCGTTCTCCGCTATTGATCGTCGAGCGAACCTCGAGGATGGTATCCAATCCGTCGCCGACGCTCCGCACGGTGGTTACCCCGCTGTACAGGTACGCCGCCAGAGCCCGCGACATGCTCTTCTTGAGATCGTAGCGGGACATGTCGGCATAGAATCCGCCCGGGGCGCCAAGGTGAATGTGAACGTCGATCAGACCGGGCAGAATGGTTTTCCCCGAGGCTTCGACAAATTCGGCTTTGACCGACTTCGGGTCCGGGCCGGCGCCGACATAGACCTCCGCGATCTTGCCAGCCTCAACCAACAGGGCGCCGTCCTCGATCACCTTCCCGTCACCCACAACAATGCGCGCCCCGTGAATGAGAAAGGTCTCGCTCCGCGCCAGCCGCCGGTTCAGCATCTTGGTTCGGACGACGTTGCCGCGGGTGTGCATCTGCCAGGCACCAACCCCTAGGAAGGGCAGCAGCACGGCCAAGATCGACAGCTTCGCCGAATCGCGGATCTTTTCTTCCTTCTCCCAGCGAAACAACTTGTAGGCGAGAAACAGGCCGATCATGGTGGTCAGAGAAAGGGCCAGGATCGGGAGTCGGTTCTGCGCGATCCCTTCGTGTCGCAGGAGCATGGACTCGACACCGGTTACCAGGTACGTAGCCGGTAAAAATTGGGTCACCAGCAGTAGCCAGGGCGGAAAAATCGAGGTAGGAAAGGTGGCGCCACTCAGAAACAGCATGGGCAGGTAGACCAACTGCACCAGGATCTGGCTTTCCGCCATCGAGTTGGCGACGGCCGCGAGAATCAGGCCAATGGCCCGGAATGCTGTGATTCCGAAGGAGGCAAGAAGCAGGATGGATTCCATCTGCCCCGGCCACGGCATGCCGTAGGCAACATGCGCCAGGGCAAACAACAGGAGCACATACGGCAGGAACAAAATCCACCCCGTCACGGTGGACGCCACCAACAAGGGAAGCGGGCTGATGGGAGTCACCTTGTAGCGGCGGAGAATATTGGCTTCGCGCTCCTGCACGGCGCGAATGCCGGCTCCGAATAGGCCGTTGCCGAGGATACCGATGATGATCACCATGGCCAGGACAACGGTCATCGCCGAGCCGCGCTCGCCGTGGAACGCCTGCGCGAACACAAAAAAGAAAACGAGAGGAAAGAGATAGTTGAAGAAGATGACGGAACGCCGGCGCAGCGCCAGTTTGAGATCGAGCGCGATGAGGACCAAGTAGGCTTTCATTCGCGAAGACTTTTACCGGTCAGTTCGATGAACACATCTTCGAGGGTGGGTTGTTTGAGATGTATGTCGGTGAGCTCGATTCCCTGCTGATCGATCCATTTCACAAGATCGACCAGAGTGGCTGCCGGACGGCGCGAGTGCACCGTCAGAGTACGCCCGGTCGGGTCCAGTGCATCCTTGGTGGCTTCGGCCCAGGCCGGCCGAGCTGGAGGAAACGGCCTGGCACAGGTCACTACAATGGTGGAAGCGCCGCGGCTTTGTCGTTGCAGTTTGCGAGGCGTGTCGAGCGCGATGATCCTGCCTTCGTCGATGATCGCAACCCGGTCACAAAGCCGCTCCGCCTCTTCGATGTAATGCGTGGTGAGCAGAATGGTCCGATGTTCGTGCTTGAGCTGTTCGAGCAACGAGTGAATCTCCACCCGGACTTGTGGGTCGAGGCCGGTCGTGGGTTCATCCAGGAAGATGAGTTGCGGATCGTTCACCAGAGCCAGGGCGAGAGCCAAGCGTTGCTTCTGCCCTCCGGATAATGTGCCGTAGAACGCGTCTCGCTTGTCCTCGAGCTGCAGGCGGCGGGTCAGCCGGGTCAAGTCGGTTCGGCGGCTGTACAAGGCAGAGAAGACCTCGAGTGCCTCATGCACGCGGATCTTCTCAGGCAAATTCGTGGCCTGCAGGCAAACCCCGATGCGATCTTTCAGCTGGCGCCGTTGCGTATCGGGATCGAAACCGAGAACGGCAACGTGCCCCCCGGAGCGGGGACGCAAGCCTTCGAGAACCTCGATCGTGGTGGTCTTGCCCGCTCCGTTCGGGCCCAGCAGGCCGAACACTTCTCCTGGTTGAATCTCGAAGCCGATTCCCCTGACGGCGTGAACGTCGCCGTAGGACTTCGTGAGATCCTGAACTAGGACGGCTGGAACGGTTCCGGTCATCGAGGATGAATCAGGGTATCCGATCAAGAAAACCTAGTCAAAGATCGGGGGCGCGGCTGAATACCACGATCTAGCTTCACCACAGACCAACTGAATTCGAAGCTTGGGTGATATGGCGCCGCTTTGCGCGGGACGAACTTTTGCCTGCCAGCTTCGGCCGAGCACCATCGTGGGGATTCCGTGAGAGTCCGTGTTCGGCTTGCAATTTACTGGAATCTGCTCCTCCGGACTTGGCAAAGTCGTCGACTCGAGGTAGAGTGACGTTTCTCAAGGAGCACGCTATATGCGTCATCGCCTGTTGCTGCTGCCGGTGGTTCTTTCTCTCGGCCTGTTGGCCTCGTCCCAGACCGCCGACGAATTGGTCAACAAGAATATTGAGGCCAAAGGCGGAATGGACAAGATCAAAGCCATCAAGACGGTGCGCATGTCGGGCAAGGTTGTGCTTCCGGGCGGATTCATCGCCGCGGCCGGACAGGAATACCTGCGTCCCAATCTTGTGCGTGAAACCTTGACCTTGCAAGGTATGACCGCGATCCAGGCCTATGACGGCAGTGCCGGCTGGCAAATTCAGCCATTCTCGGGAAAGAAAGACCCCCAATTCATGGGGGAGGATGATCTCCGGGATCTCATCCTTGATTCCGATATCGATGGACCTCTGGTCGACTATCGGGCTAAAGGCCATCAAGTCGAGTATCTCGGCCACGATACCGTGGACGGGGACGACGCACTTCGCCTCAAGGTCACCCTGCACAACGGCGACATCGTCTATTACTATCTTGACCCGGATACCTATCTGGAAATCCGCAAAGAGACCCAGGAATTCATTCGCGGATCGGTGCGAGAGAATGCCAGCGAAATGGGGGCTTACAAGCCCGTCGGCGGGGTGATGTATCCGTTTTCGATCGCCTCCGGACCCAAGAACGACCCGGCTCAATGGCAAACCTACAGCGTGGACAAGATTGAAGTGAACGTGCCCTTGGACAGTTCGGAATTCGCGGTTCCAAGCTCTTTGAAGAGAGAAGAAAGCACCAAGTAGCAATTTCCGACGCACGAAGACGTTCCGTGAAACCTTCACAAAGGACGGATCATGATGGTTGCTCTCGCCCGCTGCCGGCCAAACCTGCCGGGAATTTCTGCGTTTCTGATTTTTGGATCCTTGCTCACGGCTTCCGCTCAGCAGGGGATCAAGTTTGATGCCGCCACGATTTCGGGATTGCCAGCTCGCAACATCGGCTCGGCCACGATGAGTGGTCGCATCAGTGCGCTAGATGCCATCGAGCAGGAGGGACGCATCACGGTCTTTGTGGGGGCCGCGAGCGGCGGCGTTTGGAAATCGGTGAACGGCGGTACGACCTTCAAGCCGGTATTCGACCGTCAGCCGGTACAGTCGATCGGAGCTGTAGCGATTGACAAGTCCAATCCCAGCATTGTGTGGGTCGGCACGGGAGAGGCCTGGACCAGAAATAGCGTATCCATTGGCGATGGTATTTATCGATCGTCCGATGGCGGAGAGAACTGGACCAACGTGGGCCTCAAGGACTCCGAACATATTGCCAAGATTCTGGTGGATCCGAGAGACAGCAACAGCGTGCTGGCATGCGCTACGGGGCATCTTTGGGACGACAACGACGAGCGCGGGGTCTACAAGACGGCGGATGGAGGCAAGACCTGGAAGCAGGTTCTAGCGGGAATGAATGGTTCTACGGGGTGCGCCATGGTCGCCAGCAGCCCGCAGGAACCTAATACCATTTTCGCCGCGCTGTGGGATTTTCGCCGGCAGGGCTGGACCTTCCGCTCCGGCGGCCCCGGAAGCGGCCTCTACAAATCGGCCGACGGCGGCGACCACTGGACCGAACTCACCGGTGCGAACAGCCGAGGTTTGCCCGAGAAACCCTATGGCCGAATCGCCTTAGTCGTTGCGCCCTCCCAGCCGCACATTGTGTACGCCATGATCGAATCGAAGAAGAGCGCTTTGTTCCGCTCGGACGACGGAGGACAGAATTGGAATCGTTTAGACTCGAGCCAGTTCCTGATTTGGCGCCCATTTTATTTCGCCAACTTGGTGGTGGATCCCAAGAACCCAGACAAGATCTTCAAGCCCGATGCGCCATTGCTCCTCAGCGTGAACGGAGGACGAAGCTTCAGCGCCGTGGCCAACGCCCACGGCGACTTTCACGACCTTTGGATCAACCCTCGCAACCCGAACGTTATCTTCGTCGGCGACGACGGAGGCCTATGGCGCAGCGAAGATGGCGGTACGCGCTGGAAGCATCAGCGGAACCTGCCGGTTTCGCAGTTCTACCACGTCAGCGTTGACCAGGCGAATCCGTACCACGTTTACGGCGGGCTGCAGGACAACAGCAGTTTCGTCGGCGATTCCTCGTATCCCGGTGGAGTCACCAACTCCCGCTGGGAGAATCTTTACGGTGGAGATGGTTTCTGGATGTTTGAAGACCCCGCCGATCCCGACTACGTCTATGCCGAATATCAGGGCGGCAATATCGGGCGGGTCAACCGCCATACTCTGGAGATCCGCTCGATCCAGCCTTTGCCTCTTTATAAGGAGAACAAGCTGCGCTTCAACTGGAACACCCCGATTCACATGAGCCCCCATGAAAAGGGAACCATCTATATCGGGGCGCAGTTCCTGTTCCGCTCTCGCGATCACGGTCAGTCCTGGGAACGCATCTCTCCCGATCTCACGACCAACGATCCGGAAAAGCAGAAGCAAGAGGAGTCCGGGGGAGTGACGATCGACAATTCTTCGGCGGAAATGCATACCTCCATCTATTCCATATCGGAGTCCCCCAAGAACGGGCAGATTATCTGGGTCGGAACGGATGACGGAAACCTGCAGGTCACTCGCGACGGTGCCAAGACGTGGACCAACACGGTGGGCAACGTTCGTGGCCTCGGCAACAATTCCTGGGTATCGACCGTTGCCGCTGGTCGCTTCGATGAAGGCACGGCGTATGTCACCTTGGATCGCCATACCTTTGGCGACATGAAGCCGTATGCTTACAAAACCACGGACTATGGAAAGAGCTGGACTTCGTTGAACCCGCAAGAAAGCGGGGTGGTGGGTTATGCCCACGTGATCGCGGAAGACCCTGTGAATCCCCACCTACTGTTTTTGGGAACGGAATTGGGCCTCTGGATTTCTTACGACGGCGGCCAGCACTGGGCGCAGTACAAAGGAAGCAACTTTCCCGCGGTTGCGGTGCGCGACATTGTCGTGCAACCACGGGAGTCTGACCTCGTGCTCGCTACCCACGGCCGGGGGATTTGGATCATCGATGACATCACTCCGCTGCGCGCGCTCACCCCTGAGTTGATGTCACAAGCGGCTGTCTTCCTCGAGACCCGGCCTGCGATTCAATACCTTAACGCCAACGGCGGATGGCCCGAGGGGGACGAATCCTTCACTGGGCCTGCCCGGTCGAGCGCTGCATTCCTCAACTATTACCAGCGAAGTCGTCATATCTTCGGCGATTTTAAGATCGAAATCTTCGATGCCGACGGAAGGTTGGTAGACACCGTCGATCCCAGCAAGCATCGCGGTCTCAATCGAGCGAACTGGTCCATGCGACTGAAACCTCCGACGGTTCCTCCTGCGGCAAACGCTCTGTTCGCGGCAGCGCAGGGCCCGCGTGTCATGCCCGGAACCTATACCGTCAAGATGACCAAAGGCGACCAGGTCTATACCACACGCCTGCAAATCGTTCTTGATCCACGGGCCAGCTACACGGTGGAAGATCGCCAGGCGCAATTCGACACGATTATGAAGATTTACAAATTGATGGGCCATATGAGCTATGCGGTGAGCGCGATCGAGGGAGTTCGCGATTCTGCCAGTGCCCGGGCTGCCAAACTCGGCGAGAAAGATGCACTACGGGCGCGGCTCGTCCATCTGTCGCAGGAAACCGATGCCCTTCGCTCCAAAATCGTGGCCACGAAAGAGGGTGGAGCGATCACAGGCGAAGAGCGTATCCGCGAACATCTTGGGCAACTCTACGGAGGCCTCAACCAGTACGAAGGCCGCCCCACCAACGAGCAGGTCGCGCGCGCAAATTCGCTAGGCCGTGAATTAGAGGACCTGATCACAGAGTTCCGCAAGTTGACCGACGCGGAATTACCCACAATTAACTCGGGGTTGACGAAAAGGAAACTGGAAGTAATCTCGGTTCTTTCCGAATCCGACTGGCAACGACAGCATGAAGGCGGGACAGCGGCTAAAACTACGATGGGGCGAGCGGTGGACAACGACTAAACTTGTCCATGAAATCCTGAGTGCCCGCTTCCCTACTTGCCTTGGCCAGGGCGGTCGGGAGGATGTACGGAGAGCTCTGCCAAGCTCGATCTTTCGCCAGGGCAAGAATTCCGAGTACCGGGATCCAGCCCAAGGCGAACCACGGTCCAGGCTCTCGCCGCAAGCCAGAAAAGCTAAGCGGCCAGGGTTAGATCTCTCCCCTGGCCGCGTATGGCTACGAAGAAGTCACAGCGCGGTACAAACTGCTTTGACTTCTGTGTATGCCTCGAGCACTTCGTGGCCCATCTCCCGACCCCATCCGGACTGCTTGTATCCTCCGAATGGCAAGGCTGCGTCGAAGATGTTATAGCAGTTGATCCAGACGGTGCCCGCCCGCAACTGGGCCGCGACCCGGTTCGCCTTGCGAATGTCCTTGGTCCAGATTCCCGCGGCCAAGCCGTATTCAGACTTGTTGGCCCTGGGAACCAGTTCCTCGGTATCGCTAAATGGCATCACCGTGACCACCGGCCCAAAGATCTCTTCGCGAACGACTTTCATGTTTTCGTTGGTGTTTACCAAAACCGTTGGCTTTACGAAATAGCCTCGGTCGCCAGCCTTACTTCCTCCGGCTACGGCTTTTGCCCCCTCGGAAAATCCCGACTCCAAATAGCTACATACCCGATCCATCTGTTCCTTCGATACGAGGGGCCCCATCTCTGAGGACGGCTCGAATCCTGGTCCCAACTTGATCTTCTCCGCGCTCTTGGCAACGCCATCGACGACCTTGTCGAAAACCTTCTTCTCGACAAAGAGTCGCGACCCGGCGCAGCAGCATTGGCCATGGTTGAAGAAGATGGCGCTCGCTGCTTCCTTGATCGCACTGTCTAGATCGCTATCCGCAAAAACAATACTGGGGGACTTGCCGCCCAGTTCGAGAGAAACCTTTTTCAAGTTCCCTGCCGCAGCCTGGATAATCAGCTTGCCTACTTCGGTGGATCCCGTGAACGCCACCTTGTCGACGTCAGGGTGTGCTGCCAGCGCGGCACCCGCGGTCTCGCCATAGCCGGGAACGATGTTCACCACGCCGTCCGGAATGCCGGCTTCGGCGATCAATTCACCCAGTCGCAGAGCCGAAAGCGGAGTTTGTTCCGCAGGCTTCAAGATCACAGTGTTTCCCGTTGTCAACGCCGGCCCCAGTTTCCAAGCGGCCATGAGCAGAGGAAAGTTCCAAGGAATGATTTGGCCGATTACTCCAACCGGTTCCCGCAAGGTATAAGCCAGGAATTTCGCGCCAGGGGCATAGGGCACCGAGATGGGGATCGTGTTTCCCTCGATCTTCGTCGCCCAGCCCGCCATATAGCGAAACAGGTCCACCGCTAACGGCACGTCCGCGACGCGGGCAATCGTGAGTGGTTTGCCGTTGTCCAGGCTCTCCAACTCCGCAAACTCCTCCAGGTTCTGCTCGATCAAGTCAGCCAGCTTCCAAATCAGCCGTCCGCGCTCGGAAGCCGTCAGTCGCGGCCAAGGTCCGTTTTCAAATGCGTTGCGCGCCGCCTTCACTGCGCGATCGATGTCCTCGCGATCCCCCTCGGCGATTTCTGCCAGCACCTCGCCGGTCGCTGGGTTATAAGTTGGAAATCGTTGTCCTGACGCAGCCTCCACCCACTTTCCGTTGATCAACATCTTGTGTTTCCGGGAAACGAAACTGCTAACCTTGGGTTCCGGTAGAACAACCTTCAAAGCTGTAGCCATACCTTTTTTTCTCCTTTGCTGTTTGTGCTGCTCGCCGATCGGAAAACTCGCATCCCGCGTTGAAGAAACCGGGCACCGGGCGCCTGACCAGCAGGGCAACTGAGAAGCTGATATCCTCTGCTCGTGGGGCCAGTTGCTGATTGTATCTCAAGGTCGGTCGGACGTGAACTGTGCGGAAGACGGGAGAAGAGCAGGCGAATCCTCGAACCTGTCTGAGGCTCAGGAGCGCAATACGAAGCGGGATCATTCTACCGACCTTTAGAGTCCTTCGTCCCCGACGACAAGATCCTGGTTAAGCGCAATGGCGAAAAATGCTTCCTTCAGGATCGCCTCTTCGGTCGCAGAAGAGCAGTTCGACGGCAACCTGCCACCCTACAGGTAGCGAGGCGGAAACCCAGGCGAGTCCCGAGCCGGTCAGCAAGCGCAACTTTTTGCCGCGATCGGGGTTTGACCCGCGGGTGATAACTCGTGTTCCTTGCTCGAATCACTGCTTTACATCGAGGTCCATGGAGTTCATGATTGCATGTACTGGTTTTAGCTTTTGATGACACCTTCGCAGTGTCTTGCCGGTAGGATCGGGAAATCACGACCGAACGCAACTCTGGCAGATCCTATCCAATTTCTGAGAGTCTCTGGGAGAAGACATTGAAAAAGCTGAGTTTAATCGCGATTGCGATTGTGTGCTTGACCTGTGCCAACCATGCCTTAGCGCAAGGCTTTGATGTGACCTTCGGGTTCGGTACGGTCCATTCCTCCGCGGCTACGACTAATACAACGACTGGATTGACCTACCCCAGTCTGCGTGGCGGCCTCTACCTGGGCGCCGGCGCCGATTTTCTGTTCTACCGTAACTTCGGGATCGAGGGGGATCTTTTCTGGAGGGCATCTCAAGGGGTGTATGGATTACAACCGTATCGCCCGATATTCTGGAATTTTAATGGCATATGGGTTCCCAAAATAAACAAGCATTTTAGTGGGGAATTGCTTGCCGGGATTGGTGCCGAGGACCTTCGATTCTACGGGATCGTCAATTACAGCCCGTTTTCGGGATACACCAACTATGCGAGCAGCGTTCACTTCCAAGGCGATTTTGGCGGTGGTCTACGCGCCTATTTCTGGCACGGTGCTTTCATCCGTCCGGAGGTGCGCCTCTATCTCATCAACAATAATGTGGAGTTCAGCTCAGGCACGGTCCTGCGCTACGGCGGATCCATAGGGTACACATTCGGCCGCTGATCCGTGCCAGGTTAAGTCTCGCTCGGCGCGTCGAGGCCACCCAGGAGCGCAGAAAGCGCGGGCAAGTTGTTCACAGCGAAAGCCTTTCGAGATTCTAATCGGGGAGAGTTGTAGCCACACTCATCGGCTCTTGGTAAACCAGGTGGTTCTTTCCGCAAGTTGGTTCGCAACCTTTATCCAGAAATTGCATCGATAAGTAGAAGAGAGGCTTGCACGCGCTTGGGCGCCATTACGCCAGGTAATGGGCTGTCCGCGAGCAAACGGGCGGCCGCATTCGTGCCACTCTTAGTTGATCATCTTTTGTTATGAAGGAAGTATCCAACACTTGGCTGCAGTTGTTTGTCGATGCGATGACAGAGAAGGATCCGTATAAGCGTCTCGCGCTGGTCGAGGAACTGAGGAAATTGCAAAAGCCTGGTGCGGATGAGATGCTCGACGATCCGAGCAGTAACTACAGGACGCGGCCACCGCGGCGGCCACCGGTCGACGGCAAGCGATTGCGCCATACAACAGCTCGGCCGCATCGATCGAATCTCGGGACTCGAGCTCCGACGGTTAGGCCTGGGCGAGGTTGCCGGCCGAAATCTCAAGGCTGAAGCCGCGCACAGAACCCGGAGCCGACAGCTCAGGTCCGGAGCGCCTGATACGGGGATGGTATCCTTGATGCCGCACTTCCACACAGGCATGTAGCCGGTCATGTCAAATCCAAAGATCGCAGAATCTTCAGACCGCGGTGAGTCGAGCGAGTCTTTTGCCGACATCCTTTCACGATTCGAGCAGAAGCGCCCGACGCCGCTCGAGGGCGCCCGTGAAGGCACGGTTGTTTCTGTTTCGGCCGACTCGGTGTTGGTTGACATCGGGTTCAAGACGGAAGGGATCTTGCCGCTTTCGGAATGCCAGAATGATCGTGAGCAGATGAAACCGGGGGCCAAGCTGCAGGTCACCATCAAGGGTCGCGATCCTGAGGGCTATTACCTGCTGACTCGCAGTAGGGTGGCACGGCCCAGGGACTGGGCAGCTCTGGAACGAGCCTTTGCCGACAAAACCACAATTCTCGGAACGGTTACGGGAGTGGTGAAGGGAGGGTTGAGCGTGGATGTGGGTGTCCGCGCGTTCATGCCGGCCTCACGCAGTGGTGTGCGCGACATGGCCGACTTGGAGAAGTTGGTCGAGAAGGAAATCCGCTGCCGCATCATCAAACTCGACGCGACGGAAGAAGACGTCGTGGTGGACCGCCGGGTTGTAGCCGAAGACGAAGAGCAGGCTGCAAAAGAGCAGCGCTACTCTGCCTTGAAAGAAGGCGACGTGTTGAGCGGCGAGGTGCGCAGTTTCACCGATTACGGAGCCTTCCTCGATATTGGCGGCGTGGATGCTTTGTTGCATATCGCTGATATTTGCTGGCGGCGTATCGACAAGCCGACGGATGTGCTCTCGGTGGGGCAACCGATCGAGGTAAAGGTGTTGAAAATTGACCGGGAGAAGCGGCGGATTTCCGTGGGAATGAAGCAGCTGCAGCCGCATCCGTGGGACTCAGTGCAGGAGAAATACAAGGTCGGCGAACGGCTGCGCGGCACGGTGACGCGGGTCACGGATTTTGGCGTGTTCGTAGGCTTGGAGCCGGGGGTTGAGGGATTGATTCACGTTTCCGAGATGTCGTGGGCTAAGAAAATACGAAAGCCCAGCGAACTTGTGAAGCCGGGCGAGACGGTGGAGGCCGTGATTTTGGGCGTCAATGTTGGCGAGAGACGCATGTCGTTAGGATTGAAACAGGCATTGGGCGACCCTTGGCTGGATGCCGCACAGAAGTTTCCCGCGGGCTCCGTAGTAGAAGGTCAGGTCGTCAGCCTCACCAAGTTCGGCGCGTTTGTCCAGGTGGCCGAGGGTGTGGAGGGGTTGGTTCACGTCAGCGACATCAGTGAGGAGAAACGCATTAACCATCCTCAGGATGTGCTGAGGATCGGGCAGTCGTTGAAGGCGCAGGTGCTCGAAATCGATCAAGAGAAGCGGAGACTGAAGCTGGGAATGAAGCAACTGGTGCCGACCGACATCGATGAGTACGTCGCCGAGCACGAGGAAGGTGACATTGTGAGCGGACGCGTGGTCGAAGTCATCGACACCTCGGCCCAAGTTGAGTTGGGCGACGGAATTCAAGCAGCTTGCCGAATCCCGACCGGAAAGGCGAAGCCGGAGGGCCCGGCGGGTCGGGCGGGTGGGGGAGCGGGAGCAGCCGATTTGGCATCCCTGCGATCCATGCTCGAAGCACGCTGGAAGGGTGCTGTCCGAGCCGAATCTCCACACTCCCAGGAAGTCCGAGCCGGGCAGGTTCTCAGTTTCCGCATTACCAAGCTGGACCGGGTGGCGAAGAAGGTTGAAGTCGAGCTGGTGTCAAGCTGAGTGGTCGCTGTCTGAATACGGTTGCCGCCTGGGGCAGTCCGGAATTTTGCGGGCCACCCTTCGCCTGCCAGCGTCAACTATCGAGGAGGCGGGCCGGAAGTTTCCGCAGCTGCGATCGAATCAAGTTGGCGCAGGTGGTTGAGATCGTGTCCAGCCATGGTCTCAAAGAGGATGTTGAACGTCATCGAGCCGCGCTCCGGATGCGTTACCGGTTTGAGGAGCTTGGTCTGCGGCAGGTCTTTCAGTAATCGAAGATTCCACTGTCGCAGCGCCAAGAAGGCGTTCAAAGCGGCTGTTCCTGAAAGATTCGGAGAGGAATAGGAACTCGCCCACGCATCCTGATCGAAAGGCTGGATAATGTGATGGGGTTCCGCTAAGGCCTGCCGCAAGCGAAAAGCGAACACCACTTCGGAGTCGGCCAAATGGCAGAGAATCATGCGTGCCGACCACTTCCCCGGCGCATAACTGCGCTCCATTCCCTTGTCCCCCAATTTTCTCGCGAGATCGTTGAGCCGTTGCGGGGTTTCAGCAACGACCTGAAGGGCGTCTCGTCCTACCAAGAATGACGCGTACGGGTTCATCGCCTGCATTCTAGCAAAGCGTTACCGCCACGCGCATGGCACGTAGCCCTTCGAGCCCGTCGATTACTTGCGAGCCTCGAGCATCGCTTCGGAGACTGGATTTACGGTTTTGGCGGATCGTCCGATGCTGAGCCTATCCATTATTATGTCCTCTTGCCTCATTCCCAGCTATCTACAGTAAGCAGCATCCTTCGCCAGTTCTGTCCTCGTTGCCGTTCTGCCAGAATCTTCCATTCGTCCATTTACTGGGGACTACCCGCGATGCACGATCGCTGTCCTCACTGTGGTCTCCTCTTCAATCGTGAGCCCGGATATTTCCTGGGGGCCATGTATATCAGTTACGGGCTGGCCCTGGCCCTCATTACTGTTATTGGCGCAGCTCTCTGGGCGCTCACCAGTTGGCGTGTAGACAAAATCGTACTCTGGGCCGTGCTGTTGTTCTTGCCCTTCATCCCTATGCTGACGCTGCTGGCCCGGGTGCTTTGGATCTATCTCGATCAGAGGATCGATCCCGAGACCGACTAGCGGATGCCAATCCGATGTTCGAGGGCATTGGGTTCGCCTCCATCCGTATATCGGCTTCCCTCGCTCCGGCCTGGGTTCAAGCCCACCCGTCGGCGGCTTAAAGATTGCTCATTCCACCATCGATGACGAGCTCGCTACCCACCGTGAAAGCGGACTCATCCGAGGCAAAGAAAACCACGGCTTGAGCGACTTCCGACGGCTTTCCGAGACGTCGGGCTGGAATCTGACCCTGAAGGGCCTTGAGTTCTGGCTCTCCCATCCCCAACTTTCCATAAAGGGGCGTCGCAATGGGGCCTCCGCTGATAGCGTTGATTCGGATGCCGCGAGAGATCAACTCACCCGAAAGCGTACGTGCAAGCGACAGAAGCGCCCCTTTGCTTGCTCCGTAAACGCTCGAATTGGGCATGCCGATGTGCGAGTTGATGGACGTCATCAGCACGACAGAGGCGGGCTTATTGAAAATCGCCAAGAGCGCCTGAAGAAGAAAGAATGGACCCTTGAAATTGACATTCAACGAACGATCGAATCCGCCTTCATCCCACTTTTCGAGAGGGCGCATTTCGACCATCCCGGCGTTGAGAAACAGGACATCCAGCGTCCCGAAAGCCTGGCGAATCGTCTCTGCGACTTTCTTCTGGCCGGCTGCGTCGCCCATGTCAGAGGTGATGGCGAGGATCTCGCTCCCCAGCTCCCTGCGCGCCGCTTCGAGCGTTTCCTGATTCCTGCCAGTGATGGCGACACGTGCGCCTTCGCGAAGAAACGCTTGTGCAGTTTCCAGTCCGATGCCGCTCGTACCGCCTGTGATGAGGGCGCGCTTGTTCTTGAGCCTATTCACGATCTTCTTCCCCTCTCGTTGTCATAGGTCGGTCTCTGTGGGCCGATAGGACATCGCTGCGACGGCGGGAGTCCGGACACCCAGGCTCATTTCCCCGGTTGCCCTTCGGGGCTGTAGACGACCTCGAAATGTGTTACAGAAGCATCAAAGCTGCTCAAAATCGCTCTCGCACCTGGCTCCACGACCGCCTTCTCCGGGTTAGCACCGGCAAATCTGCGGACCGCCTCCATCGACTGCCACAAAGTAAGCACGACGAATTCAGTAGCGCCGTCCAGCACGCGGCGGAGCAGGTACGCTCCGCCATGTCCTTCGATCTCCCTCAGCGCGGGGAAGACCTTGGTGGTTGCGTATTGAACATATTCGCCTGCCTTCTCCGCAGCGGAGCGCCCCTTCCACAGTCGCAGGATCCTGCCCTTCCCTTCTCCAGCGGTTTCGACGACCGGCTGATCTGCTTTACCCTCGTCTACCCCCTGCGGCCTGACGGGCGTCGCCGCATCTTCTCCCGCGACCGTTGTCCACTCCCGGACATACCATCGCTTCACCAATCCACTGGTCACGTAAGGATCAGCCCTGGCAAATCTCTCCGCAACCTCGGGCGCATCCCCCTTGAACAGCAACACGGCGCCGTCCGTCGGATCCGCGAGGGCGCCGCCCAAAACCAATTCGCCCCGTGCGCTCGCCTTCCAGGCTCGTACAAGGTGCTCTTGCCGAAACTCCGCGCGCCGGGAGAGGTAGACCTCACTGACTTCGTAAAACAACAGATAATGCATTTGAGTTCCCGTTTCTTCGATCGGTGTATCGCAACCGGTGACATTGTTTCTCGATACTGGCTTTCGATGCAACCCAGGGAAGGCGCGCCGAAACCAATCCCCCGCGAGCCATGCTTCCCCCCTCTGCGGCTCGAAGGCAACAGCTCCGCTGGCTGCGGAACGACTAGTGTGCTAGGTGTCTAGAGTGGACTTGCTTCGCGGTACAGATCGGGGTTGGTGATGGGAGCGAACCATCGCCCGGGCGAGTAACTCTTCAATTTTGGCAAGAAGAGTTTGCGAGGCTCCCCCCTTGGTAATCCAAGCATCGGCGATGCCAATCGTTTCCCCCGGCAATTCGGAGTACGCAGAGAGAATTACAATCGGTAAACCTTCTTTATGGCGTTTCAATTCGCTGGCGAGCTGTACGCCGTTGCCTCCCGTCATCCAATAGTCCACGACCGCCAGATCAATCGCGTACAACCTGACCATGGCCAGCGCGGAGCGAAACGAATCAGCCGTCAGCACGCGGTAGCCGGCGTTTTCGAGCAAGAGCTTGCGCAGGACAAGCTGATTCTCTTCGTCGTCAACACAGAGGATCGTGGCAACATTTCCGTTCACAAGTTCAGCCAATTAGCTTCCTTCCTATTCGCCGGATGCCGCCGAAGGCGGCAGGCCGCGCTTCTCTCTCATCCCTACAAAGATTATCAGCTCCCGGTTGAGCCATGGTCCTTTGTCCCACCTCTCACCTAGGCAATCAAGGCAGCGGTCGCCTCCGGACTGTGGATGGCTGCGAAAGCCGGTATGAACACCGAAAAGCAAGTAACCTTCCCGCTGCCCACTTGCACGCTGCGAAAGCGAATTGTCCCTTCGTACTTCTGAATAATTCCTTTACTGATCCAGAGCCCAAGTCCCGTGCCTTTGGCTTCTTTAGTGCTGAAAAACGGCTCGAAAATTCGCTTCGTGTGCTCGGAGCGAATCCCCACTCCGGTATCGGATATCGAGACCCGCATACCCGACCGCCCACTGCCGGTTTGCGACGATTCCAGCAGTCGTATCCGCAGGCGACCACCTTGCGGCATGGCCTGCACAGCGTTCCCGATAAGATTCAGGAAAACCTGCTTCAGTTCTAAGGGATAACCTTGAATCGTGCCCCGCGTCGTGTAGTGTCTTTCCACCCCGATGCCGTTCAACTGCAATCGTCGCGACTGCAGCTCGATGACATTGTCGAGAATCTCCGACAGGGAGACGGCCACCACCTGCTTCGAATCGCGGTAAAAGCCGAGGATCTGTTTGGTAATGTGGGCCAGCCGCGTCAATTCCTCTTGAGCCAAGCGCGCATAACGGCGTGCTTCTTGGTTGAGAGACGAGTTCGCCCGAAGCAGATAGAAGGCGTTCGAAATCGCTTCCAGGGGGTTGTTGATCTCGTGCGCGATGATTCCGGCCAGGCGTCCCATGGCCGCCATCCGCTCGGACTTGATGAGCGCCTCCTCGGCCTGTTTGCGTTCGGTGATATCCGTGTTGGTGCCAAACCACCGCACCACGTTCCCGTTGGCATCGCGGATCGGCAAGGCGCGCGACAGAAACCAGCGATAGGAGCCATCCTTACCCCACAGCGGAAAAGTGTCTTCCCAGGGTTCATCGATCGCCCAGCAGCGCTCGATCCCGGCCACCACCTCAGCCACATGGTCGGGATGAATCAGGTCTTTCCAGGCCTGACCCTTCATCTCGTCGAGCGTGGTCCCGGTGTAGTCGTACCATCGCTGGTTGTACCAAAAGATCGAAGCATCGGGATTGGCCATCCAGGCCAACTGCGGGATGGAGTTCGCCAACGAGCGAAACTGACTCTCGCTCTGCCGCAGTTCCTCGGTACGATCGATTACCCGCTGCTCCAGCTCGCGGTTCAGTCTCTTCAGCTGTAGCGTCTTCCGATAGAGCTCGGCAAAGACGCTCACTTTGGCGCGCAGTAGCTCCGGAATCACCGGCACGGCAATGTAATCGACGGCGCCGCGTTCGTATCCCTTCAGGCGATCCACATCGGTCAGATGAACCGCCGAGATGAAGATAATCGCGGTTTTCTGGAAGCGAGGATGTTCGCGAATCATATCCGCCAATTGATAGCCATCAATTTCGGGCATGCTAACGTCCATCAGGACTACGGCAACATCGGTTTTCAGCAGATGCTCGAGGGCCTCGCGGCCGGAACTCGCTTGCAGCAGTCTTTCCCCCAAGGGAGCGAGGATGGCCTCGTAGGTCAGCAGCTTTCCAGGCTGATCATCGACCATCAGGATGTTGACCGGCTCGTGAAGGTTCATGGCTTCCTATGCCACCCATCCAAACTCACAAAAATCGAGGATCTGCGAACCATCTACCGATGGAGCCACATTCGCAGTGCGGAAAGCAGCTGCTCCGTGTTCACCGGTTTCGCCAGATACTCGGATGCGCCTGCTTCCAGACACTTTTCTCGATCGCCCTTCATGGCCTTGGCGGTCAGCGCGATGATCGGCAAGCGACGGAAGGACGAATTCTGACGAATCACCTGCATGGTCTCATAGCCGTCCATCTCGGGCATCATGATATCCATAAGCACAATGGCCAAATCCGGTGTTGACTCCAAGGTCGCAATCGCCTCGCGACCGGTTCCGGCGGTCAGCACCGTCATGCCCCGTCGCTCCAAAACGCTGCTCAGGGCAAAAATATTGCGCACGTCATCATCCACGACCAACACCTTGCGGCCCACCAGCGCCTCATCGGAACGATGCAGCCGATCCAGCATGTTTTGCTTGTCGCGAGGCAGGTTGGCGACCACCCGATGCAAGAAGAGAGCGGTTTCATCGAGCAGCCGCTCCGGAGACTCAACGCCTTTCACCACAACGCTCCTGGCCAGGGTGTGCAGGCGAGCATCCTCCTCGGGAGACAACTCTTTCCCCGTGAAGACCACAATGGGCAGATCGCTCAGGGACGGAGTGTCCCCCAAGCGTGCCAGTACATCGAATCCCGACATATCGGGAAGCCGCAGATCGAGCACAACGCAATCGACCAACTGGTTGTGGATGGCCTCGAGCGCCTCCGCCCCGGTGCTGACAATGGTGACATCAATGTCGTCATGGCCGAGAAGCTCCTTGATGCTCACCTGCTCCCCGGGATTGTCTTCGACGACCAGGAGGCGCTTGCGGCACGAGGCGTATTCCTTGATCCGGGTTAAGGCCTGCTCCAGTGCCGCGGGTGTGGTTGGCTTGGTGACAAACGCGAAAGCGCCACGGGCCATGCCGTGGTGTCGATCTTCGTCGAGCGTCAGCATCTGAACCGGAATGTGCCGTGTCGACGGATCTTGTTTCAGGTGATTCAACACGGTCCAACCCAGCATGTCGGGAAGGAAGACGTCGAGCGAGACCGCGGTGGGATGGTACTCGCGGGCGAGCGCCAAAGCATCGGCCCCCCGCGTGGCAATGAGCACCTGGAAGCCCTTGTCGTGGGCCAAATCGCAGAGCACACGTGCGTAGTGCGGGTCATCCTCAACAATGAGTAGCACCGCGGCATCGGGCCGCAGGCTCTCACGATCGTCAGCGATTTGTTCGGTGGGATGTTCGGTTACGTTGACCATCGACAGCTGAAGCGGGGCAACCGTCGAAGGCCGGCCCTCGCTGATCATCCGCGCCGTGGCCGACGGGCCGACATAGGTTTGCGGCAAGTACAAGGTGAAGGTGCTACCTTTCCCGGGTGTGCTGTGCAGCTGAATTTCGCCCCCGAGCAAACTCGCCAGCTCCCGACTGATGGCCAGGCCTAGCCCGGTACCGCCGTACTTGCGGCTGGTGCCGGCATCGGCCTGCTGGAACGCCTCAAAAATAATGCGCTGTTTGTCGCCCGGGATGCCAATGCCGGTATCGGCGACTTCGAAGACCACCGCCGCCACTTTCTTCGACAGAATCGGATGATCCTCGCTCCAACCGCTGGTTGCAGGCATAACCGAAAGCCGGACTCCGCCCTGCTCCGTGAACTTGAATGCGTTCGAGAGAAGATTCTTGAGCACTTGTTGCAGCCGCTTCGAATCCGTCACCATACTGCGAGCCAGATTGGGGTCGGTCTGAATCTCGAAGGAAAGCCGCCGGGTCTCCGCTTCATGGCGGAATGGTCGTGCGACCGCATCGAGCAGGCTGGCGAAGAACACCTCCTCGGCCTCGACGGACACCGTGCCGGACTCGATCTTGGAGAGGTCGAGAATATCGCTGATCAGGTTGAGTAGGTCGGTCCCTGCACCGTGAATGGTGCGGGCGAACTCGACCTGTTTTGGGGTGAGATTGCCGTCCGGGTTATCCGTCAGCTGCTGTCCCAGCACCAGGATACTGTTCAGTGGTGTCCGCAGTTCGTGGGACATGTTGGCCAGGAACTCCGATTTGTACTTGGAGGTGAGCGCCAGTTCTTTGGCTTTCTCCTCCAAGGCCCGGCGTGCCTGTTCGATTTCCTGGTTCTTCCTTTCCACCTCGACGTTCTGTTCGGCAAGCTGCTGGGCCTTCTGGGCAAGCTGCTCGTTGGTTTGCTGCAACTCTTTCTGTTGCGCCTGCAGCTCGGCCGCCAATTGCTGCGACTGCTTCAATAAGCCCTCGGTTTGCATCGTCGCCTCGATGGTGTTGAGGACGATTCCGATGCTGGCGGTGAGTTGCTCAAGGAACGCCAAATGGGAGGCGGTGAACGATGCGAGGGACGCCAGCTCAATCACCGCTTTGACCCGGTCTTCGAAAAGGATGGGAAGCACGATCACGTTGCGCGGAACGGCTCCCACCAGACCGGAGCGAATCGTAATCATGCGGTCCGGCGGCAATTCCGTGATCAGCATGCGGCGCTTCTCGAGCGCACACTGGCCGATCAAGCCTTCCCCTAACCTAAGGCAGCGTAGATGGCCATCCTCTTCATCGGCGGCGAAGGCCGATAGCAGCACCATTCCGCCCGAATCCTCCTCATCCATCTGGTAGATGACGCCCTGTTGCGCGTTGACCAAGGGCGCCAGTTCGGACAACAGCATTCGTCCCACGGTTCCGAGGTCGCGCTGGCCCTGCAACATGCCGGTGAAACGGGCAAGATTCGTCTTCAGCCAATCCTGCTCGGTGTTGCGCTCCGTAGTGAGGCGGAGGTTGTTGATCATGGTGTTGATATTGTCTTTCAACTCCGCCACTTCACCCCTCGCCTCGACTTGAATGGAGCGAGTCAGATCGCCCTTGGTAACCGCCGTGGCCACTTCGGCAATGGCGCGAACCTGGTTGGTCAAATTGTCGGCTAAGAGATTTACGTTTCCGGTGAGATCTTTCCACGTGCCAGCGGCCCCGGGGACGTTGGCCTGGCCGCCGAGACGCCCCTCCACCCCGACCTCCCGGGCGACGGTCGTCACCTGGTCGGCGAAGGTGGCGAGCGTATCCGTCATATTGTTGATGGTTTCGGCCAGAGCCGCAACCTCGCCCTTGGCATTCACCGTGAGCTTTTGCTTGAGGTCACCGTTGGCCACGGCGGTCACAACCTTCACGATGCCGCGGACCTGTTCGGTCAAGTTCGCGGCCATGACGTTCACGTTATCCGTCAAATCCTTCCAGGTGCCGGCGACACCGGGAACCTGGGCCTGGCCTCCGAGTTTGCCCTCGGTACCAACCTCGCGCGCCACCCGCGTAACCTCGGCAGCAAAGGCGTTGAGCTGGTCGACCATGGTGTTGATGGTATTTTTCAACTCGAGAATTTCGCCCTTCACATCGACCGTAATTTTGCGCGACAAATCGCCGCGGGCGACCGCGGTCGTCACCTCGGCGATGTTGCGCACCTGTCCGGTCAGATTTCCGGCCATGGCGTTGACCGAATCCGTGAGGTCCTTCCAAGTACCCGCCACGCCCGGTACATTCGCCTGACCCCCGAGCCGACCCTCGCTGCCGACCTCGCGGGCCACGCGAGTGACCTCCGCGGCGAACGAGCGCAACTGCTCCACCATGGTGTTGAGTGTCTCCTTGAGCTGCAGGATCTCACCGCGGACGTCCACCGTGATCTTCTTCGACAAATCACCGGTCGCAATCGCAGTGGCAACCTCGGCAATATTGCGTACCTGACCGGTGAGATTGCTGGCCATGAAATTGACATTGTCGGTAAGGTCTTTCCAAGTGCCAGCCACGCCGGGAACCTGGGCTTGACCACCTAGTTTTCCGTCGGTGCCCACCTCCCGGGCTACGCGCGTGACCTCGCCGGCAAAGGCGTTGAGCTGGTCGACCATGGTGTTGATGGTGTTCTTCAGCTCAAGAATCTCGCCCTTCACGTCGACCGTGATCTTGCGCGACAGATCGCCCCGCGCCACCGCCGTGGTGACCTCGGCGATGTTGCGCACCTGCGCCGTCAGGTTGCCCGCCATCGAGTTGACGCTGTCGGTGAGGTCTTTCCAAGTGCCGGCGACGCCGGGCACCTGCGCCTGGCCGCCGAGCTTGCCGTCGGTGCCCACCTCGCGCGCCACGCGAGTCACTTCGCTCGCGAACGCGTTCAGGCGGTCGACCATGGTGTTGAGCGTCTCCTTGAGCAGCAGGATCTCGCCCGACACGTTGACGGTGATCTTCTTCGACAAGTCGCCGTTGGCGGCCGCGGTCGCGACCTCGGCGATGTTGCGCACCTGACTGGTCAGGTTCGACGCCATGAAGTTCACGGAGTCGGTCAGGTCCTTCCACGTGCCGCCGACGCCCGGCACGTGCGCCTGGCCGCCGAGCTTGCCCTCGGTGCCGACCTCGCGCGCCACGCGCGTCACCTCCGAGGCGAAGGCGTTCAGCTGATCGACCATCGTGTTGATGGTGTTCTTCAGCTCGAGGATCTCCCCCTTGGCCTCGACGGTGATCTTCTGCGACAGATCGCCGTTGGCGACCGCGGTGGTGACCAGCGCGATGTTGCGCACCTGGTTGGTGAGGTTGCCGGCCATCGAGTTGACGGAATCGGTAAGGTCCTTCCACGTTCCGGCCACTCCCGGAACGCTGGCTTGTCCGGCAAGCCGTCCTTCGGTTCCCACCTCACGCGCTACGCGGGTG
>DASPTQ010000169.1:0-14587 GCA_035623335.1 Terriglobales bacterium
CGAAACGAACGCCAGAACAACTCCGCCGCAACTATGGGTGGGTGAGTGTGGCGGTTGTCTCGGCCGTTCTCTTTGTGGTCGTTCTAGGACGCGGAATAACGCTCCACCTCTCGCACTAGCTCAGTCAGGGGATGGAAGTAAGTCTGACAGACCAACGCCGAATTGGTTCTCACCTGGATCATCTTGTCGGAGGACACTTCACCTCCCCAAACTTTACTCTCGCTACCATGCAGTAATTGAGAACATCCCTAGGAGGCATCGATGAGGCGACAGCGGGCGCTGAAGATCTTGTTGGTCCTGGTCGGACTGCTGTTTTGTGCCGCGATTTTTCCTTTGATCGGTGGTTGCTTAGACCCGGCTCACTCGGACACGGGCGACACCATGAATATGAGTCTCTATGTCATTCTGGGAATCTTCCTACTCAGCGCAGTGCGAAATCCGTCAGCCCATCGCAGCCTGATCGCCTTCGCCGCGTGGTCGAGCTTCGCTCACGCGACGACAATGTCGATATTGGGACTCGAAATCGCCAGCCAGCGCGCAGGGTTTCTGGTCGCGTCTGCGGTGCTCGTCGCCATCGGCGGGGCTTTGGTCGCGCTCGCACCAGCAAGGCCGCCGACGGTATCGGCAGCCGTCCCATGGACGCCATAGCTCGAGTCTGGCGTGCGCAATCTTTGCTGAAATTCCATTGTTCGCTAGCACCCCGCACTGTATTGTGAGCCGATTGTGTCTATAATGCCTTGCTACAGTATGTTATTAGTTGGTGGGGGCTTCAGGTCACTGACACTTACGGGAGTGGTGATTGGCGAAGACCGTGCCGACCACTTCGCGAGACGAGTCTCACCTGATCCAAATGGAATCCCGATCCTAAAGGCCCCGGCAAGCATTGCAGTTTGAGAGTTCGAGTACCATACACGTAGTTCTTATGGAAGAACCACCACAAACCGCGACGCCCGACATCCAGCTGTTTCGTGATGTTTTCAACGCAAGCTCCATCGGGATCGCGGTGGAGAACTTGGAGGGAAAGGTTCTCTTCGCCAATCCCGCCTTTTGCTCGATGCTGGGGTTCAAGGAAGAGGAATTGTGCAGCAAGCACTGCGTGGACTTCTCTCCTCGCGAAGATACTGAGAGGGACTGGGCGCTTTTCCAGCAATTGCGAGTGGGATCCATCGATCATTACCAAATGGAAAGGCGGTATTTTCGGCGAGACGGGTCCTTGGTCTGGGGGCGCTTGAGTGTCTCTTTGATGAAGAATCGTTCATCTCCCCTGGTGGTCGCGATGGTGGAAGACATTACTGACAAGAGGACGCTAAAGGACCGGGCGGACGGTGCCTCGGAAACACTGGACTTGGCGACCCAACAAATGCCGGTGGCAGTGACTCGTTGCAGCCGCGATCTTCGCTACCAGTGGGCGAATCAGGGATATGCCAACTGGCTCCAGCGCCCATTGGACGAAATTGTAGGTCGCCCCATCTTGGATGTACTGGGAAAGGACGCATTTGAATCGCTGCGGCACCACTTCGCGCGCGTCCTCAACGGGGAAATCATTAGCTACGAGGAGGAAGTGAATTTTCGGGGTATCGGACGAAGATGGATTTCGGCAACTTATACTCCCACCCCCGATGCCGACGGGGTTGTCAACGGATGGGTTGGCGTCGTGCTCGATATTACCGAACGCAAGCGGGCAGAGAATGCGCTGCGAGAAAGTGAGCAACGTTTCCGGCTGGCCGCCGACACTGCGCCAGTACTGATGTGGATGTCGGGAACGGACAAGCTCTGCAATTACTTCAACAAACCTTGGTTGGATTTCACCGGGCGCTCCATGGAGGAAGAGCTGGGAAACGGCTGGGCGGAAGGTGTACACCGAGAAGATTTGCAGAGGTGCCTCCAAACCTACACTCAGTCCTTTGATCGGCGAGAAAACTTCAGGATGGAGTACCGACTCCGACGACACGACGGAGAATATCGCTGGGTTCTCGACATCGGCGTACCCAGGTTCAACCAGGATCGCTCGTTTGCGGGTTACATCGGAGTCGGGGTTGATGTTACCGAGCGGAGGATTGCGGAAGAGGCGCTACGCGAAAGTGAAGAGCAGTTTCGAACTTTGGCAGAAGCTATTCCGCAGTTGTGCTGGATGGCACGCGGCGACGGACATATCTTTTGGTACAACCAGCGTTGGTATACGTATACCGGCACTACTCCGGAACAGATGGAGGGGTGGGGCTGGCAGGCGGTGCAAGATCCGCAAACGTTGCCAACCGTACTCGAGCGGTGGAGGGTGTCAATTTCGACCGGCGAACCGTTCGACATGGTTTTTCCACTGCTTGGGGCGGATGGCGTCTTTCGCCCGTTCCTAACCCGGGTTATGCCAATCAAGGACGCGGACGGGCGAGTTGTTCGTTGGTTCGGTACCAACACCGACATAACCGAACTCCGGGATGCGCAGGAGGCGCTGCGCACCAGCGAGGAACGGCTGCGATTGGCGCAGAAGGTTGCTCGCATTGGAACTTTTGAACGGAATATTCGGACGGGAGTGAATACTTGGACGGCGGAAATGGAAGCCATGTACGGTTTGCCACCGGGCGGCTTTGGGCAAACCCGAACCGCTTTCGAAAATCTGGTACACCCCGACGATCGGGCAGAAGTCTCAAGGTTGGTGGAACGGGCGTTGCACACCGGGCAGCCGACGGACGGAGAATGGCGCGCAATCTGGCCTGACGGCAGTGTTCACTGGATAGCTGGACGCTGGCAGGCCCTTATGGACGAATCGGGCGAGCCATGCCGGGTGTTGGGCGTCAACATGGATATCAACGAGCGCAAGCGGGCAGAGGAGGCAGTGTCGGGCATGACCCGAAAGCTGCTGGAAGCTCAAGAGCAGGAACGTGCCCGGATTGCGAGAGAGCTGCACGACGACATCAATCAACGACTCGCAATGTTGGCGATCGAACTCGAACGACTCAAAGGGAATCCCTCGGAGATCGGCAGCCGGGTGCAAGAAATCCAAAAACGGACGACGGAGATCTGCAATGATGTGCAAGCCTTGTCGCACGATCTGCACTCCTCACAACTGGAATATCTCGGCGCCGTTGTAGGCATGAAAAGCTGGTGCAAGGAATTCGGCGAGCGGCAGGGAATACAAATCGACTTTAGACATGACGTGCGAAATACTTTGCCGGCCGAAATCGGACTTTGCCTGTTTCGCGTGCTACAAGAGGCCGTGCACAATGCCGCCAAGCACAGCGGGGTGAAACGGATTGAAGCGCAACTGGCGGAGAACTCCGATGAGATTCATCTCATGATCCAGGACTTGGGCAAAGGGTTTGATCTCGATGCTGCTAAGCAAGGTCGAGGTCTCGGTCTCACGAGTATGCAGGAGCGAGTTCGGCTGGTGAACGGAACGATTCAAATTCAGTCAAGGCCCATGGGCGGAACCAACATCCATGTTCGCGTGCCATTGAGGTCAGAGCACGATGCTCAGCGGGCGGCTGGCTGACATCTTGTCATCGCCAGAAGTGCCGGTTCCGCACCTGAAAGGTTCTCATCCCAAACAAGAGCGACTTCAGGAAGGCATTACGGCGCCCTGAAGTCCTTCCCGAAGAACTTGCCAATAATCCCCAGTCCCATGTCATGCCACAATCGTAGGTGGAAGCAAGCCCTGTGAACCGTAGAGGCTGGTCCTAGTTTGGGTTGCGGCCACGAGTATCTGATTCGCTGAGCGTGCGGCATCCTTGAGCTGAATCGGACCTTCGGCAGCTTTGAATGCCCGTCAACCTAAAAAATCAGTTTCAGCGCTACGACGACCTGGCGGCTATCTAGAAAGGAGGCTGTTACTCCGGGAACCGTCTGACCGTCGCTACGGTTGAAGGAATATGCATTCACGTCGTTGGTCCCGCCGTTGACATAGAGATTCGGGTGATTGAACAGGTTGTAGAATTCAGCGCGGAATTGCAGCGTCATCTCTTTCCACGGAAGCGGGGTGTTCTTCAGCAGGGCAGTGTTCTGATAGAAGGCTCCCGGCTGGCGAAAGGTGTTGCGGGAGAGAGTCCCATCAAACGGTCCGTTGACAGAAATTTCACAAGCAAAGGGAAAGGTATGAGCCATGCATCTACCGCTCGCATCATAGACCCGATTGACCGGAAGGTAGAGAAAGTGATTGGGCGAGGCCGAGTCGGGGACTAAAGCGCCGGGATGAGGAGTAACACCGGTCAGGCGCGGCCGCGTGTTCATGCCGTTGAAGTCAAAATCGGGCACTCCGGAGTCGGTAATACTGAAAGGCTGGCCGGTTTGATAACTGAGAAGTCCACTGATTGCCCAACCTCCAAGCAGGGAGCGCTCCCACCCTCGCGAGTTTGTGCTCTGGGGAATCTGCCAGATCCAGTGAGCCGCAACTCGCTGGCGCACGTCGAAGTCAGAGTCGCCGCGATCAAGATTGGTCTGAAACGCATCCAGGTGGGTACTCGACGTGTTACCCAGGTATCCGCTCAAGCCACTGACGCTGACGTCGTCAATCGAATGGCTCCAGGTGTAGTTTGCGCCGTTCCCGTCGTCATTTCGTACAGGACGGCGCCTAGCGAGAACAGATCTGAACGCGCGTCCACCGCTTGGCCTCGGGCTTGCTCTGGAGACATGTAGTCCGCCGTCCCCAGCACGGTTCCGGGATTGGTCAAATGGAGCTCCGGGCTTTCTGTCTGCGCCGTCGCGGCCGTTTCACCTTCCTGAGCCGGTTCCCCCCCACGCTTGGCCACCCCGAAGTCAAGCAGCTTGACTGCTCCCCGTCGCGTCAGGACAATGTTGGAGGGTTTTATATCGCGATGAATGACTCCCGCAGAGTGCGCCCCCTCGAGCGCATCACAAATCTCTATGCTGATGCGGAGTATTTCCCGAATCTCGAGAGGACCCCGGGCAATGCGTTCCTTCAGGGTCTCTCCATCGAGTAGTTCGATGGCAATGAAGTGCAGGCCCTCGGCTTCGTCAACCTCGTAAACCGTGCAGATGTTGGGATGATTGAGGGCGGAAGCAGCCTGCGCTTCTCGCTCGAACCGCTGCAGGGCCTCCCGGTCCGCTGCTAGATACGCAGGCAGGAGTTTCAGCGCGACGTAACGCCGGAGTCGCAAGTCTTCGGCTTTGTACACCACTCCCATGCCGCCCCGGCCGATGCGCTCGACGATCCGGTAATGAGAAATGCTCTGTCCCTCGAGCAAGGGAGCTGGAAGATCTCGTTGATCGGCTGCCATGGCTTTGGCCAGCATGGCGATGGCATTCGTATCTAAGACACTTCGCGGCGTGGGCCCGTACCTCAGCAGGGATTGGAGTTCTTGCAACAGACTCTGATCTTGACCACATGCTTCTCGCAGGAACCCTAGGCGCTCACCAACCGGCAGCTGGGAAGCAGAGTGGTAGAGTTCCTCGAGAACTTGCCATTGCTCCGGCTTCATCGAGAAACCTCGTGGCTCGGCTCGCGCAGTAGCCAGGCCTTGGCCATTTTCCAGTCCCGCATTACCGCCTCCGACGACACTCGCAGAACGGCGGCAGTTTCTTCTACCGGGAGAGCCCCGAAAAAGCGTGGCGCCACCACCTCAGCCTTGCGGAAGTCGAGCTTAACAGGTTCTTTCAGCGCCTCATCTACGGCGAGGAGTTCTGAACCGACCACCGTCGCAGCCATCGCAACTTCCTCTAACTCTACGTGCGGGGAATGCCCACCTCGTTTTTGATAGTTTCGAGAGCGGGCAAAGTCGATCAGGATGCGGCGCTTCAGGCGTGGGCAAATACCGTAGAAATGAGCCCGATTTTGCCAGTCGACGTTTTCTACATCCACCAGCCGAGGATAAACCTCGTGGACCAAGGCCGTCGTCTGCAGGGTTTGGCGGGACGGCTCCACCGCCATGTAGCGATGGGCCAAGCGGTGCAGCTCGGTAGAAACCACGGGCATGAGCGGCGCAAGAGCGGTCTCATCCCCTGAACCCCAGGCTCGCAGCAGGCGGGTGAGTTCGTGGACTGATCGAGGCGCAGCTTCGCCTCCATCGGCAGACATACACGCCCCTTAGTGTTCCAGAGGTTACCATATCGGGGGCGGGCTCTTCTAGACCTGATCGGGAAGCTCGAGGGCAGCTTTTCCGCTGTTTCACGCATTGCGGTTCCAGTTAGCCGGGTTCGTCAATACCTCTCACGGGAAGGTCAACACGTTCATCGAGCAGAATGTTGACTTCAGCAATCGGCAAAATTCAATATCAACGCGAGTGTCGACGTGCGGGATATTTCACAGCTCACACCAGTGAATTCTTTTGTCGCCACGCGGCAGGGTTGGCGTTCCTTCTTCAGCACGGCGTCGTTCCTGTATCTGCTCACCGCCGATATCAAGGTCAACAACGACCAGTCTGTTCAGACGACCACGATATTGCAGGAATTCAAGCACTTCCTTGTCGGCCCCAGGTTCACCAGCGCGGTCGACAACGTGGTGCATGCCAAGGACAGCTTGAATTTCGCTACCGGGGCAAACACCAACGCCGCCAGTTCGCAGCGGTTTACCTCGGGGAATTCCCTCGGCCAGTTTTATGATTGCGAGATTGCGAGCCAGGGCAATATGCTGAAATCCGTGGCCAAAACCTGCGATCAGACCATCAAGTTCAAATAAATAGTGAGGCACAGCAACACCTGGCATGGGAGCCCCAACGTCGGCGAATTCGGACTCGCCACTCCTTGACGCTTCGGGTCATCACTTGAGGTACCCCTGCCAGCACAGAGGGGAGGTCCGTCGGAACTCCGACCGTCTGTACACCTTCCGGGCGCAAGTGGTTTGTTTACAGGACGCTCCGTAGCCGGGGCTCCACCTCTGCTCGACCCACCCGAATGCCCAATCGAACGTACGTAGGTATTTTCCTGTAGATATAGCTAAGCTGCTGCGCTAAGCTACCCGGCCAGATCTGTATGCGCCGCCTCTTTCCTGCCGTCTGCTCGAGTACGGTTGTTCTGTTTTCTTCAATATGCCCGGCTAAGCCGCCAGAATGGGTTGAGGTTCGGAGCCCGAATTTCATCGTGGTCAGCAATGCGGGAGAGAAGCAAGCCCGCAAGGTCGCCGTGCAGTTTGAGCAGGTTCGCACGGTTTTCCGGCAATTGCTCCAAAATGCCAATAAGCATCCTAGCCCCGTTGTCACGATTCTAGCGGTGAAAGACGAAAGCTCGATGCGCGAGCTGCTTCCGGAGTACTGGACCAAGGCGCATAGTCACCCGGCCGGCTTATTTGCCGCGCGGCTGAACGATTTCTATGCGGCCGTGCAGCTGGACGCGCACGGACTCAGCCCATACGAAACGATTTACCACGAATACTACCACACCATCAGTGTGCCTTACGTCCCTGATTTGCCAGTCTGGCTTTCCGAAGGTCTTGCCGAATTTTATGGGCACACAGAGATCACCGAAAATGCAGTCGAAATGGGCCAGGCTGACGCTCTCTTGCTGCAAGAGCTGAAAAACACAAGGCTGATTCCTTTGGACGTCCTCTTCAGAGTTGATCATTCGTCGCCTTATTACAACGAAGCCCAGAAAACGTCCATCTTCTATGCGGAATCTTGGGCGCTTGCACATTACTTGTTGCTGGGCGATCGTATGGCTCATCGACCCATGCTAGATGCTTATTTGAATGCACTTGGCCAAGATCCCGAGGGAGCTGCGAAGACAGCATTCGGTGACCCGCGTAAGCTGCAGTCCGATCTCGATAACTACATTCGAAGCCAGCAGTTCTTTTTTCTGAAGTATCCCGCACCACGAATCAATGAAGATGAGATGAAATTCCGCGTTCTTTCCGATGCCGAAGCGTTTGCCTATCGGGGCGGTTTTGAGGTTGTTCGCGGTCGGTATCAGGAAGGAAAGGCAATGTTGAACGAAGCTTTGCAGCGCGACCCAAATATCGGCTTGGCGCACCAGTATCTTGCGGTAGGGGAGTTCCTGGAGGGTCAGCGTGACCAAGCTGTGGAATCCGCCTCGAAAGCCATTGCTCTCGATCCCAACAATTGGTTCACTCGTTACTTACGGGCTTACTTGAAAACAAGCGTCGGAGGCATGGGGTCAACCGATCCTCAAATCGAGGACGACCTTCGTCGGGCGATTGCCATGCGCCCCGAGTTCGCTCCCCCGTACAGTTTGCTTGCCGTACATCTTGCAGCTGGCAATCGGAACCTGGATGAGGCGCTCACCCTGGCGCAGAAGGCAGTGGCGTTCGAGCCGGCGAACTCCAATTACCAGCTCGCGCTCGCGCAGGTGCTGATCCGGCAAAACAAGGTCGACGAAGCAGATTTGGCGTCCCGACGCGCTAGCGCGTGGGCGCGAGATCCTGTTGAACAAGTTAACGCCGATAACTTTAGGCAGTTTCTCGATACGTTCCGGACACTTCAGAGGGAGACGGCCTCCGCCGGAGCCATGCCACCGCAGATCCTTACTGCTCCAGTTGCTCCGACCGGTGTACCTTCCGATGGCTCTTCCACGCCCAAGCCTCCCGAGGCGGGCCATGCCACACCGGCCGGCGCAGCAGCCAATCCGTTGGCTGGCATTCTTCGCGTGCAATCGAGCTTGAGTATTATGAGCAATCCGAAAGGAGTGGATTTCAGTCCTTATTTCAAAAGCTTGATGGCAGCGATTTCCAAGAACCTCCTGTCATCCATTAGCAATCTCCGATTAGGCGGTGCCAAAGACATCACGCTGGAACTTCTAATCCTCAAGGATGGAACCATCTCTGAAATGAAAGTAGTGTCAAGTTCCGGCGACGATGCCGTTGACCAGTCCACCCAAACCGGCATCACTCTGTCGAGACCCTTGCCCCCATTGCCAGCTGCCTTCAATGGCCAATCTCTCAAACTTCGGGTGCACTTCTCCTACGCTCAGGAACACAATTGAGCTCGCCCCAGCGTGCTTTCCACGATTTTATCGATCGTGTTCCCCTACCTGGCGAGACGGGGAGAGCAGGGCACTATTCGTGAGCGGCGGATCGAGCTCAGCGCCAGTCGTCAACGACGAATATTGCGGAGTCGCTAAACCTACACTCGTTCGGCTTGTGCATCGCTACACCCTGAGTCTCGGTACGGTATCCCTTGGCACGCATCTTGCGATAGGCGCGTTCGCGAGCGAGGTTTACACCGGCTTCGACCCGGCTCAGACCACGCTCAGCCGCCAGCGACTCACCCGCCTCCAAGAGATGATCAAACCGTTCTTCCGCACGGTTGGATGGACGGACAGCACCAAACTTCACGTAGCAGGTATCGGCGCCGGCTTCGGTTCCAGGGCCACAATGACAGCACGCAAATCCATCTAGGACATCGTCGCTCCAGAGCAGGACCGTGTCTCCGAGTTTCAACTGCTGAATGGCAGAGATTTCGCGCGTCACATCAAGTCCTTCGAAGATCGTGGTTGTCAGCTCGTGGCAGGCGCTCACGGCCTGCGCGCGGTCATTTTCCTTATAGCGGGAGAATGCAGTCCAGGCAACACTCCTAACCTGTGCCGGTTTGGCCATGACCGCGGTCAAGAATCGCGGCCAAAATCCATATCTTTGATAAAGGTTGACGTGCTTGTCGCTGTGCGCGAAAGTGAACAGACCAGCGTGCCGAACCCTCCAACGTCGGAACTGTTCCATGGTCGGCTCAAGCAACAACTGAGCAATGCCTTTGTCCCAAGAATCCGGATGGACCGTCAGGGGACCAAAGAAAGCAAAACTACCCCAATGGGTCAGGAAATTGGAAGCGACCAGGTCACCATCCATCTCTGCGACCAAGGACGCACCCAAATCCGAGGCGACCCGCGTGCCCACATCATCTCTATCCGCCCAGAATGTTTGTGGCTCAGGGACACGCAGGAACGTCCGAAAGTGGTGTATCGGACCGCTCGATAGCGGACCGGCCAACTATTCTAGTCTGGATCTTGGAAAGCAGCCGCCAACGGACCACCAACTCTGAGGATCGGCCAACCGTCTTCCTACCGAACGACCGGCAATTCCAGACGGCTGGCGTGTGCGGCGTCGTGATAAACAGTTATGTGTGCGGTTCGCGCGTCTTTGGCAGTTTCTTCCGCCACAACGCCACCACTGTTGTAGTTCTTTTCTAGATAAATCGTGTTCGGACAATTCAATACAAGTCGAAGGCGGCTTCCCTTTGCAATTCGGCGGGAGAAGAAGGTGAAGCCGTCGAACACGTACTCATTGATCTCCCCCTGCTTCACCAGTTTCCCCTCGGTCAACGACTCGCGGTAGCGCGCCCGCATAACGTCGCCGGTGAGCTGCACGCTGGTGCCGTCGGAAAGAATCTCGTAAAGTGTCGCCGAAAAATCGGTGTCCGGAACATCCAGCGCGATCCACACCGTAAGCTTCACGAAACCTGATATGTCCGTGTCCGCAGCCAAAGGCTCGCTGTGATAGACGACGCCCTCCCCGTAAAGATTCAGAGCGTAACGCTGATCGGTTAGATTGTTCTTGATGTCTTCCCTTTCTAACTCGGCGCCGGGGCGCACATCGAGAGGATCGTAGACATAGCGATCGGGCTGCGTGCTGACTGGCCTGGCATCGCTCAATCGCCCGGAGTTGACGACATCATTGGCGCGGCCGGCGTCGGATTCGAGATATAGAGTGCGGGTGGAGTTGGAGATACTCTCGAGCGTATCGGCATACTTCCACTCATCCGCCGCCATGACGTAGTAGGCCACGCGCTTTTTCAAAAACTCAGGTTTGGAGCCATTCTTTAAAGTCCAGTCGTACCACTCGGTGTGCAGCTTGTTCATATCGAGAAGACTGGCGTCTCCGAAGGTTAGGCCACCGACGTCTTTCTTGGGAGTTCGGGTTCCCGCGTGGTCCCAGGGGCCGATGATCAGGTAATGCTTCGCCTTCGCTTCCTCACTTCCGTACTTCATGTGATTGCGGTAGTAGTTGAAGGCTCCGGCCTGGTCGCCGTCGTAGCTCCCGCTAATCGTGAGAATGGGAACGTGGATGGCGCGGTACTGCTCCGGAGAAATGGCCAGGCTCTGCCACACCGAATCGACCGCGGGATGACTTACCCACATCTGGAATGTCGGGGACGGATTGCCCACAATCTGGTCGAGCTCTTGGAAGGGCCGGTGCTGCAGGTACAACTCCGTGAATTTTGAGATCCAGAATGCTGACTCGCCGAAAAGATTCTCGTTGCTCGTCACACCGCTGGTGAAGGTAAGCCACTGCATGTCGTAGGGAGCGAAAATATTCTTGAACATCGGGAAGTCCACGCCGGCATGGGCCGAGGCGACAGGAACAATCGTGGCCAAATGCTCAGGTGCTTCTCGCAAGGTCATCCATTGATCGAAGCCGGCGTAGGAGCCGCCCCACATCGAGATCTTGCCGTTCGACCACGGCTGCCGAGCCAGCCATTCCACCACATCGTGGCCATCGTGAGGCTCCTCGAGAAATGGTTCGAAGTTGCCCTCCGAATTGCCGCGACCCCGCACGTCCACCAGCGCGAAAACGTATCCATGCTGGGCAAAGTAGTAAGCCCGCGCATGATAGCTGTCGCTGATGTACGGGGTCAGTTCGAAGATCACCGGCAGCGGTTCTTTTTGATCATGCGGACGGTAGACGGTCGCATTCAGACGCACACCGTCACGCATCGGGATCTTTACTGCCCACATCAGGTCAACTTGCTTTGGTGATTCCGGCTTCTTGTCGGATGGCTGGGCGAGTCCTGACAGGCAGGGAGCACATAGCAACGCAACCAGGACTCGGGGAAGAGGGGAGAGGCGATTCCTTCGATCCGTTTCTCGTCTCTGGTCGCTCATTAGCCGGGCAAGTCCGAGACAGGCTAAAGGGCTTCGACGTCGATGTCAACACCGAGATCCGTAAGCGTGCGAACCCACCCCACTTTGGGAATTTGCTTTGGGGCATCCGGCATCGGCAGGGATTGCCTTACACCGTGATTTTCACTGTCCAAAGTTTGCTCGCTCCAAATTCTTAGAGGAGAACGCAATAATCATTATGGGGGTACCTGGCGGTTGGTGCTGGGATCTGGGACTGCCGAGTTAAACTTAATGAGAGGGTAGAGATAAATGCAGTCAAAACCAGAGCTACTGATAGCCGTTTATGCGGCATTCAACAAGCGGGACATTGACGGGGTTCTCGCGTTGATGCGTCCTGATGTGGACTGGCCGAACGGGATGGAAGGTCGACGCGTGCATGGATGCGACGAAGTGCGCGCCTATTGGAGACGTCAGTGGGGCATTTTGGATCCCCACGTTGAACCCGTGCGCATGGAAGACGATGAGACCGGCAATACCGTGGTGGATGTCCACCAGGTCGTTCGTGATCTGTCTGGAAATATCCTTAAAGACCAGATCGTGCAGCATGTGTATTCCTTCCGGGACGGCCTGATCGAACGCATGGACATCCAGAAACCGGATACTGGGCCGACGCACCAAGGTTCAAACTGATCCCCTACCCACGGTTTACTGCTAGTCGTCCAGGAGAAACTGGCGTGCGACATCTGGCTCGCGCAGGAGAAATACTACTCTTTCTTTGCATGGCGTTGCTGAGCCGTGCGAATGATTCGCCACTCCCCGTGGTGGCAGCCAATGACAACCGCACTGCCGCGGGAGAGCTGCACGATGGCGTCCTCAACCTGCATCTTGAACTGGCCCAGGGCCGCTGGTATCCGGAAAATGAAGGCGGCCTCCATCGGGACATCTACGCATTCGCCGAGACCGGCCAAGCCCCGCAGAGTCCTGGCCCGCTCATTCGCGTGCCGCAGGGGACGAAGATCCACGCCACGATCCACAACTCACTCTCGCTTGCTACCAGAATCTATGGACTGCACCAGCATCCCGGAGATCCGAACGAAGCCTTGAGATTGCAACCCGGCGAAGCCCGGGACGTGCAATTCCTTGCCACCCAGCCCGGTACTTATCTGTACTGGGCTGCGACCTCGGCCCATTCTCTTGGCGACCGCGAAGGTCCCGAATCGATGTTGTCGGGAGCCTTCATTGTGGACGCGCCGGGCGCGAAGACCGATGACCGCATCTTCGTCCTCGCTAGTCACAAGGGACTCGGAGAGGACATTCATTCGATCAACGGCAAGTCCTGGCCCTACACCGAACGTTTCACTTTCAGCCTCGGCGAGACCGTGCACTGGCGCATCGTCAACCCGACGTGGACCGACCACGCTTTCCATCTTCACGGATTCTTTTTCAAGGTGGACGCCGTCGGGGACGGCGAGCATTACGAGCGCTATGCCGAAGATCAGCGGCGCCTGGGAGTCACCGAGCACGTCGACTCGGGACACACATTCGAAATGACCTGGACGCCCGAGCGGGCCGGAAACTGGCTGTTCCACTGCCACATGGTGACGCACATGTCGCCACCAGAGCTGCCCCCCGGCGAAACTCCGAGTGCAGCGGCTTCCGACCACGAGCATAGCGCGGGAATGGGTGGGCTTGTTATCGGCATTACGGTGCGTGCGGATGCGAAGGCTCGGCAGGCCTCGGCGAGCACGGCTCGTGCGCACCGGGTGCAGCTGGTTGTCTCCGATAATCCCGGCAAGGTTCCGCTGTACAGCCTGCAAGTAAACGATCCTAGGCAACCGGCGCCAACGCAAAAAGACCAGCGTCCGAGTCTGCTGGGTCCTCCGATTTTCCTGACGCGCGGTGAGCCCGCCGAGATCGAGGTCAAAAACCAGAGCAGCAGCCCGACGGCAATCCACTGGCACGGCATCGAACTGGAAAGCTATTACGACGGCGTTCCAGGCTGGACCGGCTCCGGCCCTCAGAGGAGTCCGGCCATCGCGCCCGGATCGTCGTTCGTCGCCCGCATGACTCCTCCGCGCGCCGGCACGTTCATCTATCACACCCACTGGCACGATGATCAGCAGATCGCAAATGGAATGTATGGGCCACTGATCGTTCTGGAGCCGGGACAGAAATTCGATGCGGAGCATGATCGGATTTTTGTGATCAGCGCGGGCCACTACGTTCCCTTCGGATTTCTGCTGCTGGTGAACGGCCATCCCCAGCCCGACACCCTGGACTTGCAGGCGGCAACCAGGTACCGCCTGCGGCTGATCAACATCACGCAGAACGAGGCCGATGTGCGCGTCCGTCTTCTGAACAAAGGCGTACCGGTCGACTGGAAGGTGGTTGCGAAAGACGGTGCCGACCTGCCACCGGCACAGGTGAAACTGGCTCCGGCGGATATGGCGGTCACGGTCGGTGAGACCTATGACGTGGAGTATCAGGCGGCGACTCCCGGCCTGACCGATCTGGAGATTCGAGAAGTGGGCTTCCCCAATCCTGTGACGATGCCGCTGAGATTCTCGGATACAAAATAAGCGCGACGGCGGCTCTACGCCTTGAATGCGCTGTTTAGCACCACCGCACCCAACCGTTCGCTCAGGGTGAGACAGCCACGCCTGGGAGAACGGACAGGAGAGTGGAACAGCGCCTCCTTATATTGTAGACTGCCGGCCAATGACGATTGGGACGGCGACCCCTTGTAAACTCCGGGTCAACAACCAATCGAAAATCCATCGAAAAGGAGACTGGTCCGATGCTTGGAGAACTGATCGGTGAAACTCGCGGCAAACGAATCGTACGAAGGGTGCTG
>DASPTQ010000170.1:0-11417 GCA_035623335.1 Terriglobales bacterium
ACTTTCTCCTCTGAAGGGCAGCGTCCCGGTCGCCATCTCGTACAAGACGACTCCAAACGAGAACAAGTCCGTCCGTGCGTCGAGTTCTTTGGCGCGTACCTGCTCTGGAGACATGTAGGAAATCGTGCCCAAGGCAGCGCCAGGACTCGTTAAGTGGTCGGCGCTCGATTCGATTGTTGGCTCCATCATCCCAACCGCAGTGCTCGCTGTAGGAGCAACCTTCGCCAGCCCAAAGTCGAGAATCTTGGCGTGTCCTCGCTTCGTGACGAAAATGTTCGCGGGCTTGATGTCCCGGTGAATGATTCCTTTTGAGTGTGCCGCGTCTAAGGCATCCGCGATCTGGATGCCCAAGTCCAAGACCGCCTCGATCTCCAATGGCTTGCCCGCGATCCGGTGCCTGAGGGTCTGTCCCTCCAACAGTTCCATGGCAATGAAGGTTCGCCCATCGGCTTCGTCAATCTCGTAGATCGTGCAGATATTCGCGTGATTCAGCGAGGATGCAGCTTTCGCTTCCCTCTGGAAGCGGCTGAGAGCCTGTGCGTCGTGGGCATGGTCATCAGGAAGGAACTTCAGGGCTACATGGCGACCCAGCTTCAGGTCTTCGGCTTCGTACACCACACCCATTCCCCCACCGCCGATCTTGCGCAGGATGCGGTAATGGGAAACCGTCTGCCCCACAGGTTGGGACGGGGTAGCCATTGAGTTGACATGTTAGGTGGGGGTGGATGGGGAGGTCAATTGTACGCTGGCATCGAAGTATTGAGACACAGTGGATACGAGGACTCCTCGCCGCTCACTTGATCTTCTTGACGTGGATTTCTTGTCCGTCAACGCGGTGGTAGGTGTAGCCGGTGACATGGCCCTGAGCATCACGGACAAATGTCGCGCTTCCGAGATCACTCTTGACGAAGAACGTCTCGGGACCCAAAGGCAAATACTCATCCTCGTCCTTACCGAAATGCGACCACAGTTTCCCGTCCTTCACTGAATCCTCGCCACCGAGCGGACGTCACTCCTATTGTCCGACATAGTCCTTATAGATGCTGGTATCGACGGCAACGGGCTTATGGAAATTTGCGGGCAGATTAGTCCCCTGCCTTGCAACCAGCAGCCACAAGCCATTTTGCTTGATGTAAGTCTCAGTGTAACGCTGTTCACTGATGATATCGGCGTCCGTAAACTGCTCGTGTATGGTGACTCGATAGTTCAGCACGGCTGTACTGCCGTAGACGTGGACGACGTAGTCACGCGGATTCACTCCGTGGTCGTAGGCCGGGGGCAGCTTCCAGCGTTCCATGATGTGGGCCTTGAGATTCGTATAAAGAACTCCGTCGTCGTTGCTAAATATGCAATCATCCGCCACGAACCGGGAGTAGGTCGCGTAGTCCCGCTTGTCAGCAGCCTCCATGCGTGCTTTGGAGGCATCGAGCACTTCCTGTTGAGCGGGTGAGAACTTCGGCTGGTCTTGAGCACGGATCATGCCGGCAGATAGGCAGACTGCAACCAAGAGGCAGGTTAAGTAGCGCATGTTCGCCCTCTGTGAACGAAAGATGGGTCAACTCAATGGCGAGCATTCTACGCCAAAATCGCTGGGTCGAAGGCCGCTTGCTGACCCAGCCAATCGAGCTGCGATCAGCGTGGCGCTGGGCCGGGCGGCAGATGCTCTTCCAGATATCGGGTGAGCAGCGAGAACAAATGGTACTTTGTGCCAGACCCCTCTGTGATCGAGTGCGTTCGTCCCGGGTATTCCATCATGTCAAACGGTTTCCCCAGCTCGACCAGCCGGTTGATGAGCAACTCGGCATTCTGATAGTGATTGTTGTCGTCGGCTGAGCCCTGGACGATGAGCAGGTTCCCGCGTAGCCCCTCAGCATAATTGATGGCCGAACTCGCTCGATAACCGCTGGGATTCTCTTTCGGCAATCCCAGGTATCGTTCCTTATAAATCGTGTCGTAGAGCCTCACATCCGCCAGCGAGGCGACACTCATTCCAACTTTGTATAAGTCAGGCCAGCGAAACATCAGGTGAAGCGTGTTCGATCCGCCGGCGCTCCATCCCCACACCGCGACTCGCGAAGCATCCAGAAACGAGTACGTGCGCTCGAGTTCCTGCAAAGCGGCGGCCTGCTCTTTCGCGGCCAGCACGTACTGTGTGCCATACTCGGCCTTTCTCCAGGCGCGGCCGCGCGGCGCCGGGGTCCCCCGATTGTCCACGCTCACCACGACGTAGCCTTGCTGCGCGAAGAAGAGGAACAACTCTCCCTCTTCATCCCAGGCGTCGAGAACGCTTTGTGCCGACGGACCCCCGTACACGTAGACCAACACGGGGTATTTCTTCGCTCCATCGAAATTGTCGGGTTTGATCATCCAGGCATCGAGCACAACGCCGCCGCCGATATCGACCTTCAGAAATTCCGCAGGCTGTGCAAACAGAGCTTTCACTTTTTCACGCAGCCCCGCATTGTCTCGAAGCGTTCGCTCGGCGTGCCGATCGGCGAGACCTTCGAGTGCAATGACGGGCGGAGTATTGAATGTGCTGTAGGTGTGAAACGCCCAGCGAAAGTCCGGCGAGATGTCGTAATCGTGCGTGCCGGGCTGGTTGGCCTGCGAGACGCGCTCCGCGGCGCCCGAACCGTCGAGCCAGCAGCGATACAGGTACCGCTGCGTGGCGTTATCGGGCGAGGCGATGTAATAAATCCACTGCTCCTGAGGGTCCACGCCCAGGAGGCGGATCACATCGAATTCTCCACGGGTTGCAAGCTTCGTCGTTTTGCCGTCCCGCGAAATGACGTAGGCGTGCCTCCAGCCGTCCTGCTCGCTGAGCCATAGAAAATCCTTTCCCCCATGCACCCACGGGATTTCTTCCGGTATCGTATCCACCCACGTGTCGTCGAGCTCGCGGCGAACCACCGTGGCCGCGCCGGTGTTCGCATCGGCGAGGACCACATCGTTCTCGTTTTGGCGGCGGTTCAGATGCTGAATCACCAGCGAGTCGGAGCTGCCCGCCCACTCCATTCCCGCAATGTAGCTTTTCTCCGGATCTCCCGTCACCTGCATCCAACGCGTTTCTCCACCCGTCGCCGGGACCACCCCGATCCGCACCAGGGCATTCAAAGTTCCGGGCTGCGGGTAGGGATAACTCTTGACCACGGGATAGATTCCAGTTTCGGGAGATGGAATTTGCGTGACCACATCGTAGGGCGCCCCCAGGTTGTAGATGAGCTGGAAAGTCCGTTCTGTGCTGGTGTTGAATTGCCAGTACGCAATCCGCTTCCCGTCGGGGCTCCAGCGAAACGCGTCGCGGATGTCGAGCTCCTCCTCATACACCCAGTCGGAAGTGCCATTGGCGACTGTTTCCGACCCATCGTGTGTGAGCTGAGTGATCACTCCGATCGCAGCGTCCTCGACGTAGATATTGTTGGCACGCAGGTAGGCCAGTTTCGTTCCGTCCGGAGAGAATTTCGCAAACTGCAAGGTCGAGGGTGCTGCGTCCCCTCCGAGCTTCCGTAGTTTCTTGGTTCCTCTGTCAAACACCCAATAGTCCCCGCGGGTATTCCTTCTCCACATGCGCTGCGAGTTTGTGTAGACCAGGAGCCGACCCATCTCTTTCGACCACTCGTAGGATTCGATCGCGAGCGTTTTTGTGGAACCTGGCGGAATCATGTCGGAGGCCGACACCAGTACCTCGCGCCTTCCCGACGCTGTCTCGTAACGCACCAGATCGCTCGCATCCTTGACGCCCACGGACGGTTCGAGCGTCGTATAAGCCTCCCCGCCATTCACCCATCGGGTTGGCCCAAGCGATTCGACAGCAAACTCACCCGCGAGAAATGCGCGGCGCAGGAATTCGCTCTTTGCCGCGGGTTCCTGCGGCCACGCAGGGATGGCAAGGAGAGTCAGAAGAACAGCGATTACAGATGTACGCAATTTGTCAGGGCTTGCATTCATCGATCTGCACCTCGGTTCCGGCCATCGTACGCTTTGTCCTGCCCTCTTCGGGGCGAGAATCCAGGCTGGACGCGGCGGGGCTTCATGTCTATCGCTTCCTTTCAGCCCCGCACACTGATTCTCGCCAGTGGTCGGGGTCGAACAACCCAAGCTGCAAACTGACGTCCCACCCGTCATTGAGCGCCCATTCTTCCGCGAGTTTCCCGTCTTCAATGCGAAACACAATGTCCTCCTGCATGCTCAGCGATCGACCCTTGTTCGGCACGACCGGCGAGATATGTGGCGCCGCATCCAAGTCCTTTGCCTGCTTCCCGCCAGCCCAAGAGCGAACCGCCACGTAATCGCCCTCGGCCACTATGATTTCTGGATGCTCGCTCCATCCAGAAAAATCCGTGTGCGTGACACTCGCGTCATCCGCCATTCCATCGGGTCCTGTCGTTCGGTTGCCCAGCCAGTCATGCACCGTAAACTTGTCCGCGTAAAGTTGGTGCGCCAACTTAGCCCTGTCCTCTTTGTTTTCTCCACTGAACAACTGATACACCAGCCGTACCAACTCCTTGTTCTTCTCGAGTCGCTGATGCTCCCTCGCCAGCCCCAACCTGTATCCTCCAGCCACGCCGAGGGCCGCCGCCAATATGACGACAAGCATGCACATCAGCTTCATAAGCTCCTCCAAGTAAACGCCTTCAACGGTCGGATGTAGTTTCCCCCCGGACCTTTGCCTGAGCCCCGCCGCACAAGTTACCAGAGCTCGGGATACAAAGTAAGCGGCGAACGGATTGCGCCCAACCAATTGGGTGCCCAAGGCTGGAGACGGACTCTCTCGATGTTCTTGGTGATAAGGGCTACGACCGTGCGTATCGTCCTAGAGACGGCTCTCTCGTGCTGCTCGCAGCCATTCTCATACCGAGCGCCTTCTCTAAAGACACGGAGTAAACTCTCCGAAAGTTGAACTCAGACCCCGGATCGGGGCCTGCACGGTGCATTGATGGTTGTGAGCTTGTCAGGAGGCGAGGGGCAAATGAGATTGCTGGTGGTGTTCCTGCTTCAATCACGAGCGGCGTGATGTTTGCTCAAGACTACCCAACTAGGCCGGTGTGCATCGTCGAGCCGTTCGGGGCTGGCGGTGGGCCTGACGTGGTAGCCCGCGCCATCAGCCCGAAGCTCTCAGAGCTGTGGGGCCTGCCCGTGACGGTCGAGAACCATCCCGGCAAAGGAAGTACAGAAGCCCCCGCCCTTGTTGCAAAGTCGCCACCCGACGGTTACACACTGCTTGTGAACACCAGCGCTCAGGCATACAGCGCCGCGTTCGTGAAGAACCTACCGTATGACCCCCTCAAGGATTTCATTCCCGTCGCTCCGCTCACCAGCCAGCCCTACGTGCTGGTCACAGGAAAGTCATCCGATATTAGCTCTGTGCGCGGGCTAATTGCAGCAGCAAAGGCGAAACCCGGCGAGCTGAAGTTTGGCTCCACAGGCGTCGGCGCTGGCACCCATTTGGGAATTGAGAAGTTCAATTTCGAGGCAGGCATCAAGGCTGCGCACGTTCCGGCTCAACCGGGCGAAGCCATCGCCGACGTGATCGCCAATGCAGTCGCAGGACGAACTACTTACATGATGGCACCTATCCAGCTTACTCTGGTCGATATTCGTGCGGGCAATCTTCGTACTCTGGGCGTGACTACTAAGAAACGTTCGTCCCTGCTGCCCGAGGTTCCGACCATCTCCGAGGCTGGCGTCCCCGGCTTTAACCATCCGATCTGGTACGGAGTGTGGGTTCCCGCCAGCACTCCTGCCGTCGTCGTCGAGAAAATAGCGAAAGATATCGCACGCACCTTGGCTACGCCGGAGGTGCGCGACGAACTTGTGAAGCACGGGGCCGATCCGTTGAGTATGAGTCAGCCGGAATTCGCGCGCTTCGTGCAGACCGAGAGTGAAAGCGCCGCGCGTATCATCAAAGCTGTGGGGATCAAATAAGGGTGCGGCTAAAGAATGCTAGAATCGCGGCCATATGACAGCGAGTGATCCCACCCGGCATTATTCGCTGGGCTACACGGACGCAGAGCACGAGCGCCTAATCTGGCAGGCTTCGCGTCTTGCTCCTCTTACTGAACGATTGTTCCTTGAAGCAGGAATTGGCCGCAATCAGCGTGTTCTGGACCTTGGCTCAGGCGTAGGGGACGTCGCTATGCTGGTGGCCAGACTGGTTGGTCCCTCGGGGGAAGTCGTGGGGGTAGAGCGCGACTCGCGGTCCATCGCCCGAGCCAGAGCTCGCACGGCGGAGGCGGGCTTGCGCAATGTGAGCTTCATTCAGTGCGACGTAACCGAGATCCCCGGAAATAAACCGTTCGACGCAGCCGTAGGGCGATTTATTCTCGAGTTTGTTCCCGATCCCCTGGCCACGTTAGCTACGGTCTGTCGATTGGTTCGTCCCGGTGGGGTTCTCGCGTTTCATGAGCCATGCTACGGTCCGTTTCTGCTGCTCTCCGCGCACTTGCCATTGTGGTCCGCGAGTGCTTCCCTGATTCACCAGACGCTACTACGATCCGGTGCCCATACGGAAATAGGACTTGAGCTTCATCGATTCTTTCTAGAGGCCGGATTGCCTGGACCTGCCATGCACATGGAGATACTGCTGGATAGTAAGCCGGACTTTGGCCGATGGACGTACGATCTTCTCTGCAGTTTGCGGCCACAAATGCAGCAACAGAATCTATCGCTCGAACGTCTGGGTGACTTCGGTACGTTGCCCGAAAGACTTCAAGCAGAGATCGATGCGTCAAAGACGGTTGTTCCATTCGTCGCCCTCGTCGGTGCCTGGTCTCGTAAGCCTCCAGTCCCGTCTTCGTAGCGATTCGCGACCGGCGCTTCTTTGCCAGAATGAAGGGTCTGAGTAGAATCTCAATCGGCTGGTGCCCTGCTGGCGGCAACGATTGCCGGGGATGCCGACCACCCGCCAGCGATCAGCGCTTTGTGAGCACTCCTGTTTTCCTTGGTACCAGCAAGACGAGTGTCGCTGATACGAACAAGGAGAGCCCCGCAACTGCCAAGCCTCCAGATAAGCTCCTGGTTCTATCGCTTATCGCGCCGATCGCGTATGGCCCCACAAACCCGCCCAGATTGGCGATAGAGTTAATCAAGGCGATGCCCGAAGCCGCAGAGTATCCCGTCAGGAACTCACTTGGCATCGTCCAGAAAGGCCCCAAATAGCTGTAGATTCCCATTGCTACGAATGACAGAAGAGCGATCGACGACCAAGGTGAAGCAGCTGTCTTCAGTAATATCAGAGCAATTCCCCCTATTGTTAGGGGAATCGCAGCATGGTATCGCCGTTCTAGCTTGCTATCGGAACTGCGCGAAACGAGAATCATGGCCAGCAAAGCCATGAGATAGGGAATCATTACCAGGAATCCCACCGCAGTGTTGGAATAGCGGTCGGACAGCGATTTCACCAACTGTGGCATCCAGAAAGCCAGCGAGTACATTCCGAGAAGAGCTGAAAGATTTATACAGGCCAGATGCCATACTCGTCCATTGGCCAACGCTCCTGTGGCGGAGATCTGACACCGCCCCCGTTTCTGTTCTTCTTCACGTGCTAGTTCAGTCGTGATCCAATCAATTTCATCCGCGGTCAGAAAATCAGCTTCCGATGGACGGCTCGGTAGTAGGAAGTAGGTGAGAACGCCGCAAGCTACGGCGGGAACTCCCTCGAGAACCAGCAGCCACCTCCAACTGCTAATGCTTAACCAGTGCACGTGATCGAGGATAAGCCCCGAAAGCGGCGCTCCGAGGATACTGGTTACAGGCAAGGCGGCTATGAACAGAGCAATGGCCAGCGCCTGTTCTCGCTGACGAAACCAGTAGGTAAGATACAGGACGATTCCAGGAAAAAAGCCGGCTTCGGCCACTCCGAGCAGGAAGCGGACGATGTACAACTGCTGCGCGCTATGCACGAACCCGGTCAGCATCGCCATAATTCCCCAACTAATCAGTATGCGAGCAATCCAGACTCGCGCCCCGATCCTGTGCAGCAGCAGGTTGCTTGGAATTTCAAAGATGAAGTAGCCGAAAAAGAAAACTCCCGCGAGCAGCCCAAACTGCTGGTTCGTGATGGCCAGTTCCTTGTTCATCGTCAAGGCGGCAAACCCAATGTTGATGCGGTCCAGAAAGCAAGCGACGAAGAGAACGGAGATAAAGGGGAGAATCCTAATACGCACCTTGTGGGGTGTTCTCGCCTCGATAGACATGGCCCGGGCAGCCAACTCGTTGGCCAAGGCTCACCTCGGTGTAAGATTGCCCCGGGCGGGAAGTTTTATAAGCGACCCAGGCAGGCCGAAGATATACAAATGTTTGGGGAAGTCTATGCCATCGAAGCTGCACGCGTCAAACAACACGCTGATTCCTTCTCCCCCAGGCTCTTGTCGCGTTGACCGTGGTAATTGCCCAATCACATTCACGTCTACGTATGAAGTGAACTCTCTTGCAGCCGGTTAGGGATTGCCTCTCTGGATCGTCCCTGGATCACGAGCAACCCGGAAAATGACCCAGCCAAAGACAAAAACGGGAGATCCTGGCCTCGGCGACCGTAGATCTCCCGTGCATGCGACCACGATCTGCGTACTTCCGCGTACAGCGCCAAGCTGCTGGTATTAGTGTGCTCTTGCGCCTCCTCCGACTCTGCATCCTTGCCCTTGAGGTAGGCAAGCGTCACGTCCAGCGACTCGTGACCGAGCCGAATGCGAATTGTATTCACTGAGACGCCTTCTTCGTGCAGCGTGTCGGCATAGGTCTTTCTGAAGCGATGGAGTTCGGCGCCTTCGACACCAGCCTTCTTGGCGATCGCTTTCAGCCGGCGTAGAAAGTGACCGTCGGGTTTGCCTGCGCCGTTCGGAAACACAAGATCGTGTGGCTGGGCGTTCCGCTCTCGCATCCGGTCCTTGATCTTCCAAACGAGCTTCGCTGGGATCGGAATGAATCTGTCCTTGGCGGACTTCTTTTTCTTCTTGCCCTTGAGGCGGAAATGGCGCCAGGGCTTCGGCTGGACGTGAAGCGTGCATTTTTCCCAGTTGAAGTCGGCGTACTCGGTGTTCTGCATCTCGGCATCACGGACACCGCAATTCAAGAACAGACCGTAGAGCAGTTTTTCTTCCTCGTCCATAGCCACAAACATGTCCCTGAGCTCTTGCTTCGTATACGGCTTCGGCGGCTTCTCGGCATAGTCGAGTTCCGCCAGGATTTTGCCGGCGATAAAAATGTCTCGTGTCCGCAGGAATGTGTTCAGAGTCTCGAAGACATTGTGAACCGTGCGATCGTCGAGATTGCTCTCGTGGTCTCGCAGAAACTTCACGTAGCGCAGAAGCTGCTTGCGGTCAATCTGGTCGATGTACCGCAGATTGTTCTGCGCAGTGAAGTCGAGGAAGAAGCCGAGGCGGTAGTTGTACGCCCGCAGCGTCTTCTCGCTTTTGCCCTGCTGGTCTTTGCCTTGGAAAAGCTGTAGCTCGGCGAACCACTGATAGACAGCGTCTGTGATCTTCGTCCGACCTTCATCATCCTGGGTTTGAATTACAGGAACGTTCGCATCGACTGCCTCGAAGTACGCCTGCTTGCGTTCACGGGCGGCGATCGCCTCATCGAGATCATCGCCGACGTGTTCCCACGGACGTGTGCCGTCGGCGAGCGAATACCGCAGGAAATAGGGACCGTTGAGATCGGCGGGGCGACGCCCACGACCGAGATTGACCTTTTGATAGCGCCAGGCTTTGCCTTTGCCGACCTGGCGATAGAGTGTGACTGCCATCTTGCCTCCAGTTCTTAATACCGCGCGGAGGCAAATGATCGAAATTTGGTAGTCAGACGTTCATGCGCTGTGGCGCACCACTATGCATGAAAATGGGGAACATCGCCGGCGGCATAGAGGAGGCGGATCAGCCAGTGGTACAAGCATTCGTGTTGGCGATTGCTTGGAGGTCGGTCTCCAACTCTGTGACGACAGAGATCCCGCTAGTCAGACTGATCCGCGTCGGTAACGGTATCACTTTTTGTCGCACCTGGAAACAGGAATGACGTATAGCAGTGTCTGCAACAGACCTGCGGCGCAGCAATCGCCTCCCAAGGAGGCGTTATGCAAACCCTAGTGGAACGTGGTTGTGGATTGGATGTACATCAGGCCACGGTAGTGGCCTGCTTGTTGATCGTTTTGAAGAACGGAACGATACAGAAACGGGTGCGAACCTTCAGCAGTATCACGCGCGAGCTGATTAGTTTACGCGAATGGTTAATCGCGGAAGGCTGCACCCACGTCGCTATGGAGAGCACAGGGGTCTATTGGAAGCCGGTCTACGCCATTTTGGAGGGCGGATTTCAAATCGTGGTGGCGAATGCGCACCAGGTCAAGAAAGTGCCGGGGCGCAAGACGGACGTGAAAGATGCAGAGTGGATGGCTGAATTACTCTGCCATAGTTTGCTCCGGCCCAGCTTCGTTCCCCCTAAGCCGATTCGGGAGCTGCGCGATTTAACCCGCTACCGGCGCAAACTGGTGGAAGCTCAGGCCAGCGAGCGCAATCGACTGTTGAAACTACTGGAGAGTGCGAATATCAAGCTGGCCAGCGTGGCCGCAGATGTGTTTGGAAAGTCTGGCCGACTTTGGAAAGTCTGGCCGACTGATGTTACGCGCCCTGATCAAGGGGGAGGCCACAACGCAAGAGATGGCCGAGTTGGCTAAACGGAAGCTGCGTAGCAAGATTCCCGAACTGCAGCTGGCTCTGGACGGTAAGGTCGAAGAACACCACCGTTTTCTCTTAAAGGTGCAGTTGGATCGAGTGGAGGCGATAGAAGCTGATCTGGCCATTCTTGAGCTACGCATACGGGAGAAGCTGCAACCTTATGCGCAGCAGATGACCTTGTTGAACGAGATCCCGGGAGTGAACTTCACTTTGGCAGCCGTCATCGTTGCCGAGCTGGGCATTGATATGAGTGTCTTCCAAAACGTCTCGCAGCTGGCTTCTTGGGCAGGAGTCTGTCCCGGCAATAACGAATCGGCCGGAAAGCGCAAAAGCGGCCGCATTCCTAAAGGCAATGTCTACTTGAAGACAGCCCTAGTCGAGGCCGCCCACGCAGCAGCCCGCACCAAAGGTACCTAATCTTCGTGACAAGTTTTATCGGCTCAAAGCACGGCGTGGGTATAAACGTGCCGCAGTGGCGATCGCGCATAAGATCTTAGTCGCTATCTACCACATGCTTTCCCAGAATGTCTCCTACAACGACCTCGGAGATCTTTATTTGGACAAGCTCAACAGACACCACCTCATACGCAACCTGGTTCGCTGGCTCGAACGTCTAGGCTGTTCCGTGACACTGAATTTTGAAGCCAGCGCGGCATGAACCCGATATTTTCATAGCAGCAGTTGGTAGTCACGTACTGCAAATAGCAGAAACTAAAGGACTGGCGGAGAGGGAGGGATTCGAACCCT
>DASPTQ010000171.1:0-4198 GCA_035623335.1 Terriglobales bacterium
GGTGCGCCCGCACAAGTGGCACGAAGCCGAATGGACGAGGGGGTGCTCGACCTCTTGTGACTGAACATTCCCATTTGCGGGACCACAACGGAGAGGCGCGTCGAGACGGAGTAGGGGCTAGCGGCTGCTTGGGGTGGTACCTAGGGGCTCTGTCCGGGATAGGCGCAGGACTGTCACCAGTTTTGTCACTAGTACCATTGCCTACCAATTGCGATGGGCTGTGACGCCCAACGGATTAAATGAGCAGAACCATGCAGTTAGTCGCACTCGATAGCAGTTAGTAACAACCTGTGTAAGTGGTTGATTTTGGGTGCGACGTGTACTCTTAATCAGTAGGTTGAAGGTTCGATTCCTTCCGCGCTCACCACGTTATGTCCGCAAAGTTACAGGCTTCTTCTGGATATATCCTAAGTGAAGTGTGGTTGCTCGTTTCCAGCCATGTCCGCGCTGTGTCCGCATTGAGACAGAATCAGTGCCGAGAGGAGGCTTTCCGTTCTCAAAAATGCTTAGTGTGATGAACTCCTCCCAAGATCCGGATTTCGGGACATTGTGCGTATTAGCCTATCGGTTAGAGTCTACCTAGGCGGCATTGGCGGCATTGGCGGCGTAGTCTTTGACGCGGGGAAAAAAGTCCAGTAAACTGTTTATGCGCTCTGCCTGAACCACAAGTAGACAACCTGGAACGTGGAGCCTCAACTACTCACCAGCAACATTCTCTGTGACTACCTAACAAAAAAAGAACTTGCGGAACAACTACGCAAAACGGTCAGAACTATTGACCGGATGAATCTGGCGGGTGACGGACCCCCATTTACTCGCATAGGCCGTACCACCCTGTACCGACGCGAAGCTGTCCTTGATTGGCTAAGAAGTCGGGAAGTCAAACTCTCGCGACGGGGGAGTAAGCGAGGGGGTGGACAATAACTGCCCCGAGCCGATCATTTCGCCGCGAACTGCTCCCGCCTGCGGAGCAATTTTTCCGCTCTAACACTCAGCGGTTTAGGCGCCACGGCAGTCGGGCGAGAGCCGTCTGCCCTTTCCACCCTCGTGCTGAACACCAGAACTTCTCGATAGACCTGGACCGCGGGCTGTACAAGTGCTTCGTCTGCGGCGCGTCCGGCGACATAGTTAAGTTCATTATGGACAGGGACCGCGTGGACTTCCGCGTAGCCGCCCGTCAGTTAGGCCCGCTCGCACCGATCGACAGTGGCCAAGCTGAGACGTTCCGCACTGAGCAACGGCGGCTCGAACGCATTGATCTTGCAGCCGACAAGCTCGCTCAGAGTGAGCGTGTCCTCCGGCTCGAGTGCCGCGACCGCATCCACTACTGTGACCGCGTACTGGCAACTCCCGGCCCTTGGTCAGAGTCACAATGGCAACGGGCGCAAGCTGCCTACATCTTACGCGATGAGTACCTGCTGCCCGCCTACGTGCTGCTGTCATGGGGCGCCATGGCTCAACGCATTCGGTACGTGTTGGCCGACGGGCGGACACGCGCGGAGATGGCCGCTGCTGTCCACAATTCAGGCGGTGTTCCCACTGACTCCGGGCAGTGGCGCGAGGTGCTGGCATGAGCACCCGCGAGGACTACGCCCGTCGCGAGCTATTCGAACAGAATCCCGCCCTGCTGCGGGAGGTAATTCCAACCTCGGCGGAACTGGGCTTTCGCGATGACATAAGAATCAAACCTGACAGCGAGCAGGATTTAGAGCCGGCACCATCCGTAGAAGACCTCGCTCGCCCCAACTGGCCTGACGTGCTGAAACACGAAGCCCTGTATGGACTAGCCGGCGAGATTGTCCGCACGATCGAGCCCCACTCCGAAGCCGACCCTGCGGCACTCTTGATCCAGTTCCTTGTGGGTTTCGGCAATGTGATTGGCCGGCAAGCGCACTTCGTAGCGGAGGCGGATCGGCACCCCTGCAATTTGTACGCTGTCGTAGTTGGCCAGACGGCAAAGGGTCGCAAGGGCACGTCCCTAGGACAAATACAGCACATCCTGGCTGCCGTTGATGGGGAGTGGTATCGCACGCGGGTGATGGGCGGGCTAGCCACTGGCGAAGGTCTTATTTGGGCCGTGAGAGATGGGATACAAGAGCGTATTCCAGTACGTGAACATGGTCGCGTAGTGCGCTATGAGGATGTGGAATCCGATCCTGGCGTGGCAGACAAGCGGCTGCTGGTGGTCGAACCCGAGTTTGCCCGCGTGCTTCAAGTCGCGGAGCGCAACTCAAACACACTTTCGGCTATCATTCGGCAAGCCTGGGATACCGGGAACCTCCGGATCCTCACGAAGAACCAAGCGACCCAAGCGACTGATGCGTATATTTCTATCGTAGCGCATATCACCAAGGATGAGTTGCGGCGCCTGCTTACAGATACCGCAGCGGCCAACGGCTTCGGGAACCGGTTTCTGTGGGTGTGTGCGCGTCGTTCCAAGCTTCTGCCCGAAGGCGGTAATCTACACGCCCTAGATCTCACTCCAGTCACCAAGGGCGTGCAGGAAGCCATGGCTTTCGCACGCAACGTGCATCGGATTCAGCGCGACGATAACGCCCGTGCAATCTGGCGTGAGGTGTATGGGGATCTGAGCGAGGGCAAGCCGGGATTGCTCGGCGCGGTCACATCCCGTTCCGAAGCGCAAACAATGCGCATCGCCTGCATTTTACGCCTTGCTGGATTGCTCTGAGCTAGTGCGAGCGGAACACCTAATGGCGGCCCTGGCGGTTTGGCAATACTGCGAGGACTCGGCGCGGTTCATCTTCGGAGACGCAATTGGAGATGCCACGGCAGACGAAATCCTCCGCGCTCTACGCAGGCATCCCGAGGGTCTGACCCGAAACCAAATCCGAGAATACTTCCATAGGCACAAAGCCATCTGCCGAGATTGGCCGAGCACTGGGTGTGCTCCAGGAGTACGGGCTTGCGCGGACGGTTCGCAGTCGTGAGCAAGAGGATCAAATCCGGCCTACCGAACGCTGGTACGCACTCACGACAATGCGCGGTTTGCGCGATACGCGCGGTTTACATGATCCAAATGGCGCAAATAGCGCAAATGGCGCGCAGGAGACAGCCCATGGCTGACTATCTGGCCGTAGCACGACGGGCACTGGCAAGTTTGTCCGCGACTCCGAACCTAAAGGGCCGGCAACCTTCACCGACCGAGACAAAACCCGGCCCCTACTTAGACTTGCCCGAACCGGGGAATGCTCCGGCCTGGACTGCTCGCTATGAACGCATCTTCGGCCCCGGCAAACATCATCGCTTGCTGACATATATCGGACGACGCGTAAGCTGTCCGGCAGGAAATGGGACTTTGGTCAACGTATTCGTTAATCGTTGCGATGTAGACCTGGGCGACGTAACCCCCGACGGCCAGCGCAGGGTCAGGTTGTACAAGCCCAATGAAGTGGAGCCGATCCAATGAAAAAGACCAAAACCCCGGACAGGAGGAAGTCCCCTACCGCTTAGCAGTGCTGAGCAAAATGGGAATTACAGAAACGATGCAACGTAAGAAACCGCCGACCATGCTGGCTCCCCCTGAAGTGTTGTGTAGCCCCACGCTGCGAGCACAGTTCATCCACAAACACGGGCGAATCCCGGTTGCGCCAGGTCACTGGAGTCTGCTGCAACCCACCTCCGCAGCATCTACGGAACTGCCCCACGTTGCCGAGACGGGACCGTTGCAGACGAGCCTGTGTGCGAACTGTTCCAGTCCCTTACCTGCTAAACGCAGTAAGTACTGCTCTGATCCCTGCTCAGACGATGCCAAGCGAAAGAACGCTCGCAAGGCATACGGACATCGGCACAGGTTTATGTGTGTAGAGTGCGGTTGCGAGCTTCGCCCCGGGCGGCGCAGGCGATAGACGGCCGGTGATTTCAGAATCATTTCTGAAGCCGTCGCTCGCATCGATCAGTCGAAGTGTACTGTCGCTTGAAATTTGGGACAGAAAGGGGACAATTGTCACTTGTCTGTCCCCGTATAAACCAGCGTTTTGTTCCTGAAAATAAATAAGATAGGGCCAAATCAGCCAAAGTGTCCTATGGCTCGAAATGTGGATGGTGACCCGAACTTAGTTGAAGGTGGTAAGCGGCGGGCAAAAGCATTTTACGCCACCTTCGCTTTCGATTCCTGCTGACCACGCAAGATTGCTTTCAGAGCCCAAAGATCTCGATACCCCATGATGCGACGAAAATT
>DASPTQ010000172.1:0-3537 GCA_035623335.1 Terriglobales bacterium
CGTCGGTGAGCAATTCACCCTTCGACATCCCGTCGTGCGTGATCTGGGTTGTCGCCAGCACGCGCGGCGGATTCCGCGGCCAATAAAGGTAAGCAAGGAACGCGGCAAAGGCGAAAAGAGCAAGGAGTGCGGTCGCACGGATCCATGGAATGCTGCGCCGGAGCGAGGCACTGGTTTGCGCTGGGATGCTGCCGGCAGTGCTGTCGCGCCTGAGGCGTTGAAGGTCAGTGCGGATATCGGAGGCGTGCTGGTAGCGGAGAGTGGGATCTTTTTCGAGGCACTTGTTGATGATGCGTTCTAACTCGGCAGGAAGATCGGGATTCAGGCGAAGTGGTGAAGCGGGCGTGCCGTCCAGAATGGCTTTGAAGATCACGCCGGAGCTTTCGCCACGGAATGGCAGCATCCCGGTCGCCATCTCGTAAAGGACAGCACCGAAGGAAAACAAATCCGTGCGAGAGTCGAGTTCTTTGGCGCGGACTTGCTCTGGAGACATGTAGGCGACCGTGCCCACTGCCTGGCCCGGGCTGGTCAGGTGTTCTTCCAATGTTACAGTGGACTGCGCGGTGGCTCTGTCGCCTGCACCGCTGCTGACGACCGGCGTCACCTTCGCCAAACCAAAATCGAGAATCTTGGCGTGGCCGCGCTTGGTGACGAAAATGTTTGCAGGCTTGATGTCGCGATGGACAATACCAGCTGTGTGGGCTGCATCCAGCGCATCAGCGATCTCAATTCCAAGCGACAACAAAGGTTCGATCTCTAATGGTTTTCCGCCGATCCGATGCTTCAGCGTCGTGCCGTCCAGATACTCCATGACGATAAAGGCTTGTCCATTTTGCTCATCAATCTCATGGATGGTGCAGATGTTCGGGTGATTCAGCGCGGACGCTGCTTTGGCTTCGCGCTGGAAACGGGCCAATGCTTGCGTGTCTTTGGCTACGTCGTCGGGCAGGAACTTGAGGGCAACAAACCGACCGAGCTTCACATCCTCGGCCTTATAAACCACACCCATCCCGCCCCCACCCAGCTTCTCGATGATGCGGTAGTGCGAGATGGTCCTATTGAAGGGGATGTCAAGAGACATTTTTCTCCCTCCACCGGAAGGGCGCGGATCCTCGCGCAGCATCCAGCCCTCTGCCCATGCGCCCGGCCGCTGTTGCGGCCGGAGCAAGCTCGTCCGCCCATTCCTCGTGCATCATCTTACTGTCCTGTCGGCGCCCTTGGAGTTCCCTAAAACTTGCAAGCGTCAGCGGCTGCACAGTTGGCAACCATGGTCCGATCAGAGACTCGTGGCCTATAGCTTTCTTGGGTTGTCCGAGGGGGCATAGGGTCTAGGCATGAGCCTCGGTGCACGGAGCACACTAGGACTACCATCTCGCTTGATACTCTCCCTCGAACCCGAGCGTCTCAAGAACCCGATTGGCACCTGCAGGACCATTCCTGAGATGAAGCGGACTCTATACCAGAGACGCTCAAGCTGCTCGCGCTCTTATTTGTTGGGCGTCGAAACGTGCTCCTTTCTTCCAGACGATAGTAATAGTTGCCATCTTGCGGGCTAAGGTGAGACGAGCCATCGCCGGCCTCATCCCTTTGGCCAGCAAGCCTTCATAAAAGTCGTGCAAGGGGCCCGCACCCTGGCTGGCTTGGGTGGCCGCGCTCTTAAAAACGTTTTTGAGGTCGTGATTGTGATTCTCATTCCGACCGTGAACGGTTACCTGTTTCTTGGAACGGGGTAGTTGACCTCCCCGGTAGTGATATTCCGCGCTGTCATGGGTCCGCAGCGCCAGCCCGCTGTAGGCCCACAGTTGCCGTTTGGTACGAAACCGATACGGTGTCTGGATGAGCGCAATCAGCACCGCCGCCCGAATAGCCCCAATCCAGGGAATCTGACGCAGTAGTTGGGTCGCGCTATGTTTCCGGCTCTCGGCTAAAAGATCCCGCCTGGCCTCTCGGCGCAGACCCTGCAGCGCGTCCAGTTGCTGGTAAAACAGCTCGGCCCGACGGCGCACCCCGGCTTCGGTGAGCTTGCCTAACCATGCGGAGCGATGTCGGGGTGCGTACACTCCCGTCCCGCTACAGGCAATGCCCCAGCTCCGATACCAAGCCTTCAGACGACTCATGACCCGTATGAGATCTTTGCTGACCGTTAGATAACTACGGCACAGCTCCCTCAGCATTCGCAGGCCCCTCTCTCCGTGGTATACCGGCTTGAGTTGATTGCCGTGCAACAGCTCCGCCAGCTTTCGCGCATCGATGCGGTCACTCTTGTTCCCATCTTTGAGCAGAGCGTTCTTCCGCGGGTTGCAGGCCACCACCTTCGTCACGTGGGGCTTGAGCAAATCGTATAACCAAGCGGCCCAGGTCCCTTCCTCGAAGGTTACGGACAGATTCCCGCGTAATCCTTGGAGGAACTGAACAATCGTTGCCGCTTTGGTTTCGCTGATCGACTCCATGATCACTTTGCCGGCTGCATCCCTGACCGCGATCGCGATCGTTTCCTTGTCAACGTCCATACCGATATACTTGGCCTGCTCCATTGCAAGGGTGCTCATTTCGGTAGTGTGAAGATCAACGCTCACAAATTACCTCAAAGGGGCGCCCTTCTATAATGCGTCTCGCCGATCATTGGGCTGAAATGTTAGGGCGAGGCGTGGGGCAAGTCAACGAACGCCGAAGAGTTGCGGGAATCTCAAACCCATGTTGACTAAATGGCCCTTGACTCAATGAGGGGGCTCTCGGTGCAGAGGTACTGACTTCGACCGTTTCACAGGCTGGCTGAAAGACGTCTGGTTCGTTTATGTCAGACGAACGCCGTCCCGAATTTGAGTCCAAAAGAGAGTCCAATTGGCCCGTAAACCCTTGATTGTGCGTCAAGCACTTACGGGCCTCGCAGACTGCTCAACTACGAAAAATCAACGGGTTAGCGGACCACTCCGAAAAAAGGTTACCCACCGGCACGGAATTGAGCGCGGTGACTGGGCAGTCCTCGAGCCCATATCAATCAGGCAAGTCAAATCTTGAGAAACAGGACGATCGGGCCCGATCGAACCAGTCAATGCGCCGAGGCTAAGCGCAGCACTGAAGCACGGAAGCCTGCATGCGCCCAGGAGCAAAAGCCGATGCCGTAACAGGCAAGTTGGTCAATATCACACGTGTGATTGGATCACGGAATCGAGGTTAGGCCGATGCATCAGGGTTGACCGACAGTAGGGCGGCTTGCCTTTTTCTTAGCCGCCTCACTTCGTGAGCCATAATCTTGACTGCATGAAAACACAGATCGCTACGTTTGCCTAGAAGGTCGACCACCTCTTCTGCAGGGACGAATCCTAGCTGGCAGTCCTCCAGACCCTCAGCCGTCAGGCTATACCGCGCGTGGGAAAGCGTGGCGGGAAGACCCAGCACATATCCCGGCCCAATTGCCCGGTAGGATAGCTGCTTCTTGTCACCTCTGGGATGCAAGGAGAGCATCAGTTTCCCTTTGCACACTAGAAAGACGCCGCGCCCCGCGTCACCCTGCTGGAACAGTACTTGGCCTTTCCC
>DASPTQ010000173.1:0-9486 GCA_035623335.1 Terriglobales bacterium
CGACTACCTGAAAATCTACGATTCCGAGCGCTATAAGAATGTCGTCTCCAAGCTCGGCCTGCGAAAGTAGCAGCTCACCGAGTGCCGTATCCTTATTGTTGCCTGCCTCCTATTTTTCGCCTTTTCGCCAGTTGCGAGAGGCAAGCAAGAGGGGTGCCGGAAGATGGCGGTCGCACGGCAAAGGCAATGAAGAGAATCTGGTTTGCTTCTCCGTCCTTCTCGGCCTCGGCAATTCCTCCACTGTGCCATCGTACAGATCGGCTCACCCTGCCTCCTGTTCAAAGGAATGAACTATGAAACAAGAAGTTTTTGTTGAGCTCGCCGGCGGTAAACGGATTTCTTTCGAAACTGGGAACTTAGCCAAGCAGGCCCATGGTGCCGCGGTGGTTCGTACCGGGGACAATGTGATCCTGGCCACGGCCGTCGCCAATGCTGAACCGCGGGAGGGAATCGATTTCTTCCCGCTTACTGTCGATTATCGCGAGTACACCTACGCCGGCGGTCGCATTCCCGGCGGATTTATCAAGCGGGAAGGCCGACCGAGCGAGCGTGAAATTCTCACCAGCCGCCAGATCGATCGTCCCACTCGCCCGCTTTTCCCGGAAGGTTTTCGTAACGAAACCCAGGTGATCGCCTTTGTCCTCTCCGCCGACACCGAGAATGATCCCGATGTGGTCGCGATCAACGGCGCCTCGGCCGCGCTTACGCTTTCCGATATTCCCTTCAGCGGTCCCGTCGGCGCCGTGCGCGTCGGCTTGTTGAACGGGCAGTTCATCGTGAACCCCACCTACAGCGAGATGCGCGACAGTTTGTTGAACATTATGGTCGTCGGCACCTCGGATGGAATTGTGATGATCGAATCGGGGGCAAAGGAAGTACGTGAGGAAACCGTGGTCGATGCCATCGAATTTGCCCACGGCGAAATCAAGAAGATTTGTGCGCAAATCAACCTGCTTCAGGACAAAGCCGGCAAGCCGAAGCGCAAGGTAGACCCGGTGGAATTTGATCAGGCCTACTATGACCAACTCAAGAGCAAGATCGGCCGGGACCTTTCCGAGCGATTGGACACCGAGAAGCATCCCAAAGCCGAGAGCTATGCTCTGGTTCGCGAGCTGAAAAAGACGCTCTTGGCCGCTCTGCCGGCCGACGATGAAGCCGCGCAAGACAAGCTCGAGGCTTATTACGAAATCCTGCGCGAACGCATCTTCCGGGAGGAGGTCCTGGGGCAGCATCGCCGCCCTGATGGACGGGCCTTTGATCAGATTCGCGACATCTGGATTGAAGTGGGGGTGTTGCCGCGCACTCACGGCTCAGCCATCTTCACCCGCGGCGAAACCCAGGCCCTGGTAACCACCACGCTCGGCACCAGCGAAGACATGCAGCGCCTCGAAGTGTTCGAAGGGGAAGCCAAGAAACGCTTCATGCTGCACTATAACTTCCCCCCGTTTAGCGTGGGGGAGGTGGCCTTCCTGCGGGGGGCAGGCCGGAGAGAGATTGGCCATGGTGCGCTGGCCGAGCGCGCCCTTGCCGCCGTGCTGCCCGACGAAGATAAATGGCCCTACGCGATGCGCGTGGTTTCCGACATTTTGGAATCGAACGGATCGTCATCCATGGCCACCGTTTGCGGGGCCTCGTTGTCGATGATGGATGCGGGAGTGCCGCTCAAGTCTCCGGTGGCAGGAGTGGCGATGGGTCTGGTCAAGGAAGCTGACCAGTACGCCATTCTGACCGACATTGCGGGTGCCGAAGACCATTACGGAGACATGGATTTTAAGGTCGCGGGCACCAAAGACGGCATTACCGCGTTGCAGATGGACATCAAGGTCACAGGAATCACGCCGCAGATTATGCGCGAGGCGCTGGCCCAAGCACAGCGCGGCCGACTCTTCATCCTGGAGAAGATGGCGGAAGCCATATCTGCTCCGCGGGAGAAGGTGTCGGCATACGCGCCCCGCATCTACACCTTGCAAATTCCGGTCGACAAGATTCGCGATCTGATTGGACCCGGCGGCAAGATGATCCGCAGCATCATCGACCAGACGGGAGTCAAGATCGACGTCGAGGATTCGGGCAAGGTCAACGTCGCCTCGAACGATGAAGCCTCGGCCAACAAGGCTCTGCAGATCATTCGTGATCTCACGGCCACGGCGGAGGTAGGGAAGACCTATCTGGGCAAGGTGACCAGGTTAGCTGATTTTGGAGCGTTCGTTGAGATTCTGCCCGGCACCGAGGGCCTGCTGCACATCAGCGAGGTCGCCGAACACCGGATACGCGATGTGCGGGACGAACTTAAGGAAGGTGACCAGGTGTTGGTGAAAGTGCTGGCGGTTGAGGGTAACCGCATTCGCCTCTCGCGCAAGGCAGTTTTGAAGGAGCAGCGCGCGAAAATGGGAGGAACCGCCGAAGCCGGCGGCGACAATCGCGGCGAATCCGGGTTGGCTCCTTCCTTAACCATCGAAGGTGGCGGAGAGTTTGCCGACGAGCCCGAACCGAACTTTAATCGAGATGACGTGCAGCCGGTCGGTGGAGACCGCGGTGGAGACCGCGGTGGCCGCGGCGGTAGATCCGGGGGGCGTCGGCACCATCGCGGAGGCCGCGGTGGTCACGGCGGACACGGAGGCGGTCGACACTAGGCTTCTCGGGGTCCCTCGGAATGGCAGGATCGCAGGGCTTTTGCATCGTGACCTCATCATGGGAGCACGGCGCAAAGGTTCCGGCAACTCCAATTCGAGCCATCGTTCCGCGGCTATATCCTCTTCTTCCCAGATCCCGAGCGCACAAGCCACCTGCAACCTGTCTTAGTCTGCGCCCATGCTATGATGCCAACCTACTTCATTGCCGGTCTCCTCTTATCTTCGGTGCTTCAGGCGCGTCGATAACTTGGGAGCCTACAGCATCCCGTCGGAGATCGGCATTCTCATCTCATCTTTATCTTCAAGGTACCTACCCCGTTTGCGGCCAATCGGAGCGAGACTATGACGTTGGCGCTTTTCACCAGGGAGACCATCATGAAATCCAAAGTTGTTACCAGAATGTTCAAAGCCCATGACTGGAGAGTACGAACCGCATGCACTCTTCTCATTCTTAGCGTAGCCACGGCGATCACGTCGGAGGCGCAGACTCACAACGTGCTCGCCCGGCTGGCAACAGGGGATGGCCTGATGCCTAAGAGTCTCGTACAGGGTACCGATGGGAACTTCTACGGAGTCGGTTCAGCAGGCGGGCATAACGGTGGTGGCAGCATTTTCAAAGTTACTCCCGCTGGCACCGTAACACCTCTTCACCTATTTTGCGTTCCCGCGCCGTGCCGAGATGGTAAGGTGCCTAACGGACTAGTTCTGGCAAGCGATGGGCTCACCTGGAATACGGCCCCGTCATCTCTCGCTCCGCCGAAGCGGGTTGTCCCATAGAAATTACCAGGCCGGCACGGTGACCACGCTTTACAGTTCTTGCGCCAGCCAGGAACTTTGTACGGATGGCGCGCAGCCAGAAGGCGAGTTGATTCAAGGCAGCGACGGCGCCTTGTACGGCACAACCTCCCTTGGAGGAAATCATAGTGGTGGTACGGTTTTCAAAATCACGCTCTCCGGAGTATTCACGTCGATTTACAGCTTCTGCTCCAAATCCCCCAATTGTGCCGACGGATGGAATCCCTTCGCAGGTCTGGTGGAGGCTAACAACGGCCTGTTCTATGGGACAATCGGTGCAGGGGGTAGGGGTTCGTGCGAAGGACCTGAGAATAGTCAAGGTTGTGGAACGCTTTTCCGGATTAACTCGACCGGCAGCTCGTTTACAACACTATATAACTTTTGTGTGCAGCCAAACTGCGCAGATGGCTCGCTTCCTGAAACCAGTTTGATCCAAACAGCGGACGGCAACATTCATGGAACAACCGGCGCGGGCGGACTAGTCGACGGGACTTGCCCCGAGGGTTGTGGAATCGTCTTCAAGATTGCTAAGACGGGAGGACCGCTAACCATCCTGCATGCATTTACCAGCAGTGAAGGTGCTCAGGTCCAGAACTTGATTCAAGCGACCGATGGTAGTTTTTACGGAACGGCACTGTCAGGCGGACTCTCCAATCAAGGCACCCTCTTTAAGATGGATTCTGCGGGGTCCGTCACGGTTCTGGTTAACTTCTGCAATGTCGCATCCTGCCAGCGTACGTTTAATCCCTCGGGGGTCATGCAGGCGACCAACGGTCTTTTTTATGGGACAACGTTCGGTATCGGCAACGGCGCAGTGTTCACCTTTGGTTGTCCTCCTTTTGTGAGAATATCCCCGGCTTTTGGTCCCATCGGCACAACGGTAACAATCTACGGTACGGATCTATCGGGCGCGACAGGGGTCACCTTCAACGGAGTGCCGGCAACATTCACGATCGTTTCGTCCGGCGAGATCGCTACATCAGTGCCGGCCGGAACGCCGGGGAGTAGTATCGTGACAGTCACGACACCCTCTGCCACCTTAGCGGGTGACGTAAAATTTCGCGTCACTCAGTAAGCATCTGACATCGGAAAGTGAGCCCCGCGACAGGCAGGGAGACTGTCTCGTTCCAGGGGTTCGCTCTACCTGCCCACCCGGGTCTTCCTCGGCTCGTGTCCACTCGGCCGCGGCATGGCGCGAAGTTCGCGCTTCTGAGGTTGCGGCTTCGAACATTAGGGTGACCCTGGCATTGAGCGTATACTGATGTCACATGCCGCAAAAGACCTTCTATCTAGAGACCTTCGGCTGCCAGATGAACGTGCACGACTCGGAAAGGGTCATCGGCACGCTCGTCTCGCAGGGGTATCGCCAAGTCTCTAGCTTTGAAGAGGCCGACTTGATCTTCTACAACACCTGCTCCATTCGTGATAAAGCCGAGCAGAAGGTCTTCCATCGTCTTGCCGACCACAAGCGGCTCAAGGCTCAGGGCAAACGCTTTGCGGTGTTGGGTTGCGTGGCCCAGCAGGAGGGCGCGAAGATTTTTGACCGCGCGCCCCACGTTTCCTTGGTTTGCGGATCGGCTTCGTACCGCAATTTGCCACAAATGTTGGTCCAAATCGAGGCAGGGCACAGGGTTACAGGGCTCGATGATCGCGAGACCGACGAGTGCTTCGAAACCGAGTTCACCGCCCGTAGCAATCCGCACCGCGGCTACATCACGATCATCGAAGGCTGCGACAAATTCTGCGCCTATTGCGTCGTGCCCTTCACCCGCGGCAAAGAGCGCAGCCGGGCGTCCGATTCGGTACTCGCCGAGGCTCGCCAGATGGCTGAGCTGGGGTATCGGGAAATTCAGTTGCTCGGCCAAAACGTTAATTCTTACAAGGATCCTACTGGGAAAAAAAGCTTTGCTGAGTTACTGGCAGCCGTAGGCGAAGTTCCTGGGATCAAGCGGGTACGGTTTACTACCTCGCATCCCCGGGATTTTGGACGAGACATTATCGAGGCGATTGAGGCTGTGCCAAGCCTATGCGACCATGTTCACCTTCCCGTGCAAAGCGGCTCGACTCGGGTACTCGAAGCTATGCAGCGACTTTATACCCGCGAGCAGTATCTTGAGCGCATCTCATGGATAAAGGGGGCGCGCCGCAAGATCAGCATCACCACCGATATCATCGTCGGATTCCCGGGTGAGAGCGAGGCCGAGTTTGAACAGACTCTATCGCTGGTAGAGGAAGTCGAATATGACGGAATTTTCGGCTTCAAATACTCTCCACGCCCCAATACTCCGGCCCTGAATCTGGAAGATCGAATTCCAGACCTCGAAAAAGTCCGCCGACTGGCGATCCTGAACGAGAAGCAGAGAGATATACAAAAACTGTCTAATAACAGATATATTGGCAGTACTCTTGAAGTAATGGTTGAAGGAAAGAACCAGTCACGTCAACAATGGAACGGCCGCACTTCGCAAAATAAAGTCATGAATTTTGCCGTTCCAGCGGGAAGGGAACCTCGGCTAGGCGCCTTCGTCCGAGTGGTTACCACCGAGTGCTTTCCCAACAGCTTGGCGGGCGAAATGGTGGTATAAGGAAGCGAAGCGCGCCGGAACAGGGCGGGAGAACACGATGGAAGTCGAAATGAAAATCCGCGGCTTAATGATGGATCCGGTGACCAACATGCCCATCGTGATCCTGAAGGATTCGGGCAGTGACACGGTGCTGCCGATATGGGTGGGGATTTACGAAGCCAATGCGATTGCGCTCGAGATTGAAAAGGTCAGCACGCCGCGGCCCATGACTCACGACCTGATCAAGAATGTCCTGACTGGGCTGGATACGCAGGTTCACAAGGTGGTGGTCACCGAGTTGCGCGAGGATACATTTTACGCGGTGATCTGGCTCGAGCGCGACGGGCACGTAATCAGCATTGATTCGCGGCCTTCCGACGCCTTGGCGCTGGCACTGCGGGTAGATTGCCCGATCTACGTGGAAGACGAAGTCCTGAAGAATTCAAAGCTGGCGGCTAGCTCCTCGGATCGGGTCAGCCAGGAGGAGCTCCGCAAGTGGTTGGAGAACCTCAACGACGAGGACCTGGGCAGATACAAGATGTGAGATGGGCCGTAACTGACAGTAAGCCCTGAGCCGTCGCCTGGCAATGCCACATCGGAAAGCTACCCTTGGGTCAATCCTTCAAGGATTCAATGCCTGACCCAGCCCAGCAACTGCAGCAAATCTATCTCGCCGGTTTCGAACTGAAGTCCTTTGACCGATTTCCCAACTGCATCGGAGTGGTGCGAGACAACTGCATCGCACTGCTCGTCGCCGGGCCGGACGGACTGCGGATGCTCGGCACACCCGGCTGGCAAATTGGGGATGCCTTGGCAGTGCTGACCGAGTCTGGGGGACGGAAGGTTTTCCAGGCCAAGCAGGAGATCATCGAAGCTACGGCGGAGAGGCTCGAACAGCTAAGCCGGTTTCGTGCCGACATCGAACGATTGCTCGCCGCACCATGACGGCGGGTGCACGGCCGGCAGGGAAGCCTTTTGTGTGAGAACCAGAAAAAAGAGCCGACATCGGCTTCCCCGCTTAGGGGCCGCCCTTACATCCACTTTGCTCAACTTGGGAACGCCCGCACTAGCTGCTGAACCCGCGGCCAGAACGCCCGTCCATCGGGCGATTTCGTCGGTCAAAGTCAGTTCCAAGGCTACGGACTTGCGCCGGAGCGGCGGAGAAGTCGGATGACTTCCGTGTTGTCGCGGGCGGTCGCCCAGGACAGCGCCGTATAGTCGTTACGGCTGCGGGTGTTGACGTCGGCACCGGCCGCGAGCAGCGCCTTCACCAGCTCGGGTGCCACGTGCGGGGTACGGCAGGCGATGATCAATGCAGTTTGCCCGCTCTGATCGCGCGCGTTCACATCGGCACCGGCAGCCAGCAGTTGTTTAACCCTCTTAATATCGCCGTTGGCAGCCGCCTGCATCAGAGGAGTTTGATCGGGATCCTCTATGGTCTCTCCCTCGCGTCCGAGGGCGATCGGCCAAGCGATGGGAACGACGCGCACCACGGTTACGCCGACGCGGCCTCGGACACGTTGCCAATCGAGGAGTCGGAAGTAGCCCCGCAGCAGGGGCTGAACTTGAACACCGACCAAGAGTCTCCAAATCGAGTTTCCTGACGGAATTGCGCTGGTGGCCGTTACCTCGGAGGTATCGAGACGGAATACGCTGAAACCATCGGTGGAACTCCACTCAAAGCGGGCTATGAAGTCACACGTGAAGCCGCCCAGACCGACCCAGACCACGACACCAAAGATAATCAGTGCCGCGAGCAGGTACGGCCAGGACGGGCGGCTGGGAAAGCAACGCGATAGAAGCGCCGCCCCTAGGCCAACGATCCCCAAGGATAAAATCAGGAACCCTGCGCCGGTCAGGACCTGACCCACGCCGTTCCACCAGAACACCCGCTGGTCAAGGAAGCCACTGGCATTCAGGCGCCAGAAAGGATTCAGGGCCAGGGATATCAGTCCGGCTAGGGACAGAACCAAGCCCCCCTCAACGGCGGCATCGATGACCCATCGGTGACGCTGTCGCACGAGCTCGGGCGCTGCAGTGGCCATGGCTGGTCGATCGGCGAACGGGGTTAGGGAACAGGTTCCATTCTATGGGATATTTGCCTTCGATACGCTGGTTGGGCAGGGAACATTCGTTACTTCGGAGTCGCAGTTTGTAAGGCGCAACATTCTTTTGGGGCTTGCTTGAATCTTCCGCGAGGAAAATAGTAAATAGTAAGTGGTTTCACGACGGTCAGATACTCCTGTGCGATGCACACCTTACTGGCGTTGTTCTGCGCGGTTCGACCGAGAAGAAGAGAGCGGGAGGGCTTGGACATGGCCAACAACTTTGGAACCGATATTCTGATCCAAGCTCAAGATCCGCCCAAAGCTGCGCGCTTCTACGTAGATCAGCTTGGATTCACGATCACCGACGATAATCCCAAGATGATTGGTCTGCACGGCAAGCACATCAATTTATTTATCGAGCCGGGACCAGCGCTAGGACCGGTTTTAGAGGTAACCGTGGACAGTGTAGAAGAAGCCAAGCTGCGGCTTGTTAAGAGTGGTTGCGAGATCATTAAGGACGAGCCGAATTTTCCGAGATGCTACGTCAAGGATCCCTACGGCTTGATTTACAACCTGACGAGCTAATTCAGACAGCAGAAGACGTGCCTCATTCTGTCGCGCCGACGAACCTTCTTCCTTTTCCTCTCCCAATACGGACTTAGCAACGGGCGTAGCGCGGAGGCTTGGCCTGGGCCTTCCACGTGTGGCCGCACCGCTTGCAATGGCAGCTGGCGGCCGCTTTCTGCAGCAGATCGGCACTATAATCGGACCCTGAGATGCCTGTCGGTTGCGGGCCATCGATGTGGAGCGAAATGCATTGCCGGGCTATTTCTAGGATTGGAGCCATTTGCTTTTGCTGCCTTTCCGCATGGGCTCAGGACCTCCAAGGCCGGTTTTATCCTGAAAAGGATACTTATATGGTTGGCGAACCAGTGGTCTTCAATATGGAGATCAAGAACACAGGCAAGGAAGTCGTCTACGTCAATGCCAAGGCTCCGGGAAGATGTCTCGACAGTTATGATTTCTTTGTCACCGGTCCTCGTTCGGGTTGTGGCGCTAAGTGGGATGGGCAATGCGCCGATGAGGAGTCCCCACTCCTACCTGGGGACTCATACAGCGGCCACTGGCCGTTGGACTTCTGGTACCAGTTCGAAGGCGCGGGGAAATACGATGTAAACGCGACGCGGCACATACCTGTCCGCTCTGTTCACGGGGAAATGCTGGATTTCACTTTCTCTTCACAATTTCAAGTCGATCTCAAACCCACAGACGCAGTGCAGGTACAAACGATCCTCCAACAGTTGGAGCGAAACCTGGATAGCAGCGACCCCGCGGTCCGTCACGCGGCCTTGGATGTGCTCTCGACCACGCCGGCGACTTACTTTCAGGAAATTGCACTGCGGCTCTCGCGGGACGAAGACCCATTTGTTGTCGCTCACGCCGTTG
>DASPTQ010000174.1:0-16608 GCA_035623335.1 Terriglobales bacterium
TCCACCTCGCTACCGGCTGGCCCTTCCAGAGTTTGTTTCGCTCCGTCGCGCTCGCGGTCAACAGCAGTTGACCCCATCGCTTTCCTCTCCGAACCTAATTTCCTCCGCCCCTCTTGGCGGAGCCTTGTCCGCAAAACGCCCGGCCATCTTCCTGCCCTGCCTGCCCCGCTCCCCTAAGCTCCATTTAGCCCTCCCGATTCAACTCAACCGGGAAAAACAATCTTCTAACCAGAAAAACTCAGCTCTCATGAATTAAGCAGGCGATTGTATCTTCTGGCAATCTGCGCTCGCGGCCCTGTTCGACGATGGGCAGTATAGTCCTTTGGGTAGGTGCTGCGCGGTTGCGTGCTTCCCTTTCCGTGCTGTTTTCGAGAGCAATTGCACGAGCGCCTCCGCGACCCTAGAGAGCACTCCCGCAGGGGGAGATTCGTTGTTAAGCGAAATCGGTTGCCTCGTATGGCCGCGCGCGGCGCCGCCGGGTCGCGATTGACCTCCAGGAGGGCTACAAACTTGGCGCTTACGATCACCAGCTTATCGAAGACCTACCCGAATGGGGTCAAAGCCCTCAAGAATGTCTCCCTCACCATCGGTAACAACATGTTTGGTCTTGTCGGTCCCAATGGAGCCGGCAAGAGTACTTTGATGAGAACCGTAGCCACCCTGCAGGATCCGGACTCAGGCTCCGTTCACCTCGACGGCCTCGATGTGCTGGCCCAAAAAAATGAAGTCCGCAAACTGCTCGGCTACCTCCCGCAGGAGTTCGGGGTTTACCCCAAGATCTCGGCCCTCGATATGCTCCACCATCTGGCGGTCATGAAAGGAGTCACCCACTCCAAGGAGCGGAAGGAGATGGTCGATGCGCTTCTCGAGCAGACCAATCTCTGGGAGGTTCGCAAGAAGGCGCTCAGCACTTTCTCCGGCGGCATGAAGCAGCGGTTCGGCATCGCTCAGGCGCTGCTCGCCAACCCCCGTCCCATCATCGTCGATGAGCCAACCGCTGGCCTCGATCCCGCGGAACGCAACCGATTTCTCAACCTGCTCAGCTCGATCGGCCGCGAGGTTACGGTCATTCTTTCCACCCACATGGTGGACGACGTGCGCGAGCTCTGTGCGCGCATGGCGATCATCGCCGCGGGCGAGCTGCTGCTGGAGGGTACACCGGCCGATGCTCTGGCTGCCCTCAACGGAAAGATCTGGAGCCGGGTGGTCGCGAGCGACGACGAGCTGCGCACCCTCGAATCGCAACTGCACGTGATTTCGACGCACCTGGTCGGCGGTCAGCATGAAATTCGTGTCTATGCCGACGCGAGCCCCGGCGCCGGCTTCCGCGCCGTCGACTCCGATCTCGAAGATGTGTATTTCCTCCATCTGGCACCGCCGGCGAAGAACTGAGTCGAGCGAGGGATTGTCATGAGGATGTTTTGGGAGTTCTTCACCTTTGAGCTTAGGCTGCGCCGCAAAAGCATCTCGACCTACGCCTATTTTCTTCTCTGGCTTGCCTTCAGCTTCCTGTCGGTCGCCTCGGAGAACTTCGGACCCGTCTCGTTCAACAACGGCAAGATCCTCCTCAACGGTCCCTACGCCATATCGCTCAACGATGTCTACGTTTGCCTGTTTGGCATCATCATCATTGCCGCCATCTTTGGTACTTCGATTCTGCGCGACTTCCAGCGTGATACCTATCAGATCCTGTTCACGAAACCGATCGGCAAGTTTGCCTACCTGGGCGGCCGGTGGGCGGGGTCGTTGGTAACGACGATTTTTGCCTTTTCCGGATGCCTCCTGGGGGGATTCGCGGGAACCTTCGCCCCTTGGGCCGACCACGCCCGCATCGGCCCCAATCACCTGTGGTGGTACCTTCAACCCTTTTTATCGATCATCGTGGTTCAGATCTTTTTTCTTGGTTCGCTTTTCTTCGCCGTGGCTGCTCTCTCGCGCAAAATCCTCGTGGTGTACGTACAGGGCGCCGCTCTGTTTATGGTTTATATCATCGGGCTCACCGCGTTTAGCGCCACGCGATCGCTCGAGCGGTTCTGGTCCGCCATCTTCGATCCCGTCGGTCTGCAATTGGTCGATGCCGTGACCCGCTACTGGACTGTGGTCGAGAAGAATTCCCTGCTTCTCAGCTGGTCTCTTCACCAAGCCTCCGGAGTCTTCCTCTACAATCGCCTTCTCTGGCTCACGGTCGGCTGTGCCTCTTTGGGCGCCGTCTGGCTGCTCTTCCCCATGTCCGTGGAATCGCTGACGGCTCGCTCCCAGGGGCGCCGCGCCGCCCAGGCCAAACAGCAGGAGGAGTTTGAACTCCGCCCTGTCCGCTCCCTGGTCGCCGCTCGCCTTCCGGTTGTCCGCCAGGTTTTCTCGCCTTCGACCACCTGGGCCCATTTCTGTCGCTCTCCCGGGTCCGCGCCAGCGCCATCCTGCACGAGATTCCTTTCTGGGCCATCGTCGGGCTCATGGTCGTCTTTGCGATCAACGGCTACTTTGCCGGCCGCGTCGCGGAGCGCAACGTGTGGCCCGTGACCTACCTGATGCTTCAGGCCGTCGAAGGCAGTGCCGCTCTCTTCCTTTACATCGTAGCTGCCCTGTATGCGGCGGAGCTGATCTGGCGTGAGCGCGACGTGCACATCGACGGTATTCACGATGCCTTGCCCATGGCGACAACGATCGACTGGCTCTCGAAGCTCGCCGCCATCGCCCTCGTCGAACTTGTCCTCCTCACTGTCGCCATGCTCTGCGGCATCCTCATGCAGACCATTGCGGGTTACTACCGCTATGAGCTTCTGCAATACTGCAAAGAGCTGTACATCATCGTTTTTCCCCAGATCCTCACCTTTGCCTTGCTCGCTCTCTTCCTTCAAACCGTGGTCAGCAACAAGTTCATCGGACACGGCATCGCGATCGGTATCTTCGTGCTGGTACCGATTCTTTTCAACTTCGGCTGGGAGAATACGCTCTACCTGTTCGGCAACACTCCTCCCTATACCTACAGCGACATGAACGGCTACGGACATTTTGTCAGGGCCCTGTTTTGGTCCATCACCTACTGGCTGGCCATAGCAGCCTTTCTCGGTGTTCTCTCCATTCGCTTTCGCCCGCCGGGGCGCCGACGATGGGTGGCCTGCCCGCGTTCGCCTCGCTCGCGCCCGCCTGCCGCGCCTCATGCCGGCCGCGGCATTTTTCCTCTTCCTCGGTGCGGGCAGCGGAGCCTGGTACTTCTACAACGCGCATGTCCTCAATGAGTATCTCAATGCCAAGCAACGTCGTCAGATCCAGGCCGATTACGAGCGCAGCTTCAAGAAGTATGAGAACTTCCCGCAACCGAAGATCACCGGCGTCGACTGTCAAATCGACATTGATCCGGCCCGCCGCTCCTTCTCGGGGTCAGGACGCTACACGCTGCAAAACAAAACTTCACAGCCGATCTCCGAGATCCATATCACCGATCAGATGGAGTCCGTCCCCCGGGTCCGCTTTGATCGCCCTTTTCACCGGGTTAGCTCCAGCCCTCGCAACCTTTATTCCATCTATGTCCTTGACCAGCCGCTCGCTCCTGGGGACAGCCTCCATATGACCTTCGACGTCGGCTACCGCTCGCACGGCTTCCGCGACGGCAACGAGCGAGCGGAGCTGGCCTACAACGGCACATTCTTCGACTCCAGCTATTTCCCCCACATCGGCTACCAACAGTCCATCGAACTCGATGATCCGCGCCGCCGCAGAGAAGAGCACCTCGGGCTTCTGGAAGAAATGGCGCCGCGCGGAGACCCCGTGCAGTCCGAGTACAACGTCTTTTACAAGGACTCTGACTGGGTCACCTATCACACCATTGTCAGCACGTCCGCCGACCAGATCGCCATCGCCCCAGGTTATCTCAAGCGCGACTGGCAACAAGGCGGGCGTCACTACTTCGAGTACGATATGGGACCCACGCCCATCCTCGATTTCTTTGCCTACATTTCGGCACGCTACGACGTCAAGCGAGAGCAGTACAAGGGAACGAATCTTGAGGTCTACTACAGTACCGGTCACGAATACGATATCGGCGACATGCTCGCCAGTTCCAAAGCCGGTCTCGATTATTACCAGGCCAATTACAGCCCCTATCAGTTTGCGCAGTTCCGTATCATGGAGTTCCCTCGCTACCGCCAGTTCGCTCAGTCCTACTCGAACACGGTTCCTTATTCTGAAAGCGTGGGGTTCATCGAGCGCATGGTGAAAAAGAACGACATCGACTTCACCTACTTTGTCACCGCTCACGAGCTCGGCCACCAGTGGTGGGCTCATCAGCTGATCGGTGCCAACGTGGAGGGCTCGAACATGCTGTCGGAAACCTTAGCCGAATACTCGGCGCTCATGGTGATGCAGAAGAAGTATGGTCGGGATAACATGCACCGGTTTCTCCGGCATGAACTCGATACCTACCTTCGCGGTCGAGGGACCGAAGTCCGCCACGAGCCTCCTCTCGTCCTGGTGCAGCGCGAGCCGTACGTCTGGTATCAGAAGGGAGGGCAAATCATGTACACGCTCGCCGACTATATCGGCGAGGAAAAGGTCAATGCCGCCCTGCGCAACTTTCTCCTCGCATACCGCTATGCGAACGCCACCAACTCCCAGAGCGGCCCCTATCCGGATACGCGCCTACTCGTCGATGCCTTGCGGGCCCAGACTCCGCCCGATCTCGAATACCTCATCAGCGACGGCTTCGAGTCCATCGTCCTCTATGACAATAAGGCACTCGCCGCCACCGTCACTCCCACGGCCGATCACAAGTTCAAAGTGACCCTGACGGTCCAGGCGCGTAAGGTCAAAGCCGACGGCAATGGCAATGAAAGCCCCATGGCGCTCAACGACTTCATCGATGTCGGCGTCTTCAACGGCAAGAAGGACGAGGAAAAACCGCTGTTCCTCGAAAAGGAAAAGTTTACGGAGGGGCAAAGAACTCTCGAGATCACCGTCGACCAGATGCCCACCCGGGCCGGCATCGATCCTTACAACAAGCTGGTGGACAGGATCGCCGACGATAACATGATCGACGTCACAACCCCGTAATTAAAGAAATTCAACGCCTAGGCCGCAAACGGCTTCGTCCCGCGAAGGTTGTGACGGGCGGGTCAGTGCCTATGCGAGGAGCCAAATAAGCTACTGTCCTGTCTGCGCAGCAAGGACTTGCTTGGCATGTGCGACCAGGGGAGCAAAGCGGGGATCGGCATGGAGCGGCTTCAGATCAGGATCCTCGTCGATTCCCGATAGGGCGTACGCCGGCAGGTGGTTCACCGCCTGGTCCAAGAAGGAAAAGGCCTCATCCTTATTACCATTCTTCGCGTCCAAGACCGCCAGGTTATATAGAGTGACGGCCGTCTCCGGCTGGCCGGGGCCTAGGACGCGGCGTTCAATCTCGAGCACATGGCGCCCTAGCTGTTCGCTCTCCTTGTTCTTGCCGAGATTTCCCTCGAGAGCAGCCTCGTTCACCATGTAACGAATGGTTTCCAGTTTCTCGTCCCCGAAGATGCGACGCTGCGTTGCCAGAGCTTGGCTTTCAAGTTTCTCTGCCTCGGCGAACCGGCTTTGACTAGCGAGGATGGCGGCCACATGGTCCATCGAATTCAGAGTGTCCTGGTTTTCAGGGCCGAGGGTGCGCATGCGCTTGGCAAGGATCTCGCGCGACATCTTCTCTGCGCCTTTGTGGTCGCCCTCTACGTCGAGAGTCTGGGCCAGGTCAGCGGTGATAGACAGGGTTTCGTCGTGATCCGGCCCGAGGATGCGGCGCCTGATATCGAGCACCTTGCGTTGCAGGCTTTCCGCTTCCTTAAAGCGACCCTCGGAGAACAAGGTCCATGCCAGCTGCTGCATGGCCAACAGCATGCCAGGATTCTCCTCTCCAATGGCACCGCGGCCGATCCGGATGCTTTCTTCGAGCAAGGCCTGCGCGCGAGAGAACAAACCCAGGTTTAGATAGGCTATTCCCATCACTCGCATCATCTGAGCCTGCAGCTCTGGATCTTTTGCTAGGCCGGATTCGACCTCCTTGGCTGCTTTGTCCAGAAGTTCCCGTGCCGTGACGGCATTGCCAACCCGTTCGCTGGGGTCGGCAACCCGGAAGATTCCTGTCATGAACTGCGCAATACGATCGGCCCGGTCGCGTTCACGCCTGGTCTTGCGCAACTGAATGCTCTGCACCATGGCGAAGACCAGCAGCAACCCGACCAGCACCGCGGCCCCGGCCACGGTATAGCGATGCCGCCGAACGTACTTCTCAACGCGGTAGGAGACACTCGCCGGCCGTGCGCTGACCGGTTCATGGTTCAAATAGCGGGTAAGGTCGGCGGCCAGTTCAGAGGGCGTCCCGTACCTGCGGGAACGGTCTCTTTCGACCGCCTTCATGGTGATCCAATCAAGATCTCCACGCACCACGCTCAGCAACTGTTTCGGCTCCGTTCCCCGGGCTTCGGCCGTGGCTGACAATCGATCGCCCTCGGTGCCGAGCTTCGTACTGGGGCTAGGCGCATCCTCCTCGCGCAGGCGGCGCAGCATCTCGTCCAATGGCCTGGATTTCCAGGCATCGGTATCAAACGGTAGACTGCCGGAGAGCAAGACGTAAAGGACCACGCCCAACGAATACACATCGGTGCGGGTGTCCACATCCCGCCCCGCCGGATCACATTGTTCCGGACTCATGTAGCCGGGCGTTCCCACCAAGCCACCCACGCGGGTGAGAAAGGTCTCCCCGGTCGTCTCCGTGCCGACGGCCTTTGCCAGCCCGAAGTCAATGATCCGAGGAACCGGTTTGCCGTCGACGTCTGCCACCAGGATGTTGGCCGGCTTCAGGTCGCGGTGGATGATCGCTTTCTGATGGGCATGCTGCACGCCTTCGCAGACCTTGATCAACAACTCCAGACGGTCACGGATCTTCAATCTCTTCTCGTCGCAGTACTCCGTGATCGGCAACCCCGCGACGTATTCCATCACGAAGTACGGTTGCCCCTCCGGTGTAGCGCCGGCGTCGAACACTTTCGCAATCGATGGATGGTCCATCACCGCCAAGGACTGCCGTTCAGCCTGAAAACGGTGAAGCAGCATATCGTCGTACATTCCCCAGCGAATGAGTTTCAGCGCTACTTGTCGATGGAGGGGAGCAGTCTGCTCGGCGAGCCATACTTGACCCATCCCGCCTTCGCCGATTTTCGTGAGTAATCGATAGGGGCCGATCGAGCGGACCGGTGCGTTCTCGAGGGCAGGCATCTTCAACGGCTGGGACAGTAAAGGACTGGACGAGTCATGAGCCTGGAGCAAAGACTCGATTTCCTTCCGTAGGGTCACATCCTGGCCGCACGCCTGGCTCAGAAAGGCGGCACGCTCGCTGGGATCACGCTCGAGGGCGGCACCGAATAGCTCCTTAATTCTTTCCCACTCCTGCTTTGCCTCCACTTTCTCCTCTTCTTATCTGGCGAGATAACCAAGCGCGCGCCATGCTCCAGTCGCGCTTCACAGTCGCGGGAGAGATATCGAGAACGGCCGCCGTCTCTTCCACGGTCAAGCCGGCAAAGAAGCGTAGCTCAACAATCCGGCTCTGCTGGGGGTCACGTTCGCCAAGTTCCTTCAAGGCATCGTCCAGCGCGAGCACATCCACATCCCGAGCCTTGCCGGCGTCCATGTCATCTTTCAGCGTTACCCGGCAATCGTTTCCGCGCTTGGCCGCACGGCGGCTCCTTGCGTAGTCCACCAGGATCTGCCGCATCAGCGTAGCCGCCACGGCTACAAAGTGCGAACGGCTTTGTGCCTGGAAAGGACCTTGTTCGACGAGCCGCAGGTACGCCTCGTTAATCAAGGCTGTGGTTTGAAGGGTGTGATCCGGCCGTTCTCCTCGAAGGTAGTGGCGTGCCAAGCCGTGGAGCTCGTTGTAGAGCGCAGGAATTACACCCTCTAGGGCCTTCTGGTCCCCCGCGTTCCATTTTGCCAACAGGTTATGCAGGGATTGAGACGGAAACTCCACCATGGGCCACCCCCCCGATTGCTGTACACAATAGCCGCCCTGCTAAGGCCAGTCAACAGCCGATCGGCTCCCCCATCGCTTTCCCCACTTTTTTCGGATTCGACAAATTTTTGAGCCGGTTGGCCCGGGCATTCCGCCTTTACCAGTAGAAGCTTGTTACCGAGGCCCTTGCCTCAGAATAGGAGCGGGTTATGTCTCTAGTCGTGAAATTGATGATCGGCGGATGGGCCACCACCCTGGCAATGATCGGCTGCTGTGCCCTTAACCAATCTGGGAGGCTATTCAACCTCCGCAAACGCATCGCCTTGATGCTGGAACCTTCGACCCCCAGGATTGTCCGTACGCCTGAGCAAACCGCGTAGGCGGAGCGTCAAAGCGGCGGACGACCGGTCAACCGTGTGGGCATTCCGGATCGCATCCCTCGATTTCCGTAATAAGCCCCAAGTGGGCAGGATGCGATCCATCCCGCATACCCTCGATTCGACTGAGTTGAAGCTCTTCTGCGACCCGTGAGGAGTGTTGCATGGACTCGGATCACTTCTTGCTGGCGTGGGCAGGGGTGAGGATCAGCGAGGCGACCCGATTGGATTATCCAAGGAAATGTTAGCCAATCATTCCAGGCAAGAAATTGTTGTCAACGGTGCAGGGAGTAAGACTGGGGCAGTGTCGGCCTCGCGGCAGCGCGCAAGTGTCGCGTACGTGCTCGTCACTTGATTGTGGGAGACGATCACCGCAAACGTCTGCCGGCGGCTTGGTCGCCGTTGGCAAAATCCAGCCAATCATAGAGGCGGATACGGGGCATCAACACCGTCCCATCACGGAGATAGATCTTCTTACGCCGCCGGTAGTACTTAATCCACCGCCACATATTCTTGATCACGCTGCCGCCCCTTCCCTCACCTGGCAGCGCCTTGGCAGATGCCAGTCGAATCTGGTTGTCCAAACTAAGGGCGGATTTAGAGAGATTGGATTGTCGATGGCTGCGGACGCTCGAGAGGATAACGACTGTACGGTTTGCCACAACTGCCTTCCCTGGCTAAGGTGGCCTTACCATAACCCGGGGCGGAAATCGGCGCTATTTGAATCAGTATTTGGATGGTACGGCGGTAATCCAGATCAAAGGAGGAAGCCGGGCGGTGCGGGGAACTGGACATGCCGGTCATGTGCGACCTGCCTGCCATCACCGATCGACCCGTGCCGTTCGCTCGACACAAACCCGCGAGAAATTCCTCAATTTATGGCAGGTCTGTCGCCCTCTCACTTCTGCTTGGCGGGAGATTCTTCAACAATTTCTGTCCCTTCCGGTCGCGTGCAATTGTGGCATTGTTAGGCTAAATCACATGCTTTGAACAGGATAGAAGCCAGAGTGGTTTGACAGGCGAACCAGCCAGCCATCGAGCGCCTAGAAGGGAATTTTTCCAGGCGTCAGACGATCTCAACGGATACCATCAGGACGGCGTTGACGACAAGCGAGCTTATGGCGATAGTCGGCTCGACTTCCTCTACGGAAAGCGCTCGAGTCAAGCCGAGCTGAGCCGCGGCGCAGGCCACCAGGTAGTTACTTTTCCCTTTCCCCGCTGCTGTGCAGGGTTTCTGCTTGCGCGTTCATGGCCGGTTGTTGGTGGATGTGATAGATGCGTAGTGTGTCGTCTTCAAAATAAATGTCAGCATCGGAGTGATGCCGGCGATAGCTCTCGCAAAGCTGCATTGCGGCCGACTCCAAGCTGGCTCGCCCTGCCGGCGAGCGGTAGTTCCGGTAGGTTATGTCCGTAAGGACGGGAAAAGAAACGAAGCTGGGCTCACGAGAAAAAATCTGAAACGGCATCTTCTCTACAAAAATAAAGAGGTCCTCTTGGGACTCCGGAAATCGGAATTCCGGGACTTCGACCCGCGCCTGATATTCCTCAACAAAACCTGCCAGGTCCTTGTACCCTCCCAAGCCCAGCGTTTCCGGCAGCTGTTCGACGGGGGCAACGAGCAGCCACGTCTGGCGGGGGAACCTCTCGGCCAGCTCCTGGGTCTCGCGCACCACCGATTCATATTCCAGAGGCTGTTTCACCGGCCTATGGGGCGGGAGCCAGAAAACCGCGACCAGGGAAAATGCCACCAGTACTGCGGGTTCCCCAGGGGCAAGGGTTGCTAAGCGGAGAAGCATGAGCGTCGCCGCGACGAGCCAGCCGACCCCGGCCGCAATCGCCGAAGGCAAAAGCAGGGAGGCCTCATCGGTGAACGGTTGCGGCCATAAGACGGCCGCAATGGCGAGACCGCAGCCGAGGAGAAGAAAACTGGGCAGAAGGACGGCCGCCCGTACTAAGAACGCCGCGCCCAAAATTACAAATACCAGCAGTAGGAACTGCGAGATCAATCCTACTAGGACGAGGCAGCCAATTAAATCGATGAGCGAATCTCGTCGCCGATTCCGACACCAATCGGCCAGAAAGACAAGACCCAGGAACAGAAAGATCAGCCCTAGCTGAAATTCCGTGGGAGCCCGGGTGGCCGCGAGAGAGTTGTTCCAGAAAATTGTGTAAAGTTTTTCGATCCCGGTAGTCTCAGCCACGGGTACGCCGCCTGCGGACGGGAAAGCGGCTCCCCCGAAGCAGTACATGGCGATAAGGCTCGGGGCGGCACCTTGTGAGCACTTCCTGACCAGCAGCCCCAAGGAAAGAACTGCCAAGCAGGCCACCAAGGGACAAAGAAAGCGGGTGGTCTGCAAGGGATCGCTTCCGCTGATCAAAGAAGTAATCGCGAGCAATGCCGGAAATACGATGGGGCCGCCTCCCGGAATCATGTTGAGCATCGATTCGCGTGCGTGCAGGAGCACAACATACTGATCCGGCCAGCTGAAACGAAGTTCCCGCAGAGCGTCTCCCCAGTAGAGAAGCCCGGTGAGCCCGCCTACAGCCAGCAGGCCCGCAACCAAGAATTCTTTGTCCTTCAGGCTTTCTGCCCATTTGTACCAACGATGTGCTTTGGGAAATGTTTCCTGGTGACCCCGGCGGCCTCGAGCAACCAGACGCAGGCCCAAGAATCGGTTTTCCAGTCCGCGGACCCCAGCCAGCACCTGCCGTTGCAAGCTGGCTAGCCCTTTCTGAAACCGCCACTTATGCCGGCCGAGCCAGGTCACCACGAATGCTGCTGTAAGAAGGAAGATTACGGTAATCGCGGTCAACACCTTGAGCATCGGCAGCAGAACTACGGCGGCGGTGGCGCATAGGGCCATGCGTACCCAACCGCCGGCCATCGATAGCACCCAGCCACGATTGTGGCTTTGTGAGGAAAGGCGGGATGGAAACCAAAAAAATATCGCTAGAAAGCTGACTACGATCCACAGGGCCCGCAGTGTATCCCCAAACATGATCCCCTCATGCGACCGAATAGTGATATCCGGGATCGTGAATTACCCTGCGCACGGCCCTGTTGCATTGCCAGAACAGTACCACCGATCCCAAGCATAGTCCGGCAGCGGCAAATTGAACTCCCCAAAGATGGCTGAGCCAGTAACCCGCCAACACGTTGGCGGCCAGCCCTAGACCGACCGCGCGCAAGGCTCGGGGAGTCGCGTTCATGCCGGCGAGAATAATATTTTCAAACAGGGCGATTGCCAGCAGGAGGTACCCCAAACCGCCCAGCACCACAGTCTGGAGCAATTTCAGCGAAGGGGAGGAACCATAGGACCGCGAGAAGACAAACCAGGCGATAACCGCGACCCCTATAAAAAACACAGCGATGGTGAGCATCATCATCCGGCGGCGTTGTTGCAGCCTAGCAACGAAATAGTCGCTTGCGTCTTGCGGCAGACTCGCCGCCAGTTGAGACCAAAAACGCAAAAAGGAGTCGCTGAGATACTCGACCAGGGCGGCAGTAATGAGGAACGCAAGCAGTGCCAAGTCCATGCCCTTTTTGTAGGCAGGGTCGATGCCGAAACTCAGGCCGAATTCCCACGGGATAGCAGATCCGGCGGCGAGCCGGTCGGCAAAGAGAAAGCTGAAGTACAAGGTTCCGTACGCGTAGAACGGCAGCAGAGACGTCAGCGTCACGCCGAACCTTGGCTGGGCGCTCGTTTTCTTGTTCGGTTGAGTTTCCTGCTTGCGAAATCCGAGGACCATGCACAGGCTCGCACCGAGAACCCCCATGAGTGGACAGAGCATTAGAATCAGAATCGTTCCCAAGTTAAGAATGAGGTTGATGACTGCGACAATGAGTGCGCTAAAGAAGAAGACGATCGGAATCGACCAGCCGACTCCCTCCACCGATAGAATTGCGCACAGCATCCATAGCAGGCTCAGGGTTAAATAGTTCAGGGCAGCTAGGACAAGATAGCCCTCGGAAAACAGGCGAAAATAAGTTCCTAACGTCACTCCCAGCAACATGCAAACTAGATTGCTCGCTAAGCCGAGCTTCAGCAACAACATGCACCAGCGACGGGCCAGAAATGGTTCTTTAAGGCCGAAGTAAAAACCGCCCCGGCGGAAGATCATTTGAATGAAACCGCCAGTTGTGATCAGGCTGGCGATAAGCGATAGTCCCAGGGCTCCGCCAAACTCCGGTGAAACCTGCAGTGCTGTCGGGTGCATGTATTCCAATACCAGCAGGGCCATCCACGGAATCGAATAGACCAAGCTCAAAGAACACTTGCGCGCCGCAAAGCCGGCTTCGGTCCGGAGAAGAACTGGAAAGCTCCACTTTGCCGCGCTGCGAGCTTCGCCGGAATCCTGGGGAAGGCATAGGAAAAGGTGCTGCGCCAAACAAAACACATCGCTGAAACCGCATTCTTGTGCGAATCGGTCGTTGTGTCCGAAGGACTCGATTAGGGCGGCGATTTCCTGGGCATCAGCCACCTGAGGGGACACGGCCTGAACTTCTTCGAGTAGGCCTTTGACTGCCGCCTGGCTCATTCGAGTTCTCCGCAATCGAAAGCTTGTGTCTGTAGCACAATTCGCCTGGGCAGCTCAACCGTTTTGGCTCCAAGCTGTTCCGCGGCCGAACTGATGTGCACCGAGTGTTGACGTGTGTCGATCACAACCGTGTAAGAACCCACCGTCCGCCAGAAATAAGTTCCGTCCGCACCCACGGTGGAGGGCATTCGCCCCCCCGCGAGTACGAAATCGGAGCGTTTGCAGCTGCGCTCAGGAAGCAGGTTGTGAACGGCGGCGAAGTCGGGTTCCCCCCAGCCGAAACCATCCAAATCGTACAGCCATGCGCTCCACCAGGCGTAGCTGAACTTCTCGGGCGCGAATGTGCTTTGCTGCGGATTGGTGGTAGTGGCAAAAACTTGCGATTTGTATCGCTGGCGACCGTCCAAGGCAGCGTGCAATCGCTGTTGCCATTCGGAACTGTCTTCATAGACGCCATTCTTCACCTGAAAGGATTCCAACAGGAAAAGATCTCGCCCATCCAGCTGCGGGCGCAGACCCGCTGGGTTCTTGCCGCGCAGATCCTGCAAGCTGAATAGGTCCTCGGGATAAAACGCATTGGCAAAGGCACTCAAGCCTTGCCCATGGATGTACTCGACGGCATAATTCTGGCGTTCACGATTCACGACCCGCCAGTCATAACCAGCCTCATCGAGGAAGATTCCCGAAACCCCCATGCGCTTCCACAGAGCAATACGCTCCTTGATCTCCGCAGGACTAAGGACTTGTTCCCCGCCAGGAGATCGAATCTCTCCTAGGCAGACATAGCCATAAAAGCGCACTCGCGGACTGTTCCGCCGAGTGGTCGCGATGATCTCTAGGGCTTTCTGATGTTCGGCTGGATCTCCCTCCGGGTGGCGCCCTGGCTTTCGATCGGAGAACTCGAGGCCATCTCCCAACACTACTACGTCGTAGCCGCTGAATACATCTGCCGATTTCTCCACATCACCGCGGGATCCATTTACTAAGCTGGGGTAGCCGTAGTAAATCGCCAGTCGGGCTGGAACCCGGGGGCGCAGCGATGGCCATGCAGGCAAGAAGGAAGAGAGCGCAAGCATCATTGTCACCCAGTCGAACGCACGTTTCATCAGGTTTTGTGAAGGGACTGCTCAGTCATGGGCGACAGCAACTCGCCATAAGCCTGTTCGTAGCAACGCAGAAAATGCTCTTCCGTGAAGAGGTGCAGGGCACGGGCTTGAGCCATTTGCCCAAGGCGTTCCCGTTCCTCCTGGTTCTCCAGCAGGAACGCCAGGGCCTCGGCCATTTGCTGCGGCGACTTGGCCGGCACAAGGACGCCAGCATTGCCCAGCGCCTCCCGCACTCCGCCCACGTCCGTAGCCACAATCGCAGCCCCGCTAAGCATGGCTTCGATCATCGCATAGGGAAAACCTTCGGAGATGCTTGCGAACGCGACGACGTCAGCCTGACTAAAGACGTTCCACGGTTCCTGTGTGGGGCCGGCAAAAACCACACAATTTTCCAGCTGCAACTCGGAGATTCTCCGGACACAATTGGTGTAGTATTGCTCATCGTTGGCCGTACCGTAAAAACGGATCTCCAGGTTGTTGAATCTCTCCTTCAGAAGCGCCGCCGCCTCGATCAGGTCCCTCTGCCCTTTTAACGGATAGATCAGGCCAACCGTGGAAACGAGCGGCCGGACTCGCGGCAGCTTCTCCCGCGGATAAAAGCGTTTGGGATCGACGCCGTTGAAAATTACCTTGATCCTGCGCTCTGAAACGCCCAGGTATTTTTCCCATCGCGCGTTGAAGGCACACACCGGTGAGATGGAATCGGCAAAGTGATAGTTCAGTTCGACGATGGCTTCGACCACCCGATAGAGGAACCAACGGACAAAAAATGACTTGATCTGCCGGCGCAGATTCAAATATTGCTCGCGTAAGTACACCCCGTGTTCGGTCAGTAGGTAAGGCGTTCCGTGGGCCAGCTTGGCCAGTACACAGGGCACACCGCAGAAGGAGGCGGCGGATGCGTGGGTTATATCGACGAAAGGAATCGGGAAGTGCAGCACCATCAGAAAGTGATACAGCAAGCGATATGCCTGTTTGATCTCTTGAAAGGTGGGGTGTTCCGTGCCGGCCGGCCGGCACTCCCAGGTAGCGCGCGCGGCGTGCTGCACCACGTGCCAGGCATCGTGGGAGTTCATCGTCTTTTCGTAGTCGTAATGCTGGAAATAGCCCTGCAGCTCGAGCAGGGTTCGGCCGAGCTCCTCTTTATCGCGCTCAGCCGAGAACACCAGCCCCAGCAGTCGTTCGAAAAGCGGTTTGAAGCGCGCCGAGATGACCTTGGGGGTGGTGTTCCACCGCTTGGCGAGAACCGCCGAGGTCAGTTGGTGTTGCGAATACTCCGCCGGCTGCAGCAGTCCCCACTGCGGCACCTTGATCACGTCGATCACGTTCGGTGCGAGTTCGTACTGCAGCTGAGGAAACGGGTTGCTGACAATGGCGAGAATTCTGAAATCGATGTCGCGCAGACCACGGGTAAGGTGATGGCACCAGGTGCTCACACCGCCGGTATGAAAGGGATAGGTGCCTTCGGTCGTCAACAGCACTGTAGTCGTTCGGTCGGGCATTAGGGCTTCAGAAACGTGACTTCGGCGGGCTGCCCCGCCAACAACAGCAAGCTCGGATTCTTGAATTCGACTTCCACTGTGTGTGTCATGTTCGCAGCCGGGAGAGGGTTGATGATGCGGACTGTGCCTTCTACTTTACGCGGGGGGGTACTCGGCAGCCGAATGAGGGCGGGCTGTCCTACGTGGAGGATGTCAACCATGGACGCCGCCACCGGGACTTCGGCGACCAGGGGGTTCAGCTGCGTCAATTGCACCAGCAAGGCCCCTTCGGAAAGCCGCTCTCCCAGCCGTACCGGAATCTCCGCCACCACCCCATCCTGGGTGGCGCGAACCACGGTTCCGTCCACCCGCCGCTGCGCCTGCTGATATTTCAAATCCGCCTGCCGCAGTTGCAGCTGTAATTCCTCGCGAGTAACCTGGGCCTGCAACTTGGCTTGTTCGGACTGGTCCTGCTGCAGGCTCTGGGAGGCATTGGCGATGTTCTTGGCATTTTCGAGATCATCCTTCGCCATGCGCAGGGACATAGTACTGGCGTCCAATTGTTGCTTGGCGATCACACCGGCATCATACAGCTGGCTCACACGGTTGTACTCAAGCAGGGCTTCATCGTAAGCAGCTTGGGCTCGTTCCGGGGAATCATGCCATTGCCGGGTGGGTACCTGCTGTTGCCGGCCCTGGGTCACCGCGACTCGGGCGTTGACGTCCGCCAGCTGACCGCGTAATTGGGCGACATTTTGCCGGGCAGCCGCCAGTTCAATCTTGGCCTGTTCGAGCGCCAGCTGCGCCTCGGCATCGCTCATTCGCAGCAGCCGCTGGCCTTTTTGCACCACATCTCCGACCTTCACGAACATCTCGGACACCGTGCCCACTCCATCGGCGGTAATGCGAATATCGCTGACCGGCCGAATCGTACTTTCAAAGGTCACCCCGTAGGGTGTTTTGGTGAGTGCGCTCGAATGGAAAGCGTGTCCCCCGCCCAGGACCAACGCGATGCCCACAAAGCAGAGCAGAAGGCAAATCCGCAGTATACGGAAGGATGGATTCAGACGGACGGAAAGCTCGGCCAGGCGACGGCGCGGGGTGCCCAACGACATCAGTCCGTCGGGACCTTT
>DASPTQ010000175.1:0-18563 GCA_035623335.1 Terriglobales bacterium
GTTGCGGTGGCGGTCAAGCGCTCCAACGGCCATTGCGCCGATGCGCGAGTCGCCATTACAGCCGTGAATCCGGCACCGGTTCTGGTCAAAGGAGCGACGGAAGCGCTCGTAGGAAAAGTCATTGATGCAACACTTGCGGAAGGGATCGGAAATTTGGCGGCTAAGACGGCCAAGCCATTAACCACCTCGGCGCTGACCCCCGAATACCGGCGTGAGATGATTCGAGTCTTCACCAAACGTGCTGTCCTCGCTGCCGCACAGAGCTAATCCCCAGAACAAACCCGTGATTCTCCATCGGTTCATGTTCACTCACTAGTTCATTTCCGGCAGAAAATATTGGAAATGTTAGCGGATAGGTGTTACTTTCAGCGACTGGTGTAAGGCTCCGAGGACTTCGTCTTACCTGGTCGGTTACACCCAGGTACCTTTTACACCAAAAGAAAGTACATCGCGCAAAAGGAGTGTGAAAAATGACAACTGCAAAGCGATTGTCGATCTGTCTCGGCTGCATCCTAGCTGCCTCAGCGGCTTGGGGCCAAACGACGAACGGGACCGCCAGGTCTGGCATCTTGGGATACTTGGATCCACAGACTGGTGCCTTCCGGGCTGTTCCTCAAGTTCAAGAAAGTCCAGACGTGGCTCTAACAACCGAGGGAGGAACAATCGTCGTTACTCTCACAATTACGGTCAAGTCCGTCAATATTAAAACTGTCAACTGCACAGCCGAGGTGGTAGTCTCGGATGCGCACTCCTACGCAGAGAGTGCGACCGTGGCCGCAAGTGGAACCACCACACGCACGTGCAAGATCACGATACCCTATTCCTGGGAGCTCGAAAATCCGACCGCGGACCTGGTGAGTGTCAGCTATGTAATCAGTGCAACTGGAACAGGGGCAGGTGGTGGTCCCTTAACTCGCAGCAGCAGCAGCAGCATTTTCCCAACATTCAAACTGCCTCCGAACGGTGCGACCACGAACGAGTCCGCTGCTGCAACCATTTAGCCCTGGCGGGTCTGAGTTCAGGCCCGCCCAGTTTTTCACGCCCGGTTGACCCCAGACATTTCGAAGAGAAGAAGATGATGAGCCTAATGTGCTCCTTGACTGAAGCGAGCCAGAGCTCCGCTCGGCCGAAAACATGGCCGCAACAGCGAGGACCATTGGGCCTACTGGGTGAGAGTTGGCAGGTCTGTGTTCCTTACTGCGAACTCCAACGAGAGCAAGACTCCCGATTTCTCAGGACGCAAATGCATCATGCAGCTTCCGCCGGTTGGGTCGAATGAAACCGGGAAGTTTCCAGCGGACGAAGTGGCTGTTTTGACAGACATGGGCAACGGCGGCAGCGCCCAAGATTCACCCTTCTCGGTCTGTTTCCTCATCGTTAGAGTCCAGTTGTTTTGAGCATCTTTTGCAGGGAAAACGATGTACTCACCCGCCGGAACGTCGACCCCCTTAATCGTGACCAGGCTTCCATCAGTCACCAGTCTAAAAGTTCTGGTCTGCTCTGAGGAGTACGTGACTGTGATGGTTTCTCCATCGGAGAATTTGCATTGTGCCTGTGTCGGACGTTTCGGTGCACCTTGAGCAGCAGTTCGAACCGTCAAGAACAATGCCAGCGCCAAAATTGCCTGTACCCTCATCGGTTTTCCTCCTTGCTCGCTACTTCATTTTAGTCTTGAGTCTCCAGCTTGAGGCCAAGAATCTGAGCTTCTATGAAGAGCCATCAAGCCCGTTTTGAGCACCTTGGGAATCACTCAGAGAAGAGTCCCATGTCGATCTCGTTGAAAACAAATTCCCAACACGCCAGGCGTGTGCAGCGCGCCCATAGTAGAAGAGCTAGCCTAACGGTCGAATCAAGGTTGAATGCCTGCGTAGACCGGAATCGCTCCCCGCGCTGCGTTCTTGTAGACAATGCCACCCTTCATCACGAATACCACCCGCCGAACAGCCGTGATATCGGTCAATGGATTTCCATCGAGCGCAATGAGGTCGGCCTGCAGGCCGGGAACGATTGAGCCGATCTGATCGCCCATGCCGAGCGCTTCCGCCCCCAGCGAGTTGGCGGAGATCATAGCCGCCATGGGGGCTATACCGCAGTCCCGCACTCGGTCGATGAACTCCTCGGCGTTGCGACCGTGCGCCCCCGCTACGGCGTCGGTGCCGAAGACCATTTTCAGTCCTGGAGTCTTGACTGCGTGTTGTACGATCTCGTGATCCATTGGAAGGATCTTCTCCATGGCGGCAAATCCCTCGGTGGTGTAGCCAGATGTGCCGATGTACTTGTCCTTGTAAAGCATGTAGTTCTCGATAACCAGTCCACACTGTGGATCTAAATAGGTGCCCTTCTCCGCCATCAATTTCAAGTCGTCGTCTGTAGCCAAAGTACCGTGTTCAATTTCGGTGCATCCCGCGAGGGTTGCGGCGCGGACGGCCTCCTTGTAAGCGTGAACCAGTGTGCGTAACCCCTGCTTCCGTGCCTCATCGCAAGCCGCGTTTAGTTGTTCCTGTGAAAGAGTCATGTCCCCGCCCTGGCGGATGGACTTGGAGGCAAAGATCTTGATCACATCCGCGCCCGATTCCTTTTGTTTCCTTATAAAGGCGCGGATTTCATCGGGAGTGCCGGTCGCCTCGTTGCGCCCCACAAGCGGCTCGATCGCCGTCAGTATGCGGGGGCCGGGGAGTATTCCTTTCGCAATGGCATCACGAAGCGGCACATCAGTCGGCGCACCCAGGCTTTGCACCGTCGTGAAGCCTGCCATGAGTGTCACCCACGCATTCGACGCGGCCTGATACGCATCCTGTGGCGTGGTCCATTCCGTGCCGGTGTTTTTCCCGTCCTTACCGAAGATCCAGGTTACGTGCGCGTGCGCGTCAATCCAGCCAGGCAAAACCGTGAAGCCTCGCAGGTCGTAGTCGACCGGACCTTCAGCCCTGGGAGAGATCGCAGCAATCTTTGAGTCCTCGATCGCGATGCGAACATCGTGCAACGTGTGACCTTTGCCATCCAACACTGTGCTCGCCGCAATGGCAATGTGTTGAGGGGGCGAAGACGTCTGGGCAAAAATCCGAGGTGCCAGCACACAAATGCCAACCATGCTGAGGATGCATGAAAAGGCCTTCGCGGGTCCCATAATTGCTCCTCCTTCAGCTCGTCGGCCGCCAATGATCGGCAGCCGCTGTGTCCGCCAGCCAGTCTCTTGGTTGAATTGCGAGCGTTCATAGTCTACGCTTACCCTTCACCGCAAAACTCTTGTGAATCGGTGAGTTCGTCGGGCAACGACGCTACTCTTGAGTCGGAGATGTATGATCATGCGGGAGCTTCGTGGTCATCGAAACGATGTTTCAAGACTTTCGCCATGCTCTACGGGTATTAGGTAAAAGCCCAAGTTTCACGGCAGTGGCGGTACTCACGCTCGCCTTGGGTATCGGTGCGACCACGGCGATCTTTAGCGTCGTATACGGCGTGTTGCTGCGGCCCCTGCCGTACCAGGATTCCAACCGGATCATGGCCGTTTTCGAGGTCGCCACCAACGGCACCTGGTCCCGCCTCGCCGACCCTAATTTCGACGACTTTCGCGATCAAAACCGTAGCTTCCAGGCGATCGCAAAGTACAACGAAGAGATTGCGTCCGTTTCCGGTGGTTCGCGGCCGACCCGCACGATGGTGGCAAGCGTCACCCCTGAATTTTTCAAAGTCTTCGGTGTTCAGCCGATCCTTGGTCGCACTTTCAGTGCTGCGGAGGTGAAAAAGGGGGCTGGCCCAGTCGCTGTTGTCGGCTACGGATATTGGAAGGAGCATCTGGGATCGTCTCCAGACCTTTCGCGGTGGCATCTAAAAATCGGTAATGAGATGGCATCCGTCATCGGTGTGCTTCCGGGCGGATTTCAGTTCCCCGCAGACGTCGGACTGTGGTTGCCAGCCGATCAAGACGGTGAAAATCCAAGTAGGACCTCACATAACTACTATGCTGTCGGTCGGCTCCGGGACGGTGTGACAGTCGCGCAAGCGAATGCGGACATCGGTGCGATCGCGCGTCGTATTCGTCAGACCTCGAGCGATCAAAACGAGTATCTCCTGAAAGATGGAATTGTCGTCCCACTGCAGGATTCGATCACCGGCAAAGTTCGACCGGCGTTTCTCATCCTCCTGGGAGCGGTAGGGTTTCTCCTATTGGTTGCGTGCGCGAACGTTGTAAACCTGCTACTTGCACAAGCCTCGGCGAGAGAGCGTGAACTTGCTATTCGCAGCGCGCTGGGTGCGGCGCGCGCACGCTTGATTCGTCAATTTGTTACCGAGGCTCTCCTCCTTTCGCTGGCCGGTGGCAGCCTCGGTCTCGTGGGAGCATTCGCGGGCATCGTGGGATTGCTGCGGCTGGCGCCGGAGAATCTTCCGCGGTTGGATAGTGTCTCCCTGAATATTCCAGTGCTGCTCTTCGCGGTCCTGCTTTGTACTGTCATTGCCGTGGGGCTTGGAGTTTTCACCGCCCTGCGGGCGACCTCCGGCGACGTGTGCGAGGGCCTTGGGGAAGGCGGGCGTGGACAAACGGGTTCAAAATACAGCCAGCGCATGGGCCGGGCCATCGTCGCGGCCCAGATGGCCATCACCCTGGTTTTATTGGTTGAAGCCGGATTGGTTGGTAGGAGCCTGCTGAAGGTGCTCGAAGTAAATCCCGGGTTCCGCGTGGATAGGATCGTCACCATGGATGTTTCGCTGCCTTCGGTCGATTGGAACGATTCGAAAGCAAAATCAGCTCAAGGGATTTTCTTTGCGAACCTGATCGACCGCCTCAGCCAGATTCCTGGTGTGCGAAAAGTGGGCGCCACGAGCGGCCTTCCCCTGACGGGCGGACTACCCGACGGCATGTTCTTGCTCATGGGGCCGGAGGAGCTTCCGAAGAATACCAGCGACCTGGATTTTCTCGCTCGATGGTTCGGAAATGCTTTTCAGCAGAAAGAGCGCACGGGCGAAGCCGATTTCGGGATCGCGACCGACGGATACTTCCAGGCGCTCGGTATCCCTCTGCTGCGCGGACGCATCTTTGATGAGCGCGACGGCCCCGATTCTCCGCATGTCGCGGTGATCAGCCAGTCGCTGGCGCGGGAGCGCTGGCCCGGCCAGGATCCAATCGGCCAGACGATCGAATTCGGAAACATGGACGGTGATTTGCGCTTGCTGACCATTGTCGGCGTCGTGGGCGACGTTCACGAAGATGGCCTTGATGCGGCGCCTCCTCCCACCGTCTATGTAGATCTGTTCCAACGCCCGAGGGCCGCGATTACCGTAATCATGCTCAGCGATGCTGAGACACAACTGGTGACGTCGGCTGCGCGCGGAATCCTGCATGAGCTCAATCCGGAGATACCGGCCAAGTTCCGGACATTCCCGCAAATCTATCTTGCTTCCCTAGGCTCGCGCCGATTCAACCTGATCATCATCGGTTTCTTCGCAATCGTCGCGCTGCTGCTCGCTACGGCAGGCGTATTTGGCGTGATGGCCTATTCGGTCAGCCGCCGCACACGTGAAATTGGTGTTCGGGTGGCGCTGGGGGCCTGCTCCGGTGACGTTTTGACGATGGTCCTGGGCCAGGGTTTGCGCACGATACTGCTAGGGGCTGCAATCGGGCTGGGCGGTGCGCTGGCAGTCACCCGCACGCTGGAGTCGCTGCTTTTTGGCGTGACAGCTACTGATCCTCTGACTTTTGCCGCTGTGATACTGCTCTTGGTTGCGGCCGCGCTGTTGGCCTGTTATCTTCCCGCCCGGCGGGCCACACGCATCGATCCGATCGAAGCCCTTCGTTGCGAATGAATGAGGGGTAAAGTTGTCTACCCCAAGATCTTCTTTACCGAGATTTGGGCAACTTCGAGGCAGCTGCCGTTACGGCGTCAGCGCGAGGTGAACAAATGTCCCAGCTTTTGCTTCTTGGTCCGTAAGTAGTCTTCTGCGTGCGCGCTGGCTTGCACCTCGCAGGGAACCCGCTCTACCACCTTGATCCCCGCCCGCGCAAGGGCGGCGACCTTCTCGGGGTTGTTCGACAGCAGACGGACCTCAGAGATGCCTAAGAGTTTTAGAATCTCCGCCGGGAGTCCAAACCCCCTATGATCCGCCTTAAATCCCAACCGTTTATTCGCTTCCACGGTATCAAGCCCGGTGTCCTGCAACTGGTAAGCCTGTAGCTTGGCCATCAGCCCGATGCCACGTCCCTCCTGTTGTTCGTAGATGAGCACTCCCGCTCCTTGGGCGGCGATCATTTCGAATGCAAGTTCGAGCTGCTGGCGGCAATCACAACGCAGCGATCCGAAGACGTCTCCGGTGAGGCATTGGGAGTGCACACGCACCAAGGGCGGGGATGAGCTGATCTCGCCCATCACTAAGGCCACGGCTTCTTCCGTCCTGCCGTCAAATTCCCCGCGAAAACCAAAAATACGGAATCTGCCCCAGTGCGTCGGCAACTCCGCCGAAGCCACCTGCTGTATTGTCTGTGGACTCACCTGAATATTATACGGGTCTAAAGCTGCGTCAGGACCGGGGGAAGCCAATCTTACGGACTAGTACGGAATACCCCAGAGCGGAGCGCAGTGAATCGAATACTGAGTGGGTAGGCAGAGTGAAGAATTTAACGTTGGCAACGCAAGAGTGGCAAGTGTCAACCCTGTCAGAAATCGCTAGGCGGGTGCACGTCTCCCGGTACTTGAACGAGGTGGATCGAAGCTGGCGCAATCGAGGAGGTATTTTGCATAGATTTCGTCGTAGCATTTGCTTCGCTGGCTCGGCTCAAAAACTGCAGACTTGGCATTAACGAAGTATGTCTTGATGTCGATGAGTCCGCTGAGAAGTGTTGCTCCGACCGCGGAAGCGGAATCTAACCGGAAGGCGTGAACCGGCCGGCCGATGACATCAGCTAGTAGTTGCAGCTCCTGAGGTATGTCGGCCACCCATCCGGCTACACGCACGAAGGAAAGTTGTCCCTCCTCTTCGAGGACGTCGAGGCATCGTCGAACTTCAAAACACATGCCTTCGAGCAGTGCTCGCGCCATCTGCGCTCCGCCGTGAGCCAAGGTCAGTCCGCTCAGGACAGCTCGCAGGCGTGGGTTCCAGAGCACGCCTTGTTCCCCTCCCGCTAGAAAAGGTGCGAAGAAAAGTCCGTCAGCGCCAGGGGCAACTCGATAAGCCGCTTGCCACACCGACCGGTGCGACTTCTTGTCTGCGCGGCCCAGGAAAACACGCGCCCCCCACTCGCGTGCAGAACCGCTGGCAAGCAAATCGGCTTCACAGCCATACCAGCCATCGAGCGCAAACGGCGTAAGAAGATACCGGCTGAGCCGGTCCCAACGCGGCTGCGAAAGGCACCTCATGATGACAGTACTGGTGCCGGTCAGAACCGTGGCTGCATTCTGAACTTGTTCGTCACCACTGATTGCATAGACGCCCGCCACGGAGTCGGCACATCCCAACACCACCGGTGTTCCCAGAGCACAGCCAATGAGTCGATGTCCTTGGGCAGTGAGAGGCGCCCGGAAGGAAGAACTCTCAATCGCAGGGAGTATCCGCGGATCCATGCCCCAGAATTTGCAGAGTTCCGGGTTCCAAGCCTTCGCCTGCAAATTGTAGACGCCGTAGCCTGAAGCCGTGGATGGATCCGTGACCTTTGACCCGGTGAGGGCGTGGAACAAGAAATCTTTGGCAGAAAGTACACCGTCTGCTTTTTGTCCCGACCGGTGATGAAATCGGAACATAGGCGCAAGATAGCGACCGTCGATCAAGATGCCAGTCGCTCGATAGATTTGGAGACGAAGGTCAGCATCGACCCGATTCTTGACCCATTCATCGGCGCGGCTGTCCTGCCAGGTAATTGCGGAGCCCACAGGTCTCTGTCTGCGGAGCACGACCAGGGTCGGCATTTGACCAGTGAGGGCTATGCTTTCTACCTGGGCATGCGCTAGCCGCGATCGGATCCGTCTCGCCGCTGTGCGCAGTGCGTTCAGCCAGTCCTGGCAGTTCTGCTCCGCCTGCCCCGCAGTGGTTGCCAACGTAGGATACGGCTGGCGGGCGCTCGCAAGGACGCGACCTTTGAGCGAAACTGCGACCAGCTTAATCGCTGACGTTCCAAGGTCGATGCCTAGCACGCATGAGGTTAGCGGCACTCAGCGGTCCTCACTCAAGAGCGGTTCCTTGTGGGTTGAGAGCGAGAAGTGACAGTTCGGTTCATCGTAATCTGCGTCGCATGGCAGGCAGGGCGGCTTCGACCGCTTGCAGTGTGCACTCGACGTCGTTGTCACTATGGGCGAAAGAGACAAACAGATTCTCAAACGCATCCGGATGGAAGAGGACACCGCGCTGCATCATCTCTTCCCACCACACACGAAAATGGTCCCGGCGCGCGTGCTGAACAGCATCACGGTAGTTGTGGATGGGTTCACGGGTGAACCATACCTGGAACAGAGGACCGAGACCAACCATCCTGGCGTCGAATCCTGCGGATTCCAGGCGTTCCCCTATCCCGCGCATCAGCCTCTCACTCTTCTCGAACAGACTCTTGTAGACGCCGGGTGTCGCCAGGAAATCGAGGGCAGCGTTGGCGGCGCTAACCGCGATACCATTGCCGCTGTATGTCCCCGCCATCGACACCGTCCCATCGGCGACCAGTCGCAGAATCTCGCTCTTACCTCCCAGTGCGGCGACCGGAAATCCTCCGCCAAAACCTTTGGCCATTACCGTCAGATCCGGCACCACACCGTAATATTGCTGCGCGCCTCCTAGGGCAACGCGGAAACCTGTGATTACTTCGTCGAAAATCAGCACGATACCGAACTCGCGGGTTAGCTGGCGCATCAGCTTCAGATAGCCGGGCGCCGGCAAGATGCAGCCGGTGTTACACATGATGGGCTCGGTGATTACCGCGGCAATTTCTTCCCCGTGTTCGCGGATCACCTTCTCGAGCCCTTCTCCGTCATTCCAGGACAGGATGATGAGCGAATCGTCCAGCCCTCTAGGCATACCCGCTCCCTGGGGAACTGGGGTTGGTCGCGATTTCGAACCGGCTTGTTCGAGGGGAGGGTGCTTGCTCCAGTAAACGGCATCGGAAAAGCCGTGATACATGCCCTCGAAGCGGATAAGTTTTGGTCTGCGTGTATAGGCGCGCGCGAGGCGCACCGCATAAAGAACTGCCTCGGTTCCTGTGTTTGTGAGATGTACTTGCTGGACGCTCGGTACCGCGTCAATGATCTTGCGGGCCAGGTCGATTTCCGCGGCTACTGGCAAGGCGAATACGGTGCCCCTCTGGGTTATAAAATCAACGACGGCTGTGGTCACCTGTTCCGGTCGATGGCCGAGAAGCATGGGGCCTAACCCCAGCAAATAGTCGATGAACTCGTTGCCATCCACGTCCACGATTCTGGATCCTTTTCCATGTTCGACAAAAAGAGGGTAAGGAGACCAACCGGAGCGGGGAGCACGCGCAGTGCTGTTTACCCCACTTGCGATTACCTCTTGCGCTTGGGCAAATAGGCGAGCGGATTCGGCAGTTGCCTTCATAAGCGACGGGGCTTTCTCCACCTCACGATAGATCCTCTATTTTGGCCACTGACACCGGCTGTGTGCGTGAGCTGTCAAGGAAAGGTACTTTGCCAACATAGCGAATCCCCAGTGCTATCGGCAACGCTACGGCGCTCGCTCCCAGGCCAGACCACAGCACGGCGGGCGCAACCGCGCCTGTCAAGACCGCCTCAAATACGACGAGTAGCAGAAAGATCGCCCCTAGCGCCGGCCACAAACCTCCGAGAAGGAAATTGCCCAGGTTTTTGAAAAGCACACCACGATACTGCCAAACCGCAGCGATGGCGGTGAGAGCGTAGAACAGAGACGCAATAATGCCGAGAGAGCCGGCGATATTGGACAACATCTCGCGGGTTCCTCCGGCTTCAAAAGCCGTCAGCATAAGGAAAACCAGGTTGATGCCACCCATGAACAATGTCACCGCCCAAGGACTCCCGGTTCTGGGGTGAACGATCCTAAAGAACGCCGGCATTACGCGGTCCTCAGCCATGGCGAATCCCAGCCGGGACGCAGAGACGATCGCTACTTGCAGGCACGCCACCGTCCCCAACAAAACGACCACGCTGAGTAACAGCGAACCTGGACCCAGCAACAGCCGTTGCGCAATGACTGCCAACGCATTCCCAGCGGAGCTTTGTAAGGCCGCCCGGTCCACAATTCCTTGGTACGCGAAGGTAATCAAACCGTAGACAAACAACAGGATGACCACGCTCGACACCGCCGCACGGCCAGGATTCGCCTCTTTATTCTTCGTCTCCTCGTTGACATAGATGGCCGCGTCCCACCCTGAGTACATGAACACTGCAATGAGGATTCCGCCCACGAACTCCTTCATTTTGTTTGCGCCTGAGATGCCGAACCATGCCGGTGTAATGGAGGTGGCTGCATGGCCTGAGATCAGCGCTCTTATGCCGAGTATGGCAAAGAAAAACAACACCGAATATTCAAAAATGGCTAAGGCGCGTTGAAATCGCGCTGCGACTTCGATACCCGCCAGGAGCAGGAAGGTCACCGCCAGATTCCACAGGCTGCCCACAGCGACGGCCGCGATCTTATTGTTCGCTATGCCAGGTGCAATCAATTGAAGCGTATAGGTGCCGGCGGGCAGAGTCATGCCCGTAGTGCCGAGTGTGTAATACATCAAAATCACCCAGCCCGCCACGAACCCTAAATAAGGATGTAACGCCCTTGAGACCCAGGTGTAGGTTGCACCAGCACTCTGATCCCAGCGGTTGAGATGCTGGTAGGCTAGAGCAATGCCCAGCATGGGCACAAAAGCACACGCGATGGGCAACACGCCAGCATAGCCAATAGCCGCCACCAGAGCGGGCAGAGCCACGGCCATGGTCTGAGCGGGAGCGGAACTGGCCAACCCCAGCACGATGGCATCACTCAGCGAGAGGGTATTCTCTTTCAGACGGCTTCCTGACGCCTTCTCCTCCTGCAAACCGTGAGCCTTTCCCCTGCCTGCCAGCCGAAGCCGGTCGTCTCAGGATATCCCATGCGACGCACCGTGCGCTGCATCGCGGCCGTGTCGTTGCCTAGCTTCTCGGCGAGTGCGATCTATCAAGCAGATGGTCACCTCTTTTAAGACCGGTCGCGAGAGCCATGCCATCGCGCATGATCGCGGTTGAAACCTGGCGTCAGTTCGGACATTTAGCTCTTGACACCCTCGGTCGTTGTTCACTATAAGGCAGGTTTACCATCAGGCCGACATCCTTAACTAGCTGCAGTTTCGAAGGACAATCGCATATGGCGGCAGGCAAACGAGCCTATCGACTACTCACTCTCGTTGTGCTCGGAACGGTGACTACGCTGAGCTGGGCACAGTCTTCGACGACTGCACTGCGCGGGACAGTTCTTGATCCGAAGGGAGCCGCCATTCCGAGGGCCGAGGTAACCATCACCAATCCCGCCACCGCTTTCTCGCGGACGACCAAGACCGATGACCAGGGCGCCTACCAGTTCCTCGAAATTCCACCCGCGACCTACACCTTGACGATCAAGGCATCGGGATTTAACACGCTCCGAGTCGACGAGGTCCGTCTCTTGGTCAACACTCCGGCCACGATTAATGAGAGGTTATCGGTTCAGACCGTGGCCGAGACCATCGAAGTGACCGGCCATGCGCCCTTAGTGAACACACAGGACGCCAGCATCGGCCACGCTTTCACCACCGAGCAGATGACCACACTTCCGTTGGAAGGCCGCGATCCAGTGTCGATTTTGAGTCTGCAGCCGGGGGTGTTGTATACCGGCAACAGTACCAGCATTAACCCGGATCAGGATAGTCGCAGCGGAGCGGTGAGTGGCGCCCGCAGCGATCAGACAGATATCACGGTCGATGGCGTAGATAACAATGACCCGGTAAAGGGCTATGCCTTTCAGGGTGCTTTGCGGTCTACTCTGGAGTCGCTGCAAGAGTTTCGCGTTACTACGACCAATTCAGGCGCGGAAGCGGGACGTTCTTCCGGCGCACAAGTGGCCTTGGTCACCAAAAGCGGAACGAACAAGTTCCATGGCTCGCTGTATGAATACAATCGGTCGGGCATCGGCGAGGCGAATGACTGGTTCAATGAGCGTTCGGAGCTTGACGGCGGAAATGCGAACATTCCCTCGCATTTGGTGCGCAATACTTTCGGAGGATCGATTGGTGGGCCGATCCTGAAGAACCGGTTGCTCTTTTTCGCGACCTACGAAGGCCAGCGTACGCATCAGAGCGCGGTTGTGACACGGCTGGTTCCCACCGCTACCATGCGGCAGGGCAATATTACCTATCTGTGCCATGCGGGCTCGCCACACTGCCCGGCAAGTGGAATGTTCACCCTAAATCCGTCCGGCCTCGCGAAGCTTGATCCCCTTTGTAGTGGGCTTGGGACCTGCCCTCTAGGACCCGGAGCCGATCCGGCAGCGGAGCAGGTGTTTCAATCTTATCCTTTGCCGAACAACCCTTCTGGGGGTGGGGACGGATTCAACGTTGGCGCGTTTACCTTTTCTGATCCTACGCCGGCCAAGCTCGACACCTACATCGTCAAGCTGGACTATAACTTGACCTCCAACGGAAGCCAGCAGCTATTTGTTCGCGGCAACCTGCAAAATGATCACAGCACGGGCAGCGATGGTTCACAATTTCCTGGCCTGCCCCCGAATACCATAGATACGAACAACAGCAAGGGGTTGGCAGCGGGACACACCTGGATGATCAGCAACACTTTGGTGAACAATTTTCGCTATGGATACATTCGCCAGGGCATTGGGCAATCGGGATTGCAAACCCAACCCTACATTGGCTTTTACGTTGGCATCGTCCCCCCGACGGGAGAGACACCCACGATCAACGTGCAGGTGCCGGTCAACAATTTTGTAGATGATGTCACCTGGACCAAAAGCAAGCACACTCTGCAATTCGGCACCAACATACGCATCATTAACAACGCGCGTCAATCAAACGCGCAGTCTTTCAATACGGCGAGCACGAACGCTACCTGGCTCGCCGACGGCGCCATTTCCGGCACGGGAACTAGCCTCGATCCCGGAGCGCCGCAATTCTCGTCCCTTGGCTTCCCCGCAGTTTCACAGGCCTTCGGCGTGTCCTACGACTCCGCGGTAAGTGCCCTAACCGGCATGGTTCCGCAGGTGACCGCCTACTATCAGGTGACTAAGGATTTTACCCTTCTTCCCGAAGGTGCTATGGTCGAGCGCCATTTCCGCGCCCATGAATTCGAATGGTTCGCCCAGGATGCATGGCATGTGAAATCGAACCTGATGCTGACTTTCGGTTTGCGCTATACACTGCTGCAGCCACCCTACGAAACCACAGGAACACAGGTTGGGGCCACGCCCGGCCTCAACCAGTGGTTCACGAATCGCTACCTCGGAATGTTGAATGGGCAGAGCGTACAGCCTCTGGTGAGTTTCGATCTCTCTGGCCAGGCCAACGGCAAGCCGCCGATCTGGGCCTGGGACTACGGCAACGTTGCACCGCGTTTTGCGTTTGCCTGGTCTCCGAGTTTCGAAAGCAGCTGGCTGCAAAAAATGTTTGGAGAGTCCGGCAAGAGTTCGATTCGCGGAGGCTATGGCATTTATTACGATCACTTCGGCGAAGGCGTGATCAATAGTTTCGACCGCATGGGTGCTTTCGGATTGACCACCATCATCGGGGACCCGGCGGGTCTTGTGGGTCCCGACCAGTCACCGCGCTTCACGTCGTTGTACGACATCCCGAAGTATTATGCCGGTTGTCCGACTCCACCCTGTCTGCTAGCTCCGCCGCCCCCTACCGGCCCGTTTCCGGTCACTCCTCCGTCCAGCGTCACCAGCGGTGGGGCCGCTATCGCGTGGGGTCTCGACAATATAATGAAGACGCCGTACTCCAACGTCGTCGATTTTTCATTTACTCGTGAATTGCCTCGGGGATTTGTTCTCGAAACTTCCTATGTGGGACGCTTTGGCCGACACTTACTGCAGCAAGAGGACTTTGCCGAACCCGTCGACATGCATGATCCCAAGTCCGGGATGACCTTTTTCCAGGCGGGAACGATATTCGCCAAAGATACGCAGGCGGGAGTTCCTGTGCAGAAGGTAGCTCGCATTCCTTTCTGGGAGAACTTCTTTCCCCAGGCTGCCGGCCCGGCCGGTTTAGCCAGCCTGCAGAGTGCCGGCGAAGCCTGTGCCCCGGGCGTCTCGCCATTGAATCCCACTGCAACGCAGAACATGTATCAGCTGATGAGCTGCAATTATGGCGTTGACACACTCACCCAACTCATCCAGGCTGATTGGTTTTGCAATCCCGCGTGCGCCACGGTAAAGGGCGTCACCAGGCCCTTCCAGTTCTGGGACCCCCAATGGTCTTCGCTGTATGCGTGGCGGACGATTGGCAACAGCAGCTACAACGCCTTGCAGGTGAGTCTGCGGCGCAAGATGACTTCCGGATTGCAGTTCGACTTCAACTACACGTATTCCAAGTCGATCGACATAGGATCCGATGCTGAGCGCGTGAATCAGTATGAAGCAGGGAACGCCTTTGGCGGAGGTTTCGCCAGTCCGATTATCAACACCTGGATGCCGAATCAACTTCGCGGACCGTCCGACTTTGATGCCACGCAGCAGTTCAATGCCAACTGGATTTACCAACTTCCCGTGGGGACGGGACAGCATTTCTCCACTCATGGCGTGATGGATGCCGTTTTCGGAAACTGGGAACTCACGGGAATCTTTCGCATGACCAGCGGCTTCCCCACCACTGTGGCGGGTGGAAACTACTGGCCGACAAACTGGGAAAATAGTTCCAATGCGATTCTACTGGGGCCAAAGCCGGAAAGCGGAACCTTCATGGTGAATGGGAATCCTAATCTGTTCAAGGATCCGTCCGCCGCCATCAACGACTTTCGGTTTGCGTACCCCGGCGAATCCGGTGAGCGGAACAATATCCGTGGTGCCGGTTACTTCGGCATTGATCTAGGGTTGGGAAAAACCTGGAAGCTGACGGAATCGTCCGCCCTGCGATTCAGTTGGGAGACCTTTAATATAACCAACTCAGTACGGTTCGATGCAGCCGCGCTGGAGCCGATTGCGGGAAGCAATGGGGAAGGGAATCTGAGCCTCACCAATAGCACGGGCTTCGGCTACTACACCTCTACTTTGACGACCCCGCGGATCATGCAATTTGCGCTTCGTTTCAGTTTCTAGCCGTCACAGCGAAAACACATGGCACGCTCTCTGACTCTAGCTTCTATCGCTTGTTTGTTGCTGGCCGGAAGTTCGTCCTACGCGCTTGCGGATGGGCTCACCGATCAAGTGGATCGAATTTTCGTGGACTGGAATACCACGAACTCCCCCGGCTGCGCTCTGGCTGTGGTGAAGGATGGGCATATCGTCTATGAGCGCGGCTACGGTATGGCCAACCTGGAGTTGGGAGTGGCGATTTCTCCGCAAAGTGTCTTTGACATCGGCTCGGTGTCCAAAGAGATCACCGCGATGGCCATCCTGTTGTTAGTCCAGGACGGAAAACTGATGCTCGACGACGACGTCAGGAAATACCTGCCGGAGATGCCCGACTACGGCGCGACAATCACGCTGCGACATATGCTCCACCACACCAGTGGGCTGCGAAACTACGACGATCTGTTTGACCTCGAGGGAATACCCGAGGCTGACCTGACGACCGATCGCGATGCCATGGATCTGACGATGCGGCAGAAAGGAGTGAATTTCAAGCCGGGAGAAGAGTTTCTGTATAGCGACACCAATTTTTTTCTGATGTCTCTGATCGTGAAGCGCGTCACCGGGCAGACGTTACGGCAGTTCGCGCAGGAGCGGATCTTCGGTCCTCTGGGCATGACCAGCACGCATTTTCACGATGACCACACAATGATTGTGCCCCGCCGGGCCACCGGCTATGCACCGCATAGCGGCGGCGGCTTTGAGATGGACATGAGCAATTTTGAGCAGGTGGGCGACGGCTCGGTCATGACCACGGTAGAGGATCTTTTCAAGTGGGACCAGAACTTCGAGCATCCGGTGGTCGGCGGGCCGGATGCGATTCGTCAGCTCACTACCCCGGGAACGCTGAACAGCGGCCAGCCGATTCCTTATGGCATGGGACTATTCATCGATCATTACCGCGGGCTGAACTGGATTCATCACGCCGGGGAATGGGTGGGCTACCGCGCAGCCTTTAGTCGATTTCCCGACCAGCATTTTTCCACGCTGCTGCTTTGCAATTGCGTGGGTAGCATGAGCCCCACGGCCATGGCCAAACAAGTCGCCGATGTCTACCTGGGGGGTGAATTTGCACGTGCGCCAAAGGCGAATTCTGCAGGGAGCGGTACGAGCACGCCTGCATCCAACCTCAAGCAGTATGCGGGGACGTATTGGAGCGAAAAAAATGGGGCCTTGCGCAAGTTCATGGTCCGCGACGAGAAGCTGATCATGGTGGCGCCCGGAACAACCTACGCTATGGTCCCGCTCGGCGGTGGACAATTCGAAGCGGTGGAGTCGGATTCCGAGCATAAGGATAAGTACGTCTTCAAGCCCGCGGCGACCGCTGGCACCTTTCGGCTGGAAGCCTGGGAAGGAGGCGCCCTGGCGAACTATGAGTCGGTGAAGGCGCCGGCTTCCGGTGGGTCAATTTTCGCAGATTACGCGGGCTCTTACTCAAATGATGAGCTTCATGCCACTTGGACAATGGTCGTTCAAGACGGAAAGCTGATTCGGCAGCAGTGGATGACGGAAGATGAACCCCTCGAACCCGCCTTCTATGATGGCTTTATTGGCGACCTCAGTGAGGGCCAATTCCTCCTGCATTTCAATCGCGACGGCAACGGGCGGGTGATCAGTTTTGATGTGGCCACCGACATGGTGCGTCCCATGAAGTTTGTAAGAGTCGCCAACGGCACCTCGCAATACAAGAAGTAGTTCGGCTCCTTCCTCTTAGCCGGTGATGCCCATTGGTATCCGCTTTCCGACCATCGGTCTTCGGGAGGATTAGTCAGCCACTCGGTAAGAGCTCCTGACAGCTGATCCTTCGCTTGGCGGAGAAGCACGGCGGCTGGTGACCGAGATGGATACGCCCGTAAGCCTCTCCCCGGACGGTCGGCAGTTCGTATGTACACGTGGCCCCCCTACGCAATACGCCACCGCAGTGGGAATCCGACGGCAGTGAGAATTGGGTATTGGCAGCGATGACCGATGCCTTTCCAGTCTGCGACGGGCTGGGGCTGCAACGTGGGAATCGGAGGGGCGAACCAGCCCCTGCCATTCTTTCGGTTCCGATTTATCCACCGAAAAATCTGGTTGTGTTCTTGACAGCCGAGGATAACGAAGCAAGAGTAATTCTGGTAAGCGACCAAAGCCATCAGGCGCGACCTTGAAGGAGAAGAACTCATGCAATCCAATTTCGCCAGTACTAGGATGGCAGGCTTCGCAAATGCCTTGTTGTTGGTTGTTGTTGTAGCCCTGGCGCAGTCCGTTGCCGGCCAAACCGGAGCCAACTACTACGTATCCACCGCCGGCAATGACAGCAATCCCGGCACCTTGTCTTCACCCTGGCAAACCATCCAGCACGCAGCCAACACGGCCACGGCAGGGGCCACGGTTTATGTCAAGGGAGGAACTTATAAGGAATCTGTGAACTTCCCCAATTCTGGAACACCAGGCGAGCCGATCACCTTCGCAAGCTACCCCGGGCAGACCGCGATCATCAGCGGGAGCGGCTTGAGCTGCTGCACATCGAACCCAGCCTCGAGCGGAAACTTGATACAGGGCTTGGTCAACATCGTCAACGGAAGCTACATCATCATCAGCGAATTTGCCATCGGCAATTTCACGACCGGCAAGGCAGCGGACACGCCGGCGGGCATCTGGATCACGGGTTCAGGAACAGGCGTCGAGATTCTCAACAATCAGGTCTACAACATCACGACTACCGCCGGTGCCAGGGGCAACGCTTTCGGCATTGCGGTGTACGGCACATCCCAGACACCCATTACACAGTTGGTGATCAGCGGCAACGAGGTCTACAACCTGAAGACCGGGGAAAGCGAGTCGGTGAATACGGATGGGAACGTCACGTATTTCAAGATCACCAATAATATTGTCCACGACAATTACAACATCGGCATCGCCCTCATAGGAGACGAAGGCGTTGGTCCCACCGGGTACGACGTGTCTACCTACGGAGAAGTCAGTGGGAACACGGTGTACAACATCAGCGGCATCGTAAACCCCGGTGAGGGGAGCAGCTACGACGCCGATGGGATTTATTGCGATGGGTGCGCGTACGTCACCATCGAGAGCAACTGGATCTACAACGTTGACTATGGAATCGAAGTGGCGTCTGAAAACCAGGTTTGTCAAGCCAATGGTACGGAATGGACGGGCCCAAATAACACAGGGACTGCGAGTCTAAGCACTCACCCGTGTTACGGCGAGTACGTTACGGTGCGCAATAACGTGATTTCGAACTCAAACGCCGCCGGGTACTCCATCGGTGGTTATGCCAAGGCGAGCAGCAA
>DASPTQ010000176.1:0-33003 GCA_035623335.1 Terriglobales bacterium
CCGGTATACGGTTCGCTGGTCTTGCGGGTTTCGGTGGGCTGAGCCGGAGCGGTCGCACTGCTCTGAGCGAGGGATATCGTGCCACAGTAGAGTCCGAGAAGGACGACGAGGAATAGACGACGCATACCGGCAACAGCACCCTTCCCTAAGGTGAGTGTGGTCCTGGGCGAGCCAGCACTATCGCCCATGGGGCAAAGTTCGTTCGACTGGCACCGGTTCGTCCCGGCAGCCAGGGCAAGCGCATGCAAACATCGACGAAAAACCCTAGAACGGTAGTATAGGGCATTCTCGGTGCCCCTTTTCGTAAGTTAACTTCGCCAAAGCATTTGCTGGAAGTTTCCATTCAAAGCGTGTCCATTTATCCGATGGCCATTTACACACGTCGCCGGGTGGCCTAACGGATTGAGCAACTGCCGCCTCGGAATTTTCGATCAGAACGGCAACCATGAGCCAGCCTTGGACCGGCTCAACGCTGGCGCTTGATCGGGGACCGCTGGAACAGAGGTTGAGGTTCGCTGGATGTCACGGAGCTGGAGACGTTAGCGCCAGCATTTAGAGCCCGGCTGAGCCAGTAGGGAAGAGCTGCGAACCACCCCACCATGAACAGGCGCCTGGTTCACGAGGTGAGATCGGAAGGATTTTGCATGCCACAATCCCCGCCCAATGCATGCACCCAAACCGTGCCGTGCACTCCTCAAAGGGAGTCGGAGCCTTCCTTGAGGAAACACTCGGGGGTATCGCACCACTGGGTGTCCACCTGCACAGGAAAGCCGATCTCTTGCGGAGTGCAATTATTGGCGAATCTACCGTCGCGAGCTTGGTCCCTGGGAACCGCGTTGTTCTTGTATTTCCTGGTGCGCGCCGGGGGTTAATCTTAAAGGACGACAAGTCGTCATCCGCTCCTCCATCGACAAACATAATCAGAGCATGCCGCACTGACGGGGAATCAGCCACAAATCATGCCCGTCGCCGCCATGATAGGACGATCAGCACGACGAGTCCTGCTATGCACAGCCACGCAAACCAGTCCCCAAACCGCGAGTAAATCGTCCGCACGCCTCGTGTTGGAACCTCGGAAACCATCACGTAATCTGAGGTCTGAAAATGATCCATCGCCGCTAACCGGCGACCCTGGTAGTCAAACGCGGCCGACAGTCCATGGCTTGTTTGCCGAATCAGGTTAAAGCCTTGCTCAATTGCGCGGAAGCTTGCCATCTGTGTATGCCATGGATCAATCGCCGGCCAATCGTTGGAAGGATCAATCATCACATCCGTGCGCAACGCTCCCGCCTGCGCCAGCAATTGCGGAAAGTCGCCGTCGAAGCAGATGATCGAACTCAGCCGCCCGTACGGTGTATCGACCGCGCGCAATTTGCCGTCGCTCGGCACCTGCGCAGCAGCCTCAGGACCGGGGACTGGATGCACCTTGCTGTACTCCCACGTTACCTGGCCATCCGGTTGGATCAGAACCAGTTTGTTTTCGATAAACCTCGATTTTCCTAAACTCAGCACGCCCAGTGCGATGCCCAGATAGGAGTGATACTCTGCGGCCATGTCTTTGCTACGCGCGACGAAGGCAGATTCATCTTCCTTCATTACCATCGCGTTGGCTTCTCCCCAGAACACAATCTTCGCGCCAGCCTGCATCTCGCGTTCAGCTCGCGAAAGCAAGTCGTCGTTAATAGGCGTCACCCAGTCTCGAATCGCAATTACATCCTCGCTCGTAGCCTTGCCCCCAAACATTCGATCCGCAACGGCGTTGTCGAGTTCCGGCCCTAACTTCCTCTTGGAGATCGACGCCACTCGCACGCTTTGTGAGTTCGGAGGGAAGAGCACCAGCCGTACACCACCCAGCAGGATTACCAAGGCGATGGTTCCGAAGCAAAACCAGGCGCTGCGCGCTCGTTCGGACTCTAGACCGCCTTCCCATAGCTCGTTGCACGCGGCGGCGAACCAGCCCATCAGGAACGTGATACCCCACAAGCCTGTCACCGAGACAACCTGAAGCAGGGGCAGATTCCCGTATTCCGAATATCCCGCCGCTCCCCAGCTTCCAAACGCCCCAAGCGAAGAGGCGTAGTCGGTCGCGGCCCACGCACATGGAAAGACCAGAGTTGACTTCAGGCCAGCAAGCCGGTGCGCTAGCACTCTATCCATAACGTAGGGAAACACAGCCGGGATGGCGAACAGGGCAAGAAAGACGTAGTACGTGGCTCCCGGAATGGGCACCATCCCCCGAAGCTGAAAGGCATTGGCCGCAGCCAGGAGGAGGTAAGCCACCGGCAGGCCAACTTTGAGACTCTGAGTGCGCACAAACCGCAGCAAGAACACCGGCGCCAGCCACGCAGCCAGAGGGACGTTCCAGCGCCCGTAGGCAAACAAAAGCAGCACCGCCGCAACCGCCAGCCAAATCCACGATTGTGACCCCGCTCGCGCAGGCCGTTGCTCACGCCGCAGTAACTCCCTTGCATGCGCTTCTTTATAAGCCGCAGATGTTTGCATGAAGCCCTCCTGTAGCCGCGATTGTTCCGGCCACGGCTTGGCGTTCACCATTATCATCCCGCTCGCAAGCTGTCGGGGCGCGCAGTACACGTTGTTGTCCTCGGCGCGCGTCTTGAAGCCACCTAATACCGCTGATAGCTGCCGCCGGTACGACGTGGCGAGATTCCCTAGCGCAAAGGCCTGTTCGGAGGAGCCTGAGTAGCTGTGTCAGGCAGAGGTCAATTGGCGAAACAATCCCGATTTCGCTCAAAATCCCCCGCAGTAAACACACGCCACGCGCTGGTGAGGCGAAGAGAGAGCGCAAGCTTGCGCCATCGCCTAATTTCAACAGTCAAGACGGCCTAGCGATCCTCGTATGGAGACGTAGAGTAAGGCCCTACGTTAGAACGGTATATCCTCGTCGCTAATCGGAGTTGGGGCCGCTACGGGCTCGGCCTCAGTTGTGCGCTGATCGAAATTATTGCCGCCAGCCGCGGCACCTCGCGAAAACTCCCCACCCTCGCCGCGTCCACCGAGCAGTACCAGATCGTTGGCAACGATTTCCGTCATATAGCGCTTCTGGTTGGTTTGCTTGTCATCCCACGATCGGGTCTGCAAGCGTCCTTCGATGTACACCTTGCCGCCTTTCTTCAGATATTCACCGGCGATCTCGGCCAAGCGCTGCCAGAGCACGACATTGTGCCACTCGGTGCGATCCTGCCATTCGCCGCTCTTATCTTTGTAGCGCTCGTTGGTCGCCAGGGTGAGCTTGGCTACCGGCGTGCCTTGTGGGGTGTACTTGATTTCGGGATCCTTGCCCAGATTGCCGATGAGGATCACTTTGTTGACGCTTTTTCCTGCCATGATGCTACTCCTTCTGCCCCTTTCTCAGATTGGCACTCCACCGAGGGCTGGAGCACGCACGGCGCGAACTCGGGAAGGGTGATGGAGGGGCTGAACGCTCAATATACCAGAATCAGCGCCTGGGAATACGATCACTCCCGTGCGCGCAAGCAAATTCTGCTACTACCCAATTTGCACTCGGCATGCCTAGCAAGCAGCAAAGAACCTGCCACCGATCACCTTGTGTCTCGGCATCATCGCGGGACGAACCCGGGGCAGCGACGTTCACGCCATCGGCTGGAGGGCTTCAGTTTGGTGGGGACTTCGCGTTTGCGGCGTGAACAAAAAACCCTCTCCCCGGTCATCGGGGAGAGGGCGGTTGCAGTCGGAACCTGTTTTAGTCGTCGACGTCACCCGTAGGTGCCGGGTTGTTGAAGTCGCTCGGGGGACGAACCGTTTTCTCGCCGGGATAGGGCCGCGTAAACCCGGTGGACAGGTACCAGTTCAGATGGTTGACGGTGTCCGGGTCTTCGGAATCGGGCTTGGTCAGCTTGCCGGCGAAGATCTGCGCCTTCTTGTGGAGCCAAGCCGCCCTCAGCTCCTTGACCCTCTTGCTGCTCGCTGGGTCGGCTGAGCTGGAGGAAACGCCTTCGTCGAGCGGGACCTGGTTCGGGACATGCGTCCACGGCTCGAAGTTCGCCGCGGGCGGCGTGCCCTTAACGAAATCGGTCCTCATCGGCGACGCCACGAGGTCGAACTGGTTCATGGGCGTCAGACCGAGGATTTGCTCGATCGTCCGAGTCATGTTGACTTGCGTGTAGTAGGTGTGGTCGGTGGGTCCGTTCTGCACGGCGTATGGGCTGACGATATAGCCCGGGCTGCGATGACCGTCGATATGGTCGACGCCGTTCTGAGCGTCGTCTTCCTCGAGGAAAATCGCCGACGTGGACCACACGTTGCTGTGGGTGATGTAGTCGATAATGCGCCCAACCGCCAAGTCGTTATCCGCCTGTTCGGCATCCGGGGTCGGTGGGCCGCCGGTGTGGTCGCACATGATCCACAGCATTTCGAGCGCGGGCACCGTACCAGCCGCGACGTCTTTGTTGAAGTCCTGCACCCACAGATCGACGCGGAACTGGTCGGGGATGCCCAGATCGAAATACGGGAAGTTTTTGATCATGTGGTGATACACGGCCGGGATAGAAGACTCTGAGATGACCGTGTTCTGGTAGAACAGCGTCTTCTCCTTCCCAGACTCGAAGTTCAGCGCGTCTTGATAAAACTCCGACCAGGTCGGCTCGCTGGTCGACCCGTTCGGCTGTTTGTAGGTATTGTTCTCGATGTATTCGCCGTAGATCTTCAGCGGCAGACCGGCGGCCGTCGCTTCCGAGAACAGGAAGCCCTTCTTCTGATAGGCAAGTGCATCGCCGGCGTTCCCGCCTGGGTAGCTGCGGACCCAGTCCGGTGACTGGATGTCGTCGGCGTAGGGCGCCATGCCCTCCTGGATCCACTGGTGACCGTCAGCCGACTGGCGGCTCGGATCGTAGAAATTGTCCAAGAGAGGGAAGCGCTTCACCAGTTCGTGCGCGTTCGGCGTGTCCTTGCTACCGAACACCGCCAACGAAGGGTCGCCATTGCCGGCGGCCACGTCGCCCAAGATCTGATCATAGGTGCGGTTTTCACGGACGATCAGGAACACATGTTTGATGAGCGAAGGATCGCCGATCTTGGCCGGGATTGCGACCGGCTTGGTCTTCGGGCTGCCACCGCTCGCAGACTTGATATTTTGCGCCAGATCCCAGTGGTTGTTGTAGATAACCTGCTGGGTCATCGCCTGCAAGGTCCCACTAAGCGGCACGGGGACGATGCTGACGGTGCCATTGTCCTGGTGGGTGTTGTAGCCGCAGACGCCGTGGTCGCACTCGTACGAAAGACGCGTGCCGATGCCCTTGTCATTGGCAACGAGGAGCGTGTTATTGACCACGTCCAGCACGACCGAGCTCGGTGCATAGGCCACCGGGATCATGCCCAAGACGGGATTCGTCGCGCCTTTGGTGAGATCGACCACCGCGATCGCGTTGGCATTGTAAAGCGCAACGTAGGCAACGCCGTTCCTGCTGTCGACGGCAATCGAGTTTGGAGCAGCGCCATAGGCCGGACCTTTGCCGGGCACTCCGATCGGCAGCCCAAGGTCGATCGTCCACGCCACCCCGTTGGTAGCCGTGTTGATAACCGAGATGGTGTCGCTATAGGTGTTGGCGACCAACAGGTACGGTCCGTTGAACGCCATCCCGGTCGGGTGCAGACCGGTCGGGATGGTAGCCGTGACCATCATCGTGGACAGATCAACCACTGAAACGGTACCGGTGATCGCGGCGCCAACCACCTTGTCGGCGACGATTTCGGTGCCGGCGGAATTGATCTGGAAATCCGCCTCCGTAGCGGCCCGGCCACCCTCGTCGCTGATGTAGGCGGTCGTACCATTCTTGTCGATCAGGATGCTGTGCGGCGCATTGCCGACGCGGATCTGCTCCGTCAGCTTCGGCGGATTCGCGGTCAGGTCGATATGGGCCAGCGTATTGTTTTGGTTCAGCAGTGCGTAGGCGCTCTTGCCATCGTTGGAGAGTGCGACGCCGCCGGGATAAGAAGTACTCGGGCTATAGAACGACCCACAGGGGTTGCCATAAGACGCCGGAGGGCTGTTCTTAAAACACTCGATGAAGGAATTGTCCGGCGCCACGTAGACTTGGGCGTCATTTTGCAGCAAGCCCACTGGAGTGACCTTGGCGATGGTGACATTGCTACTGTCCTGACTGAACACCAGGTACTTGCCGTCCGCCGAATAGGCTATGCCGCTGTAGCTGCCGCTCGAATCCAAGCTACCGTCAGATGTCAACGTGGCGTAGTTCTGCAGGACATTGCCAGTGTTGGTGTCGAACACCTCGACGGCCTGGGTTGCGCCCAAGGTGAGGACGGCAGCGGTGTGACTCTTGACATTGGGGTTCAGTGCGATGGCCTTCGCGCGGACCCGGATTCCGAGGTCGACTTGGGTGCCGGCTGGGGTGATGACCTGGCCATCGCCGACGACCCACGAGCCGTTCGGCTGCGGGCCGGTGACGTAGGTCGGGTAGGGCTTGGACTGACCAGCGGCGAGCCCCGGAAGGCTCAGCCCCGCTGCCAGCAGGCCGGCGAGCGGCCGCAGACGTTGGATCCGAGACCTATTCCGAGATTTATATCGAGACTTACTTCGAAACGTTTTTCGGGACATGTACCGTTCTCCTCCTTGGATTTTGTTTCATCGCGTAACCGGGACCGTGGGACATCGGGCTGGAATTACGACCGCACATCGTAGTCGCGGATCTTAACAACCACCTGTGACGGCTTTGTGACAATCGGGTGAAATTTCCGTTACAGGGGCTGACTTTCTTGGGAGGATTGGGAAGCGTGCAGCTCCAGCTAAGCAGAGTCTGTTTCGTGAACTTGTCTTCGTGTCTTTCCGGGAGGTGGGCTGCTTCAGCCCAATCACGATCGGGCGATACCTGCGTCCGGTTCCGACCCGTCGTCGACGAGCGCGCGCAGGGGCCCCAGCCAGGGTTGGTAACGTCGCCAGCGGGCGACAGAGGTGCGATAGATCGGCTGCCGGGTCTGCCACTTGCTGGGAGTCTTCACGGCCCGCGGATTGCCTTCGGGGCGCAGGCATGCGTCGTGCCACGCCAGGCCGCAGACCGCGATAATCCGCCGGATGACTGGTTCAGGCGCGTGGGTCAGGTCCTCGTAATCGACCTCGACGAAACGATCCCCTGGCAGCACCCTCCGCCAATGTTCAATGAGCCGCTGGTAGCTGTGGAAATACGCGACCAGTTCGGCACCGCCGGTTGGAAACACCAGGCTCGGATGGAAATGAGTCTGATGGATCGAAAGCGCCGTGTCGACGGCAGCGCGGCGGCAATGGATGATGATTGCGCGCGGGAATGCCACGTGGATCAGTCCGGCCCAGAGGAAGTTGAACGGCATCTTGTCGGACACTCGCGCCGCCGTCGGCGCGATCGCGCGCAGCACCCCGAGATATTCTGCCGCCGCTTTGGCGAGGAATGGCATCTCGTTACCATCCGCACCCGAGCGCTGCCACGCCGCCCCGCGCTCGTTCCAGAAATTCAACTCGCCGCCGGCTGCAACCTCGGGATGCATGGAGACGATCTGCTCGACGAGAGTTGTGCCCGACCGGGGCATGCCGAGGATCAGCACCGGCGTCGCATCGGGACTGCCGAGTTCGGGGCCTCGCGCGATCCATCCGGGTGTGCAGCGGACAATCAGGTGGTCGACCTCGAGGGAGAACGCAGCCGAGTCGAACGACCCGGAGCTGCGTCGCACGGCGTCTGCGGCGTCGAAATGCTGCATGGCCAAGCCGTAGTCGCCAAGATCCTCCGCCGCCTTGCCGATCGCGAGGTGAAGCCGCTGGCGTTGCCCTGCTTCCAGTCCCGGCGTGGCCAGGGCGGCCTGCATCCCCTGCAGTAGACCGTCACCGCTCCTGACCGGGCGACACCGGACGAGGTCATAGTAGCTTCCCGCCAGCAGCGGCGCGATCGCGATCGCGCGTTCGAAGCATGCACGGGCCTCATCGAAACGGCCGACCTCAGAGAGCAGACTGCCCAGCAATTCATACGCCATGGCGTTCCTCGGATCGGCCACCAGCATCTCTCGCAATACTGGTTCGGCCTCCTCCTGGCGATCCTCGATCAGCAGCGCCCTGGCCTTACCTAGGCGGCCGAAGCTGGTCTTACCTCCGGTCACCGCCGCACGGCGGAAACAGCTGATCGCCTCGTCGCGATGGCCCAGTATGTAGACCAGGGCGCCAGTGCGGAACCACGCCTCGGTCAGGGCAGGGAGCAGCTTCGTGGCGCGGTCGTAGGCAACGATTGCCCCGCCCATGTCGCCCAGCTTCTCCAAGGCGATTCCCAGGCGGAAATATGCGTCCGCGTAGCGCGGGTTGCTGGCGACGGCCCGCTGCAATGCCGCGATGGCGTCGGGTACGCGGCCCACCTCGAGGCAGGCGAGGCCGAGATCGTGCTGGATGATGGCATTGGAAGGCTCAAGCAGGGCTGCATCGCGCAATGGCGCGATCGCATCGGCTGGTCGCCCGGCCTGGAGCGCCTGAGTGGCCAACGCAAGCAGAGGCGTCACTGGCTGCGGCGCGGCTGGGTTTGGAGACTGCGACATGGCACGAACCTAATACTTGGAAGCTCTGCGCGGAGCACGGGAATCACCAGCGCAATTGCCACCCTATCATGACTTGCCAACAAGGAGAATCTCGCGATGGGTGATTCTGCGCGCGACCGAACGGGCGGTCGCACAGCGGCCGTTCGGGCACATATCCAATTTCCGAACGGCTGCTCTAGGTAAGCGGATCGCTCAGCCGCCATGAGCACGAGGCGAAAGGGTCGCTCAATTTCGTGGAAACAGGGATGACCCAAAAAAGGCAGGGAGCGCTGGGAGGCTCCCCACCTCAGGACTATGCGCTATCTCGTAGTTACTGGCGGATGGCCGACCCCTCTTCGTAATTTACGGAGTCGGTGACATCGACCAGGTTGAAGATTTGGGCGTTCGGAGCCACCTGGATGTTGAAGTGGAACACGGTGGAGCCGAACGTTAATTGGGCCGTCCCGGAGCCGTTACCCATACTGTTGTCGAGGGTGATCTGGATCGTACCCGCCAGACTGTTGTTGCCACATGCGGGGGTGTGGTAAAGCGCCGCGGCGCTCCCCGCGCCAGTGGAATTCAGCTTGAACACGACAAGCTTCGTTCCCTGTCCGCAGCCTCCATCGATGACGAGGGTTGCCTGCCATGAACCCGCCAGTTGAGACACCGTAATCGCACCTGCAGCCGCTGGAATTACGAGTGAAACAAAAGTGCCAACGGTTAGCAAAGCCAGAAAAGCAAGACGTAGGTGTTGACGACTAAAGATCCTAGTCTTCTCGGCCGGGTGTCTTGATAGAAGGGAAGCTGTTTTCAAACTTCTGTAGGTAGGCGCAGCGTTATTCTGGGTCGTTTTCATTTTATTTTCTCCTTAATTCCTTTTCTCGTTGCCTATTTGCCGGTGCAAGAGCCCGTCACTTGAGGTAGCGGGAATTACGGAGAACGCAGGTCATCCTGCGAAAAAAAGATTGAACCGGCCCGCTCGCATGCGGTCAGTCAATGGTTAGCTTGCCCTGGGCAGGCGGTATCGTTCGAGGCCCAATGCTATAATTCGGGCCATGTCCGAAGTTAGAGCTGTTGGGATGGTGCCCGACGAGCTAAAGTTTGAACCCAAGTCGACCGGCATAAGCACCCCTCGCAAGAAGAAACCAAAGGAGTTAGCTGTTATCACCGAATGTTGTACGGGTTGTGCCGGCTCCCCGGCTTGCGTCGAATATTGCCCGGTTGAGGATTGCATGTTCTGGGTTCCCGACGAAGACCACCCACCGTTCGGGCGAATCCAAGTGGACCCCATCCTCTGCATCGGTTGCAAGAAGTGCACCAGCAAGGGACCAGACGGTTGCTTCCTCGACGGTTGTCCATGGGATGCGATCGTAATGGTGGATACGACCGAGGTCGAAAAAGAAATTGGCGCAATGCCAATCTGAACCCTAAGGTCTCCCCGAGCGACACGATCGCTCGCATTGCTGCCGCTCCCCCCTATTGGAAACGCCGGAACGCGATCGAAGTCGGGTGACGTGCCCAAATCTTTATTGCTATTGTTGAATGGAAGCTCCTATGACGGGGGAACCCACCGCCTCAGCCTTGCTGATCCTTGGTCTATGTGTAGTATCGGCATTCTCCTTCGGGCAGAGAAAACCGGTGGATGCGCAAGGTCACCAATGGTGGCAGCACGCGGTGTTCTACGAGATCTACCCCCGCAGCTTTGCCGACAGCAACAATGATGGCATCGGCGATTTGAAAGGGATCGAATCCAAGCTCGGCTATCTGCAAAAGCTCGGGGTGGACGCGATCTGGATTACCCCCTGCTATCCCTCCCCGCAGGTCGATTTTGGCTACGACGTCTCCGACTACGAGAATATCGATCCCATGTATGGGACGCTGGCTGATTTTGATCATCTCGCCAACGTGGCGAAGGGGAAGCACATTCGCATCATCATGGACTTCGTAATGAACCACACTTCCGAGCAGCACCCCTGGTTTCTGGACTCCAAGTCGTCGCGAGTCTCTGACCATCGTGACTGGTACATATGGCGCGATGGCAAGGGTGACGGCAAACCGCCCAACAACTGGATCTCCGGGTTTGGTGGCAGCACCTGGAAGTTGGATCCTGCCACCGGTCAGTATTACTACCACTACTTTGCTAGTGCACAACCTGATCTGAACTGGCGTAACCCGGCGGTGGAAAAGGCAATGTTCGATGTGACGCGTTTCTGGTACCGGCACGGTGTTTCCGGATTCCGTCTCGATGCTGTCGACCTGTTGTTGGAGGATCCGGAGCTGCGGGATAACCCCATTCTCGCGGGCCTGAATGAGATGGGCGACCCGAAGATGCTCGAGCAATACAACGACAAACTGCCGGAAAACCATGACGTGCTTCGCCGCTTACGCGGCGTTGCCGACGAAAATGGCGCCGTGCTGGTGGGCGAAACCTACACCGACAGTGCAGCCGAGTTGAAGGAGTACTACGGCACCCATAACGATGAAATTCAGTTGCCCATGGATTTCATGTTCTGCAAAGTGGACCGGCTCTCGGCCCCGGAGTTCCGAAAACAGATCGCCCTCGCCGAGTCAACCGGCGGATGGCCCACGTACGTCATCGGCAACCACGACATGGAGCGATCCTATGTGCGCTATGGCGACGGCAAGCACAATGACGAGATCGCCAAGCTGATGGCGGCGCTTTATTTGACGCTGCGCGGCACGCCTGTCATGTATTACGGCGAGGAACTGGGAATGACGAACAACGATCCTATGCGGAAGGAAGATGTGAAGGACCCGATGGGAATCACCGGCTGGCCCGGATATAAGGGCCGGGATGGGGAGCGTACTCCCATGCAATGGAGCGATGGCGCGAACGCGGGCTTTACCGGCGGCACACCTTGGTTGCCGATTCCCTCGACTTATAGGAAATACAATGTGGCCAGCGAATCGAAAGATCCGAATTCGATTCTCCAGTTCTACCGTCATCTGTTGAGGCTTCGTCATCAAGACCGCGCGTTGCTCGACGGGGATTACCTGCCACTGAACGAGGACAACACCAATGTGTTGTCCTATCTCCGCCGTTACCAAAACGAGGCCGTCCTGGTCGCATTGAACATGTCAGCCAGCGTGCAGGAAATAAACTTCGACTTGACGAAGCAAGGTTTCTCCCCTGCGCGGATGAAGGTGCTGTTAACGACGCTCAACTCCCCACCGAAGGCTGGGGGGGACAGAGTGTCCCTGGAGCCATTTGCCGTCTACGTGGCCCGCTTATCGAAGTGATCGAGCGGACCACCTGCTATCGCCCTTCGACTCCTAACTCCACTATATGCTCACCCCGTAGGATGGCGAAGACAGCGGTACCGTTCGCGACGGTTAGCTTCGGTCGAGGTTGCCCGTCCAAGCGGAGAATCAGCCTTCCCGATGCGAACTCTCCCGTGGTCGCCTGGAAATCGCGCTCGCTCGCAACCTTCATTGACAGGCTCGATGGGGAAACGACGTAGCTTCGCACGACCACGCCGGCATCCGCGTGGAACCTCATGGCTCCGTCACGGCGCATTTCGGTTTCCTTCGGTCCGATCGTTACCTCATAGCTGTGACCGTTCGATCGAGCTCCGCGGAAGCTTCCCTCCGTCCCGGGGTTCAGGGCACCGAATCGCAAACCGTCCCAGGGATTGTCGTCGATGAATTGCTCGAGCGGAATCAGACAGAGCAATGCGCCCCAAGTGTAATGCACGTCTCCACCGCCGTTTCCGCCCCAGGCGTGATACAGCTCATCGTTGTGCTGGTTGACCTTCCAGTCGTCGATGAAGAGAGCGTAGCTCTTGGCGGCAAACTCCAAGGCGACCTTATCGAAGCGGTAACGGTCGATGGCGTGGTAGAGCAGGTAATTGGTCGGCCCCCAGATGCTGCCTCGCCAGTAGTACTGATCGGCGAATGCGGGGTCGCTTCGCGAAGTCGTGGGCACGACGTATTCCCCCCAGAACTCTCGCGGATTCAGCAGATGTTCCTTCACCATCCGTTGAGCTTGCTCCGGGGTGGCAATGCCGGCGAGCATGGGATAAAAGTTGGTGGGCGAGAGATGCTTGGAGAACTGCCCGTTCCAGAAGCGATTCTCATAGATGCCATCGGTTTCGTTCCACAGTTTGTCGCGTACCAGCTGTTTCATGCGTTCGTAGTCTCGCTGAAACGTTTGGCGGTCGTCGTCCTTGCCCAAGATTGCGGCCAGGACCGCGAGGCTTTCCGCGTCGAGGGCGTACAGGGAGTTCAGCCCAACGTCATTCAGGTCCATGGTGTAGGTCTTCGGGTCGTAATGGGCGTCGTCCCACATTGGACTGTCGTCCATCCCTGATTCCCACTTCGCCTGCATCAGAAACCCGCGGCCTCCGCTGGTTTCGCCGGACCCGCGGTTGCTGCCCCACTCGAGCAGCCCGTCGCGATTCCCATCGCGCCAAGGTTGTCCGTCGCCGCGATCTGCAAACCACCACTCATGCCAGCGCTTGAGACGCGGATAGGCCCAGGTCAGCATCTCCCTGTCGGGTTGATGCTGGTACACCTTCCAAACGGCATAGGCGCCGACCGGCGGCTGAGAGCGGTCGGGCGTGATTCCGGCGGCGATTCCATTGGGGACTAGGCCGGTTTCGGTCTGCGCCCGCAGAATGGCGCGAATCGTCGCCCAGGTTTGGTAAGGGTCCTCCAGACTGGTGAGGAGTGAACCGAAGAAGCCGTCCCAAGCGCCCAGTACCCACCCCCCGGCCCGCTGAGCGGCACGCCGACTGATGCTGGGGAAGATGAGGTCGTTCTGCGGCGCATACAGGGTGTTCCAGAACATGTTGTTGCCGATGATCTCCGGAGCTGCCTCGAAAATTCCCTTTGAGGAAGGCCGGCGCGCCGCATAGGCCTCCGCCTTTTGCTTCAGGATGGAGTCGATTCTGCCTGGCGCAAGCAGCGTCTTGGCTTGGCGCGTCAACTGCTCGCGGTCCCATCCCAGAAGGGCAACGAAGTGTGCAGTCTTGGAATTGTCGGTGGCGAACTGCAGTCCGGCAGCGTTCCTTGAGGGATCACTATCTACGGAGTCGACAAGAATTCCCGCGCCCTTCATGGTCAGCCGCAACTCTTCCAGAGAGGGATATGTCCCACGGCCAATCGCCGGCCGGTCAATCATCACCACAAACTGACTGGCCCTACCGAAAATACCGTCAAAGTACCGTTCGCCCGCAATCCCTTGCCCGCCGTCCACAATCGAAAACACCCCGGGGAGTCCCCAGGAGGAACCGGCAAAGGGAATGTAGGTCTCGAGCACGGTCTGGAAATTCTGCTCCGCGGTGATTCGACCAAGGACAGTGGTCTCGTCGATGCGTGACCACTCGAGGGTTATCGGGGCAGCCCTGGGTGACACTTGCCAGGAAACGCAGCTATAGGAGCCGTCGGGCGCGTGGGGCCCTACTGCATGGATCGAATCAAAGATCGACATTCCCTCGATAAATGTGCCGTTGAACGATCCGAAGCGGAGAGCAAAACTCGAGGGTTGTCCGAAGGCCTTGGCTGCAAATACGATGCCGTTCCAAGCTTCAGCATCGAGGGAATCGACCACAACGCTGTCGAACTTGTTGGACGCCTGGCCCGCGGTTGAACCGTTCGCCGATGCGAAAGACACAGACGCCAGACTGACCAGGAGTAACAGGCAAACTGCTAAACCCCATCTGCGCATCACCCCTCTCATCGTTGTCTCCATCGCATCCTGAACCAAGATTATGGCTTAGTCGTTAAGAGAATAGAGTACGGCGGCCGAGCCTTGGCAGTCTCCCCGCTGCCAGCCGCTCGGCAACATCGTGGAGCGAACGGGTAAAGCCGCTTCGCCTGGCCTAGCTACTAACGATGGCAGACAGAAAGGCGTACAATGAGTCGCCGCTTTTTGAAGGTCAAGAAGCAGATTCGGGTTCAAGGTTCCTATGTTGCGGTGAAAGCCCGAGACCTTTCCGATCGTAGCTGGTTTTCAGCTAAGCAAGTGATTCTGGGATAAAAGCCCTCTGACTTGTTTCGGATCTTTCCCGCCATTTGTGCAATCTTTTCCGAACGGCAATTCGCGCGGGAGGAAATTTCCCAATGAAACTCTACATGAGCTTTCTGGCAATTGTGCTGTTGATGTTGGTCCTAGCCGCTGTAGTGCCGGTACGCGGCGCAGACGCGGACACGTCAGATACCAAGCACCTCCGGTTAAGCAGCACGACCTTCGAGAACAACGCAACCCTGCCGCTCAGTATGATCCTCAACAGCCCCGGCTGTACCTCGAACGGCTCCACCGGAGGCAATGAGTCGCCTGAGCTGTCCTGGACCAATGTTCCAGCGGAGACGCGCAGCTTCACTGTGATCGCTTACGACATCGATGCTGCGTTTACTCATTGGGGGATGTTCAATATCCCTCGTGATACCACCGAGCTTCCCCAGAATGCCGGCAGAAAAGGAAGCCCGGCGGGCGCTCAAATCTGGAATGACTTCGCCGTTGGCCCTGAATATGACGGTCCTTGCCCGCCCACCACCATTCAGCCCGTGCGCCACCGTTATGTGTTCACGGTGTACGCTCTGGATAGAGACCTGAAAGTGTTTTTCCATGGGCAAGTCCTCCCGCCACACTTTCCGGCACTTCCCGAGGGGCTGTATCATTCGCTGCTGGAGGCAGGAAGGCGAGGCCACATCTTAGAGAGCGCGAGCATCTCGGGCTTTTACTCGGCTGCTGCGCCACCCGGACCTGGTGAATAGGCTAGTTTCGATTCGAGCATCGTGCCCCGGAAGAAGCCGCTGTGGGAGCTTGCTCCAGGATCTGCGTTACGGCGTAAGCCAGTGGCGCAGTCGCGGGGATCAGGTTGATCGCGACGATGACCCTGGTGCTCGGAAGAGGAACGCCCAGAAAAGGGACGCTAGTGACAGCGATCCGAACCCAAGAGGGAAGTGTCTCTAATTCTTGGCTTGCCCTGGCCAACGACTTCTTTGCGTGGCGTTACAATTTCTGCTACGCCCTAGGGTGCACGGACCACTTGCAACTTGGGCTTGGCGGGCGGCGCAGAGAAAAAACGGGTAGGGAGCAATCCGCAACGCTGCCAACTCCTGGGTCCTACTTCTCTCTATCCCGGATAGCCTTTTCTGTCTCGATGGCCTGCTGCCGAACCTGGTCTGGAGTATCGGGAAGATCTCGCTCGTAGGGCAAAATGGCGGCAATATCCTCCGGCTGCCCGACCAAATAAAGGGCGCGCAGAGCTTCCCAGATCTGCGCTGTACCCGGGCTCACAATCGCAATTAAGGCGCCGGCGTCTAGAGGCTGGCCGATTCGGGCCGATATCTCGCGCAAACGTCCACTGATCGGAGAGCGAACCTCAATTTTGTGACCCTCGCCGCTTTCGAGTTTTGCCACTGTGCCACCCTGATGCACGGCCGTGCCAGTCTGGGCCGCATCAATCATCGTTCCCGGCTGGGGAGAGACGATTTTGGCGGGCTGGAGCAGTTCGAGAAGCTGCGGCCTTCCACTGGGGTCGCCAAACCGCACCAGCGATAGGGCAGCGTTCCCGCGGACATTCAGGGAAGGGTCGCCGAGCATGTTTCGCAGTGCCCCGTGAAAGCCTGAGCCGGAAGGGTCTTGGCCCATGACCCACGCGTCGGTATTGCGGACCTCCTCCACCTGATAGGAGGCAAGACGAGGGAGTTCCCCATACCAGCGCGTGACGGTCGGGTCGTGTTGCCCCATGCGTTCGCCAATTTGCACAAGAGCGTGTTGGATGTGCCGGGGATGTCGGTCGTCGTGCAAGTAACTGGCGATCTGCCGGTCGGAAAGCTCACGACCAAACCAGGTGTTCCACCAGAACAGGAATGGCATCAGTACGATCAACCAGCCGGTCAAAAGAAAGACCAGCCGGCTGCGCATTGACATTCGTGGACGTAGCTTCAGTTCGGATTCGCTAGGGGGATGTACGCCAGAGGCCATAATAGGGGCTATGAGTGCGAATATAACAGAAAACACGCTCTCCACTCCGCAGCATTAGGAAGCGATTATCCACAGGCAGAATGGCGGGCGTCCGGTGGTCGGCAGGTCGGAAATGCGTTGGAACCTGCTCTGAGGCCCTTCCAGCAAGCGCTGACGCGGGCGCTCGCATAAACACAAATATCCTCTTGCGATGACGGCGGTATTCGCTAAACCCTGCCATTTTTGCTTGGCAAGATTCACAACGATACTGCTGCTTGCCTTGGTTGAGGCGCTTGATGAGGTTGGGTTATGTACCCACAACAGGCTGTAATGGCGCACTTGCGTTATTCGCCAATGTCTTTTTGGATGAACTCCCATCTGTCGGAGGTGCCTTCTCTTGTGCTCGGAAGGACGATGCCGCGGCGTCAGTTTGAGCTTGCACGATGCTCAGGAGAACAGAAGCGATCAGGGCTGCAACCAATGTCTTCATAAAGCACATTCCATTTCACATCACCGGGGAGCCCCATCGAATTCTAGACTAGAGTTTCGATTGGTTCGATAGGGACCTGAGATGCGGCTACATTCGCCCCACCGCCTTCCGGCCCTCATGCCTAATATGCCAATTCCCGATATACGCATATAGGGCAAAGGATCTGGGCATCGAGACCAGCGCCGTCTTAGCCTCCGGAGGCCCCATTCTGTGCGGCGCCAAGGCCGGTTCGCTGGCGCGGGCCAGGCTATAGCCAGCTGCCCTGCGATCACAGAGGTGCGATGAAGAAGCGCCAGGCAGAATGCTTCTCTTGGCCGACCGAAAATGGGGAGCATACGGAAGTGCAAGGGCGATATATGACAGCACTTGGCAACTCCCTCGGTTCGCTGGCCTCAGTACTGTTTTGGCTTTTGGATGGGTGCCGGGTCAGCTAAGAAACATCGACGACGATGAGCGTAATGTCATCCTGCTGGTTCACGGCAACAGGCCGCCACTTCTCGAGTTCGGAGAGCACTTGACGCGACAGTTCGGAGGCAGGCTGCAATCGGTTATTGCGTACAACCCGTTCCAGTTGCTGGTCGCCAAACGCCTCTCCCGCGGCGTTCTCAGTTTCCGTCACGCCGTCGGTGTAAAGCAGGAAGCGATCGGATGGTTCAATCGGTACGCTGCACACCGGATACGCAGAGTGAGGTTCGACTCCGAACAACAGTCCATTAGATTCGATACGCTGCATTTCGCCTCTCGTATTCCGCCAACACAGCAACGGCGGATGTCCAGCAGCGGAGTAGAGCGCGCCGCGGTTTTCTGTGTCGATCCAAAGATAAGCCGCCGAGACAAATTGACCGGGCGCCTCACTCGACAGGATACGATTCAAGCCGCCAAGCACCTGCGCGGGATCATCGGCATGAACGGCAACCGACTGCATGGCCACTTTGATCATCGAAGAAATGAGTGCGGCCGGGATGCCATGACCGGAGACGTCTGCCACAAGGATGCCCAGATGCTGGTTGTCGGAGCGGACGAATTGATAGAAATCGCCCGCAACGGCGGTCATGGGCCGGTAAGAAGCAGCGATACGCAGGTTCTCTAGTTCGGGAACCGTCGCCGGAAGAATTGAAGACTGTATCTGTCGAGCTGTTTCCAGTTCCGTCTCGATGGAGAGCAGACGACGCTCGTTTGTAAACAGTATCTCCAGAGCTACGTATCCCAGCGAAAGCAGAAGGAGGGCAAAGGCAAACGAGTCCACCAAGGGCAGCGGGCGATAGTGCAGGACGGTCCCCAAGTTGGTGTACAGCACCTCCAACGCAAAAATGAGCATACCAGCGGCCAGAACACGGGGAATGGGTATCACGAGGAACCTGGAAGATCTTGGAACCAACACGACAGCTAACAGGACAGGCGTGGCAAGAACTACGAGCAGGTTATTGTAGAAGATCCATTTGTCGGCTGGGCCGCCGAGGACGAACGTGCCAATACCCAACAGAGCAATTGCAGACCCGACGAAGATTTCCAGTTGGATGAGGAGCCTGAGTTTGCCCAGGGCCAGCTCTCGCCAGGCGAACAAAGCAGAAACCAGGAGCAGGTACCTGACCGCCGTATTGACATAGGGAGCGACAGAGAGGAGGGAGTGCGGCAGAACCGTCAAAAGGGTGGGAGTCTGCCCCAGTGTTTGGAGGCCGTACATCCCGCTAAAAATTCCCCACCATACCAGGATGCGGACGCCCCTGTGCCCACGGATCGCTGCGATAGCGCAGGCTGTCGCTCCCACGGCCAAGAAAACCGTTCCCAGGACGATATTGATCACGTCGTCGCGGAGCGTTTGCGAAGCTGCATCTGCTATGTTCATGCTGTCATTGCAAGGGCCGTCCCTTGTGACGCAGTCCTCAGCACAAGACTGTAACTGGCGCGAACAGGCTCTTCTGGTCACCAACTGAATTGGCAACTGAACGAGTTACGGGCAAACTTTTCCATCAGGCGCTTAGACCAGAGTAGCCGAAGATCGGTCTCGAATCGTTAGTTCTCCTCAGGCTTCCTAGTGACCTCCATCACAGAAGGACGCTGGCGTAAGATGTAGAAGAGCGATGAGGATGAAGAGCTGATGTTCAATATCCAGGGACACGTCGGTCCGGGATTCGCAGCCGTGCGCGAGGCGTTTGCCGAGAACTTTGCCCGACGACGCGAGTTGGGCGGCGCCTGCTGCGCTTTCATCCATGGCGAGAAAGTTGTCGACGTGTGGGGCGGTATTCGAAACAAACTGACTCACGAGCCTTGGGAACAGGACACCATGGTGGTGGTCCACTCGGCAACCAAGGGCTTGGCAGCCATGACCCTTGCCATCGCTCACTCGCGAGGGTGGCTCGACTACGAAGAACGGGTCTCGACGTACTGGCCGGAATTTGCGCAGCAAGGCAAAGAGCGAATCACTGTGCGCCAATTGCTCGCCCACCAGGCGGGCCTGTTCAGCTTCGATGAGCCTGTGGATCGCAGCGTGGTTGCCGACCTGGATCGCCTGGCGGTGGTCATGGCTCGCCAGAAACCGGCGTGGGAGCCCGGAACCCGCCAGAGCTATCACGCCCTCACACTCGGTTTCTATGAAGGCGAACTGCTTCGACGAGTGGATCCGCAGCATCGCAGTCTGGGACAGTTCTTTCAAGATGAGGTCGCGTCACGGCTCGGAGAGGATGTCTACATCAGGTTGCCTGAAGCAATTCCGAACTCACGTCTGGCCACACTGGGGCCGCCCAGTCTGACCGAGATGCTGCGCGGCTTCGGGATTCGCTTCATGCTGGAAGTGATGAATCCTCGTTCCAACCTCAACCGGGCGCTGAACAGGAATCCTGGCACTGGAATATACCAGGATGCGGAACATATCTATGCGCGCAGTCTCGAAGTGCCTTCCGGCAATGGCGTAGGTACAGCGCGAGCCATCGCGCACGCGTATGGCGTATTCGCGAACGGCGGGCGCGAGTTGGGATTACGCCAGCAGACCTTGGACTTGCTGACCGCGCCGGCGATTCCCCCGAGGCACGGATTTTACGATGAATGCCTGAAGGCCGACGGCGTGCAATTCTCACTTGGCTTTATGAAGCCGAGCACCGTCTGGTCATTCGGCAGCGCCAAATCCTTCGGCTCACCGGGAGCTGGTGGTTCTCTTGGCTTCGCCGATCCAACCGTCGGTGTTGGCTACGCATACGTGACAAGCCAGATGGGGACACGCTTGGCCGGTGACCCGCGGGATGTAGCGCTTAGAGAAGCGCTCTACTCCGCTATTACCGGTTCATCGGCGTTGGGAAAACGAGTGGCATAGCAAGAAACGTGAAAAAACCAGACCCTGGAGAACGCGCAATACCGGAACCAGCTCCAATCGTTCTGCAATCGTACGAGAGACACATTTATCAAGCGCTGTGCAGAATGCTTTTGGTGCCGACCGAAAATCGGGAGCATACGGTGGACGATAGGCTTGTGGGCTGGATGGCGGCTAGAGGGTTGGCCAGGGTCCGAAGCATGGTGAGGGATCACTCGACGACATCCGCGTCGAGAACGCGATCTTGTTCGAGGTAATGCGAAACGGCGTACTGCGCCAGAAGTGGCGTCTGCAATCGGATTTCGGCTCCGATCCATTCGCCTTTCGAATGCGGGGCATTGGGGGCATGTTGGCACCGTTCGCCGCTGCCAAATTGAGGTCCAAAGGCAGCACTTTGAACCTGATCGAACTGGCGAAGCTGGCGCCACGCGGAATCGCCGATGGTGCCGGAAACGTCGATCTTGAGTCGCACTAGGGACAATTCCTAAGACCTCACCAGCTGGCAACTGTCTCGCCCGTCCGAGATCAAACTGCGAAGAGCCGATAGAGCATCAGATAAACCACCACCCCGGTCACCGACACGTACAGCCACAAGGGATAGGTCCAGCGAGCGATCGCCCGGTGGCGATCGTAGCGCTCTCGCAGCGCCCGGCTTAACGTCAAGATGATCATCGGCACAATCACGGCAGCCAGGAGAGTGTGAGAAATCAGGATCGTGAAGTACAGGGGCCGCACCCACCCCTGCCCCTGAAAGTGCACCGATCCCACGTGCCAATGGTAGTAAAGATAACTGGCAAGAAACAGGCTGGAAGAAATCAGCGCAGCTATCATGACCGCCCGGTGGGCTACCATTTGACCGCGTTTAATCAGTCCGCGGCCGATCAGCAATAGCACCGCACTGGTTCCATTCAGGCTGGCGTCGAGTCCGGGGAAGACCGCGTATTGAGGCGGAATCTGCATCAAGCCGACGGCTTTGTGGTGCGCCGATTCACCATAAAAAAGCATAGAACAAACATACAAAGCGTGAACAGGGCGATTGCAGCCAGGTTGGTCGGCAAGGAGGTCACGGTCGCGCTCTCTGGATATAAGAGTCCGCGCAACGCCTCCACTCCGTAGGTTAACGGATTGATCCGCATCAGCAGACGTAGCCATCCTGAGGCTCCTGAGAGCGGAAACAGCGCCCCCGAGAGCAGCCAAAGCGGAATGAGAAACAGATTAATGATGGCATGGAAGGCTTGGGTCGAGTCCATGGGCCAGGCGATGGCGAAGCCCAGCGCCGTGAGCGCAAAGGAAACCAGGAACACGACGAGTACGACGAGCAGAAGTTCCCAGAGGCCGAGATGGACCCCGACGAGCGGTGCGAACACCAGAAAGATCAATCCCTGGAGGGCGGCCAAGGTTGTTCCGCCCAAGACCTTTCCGAGTACGATGGCGGAGCGGGGAACGGGAGCGACCATTACGGAGAGCAGGAATCCTTCCTTGCGGTCCTCGATCACCGACATCATGGTAAAAATCGAGGTGAATAACACGATCATGATCAACGCGCCGGGATAGAAGTAGTCGAGATAATGCTGCTCTCCTCGAGCATCGCCCGAGCGAAATGAGCTGCCGAAGCCTGAACCAATCACAATCCAAAAAAGGACAGGAGAGGCGATGACGCCAACGACCCGGGACCGCTGACGGTAGAAGCGAACCACTTCTCGCCACCAAAGAGTAAACGCCGGCAAAGCGACTCCGGCCGAGGCCGGGGTGGCGGGGACAGCTAAGGTTTCGGTGCGGCTAACCATAGTTAGTTCATTCCATCCGCCCAACCCTGCCGACCATGACGTTGCCTGGTCGTCTTGCTATGCAGTCGGATTGGCAGGCTCGGGACACCAGCATTCCCAAGCGGCGGTGTTGCCCTAAACGTCCTTCTCGTCCGTCCAGAATCGGTGACCGGTGCGGTGGATGAAGACGTCTTCCAGAGTCGGCTTACTCACCGAGACAGCTTCGATCTCTCCCGGGAAAGCCTCGACTACATCGGTGACGAAACGGTGACCGTTCTCTCGTTCCACACGGACCTGTTGCTGAAGCACTTGAGCATCCAATGCAAACTGAGCACGAATTCGTCGCGCCAGAGACTCGGGATCCTTGGAATCGAACAGGATTACGTCCCCGCCAATTTCACGTTTCAGTTCATCGGGGGTACCGAGCGCGACCACCTTACCTTCATTGAGGATGGCCAAGCGGTCGCAACGTTCGGCCTCCTCCATGAGATGGGTGGTAATCAAGACGGTCACCCGCTCTTTGTCCCGTAAGGTCGCCAGGTATTGCCACACATCGCGCCGCGCTCCGGGATCAAGCCCGGTGGTCGGTTCATCCATCAACAACACCGAGGGATGGTGGAGAAGCCCTTTCGCGAGCTCCAGCCGTCTCTGCATCCCTCCGGAAAATGTCTCCGCTTTTTCCCGGGCACGATCCGCCAGCCCTACTCGTTCGAGCATCTCTTGAATGCGATTGCGCAGGGCCGTCCCGCGCAAACCGTAGAGATGACCCTGGTGCCATAGATTCTCCTCGGCGGTTAGCTTGACGTCGATGCTTTGAGCCTGAAAAACCACACCGATCTGGTGGCGCAAACGACCGGGGTCGCGGGCGACATCATGTCCCAGGATTTTTGCCTGGCCAGCGACGGGAACCATGAGCGTGGAAAGAATGCGGAAAAGCGTGGTTTTGCCGCTGCCGTTTGGCCCGAGCAACCCGAACAATTCGGCAGAACGAACGTCGAACGAGACTCCGTTCAAAGCCGTGCGATCTTCGTACTTGTGCACGACATCTTGCAGGGAAATCACAGCCGGTGGAGCGACCACGAGGTCGACCTCAACGTTCGCGACGGAATAGGCAGGGTCTGTAGGAACCACACTCTATTCTACAGTGAGGGGGAGCTGAAGCGGGCGAGATCTCTCAAATCCTTGCATTAACGGCTGCTCAAGCCTCATGAGGAGATCCGAACGCGCATCTCCCCGATCAGGATGCTATGCCACCACGGGCCCTTGCTGGGGACTGCGGATGCGCTCTTCAAATGAGATCGGCACGATCCGCCAGACTTGAATCGCCAAGATCACCACCGTAGCTAAGAGAAGCGCACCAACGGCGACGTGGGCGACCGTTGAGAGGACCATCGGCAGTTCCGGTTGGACGGCATCATGACCCCAGGCGACGCGGGTCAAGAAAGCGAGAAAGCCCAGAAAGAGCTGGGTGATGAGCAGCGCCAAGGTCAGGATCGCAGGCCGTCGCACGGCATCGATTTTGGCGTAGAGCGAAAGCGCCCGGATCGCCGTCCAGGCCAACACCAGACCGACAACCGGGGCATTGATCACATGCGGCCACCAACTCATTCCGCGGTGACGAAACATTGCGCCCAGCCCCAACTGCACGTAGAGCACGAGGATCGAAAGCAAGGCGAGGGTAATGAGGGCAGGACGGCGGAGGTCGGGCTCGACCTTGGGAACCTCCTCCACCCACTGAGGACCGGTAAACATCGCAATCGCCACCGTGAGGCAGAAAAAGGTTTGTGCCAGCGCCGCGTGGGCCGAGGAGATCGCCGGCGGGAGATAGAACAGCACGGTCAGCCCGCCCAGAATACCTTGGGCGATGACCGTGCCCAGCGCACCGATTCCCAGATACTTCATCCACGGTCGCCGGTCGGCGCGCCAAGTCCAAACGGCAAGAACAATGGTCAGCAAGCCAGCGACTTGGGCGATCATGCGATGAGTGTGCTCAAAGCGCACCCCGCCCACCATATGCGGGATCTTGTAGAGCGATCCGAAGGAAGTAGGCCAGTCCGGGACGGACAAACCAGCATCGTTGCTGGTCACCAAAGCACCGGCGATGATCAGCAGGAATGTCCAACAGGCCAGAAACAACGCAAACCTGTGGAGAGAACGGTTGTAAGGTGTCGAGAGACCTTTCAGAGTGAACCCCTTGACCATGGAAGTTCCAGCCACCTGCGGGTAACCTGGCCGGACCCGATGGTGGAAGAAAGCGGGGTGGAAGCTTGCACCATCCCGCTTTGCATTCTGGCTATTCTTTGAAGGTCGTATCCACGGTCTTGCTGTCTTTGGCCGCCAATGTGACCTTCTGGTCCTGCTCCCCAAGTTTCTCCTGAACGAAGGCAATCGTGTAATCCCCCGGCGGGAGACCCTTAATTTCGTATTTCCCGTCGGGTCCGGTGACCGCGTAGAAGGGGTTCTTCACCACGTTGATATACATCTTCATCCATGGGTGCTGGTTGCACTTCACCGGCAGCATGATCTCTTCCCGGGCAAAGTTCTTCTCGATCGCAGCGGTTTGCGGCGGCTGCGACTCGTTCCATTCCCGGTTGGACTGGGGGGTTGGGTGGATGTTGTGCGTAGTCGGGTCGTTATTCTTGATCTCAATATTTTGCCCTGTCATAACCCCGAGCACGTGAGGATGATACTTGCAACCCTGCTGGTCAATGGTCACCGCCTGCGTCGGCACATCAAAGGTACGGTTCTCCAAACCGTCCTTCACGTACACGAAGACGTTCGCCAAGTCGCCATTGTCCGCAACGACGCTCTCCGCCATGTTCATTCCCTTACACGCCGGATCCTGGCTCATATCAATCTTGGCCGGCTTGGGAGCCGCTCCATCGAGCTTCACGGTTCCGCTGACGCTGGCCACGGTGTTGGGGTCGATGGGAGTGGCTGCGGGTGCAGGCGCTGCCGCCGTAGGTTGCGCTTCACTGGGGGCTTCTTTTTTGCTGCAGCCGGGTAGCAAGGCGAAGCCCATACACAACAACCCGAGCAATGCTGTCCATACCTTCTTGTTCATGATGTAACCTTTCGTTAAAGAGTTTTGAAAACTTCTCGGGCGCAGGAGCCTCGGGAGAATCCTCCACTCTGAGGATCTCGTGTACGTTCCCAGTTGCCCCGCGGTTGAGCGCCCAGGCGCCAGATCTTTGGTGCCGCAAGACGCTCAGAATGATGCTCCTAATTGGGACGAACCTAGCATTCTAACGCGAACCGCCACTAGCTGCGGCCGCAGCTTGCCCGGATTTGCCCGGCTTCTCCATCGATGCTGTCGCCTTCCCCATGGAGGAGGCTACACGCCTCTGCTCCTCCGGGGTAAGCTGAAAAATGTACTCGACCAGAAGCTTGGAATGATCCTTTTCATAGCCCTCGAAGGAGGGCGGCGTTGGCCCGGCAAAAACCCATTGCTTATTGGCCCGACGGAATAGCCCCGAAGGCATGGAAGTACCCGGACTGATCGCCTGGGGATCGAGCACCCAACGCTCCGCCCAGTCTGGCTTGAGCCTGTTCTTGGCCAGGAGAAAGTTTGGTGCGGTAGCGATCTTGTCGTGTTCCGGGTCCCCGGTAGCGTGACACTTCAGGCACGGGGCAGCCGTACTCGAGAACAAGCTACGGGCCATGTCCGTTTCTTTTGCACTAAGCAGCGGTACCTGTTCCGGAATGTAGGGCAGGGGCTGCTGCGAGAGCGCCTCGAAGAAGCGCACCAGCTTTCGCAGTTCGTTATCGGAGAAAGAAAACGTCGGCATGCGCACCCTCAGATAGGGACGCACCCCGTTGCGGTTGGTGTCGGTGTCGCTCAATGAGGGATTCGACAGAAACCCCCGCAGCCACTCTGGATTGACGCGCGCACCTTCGGTGAGGAGCTTGGGCGGCAGCTGCTCGGGCGTGTCGCGATATTGCGGCAAGCCCATGAGAATCGTCTTCTGCTCGGGCAGGAACTGATGACAGCCCATGCAGTTATATTTCTTGACGATCCACCAGCCCTCCTGAATATCGTGTCGCGCATCGCCCGGCTTGTACTGATAGTCCGAGGGCAGGGAACTCTCTTCGCTCCCGAGCAGGAACGTGGTCAGGGCCCGAATCTGTCCCTGCGCCAAGTGCAGATTCGGCATCCGCAGAGCCTCAGTCTCGGACTTGGTCTTTCCCTTGTCGAAAACATTCGGCTCCGCCAACTTGTGCTCGAAGAAGCCCTTGTGGTCGTACCAAGGTTGGGTGGCGGGACCGTCCGGCAGGCGCGCCAAATCTTCGGGATCGGTGATCGGTTCCAGGCCGCCCCGCTCGGCGGGCACGGTAAACAGGGCAAAGTCCAGTCGCTCGATCGGCTTACTGCCTTCAAAGGTCAGCTCCGTTCCGATGCGGCCTTCATCCTCGAGGCCCGAGATCTCATGACAGCCGGAGCAGCCAAAGTGACGAATCCACCTCTTACCCTCTTCTTTGAGGGCAGGATCGTCCATGAACGAGGCTTCGGCGTAGCTCGACGGCTCTTTCCGCTTTTGGGTCATGAGATAGGAAGCGACGTCTTGTGCATCCTCTACGCTGAGCCGGAGGCTTGGCATCACCGTCATATTCTGAACTTGCAGTTCGTGACCGTCATTGGGGCACTGGCTGTGTTCCAGGTCAAATTGATAGGGCAAACCCTTCTTCGCGTAGTCCTCCTGGCCGATATCCTTCTTCTCGTACGGACAATAGGGACGCGTGCGCTCGCGGGCGTTGTGAATCCACCGTACCAGGTAATCGTAATTCGCCTTTTCGCCCACCCGGCTGAGATTTGCAGCGAATGTGCCGCCCATCATCTGCTCGCCTTCGCCCATCGAGTGGCATGCCAGGCAACCGCGCGTCTCGAAGAGTTCCTTTCCGTGTTCCGGATTTCCCGCCTTCTGCGCCGGCAAGGAATCGGTGAGCGCCGACTGCCAAAGATAGGCGGAAATGGCTTGGATTTGATGATCGTTGAGGCGGAAATTTGGCATCTTGGTGGTCGGGCGGAAGTCGGTTGGTTTCTTCAGCCAGACCGGAACCCAGTTCTTATTCAGCTTCAGGCGGACGTCCTTCAGATTGGGCCCGACCTTTTTCATGTCCTGCATCAGGCTGTGCGACTGGAAGTCGAGCTGCTGGATGCGGCCGTCGAGCTTGCTGTTCGCCACCTTCAGGGCAACGGCTTTGCCGTTGAGAAGGTTGGCTTCCTCATTGCTCTCCGCCGCGTCCGCCTGTTTCATCAAATCGGCGGAGATCTTCAGATTTTCTTTCTTTTGTTGTTCGAATTGCTTGATCTGCTGGCTGACGGTGTTCAGCTCTTCCGGTTCTCTGTCGTAGCCTTCATAGCGATGGCAACCGACGCAGCCTTTCTGGCGGAACAAATCCTTGCCTTCACTGATGGTCCCGCCCACATCGCCAACCAGCAGCACCATGTCGGCCGAGTGGCAGGTTTGACAGCCGGCCTCAGCATTCTCCTTGGGGAACAGCGGCCATAGCCAGTGCTCGTAATTCCCATGCGCTTTCTCCATGCTCGTCGTGGCACGCCCATTTCCCTGATGGCAAGGCGAACAACCAAACTTGTCGGGGTCGTGAAGTTTCAAAAGTTCGGGCTCGGGATGGCTCACAAACGCATTGGCGTATTCGTCGGGTCTTTTCTCGCCCTTGGCCATCATCGAAGCCGGCGTGAGGCGAAGCGGTTCACGAATTCCCATGTGGCAGGATTCGCAGCGATCCACGATGTTGGCTTCGGCCACATTGACCTGCACGATCTTGGGATCCCACTCGGCGGTCTTCTTTTCTAAACCTTCGATCTGCATCGGCGTGAGCTCCACCATGTGCTCGCTGACGTAGGCCGACATCTGGGTGTTGGCCTCGGTCACCGGCTTCAGCACCTCACCCAATTCTGCGTTCAACTTGGTTCGTTGATCGCGGAGTTCGTTATAGGTTTCTTCCAGATGGGCGTAGTCGTACTTTTCTTTGCTGCCGTCGGGATATTCAACGGTGGAAAGCTTCTCCTTGTAGCTGCGGATCTCGTTTTGCTTGCTTTGCTTGCCCGCCGCGCTCGTGTCGGTTTCCATCTCGTAGGTCAGGGCGTTGACGTACGCGCGCCGGTCGGTAAACACGTTCTGCACGGCGAGAATTCTGGCGTTCAGATCGCTGATCTGCTTCTGCAGTTGGTCGCGGCGTGGCCCGGCCGCTTGATAGGCCTGCTGGTAGGCAGCCTCCAGTCGGCGGTAATCCTGATTCTGCTCGACAGTGCTTTCGGCCTTGTTTGATTTCGACATGGCCGTCTTCAGGAAGGCGAGGTAGCGCTCCTTCCATACGTGCTGAAAGGCCTTCCACGGGCGTTGGCCATAGGCTTCGTCCCACAACGCCCAGAAGAGCGTGGCCGTGAGGATGGCCATGGCAACGACGTAGTGGAGCGCGTACGACTTGGTGACTACCGGGTCTTGCTCCGGGACGGGTTGTTCAGGCACCAGATTCTCCCAGACAGTCGTTGATTGTTGCTGTTAGGTTTCACACGTTGAACCACGGAGTGATCCAGACATACTTGATGTGCCAGAGTAACCGCAACAGGATCTTGCAAGGCAACGCGATCATGGTGAGCAGGAAGACCATCATGATGTTGTATTGCAGGAAGCTCATGCGCCGAAAATCCTTGGCCTGGAACCGGCGGAACAGACCATGCACGATGAACCCGCCGATCAGGAAATAGCCTCCTACGACAATGGCCCCGAAGATTCCCTTTCCTAAATTCGAGGTAATGCCAAAGATGTCGGGTAAATCCCGATTCACCTCATAGATTAGGCGGTTGTGATCCCAGGTTTGTCCCGGCCAGAACCACTGCCAGCCCGGACCGCGAATGAAGGTCCCGATAATGATCATCGATACCCACAGAACAATGAAACCGAACAAAAAAGTGCCGATCGCAAACTTGCGCTGCTTCCAGGTGTAATAGCCGCTGCCTAAGGGATTGGTGTCGATGTAGGGTATGACCATGAGGCCGATGATGATCAGGGTCGGCATGACGACGCCGGCAATCCAGGGGTCGAAGTACACCAGCATTTCCTGCAGTCCCAGGAAGTACCAAGGCGCTTTCGCCGGATTCATCGTGAGGTTCGGGTTGGATGGTTCTTCGAGCGGCGCATACAGAGTGATCGACCACACCATCAGAATGATGGTTACGATGATGGCTGCCAGGAATTCAATCCGCAGGAGAAATGGCCAGACGTGCACTTCCTTTTGCCATCCCGGACGGAAGGGCCAGGTCTTGCGGTGGTGGGTCTTGGCCAGCGTCGGCTGGGTTTCCAGCTCGGCGATCAGTTCGTCGTTGGCCTTGGCTTGCTTCCAAGCCAGGTAGATGTAGAACGCCAGGAGCGGAATCAAGGCTACGATCGGGACATTGTCAGGTGCGGAAGCGATCTCCCAAAGTTGATGCCAATCCATACGGACTCCGAAGGAACCACTTGCCGTTGCGAGCGCTGGGGCATTTCCTGGGCAAAACCCGCACGGTGGCCCCTAGGATGCTCAGCACCGAGCAGGACGATCACAATGCGCAGCAGGCTTGCCCGTATTACGCACGGCTACTCAACCCGTCTGCGCGTTTTGTCAGCTTCTTCCTGCAGCATCACCGGGGCTGGTCCGGAGATCCCGCCGTCTTTTCGCACGCGCCAAAAATGAACGATCATCAAAACCGAAGCGACGATGGGGATGCCAATGCAATGCCAAATGTAGGAACGCAGCAGAGCATTCGCATCGACAATCGATCCCCCGAGCAATCCGAAACGCACATCATTATAGGGAGTCATGCCCAACTGCTTGCCGAAGGGCCCCTCGTGCCCCAGCAGGGGAGTAGCGCGGGCCATGTTGGTTCCCACCGTCACCGCCCAGAACCCCAGCTGATCGTCGGGCAGGAGATAGCCGGTAAAGGAAAGCAGGAGCGTGAAAACCAGCAGTAAGACGCCGATATTCCAATTGAACTCCCGGGGCTTTTTGTACGACCCGGTCAGAAACACCCGGAACATATGCAGCCACACGGCAATCACCATCAGGTGCGCGGCCCAGCGATGCATGTTGCGCAGCAACTTGCCGAAGGGAACGTCGTGCTCGAGATACAAGACGTCGCGGAAGGCTTGGACTTTGCTGGGATGGTAATAGAACATCAGAAGGACGCCGGTGAAGGTCAGCACAATGAACAGATAGAAGGTAATTCCACCCATGCCCCAGGTGTAGCTGTAGCGAACTGCATCGCGATTGATCTTGGCGGGATGGAGATGCAGAAAGACGTTCGACAGCACTCCGAGGGCTCGATTCCGGGGTGTGTCATCGTGCTTATGGCGAAAGATCGAAGTGTAAACTTGGGTCTTAGTCGGATCCTTCAGCCCTTCAATCTGCTCTTTGACCTTGGCGGGCATGTCGGTCTTAAGAGATTGGACATCCTCTTTGACGCCGGCTTTCACCCGCTCGAGCAGACCCACTCGACTGCCGTTCTTGCCGTTCTCGTTTGTTTCAGGCATAGCCATTCCTTCCCGACCTGCCGAAAGACTCGCTCCTTCGTCTTTCGAAAAACTGGAACCAGAAACGAAGTGTCACCTTTTACGCACGCAGAAACGCTCCATCGTCATTGAAATGGGTCGGCTGGCCCTTCGGCCACTGATAGAGTTTTGCGACATCGACCAGAATCTGGCCATCGGGCGCGATTTCCACATGCGCTCGGTCCATCGGCCGGGGTGCTGGTCCCTCAAAGTTGATGCCCTCGCTATCGTATCCGCTGCCGTGGCAGGGACACTTGAATTTGTTCTCGCTCGGTTTCCAGTCGGGGGTGCAGCCTAGGTGGGTACAGCGGGCGTAAATCACGAAAATTCGATCGGGCGTACGATCCACCCAGATGCGATACTTCTGCTGCCATTTGGTATCCACCCCCAGGCCGTACTCCTCGGGATAGCCAATCTTGAAGCTGGTTGCAGGCTCAAAAAGAGTGCGGGGTAGGAAAAAGCGGAAAAAAGCAAGCAGCCAGGCGGTTAGGAATGCGCCTACTGAAGCCCAGACCATTCGCCGGCGGGCGCGATTCACCTCATTATCCTCGGGACCTACGGCTGCGATGCCTCCCGCCGCTGCTGCTCTCGATGTCCCTACCGCTGGAGTTCCCACGTATTTGGTGGATTCACCAGCGCGGGCGACCGAAGCCGCCGCCGATGCGGTGACCACAGGAGCGACCGGGCGGGCCACTGGGACTGCCCCCGCAACAGGAGCAGGAGTGGCTGCTACGGGCGCGGCTGGTTCGCCGAGGAGAGCCGTAATCTCAGCCTCCGTCAGTGCTGTCAGGCCCTTGCGGTTACGCCTGGCTTGCTCGGCGGCAATCGCAGACTTGCTCCACTTCTTGCCCTGGGCAACCCACTTGGCCACCTCCTCGCTGATGTTTCCGTTTCCGCCGGCGCCAGGCGCTACCGCGGCTGACACTGGAGCCGCGGGTGCGACGGCAGCTGCCGGCGGCGCCGTCGGAGTGGTGGCGGCAGGAGCGGGTGCTTGAGGAACGGCTCCGCCCGCTTCCCACGGCATCGGCTGGCCGACTTTCAGGCATTCGATCTCAGCATCCGTGAGCAACGGCAGGCCCTTGCGCTGACGATAGGCCTGTTCCATCGCAATGACCGAATTATTCAGCGCTTTCCGCGGCCATGGTGGAAGGTGCCCGAGGATTCCATTTTGAATGCCTTCGGCGGACTCGTCTGCCATCCCGTAGTCACCGGTCCTTTCCGTCTGCTGAGATATTGGGACCCAACAGTGTGCCCTGGATTCGCCCGAACTGCAAATGTATTGCGTCGCTCAGAAACGAGCAGGGTGTTTCGTCGAACCAGTTGCCCTTACTCTGTTTCAGGCTGCCGTCCTTCACGAGGGACGACTCGCTGTGATGCCGTCGCCTTGAGCATCGTCAGTTCGATTTCCGCGGACGGCAAACGACTGCGTTGAGTTTGTCCTTCTACGACCCAGCGCCCTAAACACCAAATCCGCCAAAGCCGCAATAAAGGTTGGCGAATTGTTGAGACCTTCCGTCATTTCAAACCGTGTGATGCCGAGAGCCGCGGCCTCTTGCCGCGCGTGGCAATCAATTTCGCCCAGAGTCTCTACATGATCCGAAACGAAGGAGATCGGAACCACACAGACCTGGCGCACGTTCTCTCCGGCCAAATCGCGCAACGTCTGGTGCAACGAAGGTTGCAACCACTTGCTGGTTCCCACCTTGCTTTGGAAGCACAGCCGATACCGATTCCGCCAGCCACCATGCGCCATCAGCAAACGCACTGTCTTCTCAATCTGCTGCTGATAGGGGTCGCCTCGCTCAATGGCCGCCACGGGTACGCCGTGGGCGCTGAAAACCAGTTCCACCCCATCCGGTTCGGCAAAGCGGGTGAGCGTCTCATCGACTTTCTCGGTCAACGCCTGCAGATAGAGCTCATGCTGATAGAACGATTCAATCACATGAACCGGCAGGCTATCGGAGAACAGGCGCCGCCATTCGTTGAGGCTGCTTCCGGTAGTTGTGTTCGAGTACTGGGGATACAGTGGCAGCAGGACGACTTCCGCGCAGCGCGCCGCTCGCAACTGCTCGACCGCCTCGCGGGTAAACGGATGCCAGTAGCGCATGGCTACAAAGCAGCGCGCATTGAGACCACCGTCGGCCAGCTGGAGTTGCAAGGAACGCGCTTGCTGCTCGGTGAAGCGGCGTATCGGCGAGCCGCCTCCGATCGCTTCATAATGATGCCGGACTTTTCGAGCCCGCGTGCCGGAAATGAGTTTGGCCAGCGCTTTTCGTCCGAGGCGCGCTCCGGGAAAGTCAATGATGTCAGGATCTGAAAAGAGATTAAAAAGAAAAGGCTCAACCGCTTCCAGCGTGTCCGGTCCCCCTAGCTGGAAGAGCACCACACCAATGCGCCGAGTTGAGTTTGCCATCCCCCTGGGTTCCTTGCAGCGAGACGAT
>DASPTQ010000177.1:0-52081 GCA_035623335.1 Terriglobales bacterium
TAGGGTGATTTCAGGTAGTGAGCCTCGACCTCTTCGGGATAGATATTCTTGCCGTTGCTAAGAATGATAACGTCTTTCTTGCGGCCGGTAATGAATAGATTCCCGTTCCGATCGAAGTAGCCGAGATCCCCTGTGTGCAGCCAGCCGTTCTTGATGGCCTCGGCGGTTGCATCCGGCCGGTTCCAATAACCTTTCATGACAATGCGTCCCCGAATCGCGACTTCGCCGACAGGTTCGGCGATGCCTTCGACCGGCTGTGGATCGATGATTTTCCCTTCCACGCCGGGCAACGGCGGGCCTACCGATCCGATGACGTTGTTCCCCGGCAGCGTCGCGAAGGCGCCGCCGCAGGTCTCGGTCAATCCGTAGGCTTGGAGAACATCAATGCCGAGGGCGTAGAAATCGTGCGCGATCGCGGGATCAAACCTTGATCCCCCGGTAACCAGGTATCGCATGTGATCGCCGAACAAGTTATGAATCTTGGGGAAGAAAATCTTTCCCGGATTCCAGCCGAACTTACGCGTGAAGACGGTGACCGTCATCAGCGTTCGCAGCATGGTCTCGACCAGCCGGCCGCGTCGCGAGATCTCTTTGAAGATGCGTTCGTGAATTAGATAGAAAAATTGCGGAACTACGGCAAAGGCCGTGATCTTTCTCTCCGGAAGAGCGCGAAGCAACTCCGTCGTGTTCAAAGTTTCCAGGTAGACGACGCGGGATCCCTTGACGAGCGGTAACAAGAGATTGGCCATTTGCGAAAGCACATGAAAGAGCGGAAGTACACCCAATAGGGCATCGTTCGGGCCAAGCTCGAACCAGCTAAAGACCGCGTCGACCTCTCCCAGGAAGTTGGCATGGGTGAGCATGACGCCTTTGGGATCGGCGGTCGTGCCCGAGGTGTAAAGGAGCGAAACCAGATCACCGTCGGAGCTGGGATGGGGAGCGAAATCTCCTGGTCCGAGCGCCAAGATGCTATCGAGATCGGATGCTGCCGCCGTCTGGGTGGGGCGGGTGCTTCTGTCCGGTAACCGCGAGGTAGGAGTGTCGTTCGCGGAGGTCTGGCGGCCATCGCTCGCGTCGGTGCTTACGATGGGTATCGGTCTGAGAGCCACCGCGTCCTGACCCACGCTCCCGTGCTTACTGTCACAAAACAGCAGTGAGCTCCCGCTGTCGTCGAGCAACTTTGCCACTTGATCGGCATGCAGGGCCGTATCTAGCGGAACCGTCGTATGTCCGGCGGCAATGATACCCAGATAGACCGCGACCCAGCGGGGATGATTGTCGGCGAGAATTGCGATTCGTGCACCCGGGGCAAAGTTCTGTGCCTGGAGCCAGTTACCAATCGACTCCGCCATCTCACGCAAGCGAGCGTAGGTATAACTGTCGACACCGTCCCGGCGTTGGATTTCAAGCGCGACATTCTGCGGCCAGCGCTCCGCGGATTCGCCAAACAAATCATAGAAAGTGGGCATGTTTCGCGAGAAATATACCTGAAAATGAGTCTGGCCGCCGGGCCGACTGTATACCGAACCGGTGCTGGTGGGCTGAACCATGCCGCCCCCCTGACCCACAACCAAAGGTTGGCGGAGCGCCGCGACTGACACCCTCAAACCGCATCTAAATATGCTAGGCTTCTAAGGATGTCGGCCTGCTGATCGGCCGCTTGCCCAAGGATTCGTGAACCTTGATTAATGTCCTCATCGCCAAAGTCTTCGGAACCAAGAACGAGCGTGAAATCAATCGTTTGACGCCTCGGGTAGAGGTGATCAACGCGCTCGAACCTGCCATCGAGAAGCTCAGCGACGAAGAGCTCCGGGCGAAGACCGACGAGTTCCGCCAGCGCATCCAGGAGCGCCTGAGCCAAATTCCCGACGAGCCCGATGCCGATCCCGACCGGCAGAAGGAACTCGACCAGCAGCGTGCGGCCGCCACCAATGAGGTCCTGGATGCGATTCTCGAGGAAGCCTTTGCCGTGGTTCGCGAGGCCGGCCGGCGGGTTCTCAACATGCGGCACTTCGATGTGCAGCTGATCGGGGGCATGGTCCTTCATCAAGGCAAGATTGCTGAGATGAAGACCGGCGAGGGAAAAACGTTGGTCGCTACCTTGCCGGTCTATCTGAATGCCCTGGGTGGGCGGGGCGTGCACGTGGTCACCGTCAATGACTATCTGGCCAAGCGCGACTCGGAGTGGATGGGTAAGCTCTACAGTTTCCTCGGGCTTTCGGTCGGGGTGATTGTGCATAACCTCGATGATCAGGAGCGCCGCGAAGCCTATGCCGCCGATGTTACCTACGGGACCAACAACGAATTCGGCTTTGACTACCTGCGCGACAATATGAAATTCGACCTCCGCGACTGCGTGCAGCGTAGCCATAACTTTGCCATCGTCGACGAAGTCGATTCCATCCTGATCGACGAAGCTCGCACCCCCCTCATCATCTCGGGTGCCAGCGAAGAATCGACGGACAAATACGCCCGGGTCAATCGCATCATCCCCAAATTGGAGAAAGGCGAGGAAATCGACGTGGCTCCGGGGGAGCCTGTGCAGCTTACCGGCGACTATGTAGTCGACGAGAAGCACCGCAGCATCACCGTGACCGATGAGGGCTGGGAGAAGGTCGAGTCCATGCTCGGCATCGGCAATATCGCCGATCCTGAAAACTGGGACCTCAAGCATCATGTGGAGACCGCAATTAAGGCCCACGCCCTTTATCACCGCGACGTCGAGTACGTTGTGAAAGAAGGCGAGGTGATCATTGTCGACGAGTTTACCGGACGGCTCATGCCCGGCCGCCGCTGGTCCGATGGCTTACACCAAGCGGTAGAGGCCAAGGAGAACGTCAAGATCGAACGTGAAAACCAGACCCTGGCCACCATTACGTTTCAGAATTACTTCCGCATGTACAAGAAGCTGGCGGGCATGACCGGCACGGCGGAAACCGAGGCAACGGAATTTGAAAAAATCTACAAGCTCGAAGTGATGGTGATTCCGACCAACCGACCTTTGCTGCGGGTGGAGAATCCGGACGTGGTGTATCGGACCTCGAAAGAGAAGTATTTTGCGGCGGCCGATGAAATTCAAAGGCTGCATGCCACCGGTCAGCCGGTGCTGGTGGGAACGACTTCGATTGAAAAGTCGGAGCGGCTATCCGAGTTGCTAAAGAAAAAAGCTATTAAGCACTGGGTCTTGAACGCCAAGCAGCACGAGAAGGAAGCCGAAATTGTGGCTCAGGCCGGGCGCTTCGGCATGGTCACGATTGCCACCAATATGGCGGGCCGAGGCACCGATATACTGCTGGGCGGAAACCCGGAATTCATGGCCAAGCAGGAGAGCGTGAAGAAGGGAATTGCCCAGCAGTTGCGCGCCGCCCAGGGCAAGGTTCAGGCCAAGGTGGACGACAGCAAGAGCACGGTTTGGTACTACCTGGGGAACGAGTATACGGTCCCGACCGATCAGTGGGCAGCCATCTTCACCCGCTACAAACAGCAAACCGATGAGGAGCACAATCGCGTGGTTGCCGCCGGAGGGCTGCACATCTTCGGGACCGAGCGCCACGAGGCGCGGCGCATCGACAACCAGCTTCGCGGTCGTGCCGGGCGTCAGGGGGACCCTGGATCCTCCCGCTTTTACCTCTCCCTCGAAGACGACCTCATGCGCATCTTTGCCAAGGAGTGGGTCTCGAATCTCCTCCAGCGATTGGGTATGGAAGAGGGTGTTCCGATCGAGTCCCGTCTGATCTCCCGGCGGATCGAGAAGGCGCAGGAGGCGGTCGAAGCGCAAAACTTTGAAGCCCGCAAACATCTGCTCGAATATGACGATGTGATGAACAAGCAGCGGGAAGCCGTCTACGGCTTGCGCCATGAACTGCTGGAAGGAGTCGATCAGAAGGAGTTGATCCTCGAAGACTATGTCGCCGGCATTCTCGGCGATTTGATGGATGAATTCTGTGCCCTGAAAGCACATCCGGCAGATTGGGGCATCAAAGGTCTGAAGGACGCGGTGTTTACCCGCTTTGGTGTCGACATTCTCGCCGAGGGAATCAAGCCGGAAACGCTGAACCGTCAGGAACTTGGTGATGCTATTTTCCACAAGCTCAAGACCCGCTACGAGGCCAAGGAAACGCTCATCGGCGCCGACGCTATGCGCTACCACGAGCGCATGATCATGCTCAGCGTGATCGACGCGCAATGGAAAGATCACCTGCGCGACATGGATCACTTAAAAGAGGGAATCGGGCTGCGCGGCTATGGCCAGCACGATCCTCTGGTCGAGTACAAGCGCGAGTCCTTCGATATGTTCGAGGCGATGATGCGCCGCTTCCAGGAGGAAACGGTTCGCTATCTCTATCTTATGCAGATCTTGGAACGCCCGGAGTTGGCTCGCGCTGGGGGGGCGGACCAGGGTCCGGAGGCCGGAGTCGCCGTGGTCACAGCCGGGAGCGGGGGGGATGGAGGCGGCCATCGCCGTCCGCGAGCCTTGGTCACCTCGGTGGATGAGGTCGAGGAGGCTTTCCAGCGCAAGAAGCGTCGCGAACTGGAGCAAGCACGCATGGCGGGGGCGGGAGATCTGCAACCCATCCAGCAGGTCGTCCGCAACACCGCAAAAATCGGCCGCAATGATCGCTGTCCCTGTGGCTCCGGCAAGAAGTACAAAAAGTGCTGCGGAGCCAATTCGTAGTCATCGAGCCAACCTGCTGAACGGCTACGGCTGATGGCTTACCTCGGAGTGGCGCTCCTCATTTCTGCCCGGGTAACAAGAACGACTTGACCACGATGTTATGGGGCTGAATGCCGACCGGAATCATGGTCAGCAGGGAATACTCGCCCGGCTCGAATTTCTTCTTGGGAGTTCGCTTCTGGATCACCGTGAGGTCGCCCGACTCGGAGTCCAAGACCAGCAGATAGTTCTCGCTCGCCGAAAGCGCCAAGCCGTCAGGATGGGTGCCGACCGCCAAGGCGGCGATCATTTTTCCCAGGTCGATGTCATACACGGCCACCGTATTGGATCCGAAGTTGCTGACGTAAAGTCGGGAATTGTCCGCGGTTACGACTCCCCGAACGGGATGGGTTCCGATCAGATAACTTCCTCCCACCTCATCGGTCGTGGTCTCAATAATCGAGATGCTGTCGGAATCGAAATTACTCACCACCAGTTCACCGCCATCCGGCTTGAGAGCAAGGTGGACGGGAGTTTTGCCCACATCGAGCAGCGCCAGCAGCTTCCCGCTGTGCAGATCAATCGACGCGACCTGGGCCGACCCAGTACAGGCCACAAAGGCCTTGCTGTTGTCGGGAAGAATGGTGATGTCCTCGGGCTGTGGGCAAGCCGGGATGGTGCTGCGCACGCTAAGCGACTGAGCGTCGAGTTCGGAAATCGTTCCGTCCCCACGATTGCTGACCACGACCGTCCGGCCATCGGGGGACACTCGGGCCAGACCCGGCGAAGAACCTACCCGGACATTGCGAATCACGGTTCGCTTGTCCAGGTCTAGGACCGAAACATTGGCGGAGCCCGAGTTGGCAACATAACCCCGCTTCCCGTCGAGGGAAACATCGATGAAATAGGGCTTGCCATGCACACCGATGGTGGCCACAACTGCGTTGCGCTCGGCATCGATGACGCTTACGTTGTTCGACCCCGTGTTGACCACGTAGATTTCGTTCTTCGTTCGGTTGGCGGCGATGCCGGTTGGCTCAATGCCCACGCGGATGGTCTTGGCTAGCTGAAACGTGCGTAGGTCGATCACGCTGACCGTGTCACTCTTGCCATTGGTGATATAGGCGTACTCCCGATACGAGGGGGTGTAATCGGCGAGCTGGCGCTCATGGAAGTACCACCAGGCGAGGCCGACCCCAATCGGGACAAAGACAACGACGAGGAGGAGCTTTCTCAAGAGAGCGATCGGGCAGAAGCTTCGACCTTGGACAAAGGTGCCACGGCTTGATCCGCCAACCGTATGGTTCTTCCCACAATGGGTGCGATCTGTCGTACCTGGGCCATGAGTTCGTCAAATTGTTCGGGATAGAGCGACTGCACCCCATCGGACAGCGCTTTGTCCGGATCCTGGTGGACTTCGACCATCAGCCCATCGGCGCCGACCGCCACGGCGGCTCGCGACAAGGGAGTCACTTTGTTCCGCTTCCCGGTGCCATGGCTGGGATCGACCACGATGGGCAAGTGGCTGAGTCGTTGCACGGCGGGCACAATGCTCAGGTCTAGGGTATTGCGGGTGTGATCGGCAAAGGTGCGCACGCCACGCTCGCAAAGGATCACGTTGTAATTACCTTCACTCATTACATACTCGGCCGCCATGAGCAGCTCTTCGAGCGTCGCCGACATGCCGCGCTTTACCATCACCGGCTTGCGGGCGCGGCCGGCCCGCCGCAGCAGCGAAAAATTCTGCATGTTGCGCGCGCCAATTTGGATGATGTCAGCGTATTCCTCCACCAGCTCCAGAGACTCGTGATCGATGGCTTCGGTCACGATTCGCATGCCGAACTGATCGCGGATCTCCGCCATGATGCGCAGGCCATCTTCACCCAGGCCCTGGAAGGAATAGGGAGAGGTTCTTGGCTTATAAGCGCCGCCTCGAAAGAACTGGGCCCCAGCGCGCGCCACTCGCTCGGCTACCGCGAACGCCTGGTCCCGGCTCTCAATGGCGCACGGTCCTGCCATAATCGCCAGTTCCGCTCCTCCGATTGTTGCCGTCGTTCCGGGGAATCGTATGACGGTGTTGTCTTCCTTGATGTCACGGCTGACCAGCTTATAGGATTTGGTGACACGAATGACTTCCTGCACGCCCGCCATCTCGTCGAACGTGCCGGCCTCGATTTCCCCCTGGTTCCCGGTAACCCCAATCGCGGTTCTCTCCGCTCCTGGAATCGGGTGCGCCCGATAGCCAAGCGACTCGATCTTTTGGCAGACCTTGCGGATCTGGTCTTCGCCGGCGTGCGCCTGCATTACCACTAACAAGATGTCACCTCGACGAGCTTAAGTTTATCTTCAACCGCGGGAGTGCGGCAAACCAGGCTTTCATTTAAGGGGTTGCTGCCGCTTGAGCATCCTCAATCTCGGCACTCGCATCCTTACTGACCTTTACGGTTTCTCGAAGGTTGACTGCCGAAGCGGTTGTTGACCAAACGCTTACGAGTAGAGCGAGTGAACCGCGATCGTTTCCAAGGTCTGTGTCCGACCGCGGTCGACCAGCGCGAAGGCAGGAGGCGATGCGTCCCTATAGCCGGGTGATGCCGATGGGAGAGGGTCACGAGTCCCTGAAAGCATGGCCAACGGTCAGGTGCGATTCGGCGCCGTTATTTCCCCCCTATTGACACTCGAAAGGCGGTAGTAGGCCGGTTGGGTTAGCCGGTTGTGCACCTGAAAGTCACCCACTCATACAGAGGATCTCCGACGGCAGCTGGCGTACAGTGAGGGCAGCATTTGGCGGGTATTCGAGTGGAGGCAAGATGCTTTAAGAGAACCGCTTAGGAGGAACACATGAAGCAAAACATTCTAGTCATATTAGCCGTGGTTTTGTTCGCGGTGGGTCCCTTGCTTGCGCAATCGCGGTCGGCGTCCGAGTCGCAGAACGAGTCGCTCGCTGCAGGAAACAGCCTGGGCGCTTCGCCGTCCACCCCGGCTCCTCTGGCGAATGCAACCGAGCAGCAAATGGTCGAGCAAAACGTAAAGGATATTCATTTCGATTTCGACCGCGCCGCATTGCGGGCCGAGGATCGGTCGATTTTGGAATCGGATGCGCAATGGTTAAAGGATCATCCCAGTGTGATCGTCACGATTGAGGGTGATGCCGACGAGCGCGGAGATATCGTTTACAATCTGGCGCTCTCCGATATGCGGGCGACCGCCACCAAGGATGCGCTCGTGTCAATGGGGGTCCCGGCCGACCGGATCGTGCACGCCGTTGGCTGGGGGAAACTCTACCCGATCTGCACCCAATCGGAGGAAAGCTGCTGGGAGCAGAATCGCCGCGCCCACTTTGAGGCCTGGTAGCCGAGCTCGAACGCAGCCAGTCCGTTTCCCGAACCCGGTGAGGATCAGGGATTGAGCGATGTGCGCTCGAGCGAAATCTGTCCGCGCTCGAGGCTGCGAATCAGAAAATACTCGTTGAAGGGCCGGTCATCCTGCATGGCCGGAGTCTGGGGCGAAGCCGCGATCATTTCGGCCGGCGACCGCTCTCCCAGCAGCACGGCCAAGAAGATATGCTCGGCATCGAGGGACGGCACCCATTCCTCAATGTCGCGCACGGCTGCGGCCGGCATGCGCTGCGCCAGTTCCGCCGGCGAGCGCTGCGGGATCGGGCGGTTGCTGGCGAGAAAGTGGAAACCCCATTGCGGGTTGTAGGCGAACAGGCGCACATAAGGAAAGGATTCGGTCAGGGCGCGCGTAACCGAAGCCCGGACCTCGGGGTCTCCCTCGGGCAGCCACTGCTGCAAGATTCCACCAGGGGCTAACCGCTGCTGAATGATGGAGTAGAACTCCTTGGTGTAGAGAAGACTCGATCCCGCCGCTTGCACCGGCGGTGGAGGGTCGACGGTGATGACGTCGTAGTGTGCCGAGGAGCGCTCCAGATAGCGACGCCCGTCATCAATTACGATCCTTGACCGCGGAGAACTCAGCACTTGCCGGGCATCGGCATGGAAGTAAGGAAACATCTTCGGCACGCTCGGCACTAATTCGGCCGCGGTCACCGAAATGCCCCAGGACAGCAAGGATCGATAGCTGGTTCCCATGCCAAAACAGATAACCAGGGCGTTTTGCGGCGGGTGGTCGAGGAAGGCTAAGGGAAGGTGGGCCATCATCTTGGTGATCTGGGTGAGTCCCGTCATGCCCACTCCGTTCACCAGCAGGCGCTTTTGTGCGCCGTCGCCGTAGGCGATCACCGTGGCCGTGTCGTCGCGCAGGACCCAACTGCTGGCAGGGAATCTCTCTTGATAGTCCCGCGCTAATGCCACCAGGATCAACGCTTCCGCCAACATCGCATAGGACAGCGCCTTCTTGCCCAGGGAAGCCTGATAGCCCTTCGTGGATGACCACTCCGGGTAGGCTGCCATGGCTAACCAGGGCAGCGAGAACAGCCCCTGCACCCAGTGCTCGCTCAGATAGGGAAGAAGCAGAAAGCCGGAGAGCAGCGGGCCGAGAATGCAGCCCACGACATTCACGGCGTATGCGGTCCCGGCGCGGTCCGGATCGCCTCCTGACCAACGATCGACAAGCAGCGGGGTAACAAATCCCAAGATTCCCGAGAAGGGGCCAATGCCCAACACGATCCGGGAGAACGCCCCAAGGTTAAAGTGGGGATCGGCCATCACCACCGGCAGAACGGCGAACAGTGCCAGCAATGCCCAGGTCAGCGATCCTTCGAACTGATGGCTCCGCCTTCGCTGGCGATAGAGGCAGGAACCGGCAAAGGTCGCGGCAAGATAGACCGCGAGGATTAGGGCGAACGAGTACACCATCGTCCCCAAGTAAGGGGTGAACTGGCGGATCCAAACTACCTCCATGCCCATACTGGTCAAGCCGGTCGTGAACAGCAGGATGAGGGCTCGTATATCTTGGGAACCCGAGGTACCGCTGGGAACGGACTCTCGAATCTCGGGGGCGGCGGGTTGTGCTTCCCGCCTGCGGGCGGAAAGCGCAAGAGCGGATAAGCAAAGAAGATAGTTGAGCACCATGCCGACGCTCAGGGTTCCGTGAAACCCAAAGATCTCGACTAACAGTGGCGGTAACAGGGCACCGCCCACCGCACCCAATACGTTGGAGAAGTAGAGATAGCTGAATGATCCCGACGACTCAGCCTGAAAACTGCGCTTGATGGCCAGCATGGCAACCGGGATGGTGGCGCCCATCGAAGCGCACCAGGGGACCAAAGCGAGCGCGACGCAAAGACCCGACGCGAAATAGAACGCGGCCGAGGACGAGAGCCCAGCCCGCTCCAGAAATGCGCGACCCCAGAGCAATTCGTGGGGCACCAATAGAGCGGATGTCCCGATTAGAAATTCGGTAAGCGCATAGATCCTAAGCGCTGGCGGGGCGGCAAGGTTCGCGTATCGCCGCAACAGGCGGCCGCTAACCCAAGAACCTAGGCCGAGCCCGGCCATAAACACGGAAAGTACGATGGAGACCATGGCGCTCGTAACCCCGAACTGTGCCATGGCGAGCCGCAGCCACACGATCTCGTAGAGAACACTGCAGAATCCGGAGACCAGAAAGAATAGAAAGAACCACAGCATGAGCGTCCTCCAGGGACACGGATGCGAGTGCATGCCCTGTGATCAATTCATCTGAGCATAGGGTCTACCCTGGATCAATGACGCAGACCGGTTTGACAGTACGAGAGTAATCTCGCGGTCAGAACCGAACCCCGGGGTCGGCAACGCTGATCCCGGAACATCTCATGACCCTGGTTATACTTGCTTGATGTCCCATTCCCTGGCCCGTGAGCAGGACATGCTCAGAGGAGTGTCGCCCAAGCGTCCGCCGCTGCGGTGCTCGCGCCGGATTGGCATCCATACCTCGGTAGCCGGAGGGGTCGAAAACGCCGCCGAGCGCGCCTATCGGCTGGGATCGAACGCCTTGCAGATCTTCTCCTCGAGTCCTCGCCAGTGGGCCCCCTGTGAATTAAGTCGGCGGCAATGCGACGAAATGCGCCGTCTGCGGGATAAGTACGAGCTAAAGCCTTTAGTGATCCATACGAATTATTTGGTGAATCTGGCCGCCAGCAACCCGCTGTTCCTCGAGAAATCGATCGTAGCGTTTCGGGGGGAAGTCGAACGTGCCTTGGCCCTGGGCGCCGAGTATTTAGTCCTGCATCCGGGCTCCTTCCGAGGCACCGATCGTGAAGCCGGACTCAGGCAGACTGCGGCTGCCATCGCCGTAGCAACCCAGGGGCTCGATCTTGCCAGAGGCAATCTCACCATTCTGATCGAAAACACGGCGGGCGCAGAATACTCGTTGGGTGGGACTTTCGAACAAGTGGCGGAGGTGTTGGCTCGGTTGCGAGGCGTCATCCCCATCGCTGCCTGCCTGGACACGTGCCATACCCATGTCGCGGGGTACGATATCGTGAGTGAGCTTGGATGGCGCACCACGTTGGCGAACGTCGATTCGACCATCGGTTTGCGCAATGTTCCGGTGTGGCATTGCAACGATGCCAAGGCCGCCCGTGGGTCAAGGCTGGACCGGCACGAGCACATCGGAAGGGGAGAGATCGGGCTCGAACCATTCCGCCGTTTGCTGAACGACGCTCGCTTGAGTCACGCCGCTTTCATTGCCGAAACGCCGATCGATACGCCGGGAGATGACCGAAGAAATGTGGCGGCGCTCAAGAGACTGGTGGCCACCAGGGCCCGATCCGCGTCGCCGCGGCCGCCCCGGCAGAAGGCTTGAAGGAAAGGCTTCCCACCGAGTGCTAGGTCGAGCCTTGCCGCATGGGAGCCGCGGGTGGCTCTTCTCATTGTAGAATTACAGCTTTATGCCGCAGGAAGAAACCACATCCCTGGCCCACGAGAATCGCAATGGCGATTCCCACCGCGACCAGCGCTACGACGCGCAGCGTATCGAGGCCAAGTGGCTCGAACGCTGGCAACAGGATCCGTCCCTCTATGCGGCCGAGCAGAGTTCCACCAAGCCCAAGTATTACGTTCTCGAAATGCTGCCCTACCCTTCGGGCGTGCTCCATATGGGCCACGTCCGCAATTACTCGATCGGCGATGCCCTCGCCCGCTACATGTGGATGAATGGCTACAACGTGTTGCACCCCATGGGTTGGGACTCGTTTGGGCTTCCGGCCGAGAACGCCGCCATTTCTGCCAATACCCCGCCACGCGAGTGGACGCTTCGCAATATCGCGAACATGAAGCAGCAGATGACGCGGTTGGGCTTCGCTTACGACTGGTCCCGGGAAGTGACCACCTGCTTCCCGGAATACTACCGCTGGAACCAGTGGTTTTTCCTCAAGCTTTACGAGAAGGGTCTCGCCTACCGGAAGAAGAGTAAGGTCAATTGGTGTCCGAAGTGCGCCACCGTCTTGGCCAACGAGCAGGTCGTCGACCTCTGTTGCTGGCGCCATGAAGACACGCCGGTCGAGCAACGCGAGCTCGAACAGTGGTTCCTCCGCATCACCGAATACGCGGAGGAGTTGCTTCGCGATTTGGACAAACTCGGTGCGTGGCCGGAACGAGTCCGCACCATGCAGCGGAACTGGATCGGTCGGAGCGAAGGTACGTTGGTGGATTTTCGGCTTGAGGGGCCGGCCGGCCGTGCGGGTTCGAAAATCCCGGTCTTCACCACCCGGGTCGATACGATCTATGGCGCAACCTCGGTGCTGCTTGCTCCGGAGCATCCGTTGGTTGCCGACTTCATCGCCCAAGATCCGAACCTTAGTGTCAAAGTAGATCAACTCCTCGCCGAACAGCGCAAAGCCAAAGAAGCGGGCGACATCAACGCCATCGAAAAGCACGGTGTCAATACCGGACGGTACGCGGTGAATCCCTACAGCGGCGAGCCGCTCCCCATCTGGATTGCCAATTACATCCTGACCGAATACGGTACGGGCGCGATCATGAGCGTGCCCGCCCACGACGATCGCGATTACGATTTTGCCAAAAAGTATGGTTTGCCGATCCGGCTCGTCATCCTTCCCCTGCCCGAGGATCCCGAGGAAACCACGGTGGAGCCGCCGCTCCCCTTCACTGGCGAGGGAATGCTGGTGAACTCCGGGCCGTTCAGCGGCCTCAGTAGTGAGGACGCGATCGCGAGAATGTCTGCCCATGCCCAAAAGCAGGGCTTCGGCAAATCAACCGTGACCTATCGTTTGAAGGACTGGGGCATCTCCCGCCAACGTTACTGGGGTACACCGATCCCGATGCTCTATTGCGAGAAGGACGGCATCGTTCCGGTTCCGGAGCGGGACTTGCCCGTGATCTTGCCGGAGAACGTGGACATTTCCTTGACCGGCGGCTCGCCTCTTGCCCGGGTTCCAGAATTTGTGAATACCAGCTGCCCAAAATGCGGGGGACGGGCACGACGCGAAACCGATACCATGGACACGTTTGTCGATTCCTCCTGGTATTTCTACCGCTACACCGATGCGCAGGACGCCGAGGTTCCCTTTGATTCGACGGTTGTCGCCTATTGGTTTCCCATTGATCAGTACATCGGGGGGGTTGAACACGCCATCCTCCATCTCATCTACTCACGCTTTTGGACGAAATTCATGCGTGACATGGGTTTGGTGAAGAACGACGAACCGGTACACCGCCTTTTTACCCAGGGCATGGTGATCAAAGACGGCGCCAAGATGTCCAAGAGCCAGGGGAACGTGGTTTCTCCCGACGATATGGTGCGGCGTTTTGGCGCGGACAGCGCGCGTTTGTACAGTTTGTTTGCCACAACGCCCGATCGCGATCTCGATTGGAAGGACGATGGCATTGCGGGCATCTATCGATTCCTGGGAAAGGTGTACCGATTGGTTGCGCGGCACGCGCATGGGCGAGAGACGCAGCCGGTTGCTTCCACCCCGGTTCGTCGAGAAGGCTCGGAACCCGAACAGCTCCAACCCGAGGCCCGGGCCTTGCAGCGCAAGCTTCATCAGACCATTCGAAGAGTGACCGAAGATTTTCAGGGGCGGTGGCACTTTAACACCTCGATCGCCGCCATCATGGAGTTGGTGAATGAGCTGCAATCGTTCGAAGAGGTTGGAATGCGGGCAACCGCGCCTGCCAATGTCGCTCTCTTGGCCGAGATCGAGCGCAATCTCGTGGTGCTTCTAGCGCCCTTCGCCCCCTATCTGGCGCACGAACTCTGGGAGCTGCTGGGGCAGAAGGAAACACTCTTGCGGGTACCCTGGCCTAAATACGATCCCGTGCTCGCGAAAGAAGAGGAGATCGAGATTCCGGTTCAAATCAACGGGAAATTGCGCGCCGTGGTGCGGGTTGCCGCAGGCTCCTCGGAAGACACAATTCGCGACGCTGCCTTGGAGGACGCGAAGATAAAAACCGCGATCGCAGGCAAGACGATCGTACGAATCGTCGTCGTTCCCGGCAAACTCGTCAATGTTGTCGTGCGATAGCGCAAAAGCGCCTGCGGTTCGACAGGCAGGCGTTCCTCTCGCGTCTCATCCCGGTTCCCTGGTCTCTGATAGATGAGGAAGGTGACTTCCCTTGGCAGATCAATTTCAGGCTGAGTGCGATAATGCTGGGGATGCAATCGCGCTCTCCCACGCTCGAAGGCTTCAAAGCCATGCTGCAGCGGCCGTCGGTCGGTCTGGCAGAGATCGCCTGGCGCTGGAGCTTCGGTGCGGCTTCGGCGACTCTCCTTCTGGTCTCCTTGATCGAATACCTGGATACTTTGCCGGTCCGTCCCGGTGATTCGCTGTTGTTGAGAACCGGGCAGCCGTGGCTGATCTCGCAAGCCATGGCACGCATCTTCAGCGGTAGCGCTTGGCGCGCGATGGAAGCCTCGCTGGCGCTGGCGGTGGCCTTTTCCATCGGATGGCTGGGCATGGCTTCCCTGGGACGGGGAGCGACCCTCCAAGCCCTGGTGGCCTATTTTCGTGAAAGCCAGACCTCTCGCACAGCCACCGGCGCCAAAGAAGATCTACGACTGTCCGACCTGGGCTCGCTGTTGGGACTCAATTTTCTCCGGATGGCTGGGATGCTGGCGGCCTGTGTTGGCGGCCTCGCCGCTTTCCTGATTGGCGGAGCTCTCTCTTCACCGAAAAATTCGATTCCGGCCGCAGCCTTTCTCGTCTCCCTGTCGGTCCTCGTCCTGGTGTGGTCGGCTTGGTCGGTGATGAACTGGTTTCTCTCGCTCGCCGCGATCTTCGTGGTGGTCGAGGCCCGGGATACATTTAGGGCGATTGCCTCCGCCGTGGACCTGGTTCGCCAGCGTTCTCGCTCCGTCCTTGCGCCCGGCATCTGGTTCTCTTTGGCGCACCTTACGGCTTTCCTGGCCGCTACCGCGATCGTGGCATTCCCGCTGGGCCTGGCTGAAGTCCTGCCGCGAGGGGCAGTCTTCGCCGGGGTCGGGTTGGTGAGCCTGCTCTATTTTGCCGCGGTGGATTTTCTCTACATCGGCCGTCTGGCAGCCTATGTGGGAATCGTTGAGCTGCCCTCGGCGCCGGTTTCCCCGAGGGCGATTCCGCTCGCGTCCGGGAGAAGTCCGGATTCAGCGCCGAGTGCGACTTCGGTCGCCCTGGACCCTGACGAGCTGATTCTAAGCGATACACCCGAAGCGAACTGACTGTGGAAACCACAGATCGGCGCTAGATCGGCGCTGCCTGCGGTATTGCCCGGGAGTTCATCTTTACACTGCGGTCGTAAATCTGAGAGACTCGTCTGTGAGAACCCAATCCATCGTCATCCTTGACTTCGGGTCGCAATACTCTCAACTCATCGCACGCCGCATCCGGGAGCAAAATGTCTATTCGGTGGTGCTGCCGTGCACGGCCGGCCTGGAGGAGATTCGCAGCTACTCGCCGGTAGGGATTGTTCTGTCCGGCGGACCTTCGTCCGTCTATGACCGCGATGCTCCGCGTGCCGATCGGGCGGTCCTCGACCTCGGTGTCCCGGTGCTGGGCATCTGTTACGGGCTGCAGTGGATGGTGCACGCGCTGGGCGGCACGGTGCGTGCCGCCGAGCAGCGCGAATATGGCCATGTCAGCGTGGAGATCAAAGACCGGGCGGTGGGACTGTTTCACTCGCTGCCGCAAACCTTCAGCGTTTGGATGTCGCATGGTGATGAAGCAGTGGCCTTGCCCCCAGGGTTCCGCTCGACCGCCGGTTCGGCAAGCGCGATCGCGGCGATTGAGAACTCGGAGCGCAAACTGTGGGCCGTGCAATTTCATCCCGAGGTTCGACACACGGAGCACGGCACGGCGATTCTCCGCAACTTCGCCCTTCGCCTCTGTGCCGCCCAGCCGAATTGGACTCCCCAGCACTTCATCGATGCGACCATCGCCAACGTGCGGGAGGCGGTAGGGAACGGCCGTGCCATTTGCGCGCTGTCCGGAGGTGTAGACTCCGCCGTGGCCGCCACCCTGGTCGACCGCGCTCTGCGCGATGAAGAGGGCCACACCCGGCTCACTTCCGTCTTCGTCAACAACGGGGTGTTGCGCAAAGACGAATTCCCCAAGGTGCAACAGAGCCTGCGCGACAAACTGGGCTTGCACCTGGACGCCGTGGATGCGAGCGATCGTTTCTTGCACAAGTTGGCGGGCGTCACCGACCCGGAGTTGAAGCGCAAGATCATCGGGAACGAATTCATCGCCGTATTCGAAGAGGAAGCCCACCGCATTGAGAAGACGGAAGGCAAAGTCGAGTGGTTGGTCCAGGGCACGCTCTATCCCGATGTGATCGAATCGCGTTCCGTGCGCGGGCCCTCGCAGGTGATCAAGTCGCACCACAACGTGGGCGGTTTACCGGAGAAGATGAAGCTCAAACTCATCGAACCTCTGAAGGAATTATTCAAGGATGAGGTCCGCAAGATCGGTCGTGACTTGGGAATGCCGGAAGAAATTTTGCAACGACAGCCATTTCCCGGCCCGGGTCTGGCGGTCCGCATTGTGGGCGAGGTCACAAAAGAGCGCCTGGAAATTCTTCGCGAGTGCGATGCTATCGTGGTCGGCGAGATCAAGAAGGCGGGACTCTACCAAAAAATCTGGCAATCGTTTGCCGTGCTCTTGCCGGTAATGTCGGTCGGGGTGATGGGCGACCAGCGGACCTATGCCTACACCTGCGCCATCCGTGCGGTGCATTCCGAAGACGGCATGACGGCCGACTGGGTGCCGCTGCCGCCTGCGGTTCTGCAAACCATCTCCAACCGCATCGTCAACGAAGTCCAAGGCGTGAACCGGGTGGTGTACGACATCACCTCGAAGCCACCCGGCACAATCGAATGGGAGTAGGTAAGCCGAAGCGCGTCTGGCGGACGACCCGACGGCTAGGCGCCGGCCATAGCCGGCTCGGCCTCATAAATCGGGTACCAGGGCGATGCGGCTTTCAGCCGATCATTCACGTTGTTGATGTTTTTCACGCCTTCGCCCTCGAGCCACTTGCGGAAGGCATCCGGGCCCTGCTTGGCGTAAACGGGAATGCCCTCCTTCCAGGTAGCGCGTCCGCAGAGCACGCCATTGAACTTCACCGCTGCTTCGGCGGCGAGTTCCAGCGATTCCGTGAATTCGGCATTGCTGACTCCAGCGGACAAGTAGATGAACGGCTTGGTGGCGACGCCCGCTGCTCGCCGGAATAAGTCCATCGCTTCCTTTTTACTGTACGCCTTTTGCCCCGCATAACACTTCACGCCTTCGACGAACTTCATGTTGACCGGCACTTCGACCTTGAGAACGTCCACGCCGTAGCGATCTTTGCTGAACTCCTTCATGCTCGCCATTACGATTTCCGGCTTCTTCTTGGCGTACTCCAAACCCTTCTCGTCCAAGGCTTCCTCGTAGCCGACAAATTCGAGGAAGAAGGGGATATCATTGGCGCGGCATTCGTCCCCAATGCGCTCCACCCAGGCATGTTTGGCCTCATTGATGGGTGTGGGATCGAAAGGGGTGTAGTAAAGCAGAATCTTCACACAATCGGCGCCGGCCTCTTTCAAGCGGCGAGCCGACCAGTGATCGAGCAGATCGGGAAGGCGACCGGGACCGGTCTTGTCGTACCCTGTCTTTTCGTAAGCCAGGAGCAAGCCTGCCTTCTTCGCGCGGCGCTTGGAGGCCGGCAGGCCCCACTCCGGGTCGAGCAGGATGGCGCTGGCATGGGGAGTGAGCACCTCGGTGACCAGGGACTTGAATTCCTCCATCATGGCGTCGGTGACGGTGCCGCCCTTTTCCTTGGCCAGCGCCTTCTGCAGTGAACCGCGCTGGTCCATCGCGGCCGCCGCGATGACGCCGCGATCGGTCGATACCCTTCGCAGCCCCGCGAGTTTTCCAGGGGTAAGTCTCATAAAGCCTCCTAGCAGTGGAGTGAGCGCGCGCGAACCTTATTGTAATATGTTTTCACCGCGGGCGGCGGAGACGATGACGGCCAAGGAAACGAACCCTCTGCTCGAGCTATTGTCTCAGGGTTAGTACTCCCAAAATCGCTTGCTGCTTGGCGATCAGCGACTGCACGCCATCGCGCGCCAGGACGAGCATCTTCTCCAATTGTTGCTCATCGAAGACTTGGCGCTCGGCTGTGGCTTGCACCTCCACCAGCTTACGGCCTGCGGTCATCACGAAATTCAGGTCTACCTCAGCCCGTGAATCCTCCTCATAGGAGAGGTCGAGTAGAATCTCGCCATCCACGATCCCCACGCTGACGGCGGCGATAAAATCCCGCAGAGGCACCGTGCTCAGCGTGCCCGCCGCCACCAATTTCTCGAGCGCCAGTCCCAGGGCAACGAAACCTCCGGTGATTGCCGCCGTGCGCGTTCCGCCATCTGCCTGGATCGCGTCGCAATCGATCCACACCGTGCGCTCGCCGAGATGGTCGAGGTCGGTAACCGCCCTGAGCGCGCGGCCAATGAGGCGTTGAATCTCATGGGTGCGTCCGCTCGGCCGCCCCTTGCTCACCTCGCGCGGGGTGCGGGTCAGAGTCGACCGCGGCAGCATGCTGTACTCCGCCGTGATCCAGCCCTTGCCGGTGTTGCGCAGGAACTGAGGTACCGTTTCCTCGAGCGAAGCGGTGCAAATGACACGCGTGTTTCCGAGTTCGATCAGCACGGAACCCTCGGCCGTGCTGATGAAGTCCGGCACGATATTGACCGGCCGCATCTGCTCGGGTGTTCGATTATCTGAGCGATCAGGCATTTTGACATTCCCCACGGCCGACGCAGGGTGGTTCTTCCCTTGTCGCGAATGTTTTCGACAGCTTCTTCTTCGACCCCTGCCGTGTTGGGTTCACAGGCCCGGTGGTCCGAGAGCGGACGGTGGACAACATACTGTTCGCAGGTAGACACGGCTCAATGGCTGGCGAGAACTTGCCTGACCAAGGGTCGGCTGTGTCAAAGAACTGTGTACTCGGTGGGCGCTGCAATTCTTTCGACGAGGTAGCCAGCCATGAATTCGCAGCTTGATTTTCGCCGGCGACTTCAGGCTCAAGTCTGCAAAGCATATTACATGCTTTAGCGTGCATCTTGTAGTGCTCCTCACGGTGGCCGAACCAGGAGAAGCCAGGAGATGCGGGTGACCGTTTGCAGGTCCATCCGAGGACCCTTGCCACGTGGGTCCATCTATCCGAAGGTCTCCGCGGAGTTCGCCACCGCAAATCCCTTTCTACCTCGGAAGGGGGTACGGCACTGTTCAGTAAGCGACTCAAAATTCATAGCCATTATTGCTTTAGAACTATCTTTAGATATACTTAAAGACATTATTGAAGGCATATCGTTGGAGGAGGTATTTCGATGTATCGGGGATGTTCAAGTTGGTGGTCGGCCCAGAGTTTGGCTCCCTTCGGAGCTGCATTTTTCCCCTGGATCGGTGGTCGCTTCGGTCGCTGGAGTCGGTTCTTCGGTCCGGGTGAAGTTCGGCTTGCGCTACTCTCTCTTCTCGAGCAGGGGCCGAAACACGGTTATGAACTCATGAAGGACCTCGAGGCGCGGTCGGGGGGTATCTATCGCGCCAGCGCCGGAGCCGTCTATCCGGCGCTCCAGCAGCTCGAAGACGAAGGACTGGTGACGTCCGATCAGAAGGATGGCAAGCGCACCTATCGCCTCACCGGAGCTGGCAGGCAGGAGCTCACGCGTGAGGCGGAGGCGGTCCGGCGCATTTGGCAGCGTGCCGAACAATGGGAAGGCTGGGGACCCTGGATCGGGCCGGAAGCCGCCGAGGTAGCGCGGCCGGCGGCAGAACTGCTGAAAGCGGCGCTTCGTGCTGCCACACGCGGATCCCACGATTCCGCGTGCATCGCAAAAATCCGCGCGATCCTAGAGCGGGCTCGCACCGAACTTGAAGCCTTGGACAAACACGAAAGCTCCGCCTGAGGGAAGACAGGGAAGACCCTTTCACGGTTCCATCGTCAGCTGGGTCACGAGTTGGTTCACTCGAGAAACGTCATAGAAGGCGGTCAGATCGACATGGCCAGCGAGGCTGTCGCGCTCCTTGCCGTCGACGAGAATTTTGACCCGCGCGATGGCTGGAATGTTGGCCGACAGAGTGGCCAGGAGCGAGGCAAGGGTGAGCTCTTCGACCAGTACGCCGGAGCGGTGGCCGTTGGCAAACGCGGCGTTGAGATCAATCACGGCCAATCCCGGATCCGCCAGATAAACGCCTCGAATCTCCGATCCGGCTCCGAGGACGTGAGGGGAGGATTTGCCAAGATAGATACCAACCAGAGCCCGCAGTAGCTCCTCCGCGCGTTCCTGACGACCATTGGGAAGTGGAATGCGGGCCGGCCGGGCGCGCAGCATTCCGCCTTCATCGTAAGCAACGTAGAGGGTGACTTGTTCGGTCGGGCCTGCGGCCGGTGGCGCCACCGGCTGGGTGTTCGGGGTGATCGCCGCGGTTTGGGCCACGGTTCCGCGCATCCGCCAAACATACAAGCTCATTCCCGAGGCCATGATACCCAGAGCGGTGACGGCGATCATCAGCTGGCGAGGAATCATTTTCGACGAGCCTCGAGCTGATCGCGTATCTCTGCGACTCCGGACACCACGCCTTCTCCCAGCCGCAGCTGATATTCCGGGGAGCTGAGTTGGGAGATGTCCTGGGTCTCCGGGCCAATCTCGATGGCGAAGGCGGCCATCACAAGATTGTTCAGCGGCCGCAGGGGAGCACTCAGGCTGCGCACCGGAACCTTCTTACTCTCCAGCCCCGTCGCTACACTGGCCGCGGCGATCTGGCTCAGCTCTTCAAACGAGCTCTGCGCCGTTTCCCAATCGAGGAACCAGCCCTGGTTCTGGCCGCCGCTCGGCATCAACGCGGTGTAAAGGCGCACTCCGTTGCCTTCGGATGTGGCATGCACCGCGATATAGATGGCCGCGCCGGAGGCATTGCTCATCACGGCGCGCTGATCCGGGCTCAGCGTAGGGTCGCCATCCCGCGTCAGCCAGGCGCTTAGTCCGCGCAAATCAAAAAGCGTCCGCAGGCGCCGGGCAAAGGCGAGGGTGACATTTTTTTCCGGGAGCTGGTCGGTCAAGGCGGCTCCGCGCTCGTCTCCCCCATGAGCCGGGTCAATCACCACAAACACACGCGGTGTGCCTGAGGCTAAGCTTCTCGCCTCGCCCCCAGCCACCGACGGGGGAGGCACGGTCGGCCCCGCACTCGGCACCGAAGGTGGCATGTTCGCCGGGGGAGCGGGTGGCGCGGCCGGCGTAATGGTGATGGTGCGGCCATCGTTGCCGAAGCTTGCCATGGCTGGAACCGTGGTCGTAACCAGCAATTTGGCCATGCCATTGTTCTCCTCGAAGGTCGCCGAGGGAATGGCCTTGCTGTCAAACGTGAGCGTCTGGGATCCCGGTGCCACCACCGGATCATGGGTGAAGGTCATCTCCAACTTGCCCGGCTCGGTGGCGATCATGGGGTTGACCGGGCTGCCAAAGTTCATCACCAGCTTTGGTGGTACGGTCTTCATCACTACGGCCGTGAAGTGGATGGCGACGTCGCCCACGAAGAGCCGGCGTCCGCTCAGATTCAGCGTGATCGGGCTCCCGAGGATTTGCGGCAGCAACGCGCTCAGACCCGAAATGGGGACCAAGCCGCGGCTGTTTTCGAGCAAAAAAGCTGACGGCAAGTCAAGGTCGCTGCCGTGCACGCGGACCCGCGTCCGCCCGGCTACAAAATCAGCCTCCACATCGTTATAGCGAAACTTCGCATGCTCTCCGTTCACCTGGACAGTGACCGTGCCCAAAGGCTCGAGCAATTCGAGCAGCCCAAGGTAATCCGTGTTGTTGCGCTCGACCACCACCACCGAATAGTTCGCGGCTTTCGAATAGACCGAGAGTTGCTTTTGCGGAGTAGAGCTCGAAAAGACAAGCACGGAGGCCAAGGCGAGGAACCGGAGGAGAACGAGCGAGGACCGGAACGAATACGACAACTTCAAATCTCCTTCTTCGACTCGCTCATCGTGCGCGATGCTGGCGAGAGAAATTATTCGAGCGCATAAATCGTCAGCCCACTGAGTAACTTAGGATAAAAGTCGGTTGATTTCTGCGGCAGTACCTCCCCCGCGAAAGCAATATCTTCGACCTGGCTGATGCGGACGGGATTCATCAGGAAGGCCACATTCGCTCGACCACTGCGCACCCGATCGAGTGCCTCGCCGATCTCGCGAACATAGCTGATGTTCTGCTGCTCGCGAACCGCCTCCTTCGAGATACCGAGCGCACCCTCCAGTACCAGCTGGTGGAGTTGAACGACGTCGAGCAATTGCTGCCGAAACGAGAGGCCGGCGAAGAGGCTCGATCCCAGGGCCCGCGGCTGATGGAGAAGCATCGCCCGGTCGGCGGTGACCGCCACGAGGGCAAAGCCGGCACGCCCGGCTTGGCGCAGAACGGCCGCGACTCGGGACGGGTCGATCGCGGCATCCAAGTCTTCGACCTTGAAATATTGCTGGACCCGTTGGCCGAACGCCTCGGACGAAAAGGATGGCAGTCGGGCGACGACCCGGTGAGTGGGCAGGATCACGAGACCCGGGCTATCCATGTTGATGAAAGTCATCATGACACTATCGTAGGCGGCCGCCCCGGAGGATTCACGAACCGGTGCCGCCGCATCCTCCCGCCTGGCTCCGCCCGCGGCCGCCGACGCCCGCGAGGCCCTCCGTTGGTTGCGATAATTGAGAGCCGTTTCGTAGCGATGGTGTCCGTCGGCAATGATGAGTTTCTTGCCGGTCATCGCAGCTCGGATAGCAGCGATAGCCTGGGGGTCTGAAATTTTCCACAGGCGGTGCTGCACCCCATATTCATCACGGATGGAGATGTCCGGCTCCACTCTGGGTGCCAGCTGACGGTCGATCTCCTTCTCGGGATCGCGGTAGAGCATGAAGAGCTGTTCAAAATGCGCGCGGGTTGCCCGCAGCAACTCCAGGCGATCGGCTTTTGGCTTGGCCAGGGTCTGTTCGTGACGAAAAACCGCGTTGTCCGCGTAGTCCTCGATTCTTCCCAGAGCAATGAATCCCCGCCTTTCAAGGGGTTGCTGATCAAGGCCCTGGAAGTCCTGCACGTAACCATAGACCGAGGGTTCGGCATCCTGGAGAAAAATGCCCTGCGTCCGCCATTCGCGAAAATAGCGGGCGGCGCGGGTGTAGACATTGTCTGCCGGGCCGTCTGTCGATTCCGATTTCCCGAGAATGATCCGTACCAGGTTGTAGGGGCTGGCAGAGTAATAACGCTCCTGCATCTCGGGGCTGATCTTGTCGTAGGGCTGGGTAACCACCTGGGCCAGATCGACCCGGCGTGGGTCATAGCGCAAGGCTCGGAAGGGGGCGATCGTCGCCATGGCTGGAACTCGGCATTGTACTAAAGAGCCGGCTGGCCCTGTGAAAGGAGGAGGCTGACGATCCACCGGCCGCGTAGGAAGCCGCTCGCAGGACGCGGGAAGGAGAATCGCGATCGCAAGGCCAGGCGACTGATTTCAATGCGCTTGGGACTCAGCAAAAAACCTGGCAGAAAGAGAAAACGCTTGCTCTCGAGTGGCCATCGAGGGCAGACGGGCGAACGAAAAAAATCCTGGTTTCACGGCTTCGGAGCTATGGTACGATCATCGCTAACGAGGTCTTTGTGGCCCGCAACCCAGGGCGCGGGTCAGCCTGTTCCCTGACGCCAAGCCTTGCGTAGCCCTCCTTCGCCGACGAGAGCATTTATGGGTTCCGTACGAGCCAAGTGGGTAGGTGGCCTGGTCGCCATCGTCGCGGCAATCGCTTTTTTCTCCCTGTCGCTCGGTGCCTGGGCCCAAGTCGACGTCGACGACGTCCATGTGATTCCCCGGGTTGAGCCGCCCAAAGCCGATTCCTCGAGCAGTGGCGACCCGTCGCTCAAGACCCACACCAAGCCGATGAAGGTCGACGTGAGTCTGGTGCTGGTGCCGGTCACCATCACCGACCCCATGAACCGTCTGGTCACGGGCCTCGACAAAGAGAATTTCGTGGTGTTTGAGAACAAAGAGCAACAAGAGGTGCGCACATTCTCGAGCGAAGATGCTCCGGTCTCGATCGGCGTAATCTTCGACATGAGTGGCAGCATGAGCAGCAAGATTGAGCGTGCCCGCGAGGCCGTCATCGAGTTCTTCAAGACGGCCAATCCGCAGGATGAGTTCTTCCTCATCACGTTCGCCGACAAACCCGAAGCCATTGCCGACTTTACCTCTTCGGTCGACGACATTCAGGGCAAGTTGGTCTACACCGTGCCCCAAGGCAGGACGGCGCTGCTCGATGCCATTTACCTCGGGATTAGCAAGATGCGTCAAGCAAAGTATCAAAAAAAAGCCCTGCTCATTATCTCCGACGGTGGCGACAATCACAGCCGCTACACCGAGGGTGAGATCAAGTCCATGGTGAAGGAAGCCGACGCACTGATTTACGCCATCGGCATCTACGATCACTACTTTCCAACGCCCGAGGAGCGCCTGGGCCCCGAGTTGCTGAGCGAAATCACGGAAGTTACCGGGGGCCGGGCTTTTACCATTGATAATCCCAACGACTTGGCCGATGTGGCTACGAAGATCGGAATCGAGCTGCGCAACCAATATGTGCTTGGATACCGTCCCAAGAATCCCGGACACGACGGCAAATGGCGTAAAATAAAAGTCAAGCTGCTGCCGCCCAAGGGTTTGCCGCCACTCCGCGTGTATGCCAAGACGGGATACTATGCTCCATCGGAATGACCGGGTTTTGGCCCTGCTCCTGACCTTTCTATTTCTTTTCGCGACGCTCGGAGCGCAGAATTCCTCCCCTCCCACTCCCGCCGGTGCCGCTGCGCCCGCCCAGGCCGGGCCCGCGGCGGTGGCTTCCCCCTCTGCATCGCCGTCCAAGGAGGCTTCCCCCCGAGGCGAGGACACTGCTTCCCCGAGTCAACAAAACCGGCAGGGCGGCGACAACACTACGTTTGTGTTCAAGGCCGAGGTACAAAATGTCGTCCTGCATGCCACGGTTGTCGACGACAAAAATCGGCTGGTCATGAATCTCGAGAAGAACGCCTTCGCGGTTTTTGAGAACAATCAGCCGCAAACCATCATTTCTTTTGCCCGTGAGGATGTGCCCGTCGCCATGGGTATTGTGATTGACAATTCGGGCTCGATGCGGGAGAAGCGCGACCGGGTCAACAAGGCGGCTCTCAATCTGGTGCGTTCCAGTAATCCCCAAGATCAGGTGTTTGTGGTGAATTTCAACGACGAGTACTATCTCGATCAGCCCTTCACCAGCAATATCAATCTGCTGAAAGAAGCCTTGGAAAAAGTCGAGGCCAGGGGTGGTACGGCGCTTTACGATGCCATCGTGGCCTCGGCTGATTACATGAAACGGAATGCCCGCCTGCAGAAGAAGGTGATCTTTGTCGTGACCGACGGAGAGGATAACGCCAGCCGAGAAACCCTGGAGGAAACGGTCCGCCGCCTGCAGGTAGAAAACGGTCCGGCGGTGTACGCCATCGGCTTGCTGGGGGAGGAAAGGGCCAGGCGCGCCCGGCGGGCTTTGGAGACCATCTCCCAAAAGACTGGAGGAATCGCTTTTCTTCCCCGCACTACCGATGAGGTGGACGAGATCAGCCGCAACATCGCGCACGACATCCGCAGTCAATTCGCCATTGGCTACAAGCCGACGACCCCCAAGGATGCAGGGGGCTATCGCATCGTTCGCGTGGAGGCCCGCGCTAAAGGCTATAGCAAACTCACCGTCAGAACCCGGACCGGTTACTACCCTGGGCAGGAAGTGGAGCAGTGACTTCGGTTCATTGACGCTGTCCGCTCCTTTTCCGTAACCTGGAGAGTGCCGAAGACCATCGAGCGCGCCTGCCCTCGGGTTGCCGACGACATCACCCAGCTCGTGGGCGATACTCCTCTGTTGAGGCTCAAGCACGTTGCCTCCCATACCACAGCAGAAATCTACGCCAAACTGGAGTATCTGAATCCGGGCGGCAGCATCAAAGACCGGGCGGCCATCGGTATGGTCAAACGCGCGGAGAGGCAGGGGCGGCTCCGTCCCGGGGGGACGATCGTCGAAGCCACGGCTGGTAATACCGGCATCGGTCTCGCCCTGATTGGAGTCAATCGCGGCTACCGCGTCGCTCTCTTTGTCCCGCAGCGTTTTTCGGAAGAGAAAGTCATGATCATGCGTGCCCTGGGCGCTGAGGTCACGCGGACCCCAGACGAGGAGGGCATGCAGGGAGCGATCAAGCGAGCCAACGAGCTCGCCGCCCGCGATCCGGGAGCCTTCCTGGCCTCGCAGTTCGAAAATCCCGCCAATCCCGACTATCACTACGAAACCACCGCCAGCGAAATATTCGAACAAATGGATGGGCAGATCGACGCCGTGGTCATCGGTGCCGGTACGGCCGGGACCTTTACCGGAGTGGCTCGTTACCTGAAGGAGCGTTTGCCGAAGCTGTTGGCATTTGCCGTCGAACCGCAAGGCTCAATCTTGGGAGGCGGGAAGGCGGGCAGCCACAAAGTCGAAGGGATCGGAGCCAGCTTCATCCCCAAGAATTTCGATCGAACAGTATGCGACGGAGTAATCACGGTGTCTGATCCCGACGCCTTCGACATGGTCCGGCAGCTCGCCCGTCACGAAGGTGTGCTGTCGGGCTCGAGCGGTGGCGCCAACGTAGTTGCTTCGTTACAAGTGGCTCGACGATTGGGAAGCGGCAAACGCGTAGTGACCGTCATTCCCGATTCCGCGGAACGGTACTTGTCGAAGAAGATCTTCGAAGGCGGAGTCTAGCTCTCACTCGTCCTCACTCTGGGGATCGCAATCGTCGCCAATCTCAGATACCCTACTTGTGCTCACGAAAGTGAGATTCTTCGGCAAGTTTCTTGCCGGATTTCGCCATGCCTGCTCCGGACCATGGGAATGTAGCGAACGACGGCCGCGGTTCCGGCTTCTCCCGGATCTTCAAGACCGGCAAAGGCCTGCGCGCGGGCTGGCGCCTGCTGATCTTCGCGCTCCTTCTGCTGGGTTGCCAGACCCTGCTTCAAGTAGCGCTCCTTCGCTTGGCTCCCGGCCTGGCGGCTCGAATCTTCGCCATCCAAAAGGGCACCTTTTCTCCCCTGTCCCTGCTGACGATTGAGGTTGTCTATATCATTTCGGTACTTGTTGCCTTGCCGGTGATGGCGAAAATCGAAGCTCGCCCGGTCTCCTCCTACGGCCTTTCGCTTCGAGGAGCTATTGGAAAACGATTCTGGGAAGGCGTCTTGTGGGGAGGGACGATGGTAACCCTCCTTTACCTGCTGCTCGATGCGGAAGGTGCCTTTTCGCTTGGTCCTTGGGCGGTCGCGGGATGGCGGGCGGTTGCCGACGGCCTGTTGTGGGCTCTGGCAACACTTTTGGTCGGCTTGTACGAAGAGTTGGTCTTCCGAGGATACGCACAATTTACCTTAGCGACGGCCATCGGGTTTTGGCCCGCTGCCGGCGTGGTTTCTCTGCTGTTCGGCCTCGTCCACCTGTCCGACGCCTTCTATTCCTGGCAAGGAGTTGTCTCCGCCGCCCTGTACGGGATGGTATTTTCTTTGGCGTTGCGCCGTACCGGCAGCCTTTGGCTGGGAATCGGCTTCCACTCGGCCGTCGATTTCGCGGAGACGTTTCTGTTCTCGCCCCCAACTGCCAGAACCGTCACATCGGGTCATCTTTTCAATTGCGCCCTCGCCGGCCCCGCCTGGCTGACCGGCGGGACGGTGGGTGCGGAAGCGGGGCTGAATGGATTTGTCCTTTTCGTAGTGGTGCTGGGGTTGTTCCACCTGGTCCACCCGCCGAGGGAATCTCTGCCCGACAAAAGTCTTTAGTTTATGCTCAAAAGGTTGCCCTGAACCATTATGCCCAAGGACCAGCAGCTCGGCTTTTCGACTCGCTCCATTCACGTCGGCCAGGAACCCGACCTTGAGACCGGCGCCGTAACCGTGCCCATCTATGCCACGTCGACTTATGTGCAGGAGGAAATCGGCAAGCACAAGGGCTACGCCTATGCCCGCACCTCCAATCCGACGCGTACGCGTCTGGAGCGGAATCTAGCGTCGCTCGAAGGCGGTGTTGCCTCCCGTGTCTTCTCGAGCGGCATGGCTGCGATTCATGCCATCTGCGCCCTCTACAAATCGGGAGACCATGTGGTCTGCGGCAACAATCTCTATGGCGGCGTGCCGCGGCTTTTCAATCAGATCCTCACCGGCTACGGATTGGAGTTCACTTACGTGGATACCTCCGACCCTAGGAATGTCGAACGCGCCATGCGCAAGACCACTCGCATGGTCTATATCGAGACGCCCACGAATCCACTCATGACGATCAGCGATATTCGCGCCATCAGCCGAATTGCGAAATCGAAGCGCGTGGATCTGGCGATTGACAACACCTTCATGTCGCCGTACTTTCAAAAGCCCATCGAGATGGGCGCGGATCTCGTCGTGCACTCCACCACCAAGTTCTTGAACGGCCACAGCGACGGCCTGGGTGGAGTCGTGGTCTGCACCAAGCCGGAGCAGGCGGAGCGACTTGGTTTCGTGCAGAAGACCGTCGGGGCTATTCTTTCCCCGTTTGAGTGCTGGCTGGTGCTCCGTGGGGTGAAGACCTTGGCGGTTCGCATGGAGCAGCATGATCGCAATGGCCGCGCCGTGGCGGCCTTCCTACGCAAACATAAGAAGGTAAAAAAAGTCTTCTATCCCGGCTTGCCCGATCATCCCCAATACGCTCTGGCGAAAAAACAGATGACCGGTTTCGGTGCCATGATCACCTTTGAAACTGGATCCCTGTCGAATGCCAACAAGATGCTGCGGAGAGTTCGCATCTGTTCGCTGGGAGAGTCTTTGGGTGGCGTGGAAACCCTGATCTCCCACCCCGCCACGATGACCCATGCGTCGATCGGGAAGGAAGGCAGGCGAGCCATTGGACTGACCGACGGCATGGTCCGAATTTCGGTCGGGATCGAAAACGTTGAGGATCTCCTCGCCGATCTCGACCAAGCGTTGGCCGCCATTTAGCCGGTCGCACACCGCGATCCGTGGGCGCCGACAGCGGAGTGATGGGCCGACGGTCCGAGCCCGCCGGCGCGGCGGGCTGTTCGCCCCCAAGGTAAGAGTGCGTGCCTGATCGGGATCCCCGGCGCGGTCGCGAATGGAATGCCGCGGCCTACCACTGTCTCTCCGGCCCGCAGGTCAGTTGGGGTAAAAAAGTCCTGGCTGGACTGAGATTTCGCGGCCATGAAGTGCTGATGGATGGAGGGTGTGGCAGCGGGCGACTAACGGCCGAGTTGCTCGAGGCGTTGTCCGCGGGACGAGTGGTAGGAGTGGACCTGTCGGAGAATATGCTGGCCGCCGCCCGCGAACATCTACGCCCCAAATTTGGCAGCAGGGTTCAATTGGTGGCAGCCGACCTCGAATACCTCCCATTCGAGCAGGCCTTCGATGGAATCTTCAGCACCGCCGCCTTTCACTGGGTTCCGGATCAGAAGCAGCTATTCTTGAGCCTGCTGCACGCGCTGCGTCCGGGCGGTTGGCTGCGCGCCCAGTGCGGTGGGGGTTCGAACCTCGCCCGCCTGCGCCAGCGCATGGACGCCTTGGCCGCCACTCGAAGATTTGCCGCTTGGCTGGCTGACTTCCCTAGCCCCTGGGTCTATCACACCGCGCAAGAGGCAGCCGAGTTGCTCGAGGAAGTGGGATTTCGGGAGGTCGAAACCAACCTGGAGCCTGCCCTGACGGTTCTCAAGAATGCTTCGACGTATTCCCAGTTTCTGCGGAACGTCATTGTTCGCCTTCACCTCGAGCAAATTCCCGATGCCAGGTTGCGCACGGAATTCGTCGACGAACTTACCCGCCAAGCCTCTAGCGACGATCCACCCTTTGCCCTGGATTACTGGCGCCTCAACTTGAGCGCCACCAGGCCCGTCTAAGTCCTGTTCGGTCGAGCGCAGAGCTCATTCCACGGATTCCTCAATCCACTGCAGGTAGTCCGGGCTGCCATCCTCGACCGTCAGGCACAAGCACTCCGGTAGTTCGTAGGAGTGCAAGTCCCGAATCAGCTGGCATACCTGCTCGAACGCCTCGGATGTGGTCTTGATCCACAACAACGACTCTTCGGCTTCCTCCGCCTTGCCCTTCCAACGATAAATCGACTGCACATGGGGGACGATGTTGACGCAGGCCGCCAGCTTGCGCTCGATCAGTGCATCGGCAATCCTTCGCGCTTGGCTCATGGATTCCGCAGAGGTCAGGACGAGTCTCTTGTTGGTCATAGAGCATCCTTCGACAGGTTTCTAGTCTACGGCATCCCCAAGGAGAGCGAACGTCATTCTGAGTCTACTCGCGTTTCCTCGGCGAACCCTTCGCTTCCTTGGCCGCCGAGATTCCTTTCTCCTCACGGCATCCCACCTCGGCTCATCGCCGAGGCTGCGCCTACGCTGGCCATTGCTTTAGCCAGCATCACCAGATCGATTTCGATGAGATGCCGCGGGTTTCAAGTACCTGGCCGGCCGGCTGTCATGCGAAATGGTCGCGTGGCCCCGGAAACCGCTCCGCCTCCAATTGCAGGAGCGGTTTGCCAAAGTTGGTTCCTTTTATCCCAAAAGGGAAAACTTTCGCTTGACGGACGAAGTCAAGGCGAAGTTCACTGAGAAGTTGCCGCGAAGTGAAGGGATTGGCTCGCAGCGACCAAGCTCATCTGCGAGAACGGCGCTTGGGTTTGTCATCGCCTCTCTCGAGTACCGAGCCGGTGGTGCGAGTTGGTTCCGAAGCTGCGAGTGAACTCCGTCTCTTGAGAAACTGAGTGCAGCCGCCAAGCCATGGATTTCGAGTGAAGGGCCCTCCTAAGATGCGGATCGTGTCCAGCCCTGAGGACGGATTCCGCCATTGGATCGAGCGGGTTCGGCAAGCCGAGGCCTGGGCCGACGGCATGATGGCGAAGTTGCGCCCGACCTTTACCACGTTCTACGGCATCCGTCGGCATCTCGCCACCGGGGCAGTGGTGGTCGTAACCGCCTGGCTTTTTGTGCATGTTATGTTCGGCTTGAACGGCATGGTCGTCTACCGTCAGAAAAAAGCGGAATTTCAGAGCTTGCAGGAGCAGATCAAGGATTTAAAACAGGAGAATGTCCGCTATACCGAGCAGATCCACTCCCTGCAAACCGATCCCAAGGCCATCGAGAGGGAAGCCCGGGAGCAGTTGCACTATGCACGCCCGGGCGAAGTGATCTACGTTTCCCCGACTCCTGTGCTTCCACCAGCACCTGATCGCAGGACTGCGAAAAAGTAAAATCTTCGATCCCGCTGCTCCCGTGTCAAAAGGTTGTGATATAGTTCGATCACTTTACCCAGGAAACTTTGGGTGGTCTGCTGGCAACGGGCTAACCACCTGCAGCGAAGCGACTGGATTGCATGGGAATTGAAATCTGCGGCTTCGCCGCTGACGCAAAGGAGCATGCTATGAAGAAGGTTTGGCTGGTTCTGCTTGCGGTTTTACTTCTCTTCTTTATGGTTGCGGTGGTCTTAGCCGCCGATACCACAACTGTCAACGGTTATGTCAGTGATTCGCAGTGTGGCGCGAAAGGAGCCAGTGACAGTCACGCTGGTTGCATGAAGAAATGCATAGCCAAGGGCGCAAAGTACGTGATCGTCACCGATGATGACAAGAAGGTCCTGACCGTCGATAATCCGGACGCCCTGAAAGGCCACGAGGGTCACCATATCGCGGCCACCGGCACCGTCACCGGCGATAGCATTCATGTCGACAGCCTGAAAATGATGTGATCTTGAGGTGGGAAAGGCGGGCCGACTGGTTCCGCCCTTTTCTTTTTTCTGGGGCTGCGAACAAACCCATTCAGGCAGGCCTGCGGGAGCCTACCGTACGACGCCTTCCAGCGGAGAACTGGCCGTGGCATAGAGCTTTTTCGGCATGCGTCCTGCTAAAAAGGCCTCTCGCCCCGCAAGCACGGCATGCTTCATTGCCTCTGCCATGAGCACCGCGTCCTGGGCGTTCGCGATGCCCGTGTTCATCAGTACTGCATCGGCCCCCAGTTCCATGGCGATCACAGCATCGGACGCCGTACCAACTCCCGCATCGAGAATCAGGGGCACGCCGGTAATCAGCTCTCGCAGAATTCGGATATTGGCGGCGTTTTGCACTCCCAACCCACTGCCAATTGGTGCACCGAGCGGCATAATGGCGCTGGCTCCGGCATCGAGCAGCCGCTTGGCGACCACGATGTCATCGGAGGTGTAGGGAAGGACGGTAAATCCTTCTTTGACCAGGACGCGCGTCGCCTCGACGGTAGCTTGCACGTCCGGGTAGAGTGTCGCCTGATCCCCAATCACCTCCAGCTTCACCCATTCGGAAAGCCCGACTTCCCGTCCTAGGCGCGCCGTGCGGATGGCCTCCTCCGCCGTGTAACATCCGGCCGTGTTCGGTAGCAGAAAATATTGCTGAGGATCGATGTAGTCGAGCAGCGATTCCTTGCTGCGATCCAGATTGACGCGGCGCACGGCGACCGTAACCATCTCCGCCCCGCTGGCCTCGAGCGCCCGCGCAGTCTCCTGAAGCGACTTGTATTTTCCCGTGCCTACGATAAGCCGGGAACGAAAGGCACGGCCCGCAATCCGCAGTGAGTCCGCCATCGCATCTATTGTAATGAAAGCTGGACGCCCCTGCACCTGGCGTGGATCAGTGGAAAAGCGCCGTGCCGGTCCCCCAAGCCGGCCAACGTACCGATCCTGCCGGGGGCTAACCAGCCGCGCTTCCTGCGGCTGAGCGCGCGGCCCGGTCCGGGCAGCCTCTCCGATTCCTGAGTCAACTTGGTTAGAAGGGTGAGGAATCAAGACTTAGCGCTTGTGGGCGGGAGCCTTATCCTCTGCCTCCGCGTAGGTCGCGTCGATCAGCTGCCGATATCGCTCTTCGACGGCACGTCTTCGCAATTTCATACTAGCGGTGAGCATGCCGTTCTCTGCGGAGAACTCCTCGTCGGCCAGGACCACCTTTTTTAACTGCTCAAAACGCGCGAGATCCCGGTTCAGCTCGGCCACGAGTCCTTCATAAAGCTCGCGTACCTGGGCCTGGCGAATCAACTGCTGGCGCGAGGAGAACACAATGTGATTCGCCCGTGCCCAGTCTTCCAGGAGGGGAAAGCAGGGCGCAATCAGCACTGCCGGGAATTTGCGCCTGTCCCCGAGCACGACCGCTTCCGCAATCAGTGAGTTGTGCTTGAGTGAATTCTCCAGGGGCTGCGGCGCGATGAACTTTCCTCCCGAGGTCTTGATCAAGTCCTTCTTGCGATCCGTAATGGACAAGTAACCCTCAGCGTCGAGATTCCCGATGTCACCCGTTTTGAACCATCCCTCGGTGAAGGCGTTCTTGGTTTCTTCCACCTTATTCCAGTAGCCGCGGAATACCGAAGGTCCACGCACCAGAACTTCGCCGTCCGCTGCGATCCGCACCTCGACATTCGGTAGAGGTTTGCCCACCGTCCCCAGCTTGTGCGCCTTCGGGGTGTTGACCGCTATGACCGGCGAAGTCTCGGTCAGCCCGTAGCCTTCATGAATGCGAATTCCGATGTCCGCGTACCACTCCGCCAATTCCCGTCCTAAGGGAGCTCCGCCGGAAATGAACAGTTCCGCTCGTCCCCCCACCCCCGCCCGCACTTTGGAATAAAGGAGCCGATCGGCCAGCTTCCAGGCAAGGGACTTCGGCGTTTGCCCGCACAGGGTCTCAGACCGATGAGCCCGGCCGACGGACATTGCCCAGCGATAGATTTGCCTCTTGGGGAAGCCTTTCGCCTTCTGATCGACCTGGGCGTGCACCTTCTCGTAAACGCGGGGTACCCCTACGAAGACGGTGGGACGCACTTCGAGCAGCGCCTGCGGAAGCTGATCCAGAAAAGAAACGTAAGCTAGGGTCACGCCGCGGTAGGCCAGGGCAAAATCCACATGGCGCGCGGTTACGTGCGACAAAGGAAGAAACGAAATGCTGATTTCGCCCTGGCCCATGGAAAAATCAGAGAGTGAAACGTTGATATTGGCGACCATGTTGCCATGGGTGAGCATGGCGCCTTTGGGCGTGCCCGTGGTCCCGGAGGTGTAAATGATCGTGGCGAGGTCGTCGGGATTTGCGGTCCTAGCGGCAGCGTCAAACCGGGGGTCGGATTCCGAGGGGCCCTCCTGCATCCACTCCTGCATGGAGAAAGCGGGTGCGTTATTGACCGTATCCATCACTGCGATCTCTTTGAGCGGAGTTTGCTCCCGCACACTACTTACCTTTTCCAACTGTTTCTCGCTGGAAAGGAAAATGGTTCGTGCTCCTGCATCGCGTAGGATGTAGGCTACTTGTTCAGGCGTGAGGGTGGTATAGATCGGCACGACGACTGCGCCCGTCAGCAGGCAAGCAAAGTCCGCGATGGTCCATTCCGGCCGATTTTCGCTGAGGATTGCGACACGGTCTCCCTTGCGAATTCCGCATTTTAGGAGCGCCCGCGAGACGCCGACCACATTCCGATACAACTCGTTCGCAGAGATCGACACCCACTGGATCGCTTGCCGGTGCATCATGACCACGCGATCATTGCGGCCGGTAATGGCGAAGAAGATGTCGTTCAGCGTGTTGAGGCTCATGCGACTGGACCTGCCGTCCTGGACTCAAAGATACGGGAATGCTGCTCCAAAGGCCAGTTCCGTGAAGGGTACGAACGGTCGTGCACCCAACACAAACTAGTGGAGGGTTTGCCGGCCCGCGCTACCCTGCAGGTAGCAGAAGGACTCGTCGGGAATCCCTTCGTTGAAGGTTGAAGTACGCCGATCCGCGGATGTCCGGTCACGGCGACGCCTGCTCGTGACGCCCCCAGGTTGGTTCCCGCTGGAGCGAGGAACACATCGCCGCCTATTTGACCGTCACTTCAGCCGGTTGTTATTATGACTTCGCGGGGTGGAGCAGTCTGGTAGCTCGTTGGGCTCATAACCCAAAGGTCGGTGGTTCAAATCCACCCCCCGCAACCACTTAGCAGATTTTAGGGACTACAGGCATAGTCCCCAATCCAAAAATCACTGGATCGCGGCGGTTTCGGGCTTCAAATTCTGCAGGGCAACTTCCTTCGCCCTATCCTTCAATTGCCTTTTGATCGCCGGCGGCAAAACAAGAGCTGCTACCCGGCTGTTGGCTCGGCGCTTGCTTCTTTCAAATGCCGAGCCGTAGGTGTTCATGGTGGTCTTGATGTCGGCGTGCCGCATGAGGCGCTGCTGCACCCCGAGAGGCGTGCCCACATCGTCGATGAGCGTTCGATAGGTGTGGCGAAACGTGTGCCAGCCCACTCCTAGCAGCCCGACCTTTTCACCTGCCGGTCGCAAGTAGTCTTTCTGGATCACATCGCCGTGCACTGGCCGCCTCGTGTCGGCATTCGCAAATAGCCAGCCCTCTGGCGTCGGTACACATCTCTTCTGCCAGTCCTCCAGAACGGAAACCAGCTTGGAATCCAGAGCCACTTCGTCTTCCGAAGCGCCGGTTTTCCCACCGTTCCACACATACTTGCCGACGATGGATCGCGCCAACGTCAGAATCCTCCGCTTCAAGTCAAAGTCCTGCCATTGCAATGCCCTGATTTCGCTAACGCGCAATCCCAGGCACATCGCAATCATGCCCATCACCTGAATGTGGTACGGAAGCTCGGCGAGAAGAGCGTGGTATTGCTCCACCGTGAGGACGATCTTCTTGCGAATGCGTTTCGTGACGCCCTTGATTTCAACTAACTGCATTGGGTTCCGCTGAGTCTCCAAGATTTCCCACTTCATCGCATATTCAAAAATGCGATGCAGGAGACCCTTTATATTCGACTTCGTTTTGGGAGAATGCTTCAGGTCTTTCAACCACCGTTCCACCTTGAAAGGCTTTTTCACTTCTGCTAACGGAGCATTACCCCACTGCGGCAGAATGTGTCTCTTCAAGATGGATGCATACGACTTTTTGGTTGAATACCGTTCGGGCATTGCTTCGTGCATGTATCGCTTCACCAATGCTCCGAACGATTGGCCGCAAGACTGTTCCATTCGCTGGTATCGAAAGTCCCTCGATCCCTGCCATGCGTGAGCTTCTGTCGGCCATTCCTCTGCATCTCCCGCCAACATTACGCTACGCTTTCGCGTAACGCCCGTTTCATCCACTTCGTAGAAGCGCCAAACCCAGATATCCAGGCCTCGCGCTTTCTTCTTGCGGATGATCGTTCCGACATCTTGCTGTGTGCGCTTCAAGAAGCTTTCCTCCTTAAAACGCGCACGGATGACGCTTCCGACTCTACACGAGACCGCATGTGGGAAACCAGTTCGGAAATCCGAAAACGCCAGCGCTTACGGATTCCGTTGCCTATCGGATGTGCGGGAAGCCACCCTTCCCGAGCCATCTTCCTCACGGTGACTGGACTGATCTTCAGAAAGTTTGCTGCTTGTTCAGGCGTAACGAAGGGTTCGTTATCTTCGGCTGGATTCATCTTTGTACTCCATCCCCGGTTCTTCCGACAGGCCGAGATTGCCAGGTGTGCAGCAATGACCAGGGAGCAAAAACGTTGCCCTTGACACTAGCCTATACGTACCAATACAGTCAATATGTAACGTTACATAATTTCGTCAAGGATGCTCATGGCAGCGAAAGCGGCAACGGCCCATCAGCCAGTGATTTCGATCCGTATCTCCGAGGCGCTCCGTTCCAGGCTGGAAACACTGAAGGAAGTCATTTCCCATAAGACCGGCAAAACCGTCTCGACATCCGAGGCCGCAAAGCAACTGCTGGAGTCGGCTAGAGACGACCGTCTTGAATTGGCAAACCTGCTTACTGAGCCGACAGATTCTTTGCTCAATATTCGTAGGAAAGCGGAGGCACACCTACCACTGACGCAGGCCGAATGGGCTCTCGTTGCATACTATTGCGCCAAGGGTGCGGAGTCGTTTGCGAGTACCGAACAGGGCCAGCTTTCCTATGAGTCTTTGGCCGACATTCTGGAAGCATTTCTCGCCGCCTATGCAATTGCACTCAGAAAGAAGAAGGTGTCTCTAGACTTCTTCTATTTGATGACGCTTCCCGAGGACAAACAGGTCGCCACAAAGGACCCGAATGCCGTCGGTAGTGAGGACCTTCGTCGAGTCGTTACCCGCACCATTCAGATGCTCAGCGACCCGGCTCAGAAACGCCGCAGACCGCTACTCGCCGTCCGCAATCTCTACACACTTTTGGACGAGGAAAAGTTCTCCAATATCGAGCGGCTTAACGACGTACTTTGGCCGCACTGGAATACCCTCTGGCGCGTGTGCGCCCGAGGCCATTACGCGGTTCACCGCAAGCCCTTACGACCGAAACCCGCTGGCGACGACGATGACTTTGAAGCCCCAATGCAGCGCGGATTGCCATCCCACGAGGAGGGCGGATACCGCCTCGATCTGGTGCGAGAGGAGGGGAACGATTTCTCTCCCTACCTTCATTTTCCTGGACCGCTTGCGCCACGCTATCCGGTAAATGGATACGCGAGAACTGCGGAATTCCGAAGGATGCTGGAAGGGCTCGATTTGACTCGCCCACTCGTTCAATGGAAAGGGCACTATTTCTACGCCCACGTTGGAATCACGGAGAGCCAAGAGTTCGATGTGAATTTTTGTGCTCGTGACAATGGAATTAGTTTCGTCTTCCCTATGGAGCACTGGAAGTCCATTCAGAATCTGTTTCGCCGCGCATGGCAATCGCCAGACGTGATGCAGGCGTGGGACACGTTGGCGCTGGAATATGGCGAGATGTGAGACAGGCGGTGCTTCGCACCGGAAGAAATGTGGACACGTCACCCCCAATTTGGGAACTGCGGAGCGCTCGCGAGCGCCGAAATGTTTACGAACGTGAACTTGTTTTGGATGAACGGTTTTGTTTCGCGACAGAGTTCCCGTACGCCCCTGCCGTTTACGTTCGTAAACGGAAAAACACTGCTGAGTGCACTTGGCGTAAACATGTTGAACCGCAAACACTTTCATGAACTGTCGTAACAGCGCTACTGGCAGGCATTTGCTAAGAACCATGAGTAGGATTGCCCATGAGTACTCCCGAACTTCCTTTTCCAACTCGGAGCGAGGCACCTCTTAGAGATGAGACTAGGCCCGGCTTTCGCACCAAAACGATAGCTACGCGCCTGACTCCACGAGAGCTGGCTGAGGTCGAAGCCACCGCTGAAAGCGCAGGCCAATCTCTCGCCGAATGGCTCCGCGAGACTGCACTGCAAGCAGCGCGGCAGCGACAGCCTGATCCTATTGAATTGCTACTTGCCGAGGTCTGGGCCTTGCGATACACGCTGCTAAATTTGTTTCATTCAAAAGCGAAAGCGATTTCAGAAGGAACACAATTGCTGCCCGATTCCATCGTAAAAATCCGTGATCAAGCGGACGCAGCAAAGCTCCAGAAGGCACACAAAATCCTCGCCGACTTCCTCGCACTGACCCGAGCCAACCGAGCCGACAAATAAGGTGTTTGTGTCATGCTTACCATCTCTAAACCGCTCTCGGCTAGCCAAGCGCGAACTTATCACGAGCGTGAGTTCGCCTCTGAGAAACAGAACTACTGGAGCCGCGACCAGCAGGGCCATAGTGAATGGCAGGGTAAGCTTGCAGAGCAGTGGAAGCTTACTGGAAGCGTGGAAGGTGAGCATTTCGCACGCCTGAGCGAAGGCCAGCATCCGCACACTCAAGAACAGCTTGTCAGGCATCAAGTTTCTAGAACCTACGAGGGCAAATTCGGCAAAGAAGTAAGAAGCGCCGAGCACCGCGCCGGCTGGGACGCTACATTTTCCGCCCCGAAGTCAGTTTCGCTCACGGCACTTGTGGGAGGAGATGAACGAGTCCGGGAAGCACATCGCGAGAGTGTTCGGACGGCTCTTCGCGAGCTTGAGAGATACACACAAGCCAGGATCGGCAATGTTCACGCGCCGGAGACCACCGGCAAGTTTGTTGCTGCTACTTTTGAACACGATACTGCTCGTCCTGTTGATGGCTATGCCGCACCGCAGTTACACACGCACGCCGTCATCTTCAACGTGACTGAGCAGGCGAATGGAACAACGCGCAGTCTCCAGCCTCACGAACTGTTCGTTTCACAGCGATACGTCACTGCCGTCTATCGATCCGAACTCGCCGTGCGGCTGCAAATGCTGGGCTATGAATTGGAGCGCGGGAAGCATGGGCAGCCTGAAATCCGTGGCTACACCAAAGAGTACTTGGACGCGTCCAGCCCTCGACGGGAACAGATTAAGGATCATCTGCGCGAGCAAGGAATCGATGGCGCAGCAGCGGCCCAGATCGCTGCCCACCACACGCGGGATCGGAAGGAACTCTTGTCCCATGGAGAGGTATTGCAGCGGCACCGCGAACTGGCAGCGCAGTACGGATATCAGGCCGATCGGGTCGTGGCCCACGCTTGCAAACACGGTCAGCAGCGAATGAAAGAGGTTAAGGCTCAAGCGCAGAGTGCTGTGACTTGGGCACGCGATCATGTATTCGAGCGGTCAGCGGTGCAAGATGGTCGCGCAATCTTGGAAACAGCGCTGGCACGCAGCATGGGAGAAACTACCTACACTAGCATCCGACAGGAGTTCCAGCGCCGGATCAAGACAGGAGAGTTCCAGGAACTTTCACAGATCGGTGCACAAAGACAGTACACAACGAGAGTAATGGCACGGATGGAGCGTGAGATCGTCGGCAGAATGTTGGAAGGTAACCGACGGGATTATGGCGACCCAATGCTGGTTTCACCTCAGGTGCGTATCGCTACCGAAGACCGTCATCCAGAATTGAATCCTCCGCAGCTCCAAGTGGTGGATGAGATCCTTGTCTCGCGGGAAAAGATCGTGGGACTGGACGGTGTTGCCGGAGCGGGCAAGACCACAACTCTCGCTGTGATCCGCGAAGGTGCAGAGCTTGACGGCTACAGGGTCGAAGGCTTCGCCCCAACATCCCGAGCAGCGCAGAAGCTTGGCGAAGCTGGCATCGAGACTTCGACTCTACAGAAACATTTGGCACACGGGCAGCAGCCCGACACGGGTGAGAAACGGCTCTACGTGATCGATGAGTCTTCACTCGCTTCCACTCGGCAACTGCATGAGTTCATCGAGCGGCTGCGTCCGAATGATCGAGTCTTGCTGGTCGGGGATCGGCGACAGCACGAAGCGGTTGAAGCCGGACGCCCGTTTGCCCAGCTTCAAGATGCCGGGATGAGGACGGTCAAACTAGAAGAGATCGTGCGGCAGAAGGACCCCGAGCTGAAGGAAGTGGTTCAACAGCTCGCACGGGGCAATGTACGGGAAGCCATTAACAAGCTCGATCAGCAAGGCCGAGTGCACGAAATTCGCGGACATGACGAGCGCATCTCGGCCATCGCAAAGGAGTATGCGAAGTCGCCGGAGAACACTCTCGTTGTGTCCCCGGATAATCGCTCCCGCACGGAGATCAATGACCGCATTCACGCCGAACTACAAGGCAAGGGCCTGGTCAAAGGCGAACAGCATCCAGTGCGAACGCTAGTTCCGCTCCAGGAACTGACGGGCGCCGACCGCACATGGGCAGCGAAGTATGAAGTAGGCGATATCCTGCGCTATTCCCGCGCATCAAAGGAAACCGGGATTGGAAAAGGCCACTATGCTCAGGTGCGGAGCATTGATGCTGCCAGGAACCGGCTAACTGTGCGGCTGCAGGACGGAACGGAGCGCACATACGATCCTCGCCGACAGTGCGGCGTCTCTGTCTTCCGCGAGGAGGCACGAAGATTCTCCGTTGGCGACCGCATTCAATTCACCGCACCGGCCAACGAGCCGAAAGTTGCGAACCGCGAGTTGGGGGTGATCAGGGGCATTGACGGGGCTGGGCGATTGAGCCTGAACATGGATTCTGGCCGTTCACTCCAAATCGATCCCAATAGGCACCCGCATTTGGACTACGGCTACGCAATGACCAGCCACTCCTGCCAGGGACAAACTGCGAATCGCGTTCTGATTCATGTGGACACAGAATTGGCCGCAAAAGACCTGCTCAATACCCGTATGGCCTATGTTTCCGTCTCGCGGGGAGCGTTCGACGCACAATTTTTTACCAATGATCGCGACAAACTGCCCATCGCTCTCGGTCACGATGTTTCAAAGCAAACTGCGCAGCTGCAACAGATCAACTCGCAGCAGACAATAGCACCAGAGCAGGAAATCTCTAAGGCACCGCAACAAGAGCACGGCATGGGCATTGGAATAGGCTTTTAGAAAGCTGCCTGCCCCGGATGATGGCAGCGTAGCGCGGGCGCAAACTCTGTCAAGGCCGACCAAAGGTCGCCGCTATCGCGGGGCACGCGCCTTGACAGAGTTTGCTCGACCCGCGCCAAAATCTCTCCACCATTCCGGGATAGGCAATAGAAATGCACGCCAACAACCTCTGACACCTGAGCCGAGATTCTTACGCGAGGTACGGTCCGGAGGAATTTGATTTTGAGGCAACAGACGAATCTCCCACGGCAGGAGAAGCGGCGCGTAGGTTGCAGTGTTGCAGTCACCGTGTCGAGATGTTTTCGACTTTCCGCCAGCGGGCAATTAGATTTTGCGCGGCGGCAGGCCACTCCGGGAATTGGAATCGAAAACCAGCTTCGAGAAGGCGACCGGGGATCACGCGGCGGCTTTTAAGTACCAGTTCGGTTTCTGTGCGTAGAAAAATCGATCCTAATCCCAACATCCAGATGGTTGCGGGCAGCCCAATGCGCGTGCCCCACGCTCTCCGCAGTCCAGTCATAAATTCTCTGTTAGGCACGGGATTTGGAGATGAAAGGTTCACGCAGCCTTCGAATTCTTCGTGGGCAATCAAGAATTCGAGAGCAGACACGAAATCGCCATCATGAATCCATGAAATGAATTGTTTGCCGCTTCCTGCCGTTCCTCCGAGGCCGAACCGAACAAGACGGAGCAACATGTCAAAAATACCGCCGCGATCAGGGCTCATAATCATGGCGCTCCGCATAGCAACTTTACGAGTATTCGGAGTCACAGCGTCGAAGAAAGCCGACTCCCAGCTAGTCGCCACATCGATGCTGAACTTCCATTTGGTGGGTGCATCCGGTTCGTTACCACCGATCTCTCCCGTTTGCTCATCCATCGGTCGGTCATAGATGTGCCGGTAGATCGTTGCGGTACTTGCGTTCATCCATAAGCTCGGCGGATGCGACAATTGACCAATCGCTGTACCTAACAAGCGCGTCGTCTCGGTTCTGGAGTCCATGATTGCCTTGCGGTTTGCCGCTGTGTATCGGCAATTCACGCTTCTACCCGCAAGGTTGATTACGAAATCAGAGTTTTCCAGCTCGGATACCCAGTCGCCCAAACTCTTTCCATCCCAACTGACGACGCGCCATGGCGCTGGAAGAGGTTTGCGAGCGAGGGCTACAACTTCGTGGCCTTGTGCGTGGAAATGTCGGGACAGGACAGTGCCGACCTGCCCGTTGCCAGCCGGAATGACGATACGAAAGCGAGTTTTCATCGTAGTCCCGCACACATCAGCGTTGCTATCTAAAAGGTACCGTGCCAGATGTGCCAGACGAACAAAGCAAGGTAGCTACCTGCAAGCACGACAAACAAAGAAGTCAGAAGGATGTGTCCCAGCGCAAACATTGTCCCCTCAGGCCAGTCCGCATGCGAGAAATAAAGCGCATCCACTAGAACCCGCGCAGTCCAGTAGACTCCGATAAAGCATGCAAGTGCCAAGGCAGCACGGTCGCCTCGCAGCAGTTCATTGTGCAGAACCAACGTCAGTGTGCCAAAAGCAATGATTGTCAACACCGTGAATCCACTCTGAACCCACAGCAGCTTACGATTAAAAGGCATTAGCTGCTGCAAGTCCGTCTTCCACCGCAGTCGATATGGCACCTGAAAACTGGCGCACAAGATCACAAAATGGGCTGCCCCTACTACCCAGAGGTCGATATTGAAGAAACTCTCAGCGAGCGAATTTGTCATAAGGCGTGAATGGCGTGCATAAAAGGAAGCATCACACGCAACACAAACCACGGGTGAAAAAGCCAAAAGACTGGCCCCGCAACGAACAGCGCCATAAACAACCGACCAATCCGCCCACCGCCAAGTCCAATCCGCTTCCCCAAAGTTGAACGCTCCATCGTTATCCCCACTCCCTGAAGCACAAAGTATCCTGTCGGGAGTCCATAACCGCCGCGAGCAGGCAGCGAGATGACCAAATCGTGGATCAGACCTGAGGCAACGAAAACAAGGAATCCGGCCAATCCTGCCCCGACTTTCCGGTACAGGGGACGAAAGATTAGTTCGTGGGCAAGCAGGCGGAATCCGAGGTTCCACCGCCTGCCCCAAAACTCGGAAAGGGCTACAGCGCGTAGCGGAGCCATCATGATGGGCACTGCTTTGACCCCAATGCTCTGCCACACGAGACTGACAATCTGAAATGTGCCAAAGTGCAGCAGCAGAATTAGACCCACCATCCCGATCCAGCCACGCAAGAGTGCTTCTCTTTGAGGAACAGAACGCGCCACAACCCACAACAAGACTGCACCCAGTGCCGTTTCAAGGCTCGCCCACACCCAAGTTCTTGCTGGAGGCGGCAGAACCTGCTGATCTACATCCAAGAAAGCCTCTGCATCCATTCCCGGCCAAGCTAGGAGATATGCCGTCGAACGCCAAGTGGGATGTTCAACCACCCCTCGCGCCTTCCACCAAGTTAGCCACTTCAGACCGATGAAGATGGCAAACGATAAAATCCACATGAATGCCCAAGCTGAAAACAGGTTTCGACAGGCGATTGCAGCGATAGGTAGAACTAGAATCGGAAGCCAACCAATCCAAGAAGAACTCCGCACAATCTCAGCCGATTCGACTTGTTCTGCTTTGCTCAGCGGCAAGGGATCACTCTCCCCCAGACAGTCGTACTTCGTAGACAGTAGGGAGCGGATTTGAGTCGGTGCGTACAAAGCTCCGAACGAGTTCAGTGCGCGAAAAGTGGCCGAGGCTCAGGAGCCGGATACATTCGTCCGTGGCGCAGGATTCCCACGACGTGCGCCTGCCCCATGGAAAGCAACTCGCCTCAATGACGCGAACCGGAAGCCGTTCTCGAAATCCAGCTTCAATCTGCTCGCGGAGCCATCGCATATAGTCGAGCTTCTGAGAAATTGCGAGCTTGGGGTCTTCTCGGATGACAACACCGGGAAAATCGGGGATGTCAGCCCGCAATGTGTGGATGTGCCCGTGTCCTTCGACGAGAATCTCGATGTCGAGTTCCATCAGGCGTTCAAGGCTGACAAGCCATTTGTGGCTGTCCACATCAGGATTTGGTGTTGCGAAGTAACTGCCCATGAAGGCATCGCCTGCCAGCAACAGTTTTTCCTTGGGATCATACAGAACGATGTGATCATCGCAATGACCGGGAGTCGCGATCACCTTCAACTGCTCAGATGTGGTGTCCACCGTATCGGCCAGCACTCGATACGGTTCCTTCAAATTGGGAGGCTTTCCGATGATCGTAGACCGAACCCATGGGAGCTTCTTAAACGGCGTCAAGAATCGAGCGGTCATCTCCGACACGTAGACCGGAGCGCCAGTCAGTTCTGACAGCCAATTGAGATTGCCGACATGCTCTTCGTGGGCGTGGGTCGCGATAACTTTTGTGATATGTGGTTTGAGTTGTCGAAGGTGTCGTTCAAGAGATTTGCGCATCTTGGGCGAGCCGGGATCGACGGCTACACCATCGTAGAGCACCGTCGTGAAGAGTTCTCCGAACAACAACGGCACAGCATTGGGTAAGAACCCATTCAAAAACAAAATCGCGAGCTTTCCATTCAGTAGGTCGAGCCGCCGATGATACGTTCGGGCGAAAATGCTGAGCCTTTGCATCGCGGTCCTGATACCTGCCCACAACACGAGCGGCAATCGAATGAAGAATCCCAGCGTATAGCAAGACCAGAACGCTCCCAATCGAGCTTGGCGTTTTACTGCTTGTGGTTTAGCTACTCGACACGCGCCTCCACGACATTTGCTGAGCGAATAACGGTTCCTCGCTACAAAGCCATAGAGCAGCCGTCCGATATTCCGAAACGGGAACCACTCCCCCAGGGTGCCAATGATCCATGTGGGCGGAAACAATCGAGCGAGACGCGCGACAGCATCCCAGCCGACGAGAACTTCGCCCCTCGGAGTGACGACGTGCAACTGCCGGAGGCATTCGTCCAATCTGAGTCGAGAATCGACTGCGGATAAGACCTCCGCACTGATTGGCAGCGGAGCAGTCTTATTCCCGCGGTCGAGGGTTTTCAGCCACGCCACACAAGCCTGGCAAATCTCGCACTGACCATCGTAGAGCACGCGATACACGGGAGCCGTAGTACGCTCGACTTTAGGCCTGGCAGCGATATCGGCGATTGATTGGTCAACCATCGGAATTGCACAAATTATGCACTCGTGCGTGACTTGTTCCAAGTTACGGAAACGAGAATCTTGATCGTTCGGGTATCACCGCTCTGCGCTCATTGGTCGCGAGTTCCTCCACACGGCGGCGAAAGTTCCCAACGTAACAGTGCTTCTTGCGACTCCCGTGGCCCTTTTTCCCCAATCCAAGTGGGCAGGACTTGATCAATCGCACATGCATGTTCGTGATCTACTGGTTCGTTATCTCAGGGTCTTGTCCCAACATACGTTTTGCATGGTTTCCGATTTCGCTGAGGAAGAAGGAAGACTTTCGCCCCGTCGCTGCGCGCGATATCGATCACATTTATAACGTTTGCCCACGCTACACAGTCGTCTCCTTCGACGTATATAGTCCATTCTCGTCGGCCGCTCAGTTTGTGCTTTAGAACACTGGCAAGATCATCCCATGCAACCACCCTTGAGTTTATGGATAGGCCTGGTTCCTGACCGGGGCCGGCATCCGTTACCAGCACTATCACCGGCTCAGTCCAAGCATCAGGCTTCATGGGCACCGCGCCCGGTTTCAGCAGATGAACCCACAGCCCCCTTGGCGTGTATCGGAAAGCCCCGGTTAGCATCATCATGAGCATCGCCAGGATTGCGAATACCATCCCTGCAAGCAATCCGAACGCCGGCATACCTACGATCGGACGCCGCAGAGGCAACTTCTGTGCCCACTGAAAATTTTGACCTACGGTCGGCGCGTTTGTAATGATCGCGGACTGTTCAGGCTCGCTGAAAACATCACCTCGCCAACCGAGGATGACAAGGCTTATGCCGACGAAAAAGAAGATTGCACCCGACCACAGCACGATACCAGCATAGAAACTGTCGTTGTCTCGGGACGTCACGACCCTCAGCCGTGGACGATTCGCATTGAGGCAACTAGCGTTGGCGAGGACCTGTACGTCCAGATCATAGAACCCCTTCGTAGCATCGAAACCCTCGAGGTAGACATCGTGCAGTACCGGCGCATCCCATTGCCTGTAGACCCGCCCATCCCGATACAGAGTCCAAGTGGTCTTGAGCAAGGAATACGATGAGCACATCGGATTGAAGTAGGTCCTTTGATCGAAATCGATCCAGATTGAATATCCCTGTTCAACATTGATCCGGAACGGCCCTGTGCGAATGTGGCCGGCGGCGAGGGATACGGGGATGTCTACCGGCACGAAGATGCGTGTATCGATCCATCGTTTGACGGTGACAAAACTCGCCAGGCCCAGCATCGCTAGACCGAGTCCGATTGATGCCCTCCTGCGTAAGAGCTGACGCCGCTCGGGCTTAGACTTCTCCGTTGCAGGTTCTGCCTCCCACTGAAATCCCCCAGCAATTGGTCCCGGCGAAGTTAACGACACTCTTTGCTCGTTGCGTTTTGCGATAGCGCTTTGGACAATCCCGCTTACAAATAACGCTGTGCCAAGCGCGCCGAGGAACATCGCAAACAGGAAGACGGGGGTTCGATCTTCCGCGAAACTCCAGTAGGAAAGTGGCACGATTGCCAGCCGCGGATGGCCGCCATTGAAATGACTGTTATCTTCGGGAAACTCGACATCCAGAACGAAGTGGTTGCCGGCTGGGACCGAGAAGTTACCGAGGCCGCGGGCCTTGCTGAGCATTCCTCCGCGCGCCCCTTGGTCGCTGTCCGTCGAGCCGCGCGCCACGACTCTCCCCCTGTCGGACAGAGTCCAGGACGCAGGGAGCTCGCGAATACCATTCTTGTGACAGTAGTCAGACGTATAGCCGGTGAGGCATGAGACGCCTTCGTCATCAACCTTGGTCTCGACCTCGACAAAGATCCAGAAACCAGCATCGAGATTTAACTTGAACTCGGGAGAGCGAATGTGTCCCTGTGCAAGGGACACGGGCATGTCGAGTGGAACCCACGTTCGGGTTGCCATCCACCACTCCCAGCCACCGTAAGTAGCCGCAGCGATAAGAATCAATCCAACGCCGATTCGAATTCTCAGCAGAGTGCGTTTCAGAGTGGGCGCTGACAGCACTAGCACTCCCGTGACAGTCAAGAGGCACCCAACCGCCAATTCATTGGCGGCGTACATCGGGACCTTTAGCGGAGACCAATTTGTTTGAAGAAATGTGAGGGTATCAAAGAGGAGAGACAGGCCAGCGGCCGACAGCGCATATCCGACCCATCTTCTGGGTGGTATCGCCATATTGGGCTTAGACTCCACATAAAATCCTCAGGTTCCACGACCTTTCCGAGCAAGAGTACGAAAGTGACCCGTGACTGAAACTGGGCCGCCACACAGGCGCCCAGATGTTAGTTCCACGGGTCCGCTAACGCCGCTCGCAGTCGCAACCGCGAACTTGTTCGATCCCTCTGTTACTTGGGACACTCGTCTACAGAAGGTGACTGGTGTCCAATGTATGTTATGAGCCTTTTCTCACCACCTTCGCCAACTTTTCGAGCGACGCTGGCAGCACTAGGGGTTCTACTATGTGTCGGTCTGGGTCTTGGATGGATGTTGTGGCATGGATTCTCCAATCGCAAAATCACGGACAGAGACTTGCTGCGGGAAGCAGTCGAGGAATGGAAGAAAGCCGGAGAACCCGGTTATGGACCCAACTCGCAGATCTTCGAACAGCAAGCGGCACAAGGCTATTACGATGACGCGGCAGCCACCGGCCGTCTGTTCAAACGTGTCGAAGATGTCCAGTGGTCAATCGTCGAATTAGTGAAAATTCGTGCGGAAAACGGGGACATCAAAGGCGCGAAAAACGCAATTAACAGCTTGGCCGGCTCAGCCTTGCAGAAGAAAGCCGCCGAGGTAGTCGCTTTAATCCAAGCTCAGGACGGAGATTTGTCGGGCGCACTTGAAACGATCGCTTCCTTCGACGAGTCTGATGAGGTTTTCCTGGCGTATGGGAGTCACCAAATTCAGATGGGGGATTTTGAGGGAGCGCTTGATACCGCTGGGCGAACTAAGTCGGGTTATCAACTCTTCTACGACATCGGCGATGCTCTGCGCACTCGCGGCGAGCAAGGCCGAGCTCGTAAACTCGCGGCTCATATGAAAGACCGGAAGTTCGCTGCTCTCTTCCTGGAGTGTGCCCGATTCACTCTTTGGCCCCATCCGGAAGAGGTCAGAGTCATTCAAGCGACACCGTGTGACGACGCGTACTTAGAGGCGACACGAGGGAAGTTCGCCGAAGCCGACGAGATCATTCGGAAGGGCGGGTGTTCTAACGTCTCTTTCATTGCGGTCCACCAGTACGAAGTGGACCCTTCAGGAGCGGAACATCTATTGCGTGACACGTCGAATCCGCAAGACCTGGCTTTCGGACTGAGCCAGTTCGCCGCCGTGGCTGCGAGGAAAGGAAATATCGTTGAGGCCCTTCGTCTCCTCAACGACCTTCAAAGTGTGAATCTTGGCGAGAAAAATAAGGTACTCGCGGAAGCAAGGGGCACCGATGCGATTCATCAGATTGCTCGCGCGTGGACCATCAAGTCTGGCCCTAGAGCAGTTCTCAAGTGGGCCCGTTCCAGACCGACAACTGAACAGCGAACATGGGCTCTAATCGGCATGGCAGAGGCGTTGGGACACGCGCGGGGAGCGCAGTAATTCGAAGGCAATGTACGGATTCCCTTCAGTCGCGTCGCATCCAGCTGATCACGGATCAGACGTTAAGAATTAGCTCTTGCAGCATATACGCATTATGCGTAATAATATACGCATTATGCGTAATACTTCCTCTGCACTCAACGCTCTCTTCCCCAGCGTGCGGCAGGGCGTGCTAGCCGCGACTCTGACGCGGCCAGAGAAGTGGTGGTATCTCTCCGAATTGGCCGATTTCCTTGATACTCGGCCATCCAGTCTACAGCGCGAACTTCGCTCGCTACAGCACAGTGGCATATTGCAACAACGTAATGACGGGCGCAGGGTGTACTTCAAGGCGGAGACTCGGTCTCCGATCTTCCGGGAACTGCGGAGCATCTTCGAGAAAACAGTAGGACTGATTTCCACGTTGAGAAATGCTCTACAACCTTTCACGGCCAATATCGTATGTGCCTTCGTCTACGGTTCGATAGCCCGACGCGAAGAGCACGCTACAAGCGATGTAGACCTCATGATCATTGGAAACGTCGGCTTGGGGGATCTCGCGCCATCTCTGCGAAGAACCGAAAAGCGCCTTGGCCGGGAAGTGAATGTGACAAACTACTCAGTGGACGAATTTCGCAAAAAAATCGCTGCGGGCGATCACTTTTTGACAACCGCTCTGAAGGGCAGTCTGCAGTTCGTGAAAGGTGCACAGCGTGACCTGGACGCAGTTACTCGCAAATAACGAAGTTCAGAAACACAAGACGTCGAAAAAGGAACTCGACAAACTGCGTGCCGTCGTTCGTCGCGACCTCGCTGATGCATCGCTGGACGGAGCGTCGGCGGACAGGCGCTTCGCGACCGCCTACAATGCAGCACTTCAGGCTGCAAAAATGGCAATTGCATGCGCTGGATATCGCGTCGTCGGCGCTGGGCACCACAGAATCTCTTTCGACGTGGTTAAACTTGCGATTGGCAAATCCGCGGACCCGTACAGCGATTACTTCGACAGATGCCGGCGAAAGCGGAACGTGATTGATTATGACGATGCGTTTGTCGCCACCGAGACTGAGGCGAAGGAGATTTTGACCAAGACCAAAGAATTCGCGGAGGTCGTCGAGCAGTGGATTGCCAAGAATCATCCGTCGCTGAAAGTGTAGGCCGTCCCTGTCTTGCTGCTAAGAGAGCCTCCGGACACCCCGACACCAGGGACTATTTGGGGACTGGGGACTAAATTGGGGACTACAATCCGTTTCCTGCAGTGTCTTACAGTCGCTTAGGTGTCATCCGTGCGCGTGTAAGTTGTTTCGTATCAATTTCCCGTTGAACTCATAACCCAAAAGGTCGGTGGTTCAAATCCACCCCCGCAACCATCCGAATTCGCCCGTCTACGGGAATCCCTACTACCGGTGCCAAAGGATCAACGCCGAGCAAGTCCCACGCACCCTCGGCAATGTAGTACCACCCTTCCCCGTCCTCCGTTGGAAACATCCGAATCGCGCTCACATGGCGGCACATTTCCACCTTGGCTGCTGGCGACTCCTCACGGAAGAGGCGATGGAGATTCTGAATGCCGTCTTCGACCAGCCCACTCCTCTGAAAGTCCACGCGACAAACTTTGGAAGTTCGCTTTCGATTGGAGCAACGCTTGCGGGGCAATCGGGCTCCCCCATCGTCGATGCGAAGGGAAGGGCGGTAGCGTTGGTCTCCGTCGTCTCAGGGCCGCAGCCTATCCTGAAATTCCAACTTCCCCGTTGGCTGTTGAAGACGGCGAAAGGTATGGCTCACAGATAAACGCCTTTCGTAGACTTTCTGGGGCGGAATCCTCTTCAGTGCCGTTGACTATCTGTTTTGAGAATCGAAACGACCTGTCATAATTCTCTGATGTGCGGAAGGTACAGGCTCTCCCGGCGGAAGCAAATTCTTGAGGAGCACTTCGACACTTCTCCTTGGGACGAAGACTGGAGTCCTCGCTACAATATCGCCCCAACTCAGCCTGTTCCCGTCATTCGCCAACATCCGAAAGAACCTGTTCGTCAAATTTCGACTATGGGTTGGGGACTCATTCCCCACTGGTCAAAAGACCCGTCCATTGCGGCGAGCACGATCAACGCTAAATCGGAGACAGCCTCCGTCAAGGCCGCATTTCGTGATCCGCTGAAACTTCGTCGATGCCTGATTCCCGCTGATGGGTTCTACGAATGGAAAAAGATGGGCTCATCCAAGCAACCGTTTTGTTTTGAAGTGAACGAGGGCGAGTTGTTCGCATTTGCAGGGTTGTGGGATGGTTGGAAGAATGGGGAAGGGCAATGGATTAGAACGTGCTCGATCCTAACGACCACCCCTAACGCAGTGACCTCGGCCATTCACGACCGAATGCCAGTAATCCTCGACCCTGACAGTTACGACCTATGGCTGGATCCCGGAATGACTGACGTGAGCGTTGTGTCCGACCTTTTCAAGCCCTTCGATGCTCGCCTGATGCGGTGCTACCCAGTAAGCACTCGTATCAACCATGTGGCGCACGATGATGAGGAGTGTTCGCGCCCTGAGGAGATCGCCCAGACCCAGAATCGTCTTTTCGCCTAGGCTACTGCGTTGAGCCTTCGAACCAGCGACTTTGGGCGTAGAATTCTGGACGACTTGAGTTGTGCCGGCCTTTCGTTCGTTGGGGACAAAGATGCGCCACTTCACCTGCCTGTTGGTTGCGCTGTGCATCTCCGCCAGCACGCTCTTCGCCGCCGACCCGAACGGCCAACAACTCAGCACGTCAGAGAAGCAACAGGTCAGCAAACAAAGCACGCAAAATCCAGAAGCCTATGCGTTGTACTTGAAGGGTCGTTCCTATTTGGATAAACAAACTCTCTCGGACCTCAAAACGGCAGTCTCCTATTTCAATCAAGCGATCGCCAAAGACCCCGCCTATGCTCTGGCATATTCAGGTCTGGCC
>DASPTQ010000178.1:0-9220 GCA_035623335.1 Terriglobales bacterium
GGGGATCTTTTGCAGCTGGCTTCCAACCTCTGTTTTGGGCGCCAGAACTCTCCATTTAATGACCTAAGCCCAGAAGGGCTCAAAACCCAAGCACGATACGCGACAATGGGCGCGACATAATCTGGAACATTCATATACTAGCCCGGTACCCGTTCTGGCTCAGATTCGGGCTTTAGCGGTTCAGGTTCAAGTTCAGGCTCAGGTGCGGGGTCGTTCACCGGCGACTCAAGCGGTTCGACAACAATAGTTCGAACTCTGCCCTGTCAAGACGTTCTCCGACCGTCGATGAATTCCCTACATGTCTTCGCCATAGCGGAGTGCCCTTTCGATGCCGCAGTTGGCAAGATGTTTAAGGTCACGGAGCAGGTCGGATCGAACACGTGACTAACGACGCTGCCCGTGAAGGTCTGCGCAAGTGCCCCGGAGGCGAAAAGGAACTGCGACCAGCAGCGCCTAGGTTCCGGTGTGCCCTCCTTTGCTTGTTTTCAGTTCACGGCATGCATAGTGACTACGGTAGACAAGATTCTTGGCTTTGCGCATTTTGCTTTACCTCCCGGTCGCTTTTTTGATTTTTGGTTTCTCCAGAATTGCGATCTCTTTCGATGGGACCCTTGGAACCCTGGGACTACAGCAACCTGTGTGGGAGGATTCGAATGCTAACGTGGATGCGCTCAGGAATTCAGTGATGGAGTAAGCGCAGTCGTATTCGTCATCATCAATTCCACACCCCAGGCACTGGTACAAACTTGCAGCGCTCACGGGCATCGTGCGGGCTAATTTGCTTGTTGCGCAGCGGCACGCTCTTTGGCGTGGGTGACCAGGGCCGCAAAGCGGGGATCGCCGTGCAGCGAATTGAGCAAGGGGTCCGTTTCGATCTCCAGATCCATCCTCGGTTGCAGTCCGTGGTCGACGGCTTGGCGCAAAAGCGCAAGAGCCTCTTCGGTTGACCCACGTCGTGCAAGAATGCATGCCAGGCTATATCTGGTTACCGCAGTCTCGGGCTGGTCTGGCCCGAGGACGCGTTGTTCCAAATCAAGCGTTTCGCCATATAGCTTCAGGGCCTCCTCCTCTCGGCCCATATTTCTTTCTATGTCAGCCATATCGATCATCGAACTTATGGTTCCCAGGTTCTCGCGACCGAAGACTCTGAGCTGAATTTCAACAGTTTCTCGTTCCAACTTCTCCGCCTCAGCCAATTGGTTTGAGCGGGCCAGCATGACCGCCAAGTTATCCATAGACGCGAGGGTGTAGAAGTCCTCCCGGCCAAACACGCGTCGCTTGATATCGAGCTGCTCCCGGGCCAATTTCACTGCCTCTGAGCACCTACCTTCCTCGCATAGCGTGACGGCCAGGTTGCCCATGGTTCCCAGCGTGTCCTTGTCCTCCGGGCCGAACACCCGCCGCTGGGTATCAAGTAACCTTCGCTCCAGGTTCTCCGCTTCAGACAGACGGCCCTCTTCGAAAAGCGTCCATGCTAGATCCCCCATGGTATGCAGTGTTTCCCTGTGTTCCTGACCGAGCACAGATCCGCTAACCTTTATGCCGCGTTCGAACAGGGACTGTGCCTCAGGATAAAGTCCCAGATTCAAATACGCCTTTCCCATTACGTACATCATTCGACTCTGAAATTCCGGATCTTTGGCCAGACCTGTATCGATGTCCTTGGCCGCCTTGTCAAGAAGTTCTTGTGCTGTAACCCTACTGCCGACCCTCTCTAGTGGTTTGCGTACTGATGGTTCTTCCTGGATTGGATCTGAGACCTTGAATATGCCCATCATGAACTCCGCAATCCGGTCCTCTCGATCGCGTTCACGCCTGATCTTATGCAACTGAATGTTCTGCATCACCGCAAAGGAGATTAGCAACGCAACAAATACCGCTGCTCCAGCCACGCTGTATGTGTGTCGTCGAATATATTTCTGAAGGCGATAGGAAACACTCGCCGGACGCGCGGTGATGGGTTCATTCTGTAAGTATCGGCTGATATCAGCGGCCAGATCGGACGGGCTTCCATATCTGCGCGTCCTGTCTTTCTCAACCGCTTTCATGGCGATCCAGTCGAGATCGCCGTGCAGCAGACTTACGAGTTGTTTCGGGTCCGTTCCACGGGCCTCTGCGGTTGCGGAAGAGGTTTCCCGATCTGTACTGACTCTGGTACTGGGTCGTAACGGATCCTCCTCACGCAGTCGCCGCAGTACCTCATCGAAAGGCTTGTCCTTCCATTGCTGCGTGTCGAACAATAAACGTCCTGTGAGCAGAACGTAAAGCACCACGCCAAGCGAATACACATCGGCGCGTGTATCAATGTCCTTGGCCGTAGGATCAGATTGTTCGGGACTCATGTATCCCGGCGTGCCGACCAAGCTTTCTACCCGGGTGTGCAACGATTCCCCCACGATTTCGGTGCCAACAGCTTTCGCCAACCCGAAGTCGATGATCCGTGGAACAGGATTGCCATCGATCTCCTGCACCAGGATGTTCGCTGGTTTGAGGTCGCGATGGATGATGGCTTTCTGATGTGCGTGCTGCGCTCCTTCGCAGACCTTTACGAACAGTTCGAGCCGCTCACGAATCTTCAATCTTTTGTGGTCGCAGTAATCCGTGATTGGCACCCCCGCGACGTACTCCATCACGAAGTAAGGCTGGCCCTCGGGCGTAGCGCCAGCGTCGAACACTTTGGCAATTGCCGGATGATCCATGACCGCCAATGACTGCCGCTCGGCCTGAAAACGATGGAGCAATGTGTCGTCGTACATTCCCCAGCGAATGAGCTTGAGCGCGACCCGTCGCTGCAAGGGGCCAGTCTGCTCTGCCAGCCAGACCTGGCCCATGCCCCCTTCGCCGATCTTGGTTAGTAGCTGATAGGGACCGATCGACGCGACTCGCCCGTCCTTCCCGCGATCTTCGGCTGCTTGATCTTCTGCAGCCAGCGCCTGAGCTGCTACTTGCAGGGCAGATGCTTCCATGAAGTCCTGGGCATCCTTCTCGAACGCTAGCAGCGACTCTACTTCAGCTCGCAGATGCTTGTCCCCAGCGAAGTGCCGTTCCAGGAATTCACCCCGCTGTCTTTCGTCGAGCTGCAGGGCTTCCTCAACCAGTTGCTCGACCAGAGATTTCCTTTCAGGCTCCAACGTGCTTGCCTCCACTCATTTCGCGCAGTAGCCACAGCTTGGCCAGCTTCCAGTCCCGCATCACAGTTTCGGGGGAAACCTTCAGCACTCCGGCAGTCTCCTCCACGCTCAACCCGCCGTAAAACCGTAACTCGACGACTTGACTCTTTCTGAGGTCGACCTCCGACAAAGTCGTCAACGCCTCATCTAGTGCCACGAGATCGGAACCGCGCTCAGGCGACACGACCAATGCCTCGTCAAATGAGACATGCCGAGCCCCTTTTCCCCGCTTCAGGTATTGTTGGTGGCGGGCCCAGTCGGTAAGAATGCGACGCATGAGTTGAGCACAGACAGCGAAGAAGTGGGCCCGGTCCTTCCAGCTCACTTCCTTGAAAGCCACCAGGCGGAGGTAGACTTCATTGACTAACGCTGTCGTTTGCAGAGTGTGGTCGGGCTGTTGCCGGGCCATGTAGCGCTTGGCTGCCCGGTGCAGCTCCCGGTAGACCAGAGGCGTCAGTTTATCCAACGCGTCCTGATCCCCGGCACTCCAGGCGCGCAATAATTGAGTGACCTCGTGAACTGAGGGTACCCCCATAGGCCCTCGCGAGACCCGCCCCCAAACTGGACACAGAGAGTAGCACAGCCGGAATGCTCTTTCCAGATGAACGCGGGTCCAGTCTTTCGTCTCTACCCTGCCAAACTTTTCTCGGAGTCATTGCAGTTTTTGCGGGCAGTTCTCGTTATAGGAGGTAGAGCGGGCGGATAGCAATCAGTCCCTAGCGCCGCAAATCCGCGCGGGGACCCTTACGCTGTTAGAGAAAACGAGTATGACTCCTGAGGACCCAGACCAGTCAGGGTAAGCAGCAGCAAATGACTTGCTCCGCTGCGCCACCAACGAGAACGACAAAGGGTGAAAATATGTCCCGTGCCGAATCCAGAGCATTTCTTGCAAGTTTGTCAGGCATAGTCCGCTGTATCAATATTCGGTCCCGTTCATTGCGGATTGGACTGGCGCTCGGTTTGTTCCTGTTCGCGGGTTCTGCCATTGCCGACAAATACCTTCCCAATCTGTTTCCCTTTCTCGACTTTAGCGGTTATTCCGCGACCAACAGCACAACCGGATCCATAGACCTGAGTGGGCCATTCTTTCAGAGTCTCGGAACCAATGGTCGAAGTTGCGGAACCTGCCATGAGCCCAGTGACGGTATGGGGTTGAGCGCCATCGATGCGCGATTCCGTTATTCCATCAGCCATGGCCAGGATCCCTTGTTTGCACAAGTCGATGGATCCACCTGCCCAACCGGGAGGATCAACAACAGTCTGGTGGTAAACAACGGCTTGATTCGCATCGGCATACAGCTTCCGCCTAACGCGTTTAATGCCAACCCACCGCAATACACGATCACTGCACTCCAGGATCCTTATGGTTGTGCCTTAACGACGAACGCTCAAGGCCAACAGACTGTTTCCGTGTATCGAAGACCATTGCCCGCGACCAACCTCGGTTTCTTGAGCACAGTCATGTGGGATGGGCGGGAATCGTTTTTTAATCCATTGAACAGTGGGTCAACCTTCGTCGCCAATTTGAATGCAGACCTGACTCAGCAGGCAATCGACGCGACTCTGGGGCACGCGCAGGCCGAGCAACCTCCAACTCCGACTCAACTGAAGCAGATTGTAAGCGTCGAGCTGGCGCTCAATTCCGCCCAGCTCTATGACTTCGTCGCGGGAAATCTGTACGGGCAGAACGGTTCGCAAGGTGGGCCGCAGTTCCTGCCCACGCAGCAGTATTATCCCGGCATCAACGATTCCCTAGGTCACAATCCCACGGGCCAGCCATTCACGCCCAATGTATTCACGATTTACACGCCGTGGCTGAATTCGCAAAATTCTCAGCAGGCATCGATTGCGCGTGGCGAACAAATCTTTAATACCCAACCACTCACGATCAGCAATGTGCCAGGTTTGGTGACCGGCAACCAGCAGATTGCCGGAACCTGTTCCACTTGCCACGACACATTCAATGTGGGGAACCACTCTCTGCCACTCCCGCTGGATATCGGTATTGGTCATTCGCTTGCGAACGAGACCGACCCGAACATCGTCGCAGGACTGCACCAACTGCAAATGCCACTGCTGCCGGTGTTCCAGTTGGTGTGCACACAAGGGCCTGAAGCAGGACAGACTTTTTATACGACCGATCCGGGAAAAGCTCTGCTCACCGGGCAATGCACGGATATCCCGCGAGTCAAGGGGCCCATCCTGAGAAATCTCGCGGCACGGGCTCCATATTTCCACAACGGCTCAGCGGCCAATCTGTCGCAAGTTGTGAATTTCTATAACCAACGTTTCCAGATGGGGCTGTCGTCGCAGCAGATAGAGGATTTAATCAATTTTCTGCAATCACTGTAGGGAGAAATCGTTACCCAACGTCTAGGCGTACACGTTCAAACTGCCTGCGCCCACTAGTGACAGGTTCTTTCGAACTAAGGTCGTACCGTAACGCCCCAAAGCGCTGTTTCTTGCATGTCAACTACCCTGAGTGGCCAACAACTTACGCACGAGTGGGATTTTTAGAAATCCGATGCTTTATCCGTTTGAGCTACGCGCCCTTGCTAGTGTTTTCCTCAGTTTTACCAGCTTGGTCTGTGTTGAACGCTCTACAACTCTGTACCTGCCGCAAGAACGAGGGCCAGTAAGCGCATCGCAATCCTCTACTTTCACATCGTCAAGGCCGCAGCCTTTAGGGCATTTGCCCTTGGTTGATGTTCTGCGCTAAATCTTGATGTGCTCGCACCGCTCGAGCTCGATATGAAACCAGTCGGCTGCGAACGCCGTCAACATGGCCGTACCCCTTAATCGTAGAAGGAAACCAAGAATATTTCTCCTCAGAGCTGGGCTGCTCTTATCTCAGCGCCTGGACATTTAAAGCACGGATGAAGCCCGTGCTTGGCCGAAAGTGCAGGCTCTTGGTCCTCCAGAGGGGCCTTCTCCGCGGCCGATGACTTGACATCACTCCCTCGTTGCCTCTGCAACTTCTTGCAGCTACTTCGGTGCTCGAGTCAGCTCATCACCATTTAAAATCAGCAGGTTGCGATGGCCTATGATTTGCAACGCACGCTACTGGTCTCTGCGGAAATCTCGGAATAGTAGCTCAAGGCATAACCGGTTGTGGCCTAGCTTGTGAGCTTCAGGACAGCCGTCGCGTTAGGGAGGGGTGTAGTGTTTCGACAATGCCGATGGGTTTTACTGGCAGCACTAGGGCTCGTACTAGTAATCCTAGGTGGATGCGGAAGCAACAGCACCACTCCAGGTTCCACCAAGGTGGTGAAGCTTGCCATCAGTCCACAGAGTCCCACCATCCCGCTTGGAACTTCGCAACAGTTCACTGCCACGGAGACCTTGGCCGATGGCAGCACGACGGACGTCACTAGCATGGTGACTTGGGTGTCCTCAGCACCCACGGTAGCGACGATCACCACCGTTGGCATGGTTTCCTCACTGTCTCAGGGCACCACGCATATCACAGCATCGCTGGGTTCTCACAAGGCTTCTACTCTGTTGACGATCGCTCCTGCGTCGCTGACGTCCCTGACGCTCACGCCTACGAGCGCCAAGATTGCCAAATACACCGACCAACAGTTCACCGCGACGGGGAAGTTCTCCAACGGCACGCTGCAGAATATCTCCAGCCAAGTGACCTGGGCTTCTTCTAATGCTTCGATAGCCAGTGTAAGCAAAAGCGGGCTGGCCGTCGCGGGGAGCGTAGCGGGAAACACCGTCATCACGGCCTCGATGAGTGGACAATCCGTCTCGGCCAACCTTACAGTTACCAACGCAAATCTGGAGTCGATCGCGGTTACACCTGCCGACAGCACAATTCCGGTGGGAGTGTTTCGACAGTTTGTCGCCACCGGCACGTTTAGTGACGGTTCCACTCAAGACATCAGCGCTGTAACCACGTGGTCTTCGAACAGCACGGCGGTAGCACAGGTGTCTTCGAGCGGCCTGCTCTCCGCTCTCGCTGTTGGCACAGCAACGATCGCGGCAGCTCTGAATGGCAGCTCGGGTTCGACCGACGTCACGGTCGCTACTCCGCAATTGATCTCCGTCGCCATCCAGCCGAGTAACGGCCAGGTGGCCGTAAGCACAGGACTGCAGTTGATCGCCACCGGTACCTACAATGACGGCAGCACAAAAAGCATCACTAGCGCTGTGACCTGGAGCTCTTCGGCTAATACTATCGTCAGCGTGAATGCCAACGGCTTCGCCAGTGCAGAGTCGGTCGGCACCGCCACGATCACTGCAAGCTTGGGATCCATCACTACTTCGACCAGTCTCAAGGTTACTGACGCTACCCTGCAATCCATCGTCGTAACTCCCACCACCTTAACGATTGCTCTCGGCGGCGCGAAGCAATTCACCGGCACTGGCAGCTTCAGCGACGGCAGCACGGAAGACCTGTCGACGCTAGTGACGTGGGCTTCCTCCGATCAAGCAGTGGCAACCATGAGCGGCGCGACGGCTACCGGCAAGGCTAATGGTACGACCACGATAAGCGCCGTCTTCGGCAAGATAACTGGATCGACTACCCTGACCGTCAGTTCAGCATCATTGCAAGCAGTCAGCGTCTCACCCACAAACCCAACCATTAGCGTGGGGGGAACTGTGCAGTTTACCTTGACCGGCCACTACAGTGATGGAACTACATTGAATTTGACCACCTCGGCAACGTGGAGTTCATCCAATTCGAGCGATGCCGCCATAAGTAACACCGGCCTCGCTACCGGGTTGCAGGGCGGAAGCGCGACCATCACCGCATCCTACGCAACCGCATCCCAGACTTTTACCGCCACCACAAACTTGACCGTAACCGGGGCCGAGCTAAGCTCGATCGCGGTCTCTCCGGCAACCGCTACGATAGCGCCAGGGACGACACAGCAGTTCGTCGCCACCGGCATCTACAGCGATCAGAGCATGCGAAATCTGAGCCCCTTTGTGAACTGGACTTCCTCGGACTTGCTGGTCGCAACCATCAGCGATTCCTCCAATCCCAGCCGCGGCCTGGCGACCGCAGTGGGACCGGGCAGCAGCCTGATTGGCGCCGTTCTCAGCCCGATTATCGGCCCTGCCAGCCTGTCGGTCTCCCATGCCACGCTGGTGACCATTACTGTCAATCCCGCCAACCCGAGTCTTGCACTAAGCCAAAACCTGCCGTTCACGGCCATCGGAACCTTCAGCGATAACACAACGCAAAACATTACCAGCTCGGTGACGTGGAATTCTTCAGATCCCCCGGTCGCAACCATCAGCGCGAAGGGCGTGGCTTCTAGCGCGAGCGTCGGAACCACTACCATCACGGCGACCATGAACTCCGTAAGCGGATCGACAACGCTAACCGTAGTACAGTAAGTCAGCGTTTCACAAGAGGCGGTTAGGAGTTGCTATGTTGCTATGCTCTATCCTCGCGACGCTGTCCGAAAGTTCAGCCACCTGCCTGGCTGACGTTTCCTTCTCGGGTTTTGCAATCCGCAAGTTGCGCTTGATCTTCCGGCAGTTGCATGCTCAGGGTAAGCGTCCGCCGATGACTACTTCGGACGGTTACTGCTCAGGAGAACGGTGAAAGTCGTTCCATTAACGAATAAGTGCGCGAATAGTTCCCCAAAGTGTGAAGGCTGCGAGCAGTACTCACGTTGAAGTCTTTCAGCGTCAGGTATCAAGTTAGATCGTCAAAAACCGAAGATAGCCTAGACCTTCACCTTCATCCCCGAAATATCTAATGTGATTGGTCGAACTCCGGAGGCAGTTAGAGTCGACGATAAGCACTGGCAAGTCAAACTAAAATCCGTGTCAACTCGACCTCGCATGCGATCAAAGAACCCGAAAGGAACAAAGAATACCCAACCCTTTTTGCTATAATGCGAGGCCGTGAGACTACAAACAGTTGTCCAAGCACTTACAGCCGAGCACCGAATGCTAGAGGGAAGGCTCAAAACCATTGACACGGCCCTGCGAGCGCTCCGCACGCTTGGCGCCCCAAAGAGCCGTCGGATGCCAGCTTCCGCGCGCAAGCGCATAGCAGCCGCACAGCGTTTACGATGGAAGAGATT
>DASPTQ010000179.1:0-13543 GCA_035623335.1 Terriglobales bacterium
GACCCGTACCATCGCCGCCATCGAGAAAATGGCGGACCACCGGCCAGCGGAGCGCTAACTCCTTCAGCACGGGAGACTCCCGTCCCGCAGAGGGTGAACCCTGGCACCTGTCCCAAGAGCGGGCTTTCGAAACCGCCCGGACCGCTCGGATAGTGAGGGAATTGCGGGTTGACCGCCCGACATATCTTTATTTTTGCTTATAAACCTTCCCCTCTCTCATCACAAAGTCCACATGTTCAAGCGCGGACACGTCCGCCAGAGGATCGCCGCTGACCGCAATCAGGTCGGCGTATTTGCCCGGGTTGGCCGATCCCAACAATTCGCGCTTTCCCAGCAGGTCGGCCGCATTGATGGTGGCTGCCTGGATGGCCTGCATGGGCGTCATTCCATACTTCACCATCATCGCAAACTGCTTGGCGGCGATGCCATAGGGGCAGACACCTGCGTCCGTGCCGAACGACATCTTTACGCCCGCCTGGACTGCTTTACGGAAGTTGTCGCGCTGAATCTGGCCCAACTGTCGATCATGCTCCAGAAAATCTTGGGGCATGCGGCCCTTGCGCCCGGACTCCTGAATACACTCTTCGTCGTAGATATCCATGTCAAGATACGTGCCGTGTTGCTTGGCTAGCGCGATGCCTTCGTCATCAATCATGGTGGCGTGCTCGACGGAGGCAACGCCGGCGCGGATCGCATTCTTAATTCCCTCGGGGGAATGGGCATGGGACTCAACCCGAAGGCCGAAGTGGCTGGCTTCGTCGACGGCGGCCTCCAGCTCTTCTAGGGTAAACTCCTGCGATTTGGGATTGCTTCCGTGGGTTAGGACGGCTCCGCTCGATAAGATCTTGATGTGATCCACCCCGTCGTGCGCGAGTTTACGGATCACCTGCCGGACCTCCCAGGGACTGTTGGCTTCTCCATAATGCATATCCCAAGGTAACTGGATGTCCGGAGCCAGGCCGGTATCGGCTCCGGCTCCACCGGTGATGGTCACATAGGCTCCAGCCACGAACATCCGCGGACCGGCGATATAGCCCAGGTTGATAGCATCGCGGAGGGCAACATCGTTAAGGGCGCGGTAGGTGCCAACGTCTCGCACGGTGGTAAATCCCGATTCTAGTGTGACCTTCGCATTCGGCACGGATTCCAGCGCGTATTGCGCGGCTGTCTTTCGGAACACGCTGACCGGATCCTCATTTCCGGGCGCACCATCGGCGAGGTGCGTGTGGCAGTCGATGAGCCCGGGTAGCACGGTGGCAGAGGAAAGATCAATGGTAGGAGTACCCGCGGGGATGGGCAAACCGTGGCCGACAGCCTGGATCTTGCCGTCGCGGATCAAGATCACCTGGTCCTTCAGAACGGTGGCAGCCTCCGGATCGACCAGCTTGCTGGCTTTGACCGCGATAACCTGGGCGGGTACCACGGCTGCGTACAGCGACAAGAAAAGACTCACCAGACAGCTTCTGTTCATTCGAACACCCACCAAACAAGAATTTTTATGAGCACGATCATAGCCCAACTCTGAATGGCAGACGATTCCTCCATCCCGCAACAGTTCCGGCGTGTCGAACCAGGAGCCGCCGCCCCAGGTCGGGGGCCGCTTTTCTTTTTCCGACCACGATGGTAGAAGGTTGTTTCCGCCTCGATCGGAGGGGACTTGAAATTCATCGTGTCCGCAATTTTGCTATTGTCCATGGCTGCCCTCAGCCTGCTGTTTGCCTATAACAGACTCCCATTGAGTTGCGTCCAGGCAGAACCTCCGTCACGCTATGTTGCGCTGCCTACCAGCAAGCTCCTGATCGGCTCTTCCCCGGGAGTTCTGGGATCCCTGAATGGTTTCACGCCGACTATAGCCTTGAGCCCCGATAAGCGGTATGCCGCGCTGCTCCATGACGGCTATGGGTCAGATCGCGATCACGGCCATCAATCCATTGCGCTGCTGGATTTGGCAAGCAATCAGCTCTCGGACTTTCCGGACGGACGCCTGGGGCAGGATGCGCGCCAGAGCTATTTTATTGGCCTGTCCTTCAGTGCGGACGGGGTTCATCTCTATGCTTCTCTGGGCTCGATTACCGATCCCACCGGAGAAAAGGACGGAGACACCGGGAATGGCATCGCTGTGTACGGCTTACGGGACGGCAAACTTTCCCCTGAGCGTTTCATCAGGATTCCTCCTCAGAGAATCGCGGACGGGAAAAAGGTCGCTTCTGGGTTGCGCAAAACTGCACCTGGTACAGCCATCCCGTACCCGGCGGGACTGGCGGTGATTGCTGGGGAGGGTGGCGGAGCGGACAAGCTGCTGGTAGCCAACAACTATTCGGACAATATCGTGCTGCTCGACTCCTCCAGCGGCTTAGTGCTCAAGAGCTTCGATGTCAGCTCTCATGAGCTCATTCCCTCCGAGTTTCCTTATGCTTGTACCGCATCGAGGGACGGAGTGCGGGCCTGGTGCAGTCTGTGGAACGCGTCGCGAGTGGTCATGCTGAATCTGCAATCGGGGCACATCCTCGGCTCCATCCCTCTCGCCCCGCCGGGCCGGCCGACCGATCCGGGATCTCATCCCACGGCCCTGCTGCTCAGTGCCGATGAGAAGGAGCTGTTTGTGGCCCTATCGAATGCCGATGAGGTCAGGATGATCACTCTGGGAGGTGGACTCGATCGCCATCTGGGCACCAATCTTCTCGGGGATCCCAGGACGATAAAATTGTCGCAGTCGTCGGGTTCTTGCCCTGACGCACTGGCTTTGTCCGCGGATGGTTCAAAACTGTTGGTCGGAGACGCCTGCACCAACGCCATTGCCGTCTTCGACCTGGCGGCCATTCGGCACAGTCCCGTCACCGTGATGCCGAGGTATGCGCCCATCGGCTCGATTCCGACGGACTGGTATCCTTCCGCGCTAGCCATGGTGGGCGATGACCTTCTCATCGCTACTTCCAAAGGGCAGGGAAGTGGGCCCAACAACTTCCCTGGCACGATCGGTTCGACGACCCGTCCGCGGCAATATGCGTACCTACCAACCCTGCTCTATGGCTCGATTGCACGACTCAATGTTCGCGATCTGGAAGAGAAATTACCCGACTTCAGCCGTAGAGTTGCTTCCAGCAATCGTTTCGATGCCGACCCGGGCCAGCTTCAGTTTTCTCAGAATTCCAATCCCATCCGACATGTAATTTACATCATCAAGGAAAACCGCACCTACGATCAGGTGCTCGGGGACTTGAAAGTCGGCAATGGCGATTCCTCGCTTACCCTCTACGGCGCCGATATCACGCCCAACCAGCACAAGCTCGCCCTACAGTTCGGGGTGCTTGATAATTTCTACGATAGCGGGGAGGTCTCGGGCGACGGGCATGAGTGGTCGACGGCGGCCATCACCAGCGACTACAACGAGAATACCTGGCAAATCAACTACCGCGGCAAAGAGCGCACTTACGACTTCCAAGGCAGCGTCGCCGACGAGCTGCCTCTGGAGCACGATGTGCCGGACGTAGACGCGCCCGCCACCGGATACATTTGGGACAATGTGGCCGCCCATGGATTGAGCTATCGCGACTACGGCGAGTTCCTGGTTACCATTTGGTGCCGGTCCGAGCGTGGGCGCGCGATGCGTGTCTCGCCGTTCTCCGCGAAATGTGAGCGCGCCGAGGTCAGCAAAGGCCAAGCGTTGCCGCCGAACCTGGGCCAGCCTCGTGGCGGCTCCAGTCCGTGGCCCTGGCCAGTTCCGATGATGCAATTCACCAAGCCGACCAAGGCAGTGCTGCGAAACCACATCGACCCCAATTTTCCGGACTTTAACACCGATTATCCTGACCAATTGCGGGCCGATGAATTTCTGAATGAGTTCGATGGGTTTGTGCGCGCCCACCAGCAGGGGAAGGGGGAACAGCTCCCGGCGTTTGTGTTGCTCTATTTGCCCGATGACCACACCCACGGCAAGACCCCGGGAAGCCCCCAGCCCACGGCTTCGGTCGCGGATAACGATCTTGCGGTCGGACGTGTGGTGGAAGCCGTGTCGCACAGTCCTTATTGGGATGACACCGCGATTTTCATTCTGGAGGACGACGCCCAGGACGGGGCCGATCATGTCGATGCCCATCGCTCGATCGCTTTTGTGATCAGCAAGTATTCTCCGGGTTCCTCCCATCAGCCCTACGTCGAGCACCACTTCTATACGACGGTCAACCTGATTCATACCCTGGAAGTTCTGCTCGGACTTCCGCCGATGAATCAGAATGACGGTTATGCACCGGTGATGAGCCTTATGTTTTCTGGCGAGGGAAGCCAGCCGGCCTTCACGGCGGACTGGAGCAATCGAGACAACCAGCTGATCTACCAAGTGAACCCGCCTCACGCAAAGGGCTCTCAGGAATCAAAAGCCATGGACTTCTCGCGTCCGGATGCCGTCAATCCTCAGATACTCAATCGAATTCTGTGGCAGGATCGCAAGGGCAACACACCGGTGCCGGCCCCAAGGAATGGCTTGGTTGGGCAATCATCGTTCGCCAGGGCCTGCTGCGGTGACGAGGAAGCTCGATGATCAGGCGGTGTTCCGGAGTTCGTTCCGATCGGTCTGATTCAGCGTGCAACTCCCACATCAGAAAAGGAAAACGCAAGGTAGACGTTCGAATACTCTTTCCCCTCAACCTCGACATAGGGGTAAACGAAGTAATTTAGCGGGGGGCCTGCCTGGCGCGGGTTTAGTTCGAGGTCGCGACCGAGAGTAAACTGCACCCGATTGGCGTCATGAGCCCCAAAGAAATAATCCTTCCGTTCGGGATGTTTCCATGCCTCGGAGATATCAACGGGAATCCATCCGTGTTGCGGTTCGAAGAATTCCGCCCAGCAATGATACCCGCTGATCTCGCCCGAAGCACTCCCGGCAGGCAGGGGAAATCCGATTTCGAATCGTGCCGGGATCCCTTGGGATCGGGCCATTGCAATGAATAAGGAGTGGAAATCAGTGCAATTGCCCTTCTTGGCGTCGCAAGCGTAGAGCACGTCGCCCCGTCCCCATCCGGTACCGGTTTTGTCATAGCGCATGTTGGCAAAAACATAGTCGTAGATCGCCCGAGCCTTGTCCAAAGGGGTGGTCTCGTCTGCGGTGGCTTTGGCCGCCAATTCGGCCGGCACGCCGGTTACGGGAACCAGCGCATCAGGAGCAAGGTATTGTTTGTCCTCCTTGGGACTCAGAGTTACCGACGCCAGGTGAGGGGCATAAATTCCCAGGGTAAGGTGTTCGCGGCGCACCACGTCATAAACAATTTCAAACTGCAGTTCCGGCTCTTTGTCCTTCGAGGCCGAGGCGTAGTACATCTCATTGCCGTAAGCGGATTCGTGGGTTCTCTTGAGCGGAAGATCACCCTTGGCGGAAATCACCTTCACTTCCTGGAATAGGTCCGAATGTGCAGCGGGAATCCAGATTTGAACCTTCTCCCCTGAAGGGAGGCCTTTCACCGTGAATCCATAGTGAAAGGTGAAGTGGCGCTCGCTTTGTCCCGAGAGGGTGCTGGCCAACACCAAGACCCAAAGCGGAGGAATCAGCAGCATCCGATGCATACGGTCGTCCTTTCTCGAAATGGAACGGAAAGCGTGGGACTTAGGTCAGGGTGACGGCACGCGGACGTTGGGATGGGCGGGCTCAAGTAAAGTCTGGTCGAAGCTGCCGCAAGGGTACAGGTCGTCGATCCCCCAGGTAAGTTCATTGTAGACGAGAACGGGTCCTCCTGGGCCTGGTCATTCAGTTAGAATTTTGGGAATGTCTGCCGCCGTCGAATGCCGAGATCTGCGCAAGACCTATGACGGCAACGTCGAGGCGGTGCGTGGTCTGAGCTTGCGCATCGAGGCCGGGGAATGCTTCGGGTTGCTCGGCCCGAATGGTGCTGGAAAGACCACGACCATTGAGATCCTGGAGGGCCTATTGCAGCCGACCTCCGGGGAAGTCACAATCCTGGGACGCAGGTGGCAGGAGAATCCACGCGAGTTGCGGGAGTGGCTGGGGATTTCCCTACAAGAAACGCGACTCTCGGAAAAGCTGACGGTGGGGGAGACGATTGAGCTGTTCGCCAGTTTTTATCGTGAGCCCCGCTCCGTGGACGAGGTTCTCAGGGATCTGCAGCTGGGTGAAAAGGTGGATGCCTGGGTGGGCAAACTTTCCGGTGGACAACGCCAGCGCCTGGCGGTGGCGACAGCCCTGGTCGGCAATCCCAAGGTTCTTTTTCTGGACGAGCCCACAACCGGCCTCGATCCCCAGAGCCGCCGCCAGCTCTGGGACATTATTCGCGGCTTTCAACGCAAAGGTGGCACGGTGCTGCTGACCACCCATTACATGGACGAAGCCGAGCGGTTGTGCGACCGGCTAGCGATTGTCGATCACGGTAGGATCATAGCGGAAGGTACGCCAGCCGACCTGATCGCCCGCTTAGGCGGGCATCATGTCGTCGAATTCGAGGTCAGCGGAGATTCCACCCGCGACGGTGCCTTGGAACATTGGCGCGAGCTACCTGGGGTAGAGGCCGTACGCAACAACGACGGGTTGGTATCTCTTACGGTCCGCGAGCCGCACCTCACCATTCCCGCACTGCTGGACGCCGTCGAACAACTGGGCCGGACGCTCGAGCACTTGACCACGCGACAGGCCAGCCTCGAGGACGTCTTTGTTCGCTTAACCGGGAGGCATTTGCGGGAAGATTGATGGACCCTACGGGGCCCCCACTCGATGCTCGCTGAGAGAACCTTATGACCACCGTGCAGCCTACTCCCGAAATTGCCGAAGCTCCCGCTCGACTCATTCCTCGGTCCAACGGTCGCTGGGCGGGGTTCAGCCACCTTGTGATGGCGCGAATGAAGGAACTCCAGCGAGAGCCTGAGGTCATCTTCTGGGTCTTCGTGTTTCCTCTGCTTTTGGCACTTGGGCTCGGCATTGCGTTTCGCAATCGACCAGCCGATGTTATTTCGATCGCGATCGTGAGCGGTCCGAGGACTCAGCGGGCACTGGATTTGATCGAGGGTTCTCCCCAGAAATCCATCATTCGTCCTAACGTGCTGCCGCTCCCAGAAGCCGTTAAAGGATTCCGGCTTGGCAAATACGACTTGCTGGTGGAGGTCGACGCCAACGACAAGATCAAGTACCTGTTCGATCCGGCCCGACCGGAGAGTGTCTTTGCGAAAGCCCAGGTCGATGATGCCGTGCAGACCGCGGCAGGCCGCCAAAATCCCTTGCCCACCTCAACCGCAATCTCGAGCGAGCCGGGATCGCGCTACATCGACTTTCTCATTCCCGGCTTGATTGGGATGAACGTAATGAACGCCGCCATGTGGGGGATCGGCTTCGCCATCGTTGATATGCGGCAGCGCAAGCTGCTCAAACGTTTTGTGGCCACGCCCATGCGCCGGAGCGACTTTCTGGCGGCACTGGCCAGCAGCCGGCTTTTGCTGATGGTCGCCGAGGTCGGTCTCCTCCTCGGCTTCGGTGTGTTGGTGTTTCACATGCGCGTGTTGGGGTCGGTGCTGACGATTCTGCTGATCGGCGCCGCGGGCGCGCTGGGCTTTGCCGGAATAGGCTTGCTCACTGCCAGCCGGGCGCAGAAGATCGAGAGCGTCAGTGGTCTCATCAACGTTGTCATGATGCCTATGTGGATCTTTTCCGGAGTCTTCTTTTCTTATGAGCGGTTCCCGGCAACGATTCAGCCGTTCATAAAGATGTTGCCTCTCACCGCCTTGAATGACGCCCTGCGCGCCACCATCCTCGAAGGATCCCCATTTGCCGCCCAGAGCGGACGCCTCCTGGTGTTGGCGCTCTGGGGAGGTATTTCGTTTGGCTTCGCTTTAAAATGGTTCCGCTGGACGTAGTGAGGGTCCAAAATCGGCAGTCGTTGGCTTTGTTGCGAAGAGTCACCAGAGCCCCGAATGACGAGTTTTCTCCCGAAACCCATCGATCCAGGTTTCCCGTTGCCCGGGTGTAGGGCTTGTGGGTGGAGCGACTTGCGTGGAGCGTGTCCTCCCGATTTGTTGCCAAACTCCTTCAGTGCTAGACTCCAGAGTGACCCTGCTCGACGACACGGGTGGCGAACCCGCCGCTCAAATGACAGATAACCCTTTTAGCCTGATTGCTCATCTAGGATGCGATGACCGGCGTGACCCAAACCGATCGGCTGGCTCCGTTCTTTGATCGGCTTCGCGTAGCGCCCTCTCGCATTCTTTTGCTCGATTACGATGGAACCCTTGCCCCATTTCAAATTGACCGTGATCGTGCATTTCCTTATCCCGGGGTTCCGGCGCTGATCGACCGCATCATGGCCAGCGGTACGCGTGTGGTCTTCGTCACCGGTCGTCCGGTACGGGAAGTGCTTCTGCTGAGCGGCCTCCGTCGTCAACCGGAGGTTTGGGGCAGTCACGGTCTTGAGCGGTTGAAGCCCGATGGAAGCTATTCGGTCGATAAGGTAACGCCCGACCAGGAAGCCGGGCTCCAGCAGGCTCGCGAGGGCCTTCGCTTACACGGACTGAAGAACCGAATGGAACTCAAGCCAGGCGCCGTGGCTCTGCATTGGAGAGGGCTTGCGCCGCAGCAAATCGATGAACTGCGGGCCACCGTCGGAGAGCTCTGGTATCCTCTCGAAAAATCGTACCAGCTTGATTTACTTGCGTTTGACGGCGGATTGGAGTTGCGGGTACGGGGCAACGACAAAGCCAAGGCCGTGGCCGCCATCTTAGGCGAAAGCGACCCGGATTCCGTGGTTGCCTATCTCGGGGACGACCGCACGGACGAGGATGCATTTCGTGCCTTGCAAGGCAAAGGCCTCACCGTGTTGGTGCAAACTCAACCCCGGCCTACGCTGGCGGACATACAATTACGTCCGCCCCAGGAGCTCATTCAGTTTTTCAAGGAATGGCTCGCTGCGTCATGAAGAGGAGTGTGATGCCTAAGCAAGGACGCCTGATCAACATTTCGAATCGGCTGCCGGTGTCGATCAAACAGACCGCCACTGGACCTCGTTTGGAACGCAGTTCCGGAGGACTCACGACAGCGCTCGAAAGTGCCTGGCGAGGGCAGCAGGGCATATGGATCGGATGGGCAGGGACGACCGAGGAGGAGTCTGCCGACGAACTATTGGCTAGGGCATCCAGACGACGCTGCCATAATCTGCAGGGCGTATCGCTGAGCAACGAAGAGATCGACAAGTTTTATGCCGGCTTCACCAACGAGATCATCTGGCCGCTGTTTCACGACATGCTCACGCGCTGCAACTTCGATCCCGATTATTGGGATGTCTATCAGCGGGTGAACCGCAAATTTGCCGTGGCCGCCCAGTACTCCAAGGCCGACGATTTCATATGGGTGCACGATTACCATCTCATGCTGGTAGGCCATTACCTGCGACAATTGGGCAACCGCTCCAGATCGGGCTTTTTCCTGCATATCCCGTTCCCCTCGCCGGACATCTTTGAATACCTGCCCTGGCGGGATTCTATTCTGCAGTCGTTGCTCGAGTTCGATGTCATCGGTTTTCAGACCGATCGCGGCCGGGACAACTTTCTCAGCTGTGTCCAACGCTTGCTCCCGACCGCGAGAATCAAGACGGTCAGCCCGCATACCTCGGTGGAGTTTCAAGGAGTGGAGAGCATCGTGGGCACGTTTCCGATTGGCATTGATTTTGAGGAATTCGCCCATCGCGCCGCCCGTCCCGAAGTGGCGGCTCGAGCGGCGACCGTGCGGCGGGAGTTTCTGGAAACCATCCTGGTCCTTGGCGTAGACCGCCTCGACTACACCAAGGGCATTCCCGAACGGCTCAAGGCCTTTCACCTCCTGCTGCGACGGTTTCCGGAACTACGCCGGCAGATCACCTTCGTACAGGTTGTAGTCCCTAGCCGCGAGGATATCCCGAGATACAGGGAGCTGCGCCGGGATATCGAGTTGCTCGTCAGCCAGATTAACGGTGAGTTCAGTGAGCGGGGTTGGGTGCCGGTTCATTACATGCATCGCAACTTGGGTCGCGATGAGCTTCTGGCCCATTATCGAGCCGCCGATATAGCCCTCATTACCCCCCTCAAGGATGGGATGAACCTGGTGGTGAAGGAATTCTGCGCCGCCCAGGTAGACGAGCGGGGGGTCGTGATCATCAGCGAGTTTGCCGGGGCCAGCCCTGAACTCCGGCATGGCGCGATTGTGGTAAATCCGAATGACATTGCGGGCGTTGCCCAGGCGATTCGGGAAGCGTCCTTTATGAGGCGGGAAGAGAAGAGCACGCGCATGCAGCTCTTGCGCAACATCGTCGAGCAACACAACGTGCACCGCTGGGCTCAGTCCTTCTTGAATGCCGCCGCCATGTTGGCGACCAAAGCCGTCGCCGGCTTTGGTGACGCCGGCGCTTCTCAGCTCGCAAAGCCAGAACTCGCTCGCCAGGAAGTGTCGGGCGTGACTCCGATCGCCGCAGCTCGAACTCGCAGTCGCAGCAAATCGGCCACGATGTGAGAAACTCACTGCCCCGCTAGACTTGCATTTCGCAAAGTTCCGAAGGGAGTCTCTAAGCTCTGCATGCCAGACCGTACTTCCGAGTCATTCTTGGATTGGAAAGCACCCTTGACTCCTCAGTCCGACTCACCTCGGGCGGTCGCTGTTTCTGCTTCGCGGTGATGTTGTCGAACGCGACATAGAACATCCCGCGTATCGAGATTGCAGTCTGCGGCGGTACCCGCCGAGTACGATCCCTGTGGTGACCCTCCTTAAAGCAAGGTAATTCAACGAGCTAGGTGAATGATTTTTTCTCCTCGACCCTACGATCTGGTTCCGCGTGCTCTACGCACAGGAGAAAAATGCGAGGTTCATGGATAGGCTGGTTTTCGAGCACGAATTGAGAACTCACCTTCAAGAGTGACGGTAGATTTATTCTTCTCGAGTGATACATTTCGTCTCCCATTTTCGCTTTTCCAGATAGCGCCAAGAACGTGAGTTCCTGGCAGAAGCACAGATGGGAGGAAGTTATGTCGAACCAGTTATTCAAAGCGATGGTCAGCGCGATGACGGTTATGTTCTTCTCGGCGTTGGCAGGGGCATAAACGAGCGATGTAAGAGCAATTGATGATGCGTCATCCACTGTTCTAACGAGCGCTGCGGGGGTTCGCACGTTCAACGCACCGCCCGCGAACTTCAATGCCTTGGCTGCGTCGGACGAAGAACTCGCCACGTACGGTTTTTCACCACGACCTAACCAGCAAGACGACCCCGCGGGACACGCGCGGTGGGCTAAGGCCATGGCTGCGTCGAAGATCCGTTGGAATGGGGAACTCAAGCACACGGTGCAATACAGCCGGCCTGTACGTCCCGCTCAGGCTCGGGCCGCAGGAGCGTCTGCAACCACAGAAGTCGAGTACTTCAATTGCAGTGGCTTCATTAACACCAACACTCTCACTGCGTACAACCCCAGCACTTCGTTCTACATGGTCAACGCGGAGTTCAATGTGCCCACCGTGAGCCAAGCGGTTAATTCCTGCGACGGAGGATGGGACTGGGAGGTGAGTTGGAACGGCATCGATGGTGATCTGGACCCAAACGCCTTACTGCAGGGAGGTACCGCGTCAGGGGCAGGCATTTTGCAGTGGTTCGACCAAGCTGTCGAGTTATTACGCCTGGGTCGAGTGGTACCGCCTACGACATGCTGCAGGAGTTCTCGGTAAACCCTGGTGACGACATGTACGTCTCTACCTGGGACCAGCCCGACTCAGGGTTATGTGTTCGTTTTAGATGAGACCTCTCCCTCTCATACACCGTCGCCTTAACCCCCAATGGGGGTCCTGGCCTGATCGGGAACAGTGCCGAGTACATTGTCGAACGTCCTTGCTGTCGGGGCACCCATGAGTTCCCTTTGCCGAACTACATTTGGGACTTTTGGGCTAACAGCTATGCATATACGTTCGCAGGTCATGCCAAAGGCACAACTTCGTACTACCCTGGATCCACGGCGGCCAGCAACCACCTAGCTTCAATGGTTAACGACCAGGGCACGCAGTTGATCTCTGCCCCGACGGCCCAGGGGAAGTACGGCATATTCTTCGAGACTGAGGGTTGTGCCGTTGATCCAGGTTGTTCGCCGTAGATTCCACCTTGAAATCACACGTTACCCGTGCACGCGTGCACGGGTAATGCTTTTTTGTCCCGCCCGGCGGAACGCAACGCTGACCAGAGAGATTGCAGGATGCCATTTGCCGATGGTAAGCTCAGCTGTTGCCGAACGGGATCGGCGAGATTGAAGCGGCCCTGGTATATGGGTTGTGCCCCGGCTTCCCAAGCCGGCGAAACGGGTTCGAGTCCCGTGGGCCGCTCCAGCTTCTAATTGCCTAAGTCTTGTTTTTTCAGGAGCAACAGAAAGGGCCCCATCTCAGGAGCCCTTGGATTGTCCGCGTTTTGTCCGCCTTCTCATTAGAGGCTGGCAGGTGCGGCTGGCACCTCCTTTACCAACTGCTCCGCTCGCCATTGCTCAACCTTACGGAGCGCCTCCCGTTGCTGACGAGGCTCAACGATGGCATATCTCCTGAACATTGAGTCTGTCTTGTGGCCAGTAATCGTCATGGCCACTCTCTGGGGCACACCCGCCTCTAACATATTCTTGGACGCGCATCGGCGGAGATCGTGAAACAAACGACCTTGGAGCCCCGCCCTGCGTGTAGCCGATCGCCAAGACTTCCAGAAATTACGAATCGGCCGACCGTCGCCCATGTGGAAGATCAGTGGCCCATTCGCCACCTGGCGACGACGGGCAATGATCTCTCCCAATTCGCCCTCGAGTGCGATCGTGAGCGGCTCTCTCGTCTTATTGTCCTCGGCGGCCAAGGTGATCTGATCACCATGAACCGCAGTCCATTCGAGAGAGGAGATCGCACTCTTACGCATCCCAATGATGTAACCAAACAGCGTGTAATCGCGAAGATGCGGTGGCAGCTCAGCTACGAGTCGGTGCATTTCGATCTCGGAGAAGAAGCCAGCCCGCGCATTACCCACCTCCGACCAAGTGGGTAATGAACGGCGCTTCGGTGAGGCGCTTATTCCGAATCGCCAATTTGAATGCTTGAGCGAGGATCTGGCACCTTCGGTTGATCGTGGCATTGGTCAGCCCTTCAGTTTGCATGGTAAGTTGCCACTCCCGTACTTGGTCGGTAGTGATCTGGCAGGCCCGCCAGATCCCCCACTGCTTCCGCACGAGGCCGAACAGTGACACGCAGCGATCATCCCACTTGTTGCGCAACCTGTAATCCTGCTCGAGGGAGTCGAGCATTTCTCCGATCGTGATGCGCTCGCCTGATGGGCCACTGAAAGCTGGGCCGCCATGCTGATCCGCTGCGCCCGGCCTTGACCGGCGCCCGGTTTGCGCCCGCTTTTCCTCAGGGCCTTCGGGTGAGCCCAGGATGGACCCGTAGGCGCGTCAGCATGGCTCAGGAGCGACAGTTAGGATCTCGCTTGAGGTAGATTGATGGCGATCTCGAGGGGCTCAGCCCATCGGGTTGAACACCCAATGCGCCGCGGTATCGCGCTGATTCGGTTGGATGGAAAATG
>DASPTQ010000180.1:0-29391 GCA_035623335.1 Terriglobales bacterium
GGCCAGAATTTTGGTTGCAGTCTGCGCGAAACCGCACCCTCGGGACGCAAAGCAAGCGAACCAGATGCGCATAGGGGTCCTCCACGACCGACGATTCCGGATGACTTACGGGTTACCTCAACCGACGCATCTGCCCTACACCTGCTTTGAGCGTGTCGAGCGTCTGGCTGGACTGGTGTACACGCTTCCACCGTAAGACTGGAACAGGGATGCTGAATTTGGCCGCGTCGGATACTCGCTGTGCCGCACACTCCACGCACCTGCGTCCGGTGAGCTCACGCGCCGGGAGTGACGCCCCAGAGCTGACCTGGCAGTAAGAAAGGTTTTATAACATGTTCGCGAGGGCCGGTCAAACCGGGTCTCGGCCGCACCGAGGGAGGCCAAAATCGAGCAAGAACGCCCTTTCGACTCCGGCTTTATCTCCTTGAGGGGCAAGCAGCAACCGCGAAGCTCGGGTTCCCGGCAGAAGCTAAAAGCGACGGGGTGCTCGGTTAGAACCCTCGCCCGGGCTTTGCCGAGAAAGGGTCTTTCCTCGGGGCGATGGGAGGACACCAGAGCTGCAGAACCACCACTGTTCCGTGGAAAAATCTTCCTCGCCGGCACGGTTTGGCGGTACGATGGTCACGTCTTGGGGTGATTAGAGTCACCGCATCGATGCCGTTTCCCATCTTAAATGGTCTCAAATGGTTACCCGCTCTCACCCCACACCTAAGATCCATCCAACGGGTTCAACCAAAAGCCTTTGTGCATAGGAGGGTAGCATCATGAGCGTTATGACACCGCCCGGAATAAAGTCGCCGGGCGATTATATTGAAGAGGTCCTCACCACGGTAAAAGCCAAGAACCCAGCCGAGCCAGAATTCCACCAGGCCGTACAAGAAGTGCTCGATTCCCTGCGTCTGGCTCTCGAGAGGCATCCGGAATATCGTTCGGCCAAGATCCTGGAGCGGATCACCGAGCCGGAACGGGTCCTGATGTTTCGCGTTCCCTGGTTTGACGATCGGGGAGAGATTCACGTCAACCGCGGCTTCCGCATCGAGATGAACAGCGCCATCGGTCCCTACAAGGGCGGGCTGCGCTTTCATCCTTCGGTCAACCTCGGCATCCTGAAATTCCTGGCCTTCGAACAGGTATTCAAGAATTCGCTGACTACGTTGCCCATGGGCGGCGGCAAAGGCGGTTCGGATTTCGATCCCAAGGGGAAGAGCGACAATGAGGTGATGCGCTTCTGTCAGAGCTTTATGACTGAACTGGCCCGCCATATCGGGCCGGACACCGATGTTCCGGCGGGGGACATTGGCGTAGGTGGTCGTGAAATCGGCTTCATGTTCGGACAATACAAGCGGTTGCGCAACGAGTTCACGGGAGTGCTGACGGGTAAGGGTTTGAGCTGGGGAGGTTCCTTGATTCGCCCCGAAGCGACCGGCTACGGCTGCGTCTATTTCGCCTCCGAGATGCTGAAGAGCCGCAAGGAGACTCTGGCCGGCAAGCTGTGCCTGGTTTCAGGCACGGGCAACGTGGCCCAGTACACCATCGAGAAGCTGCTGGATTTCAATGCGAAGCCCATTACCTGCTCGGACTCCGACGGCGTGATCTTCGATCCCGATGGCATCGATCGAGAAAAGCTGGCCTGGATGATGGATCTGAAGAATGTCCGTCGCGGACGCATTCGGGAGTACACGGAGAAGTTCAAGAAGGCCATCTTCATGCCCACCGACGTCAAGCTGGATCACAACCCGCTCTGGAACATTAAGGCGGATTGTGCATTCCCCGGCGCTACCCAGAACGAAATCAGGAGAAAGGACGCCGAGAACCTGCTCAAGAACGGCTGCAAGCTGGTAGCCGAGGGGGCGAACATGCCCAGCACGCTCGAGGCCACCAAGCTGTTCCTGGATGCAAAGATCCTCTACGGACCGGGCAAGGCGGCCAATGCTGGCGGAGTGGCTACCTCTGGCCTGGAAATGGCCCAGAACAGCGCCCGGCTGAGCTGGAGCCGCCAGGAGGTGGACGATCGGTTGCACAAAATCATGATCGAGATTCATAAGAATTGCTTCGAAACCGCGGAGAAGTACGGCACCCCGGGCAACCTGGTGAACGGGGCCAACATTGCCGGCTTCCTTAAGGTGGCGAATGCGATGCTGGACCAGGGTCTCGTGTAGTAGTGTCGAGCCGGGTCGAAGTATGATGCGGGGTGGGAAGGCTTCCACCCCGTAAATTTTTGCCCGGGCAAGCCGCGCAGAATGAGTTTTCAAGTCTTGAGTTGTCTATGACGACGGTCCACACCTTCGATTCCATGGTTGACGCCGAACGCCTGTTCGAGGGCTTCGAGAACCTGATGCCCTTTCGCGTGCAGGACATCCTTCTGGTCTCGAGCGTCTACGATTCTTTCATCCTGCGCGAGGACGGTCGGCTGAACGAATTGCTGATCGGAGAATCGCTCGAACTCAATCTACAGCAGATTCCGGGCATCACCCACGTTTCGAGCGGCGCGGACGCCCTGGCGCTGGCCCGCTCCCAGCCGCGCTTTAACTTGATTGTGACCAACCTGGATGTGGGGGACATGGACGCGGCGCAGTTGGCCAAGCAGGTGAAGGCCGCCGGGCTCGATATCCCGGTCGTGGTGCTGGCCTATGACTATCGCGAAATCAAACGGTTCATCCAACGCAATCCAGTCACCGATCTCGAGTGGATCTTTCTGTGGCAGGGTAACGTCCGCATCCTGATTTCGATCGTGAAATATGTGGAGGACAAGCGCAACGTGCTCCACGACACGCGCGCCATCGGCCTGCCGGTGATTCTCGTCGTCGAAGATAACATCCGCTATTGCTCGTCCTTTCTTCCCGCCATTTACACCGAGCTGATCACCCAGTCGAAGCGGGTGATTCGCGAAGGATTCAATGTGGCGCACAAGCTGGTGCGCATGCGCGCGCGCCCCAAGATCCTGCTTAGTTCCAGTTACGAAGACGCTGTGCGCGAAGCCATGACCTATCGCGAGTACCTGCTGGGGGTGGTTTCGGACGTGGAATTTCCCATGGCCGGGGCGTTGAGCCCGGAGGCGGGATTCGAACTGGCTCGCTTGATCCGCAAGCATGTTCCCGATGTTCCCATCGTGCTGCAGTCCAGCCGAACCGAGTTTCGCGCGCCGGCCCAGGCCGAAGGGTTCTCGTTTCTTAGAAAACGCTCACCGACCTTGCTGAAGGACCTGCGCCGGTTCCTCACCGAGCAGGCCGGCTTCGGGGATTTCGTGTTTCGTCTGCCCGACGGGAGGGAGGTCGCGCGCGCCGGGGATCTCCATGAGCTCGAGGAGCGTTTGCGCGAGGTGCCGGAGGAGAGCATTGCCTATCACAGTCAAAGGAACCATTTTTCGCGCTGGCTTCGCGCCCGCACCGAGTTTGCCCTCGCCCAGAAGCTGCGGCCGCGCAAGGTCTCTGATTTCCCCACCCTCGAAGATTTGCGTCGCGACCTCGTTGCCTCGATTGCCGACTATCGCGCCGAACAAAGCCAGGTCCTCATCGGCGATTTCAACCCGGAGACCTTTCAGGCGACCGACAATTATTTCCTGCGGATCGGAGGAGGTTCGCTCGGCGGGAAAGCGCGCGGCCTGGCTTTTGTCCGCCATCTGCTGCACAACCACCGGCTGGGGCGGCGTTTTCCCGGGGTGAGCATTGCCGTGCCTCCGAGCGTGGTAGTGGCGACCGACATCTTTGATCGCTTCCTCGCGGAAAACAACCTGCTTGATTTCGCCATGCATGCCACCGACGATCGGGAGATTCAGCGCCGTTTCCTCGCAGCCTCCCTTCCGGCCGCGCTACGCGAAAACCTACTGGCCTTTCTCGCCCAAGTGAACTATCCCCTGGCGGTGCGTTCTTCCAGCCTGCTCGAGGACTCGCAATACCAGCCGTTCACCGGGGTCTATGAAACTTTCATGCTCGGCAACCATGATCCGGATCTGGTGGTGCGGCTGGAGCGGCTGATGGAGGCCATCAAACGAGTCTATGCCTCGACCTTCAGCCAACATGCGAAAGCCTACGTGCGGGCCACTCCCTATCGCCTGGAAGAGGAGAAGATGGCGGTGATCTTGCAGCAGGTCGTGGGAACCCTCCACGGACAGCGCTTCTATCCCGACTTCTCGGGCGTGCTGCGCTCCCATAATTTCTATCCCGTGTCCCCCATGAGCTACAGCGACGGGATCGCCGCCGTGGCTTTAGGCTTAGGACGCACGGTGGTCGACGGGGGCAAATGCCTTGCCTTCTGTCCCCGGTACCCAAAACATCTGCTGCAATTCTCCTCGGTCGACGATATCTTGGCGAACTCGCAGCGGGAGTTCTGGGCCTTGGAATTGGACCACCGCGACCAGCCACGGGACGCCGCCTCCGAACTGCGGGAAGCGCGCTTCGCGCTGGACGCGGCCGAAGCCGATGGAACCCTGCATAATCTCGGCTCCACCTACTCCGTCGACAATCACGTCGTCTACGATGGGCTGAGCCGATCGGGCACGCGGGTGGTGAGCTTCGCGCCGATTCTGAAGCACGGCGTCTTCCCCCTCGCTCCTATTCTTGAACAACTGATGCACGTGGGGGAGGACGGATTTGGGCGGCCGGTAGAACTCGAGTTTGCCGTCCGTCTGCCCCACAACTCGCGCGAGCCGGCCGAGTTTGGATTTCTCCAGATTCGTCCGCTGGTGTTGTCCAGGGAAGGCGAAGAGCTGCGCATGGAGAACGTGAATCCGGAGCAGCTGATCTGTGAAAGTAACAAGGTGCTGGGAAATGGCCGTATTTCCGAATTGCATGATCTGGTGGTGGTGGATTTTCATCGCTTTGAACGGGCCTACAGCCAGCAAGTGACCGAGGCGGTGGCTCAGTTGAATGCCAAGTTGAACCAAGGAGGCAACCCGTATGTGTTGATTGGGGTGGGCCGATGGGGATCGAACGATCCCTGGCTGGGCATTCCCGTGGAATGGGACGAAATCTCGGGAGCGCGGGTGATTGTCGAAGCCGGGTTTCGAGATCTTCGGGTTATTCCCTCCCAAGGAAGCCACTTCTTCCAGAACCTCACCGCCTTTCAGGTGGGCTACTTCACGGTCAATCCCGACGCGGGCGAAGGTTTTGTAGACTGGCAGTGGCTGGCTTCGCAACCTGCCGTCGAGGAACGCGGGTGTGTACGGCATCTGCATTTTGAGCAGCCCTTCGTTGCCGTGATGAGCGGCAAATCGAGTTCCGGAATGATCTTCAAACCAAAGTAGATAGGCACAGGGTACGACGCTTCCTGCCGGCTGCCCGGCATCCGCACCTCCCCTGGCAAAGTCCGCTTGTGAAGTTGGCCGCTTCTTCGGCCAAGCTGGGATAATGAAGATCGATGCTCCAGGCTAGCGAACTCACAACCCTGGTGAAGAAAGCGGCGGCCGAAGCCGGCTTCGAACTGGCCGGAATTGCCCCCATCGCCGACTTTCGAGAACTAGACTACTTTCCCCAGTGGATTGCCGACGGCTATGCGGGCGAGATGAAATACATGGAGGCCCGCAATGAGGCCGGAGAGCTCAAGCGGGCGAACCTGCGCCGGATTGCGCCGTGGGCGCGCAGTGTGATTGTGTGCGCCCTCAATTACAACACAGCGCATCCCTACTCCGTGCAGGCGGACAACCCTCGGCGCGGATGGATCTCCCGTTATGCTTGGAGCCGCGAAGATTACCACCAGGCGGTGATGGGTAGACTCCGCCAGGTGGAGGCCGCTCTCAAGGACACGGTTGCCGCCCAGGCCGGGCGAGCCTTCCCCGAGGTCGGGGAGATGCCGGTGCTCGAAACTCGCTGCTACGTCGATACCGGCCCTCTGGTCGAACGCGTCTACGCGAAGTATGCCGGGATCGGTTGGCTGGGAAAAAATACCTGCATCCTGAATCAGAAAGTGGGGTCCTGGCTTTTTCTCGGAGTGATTCTCGCTTCCCTCGACCTGGCGGCTGACCTGCCTTCCCCTGACCGCTGCGGCAGCTGTACGCGGTGTATCGATGCCTGCCCAACCAACGCGTTGCTGGAACCTTACCATCTGGACTCCAACCGATGCATCGCCTATCTCACGATCGAAAAGCGCGGAGCCATACCGGAGAGCCTGCGGGATGGGATAGGCCGGCACGTATTTGGCTGCGACATTTGCCAGGATGTTTGCCCCTGGAACCGCAAAGCGCCCGTGACCTCGGCGGCTGAATTTCAACCGCGGGAGGGGCTGGTCAATCCGGCGCTTGCATGGCTGGCCGAAATTACCGCGGAGGAATTTCACCATAGATTTCGAGGTTCGCCGATTCGCCGCGCCAAGCGGACCGGGATGCGGAGAAATGCGGTGATCGCCATGGGCAATAGCGGTGAACAGCGGTTCGTGCCCATACTCGAGAACTTGGCAGCCGACGACGACCCGGTCGTGGCGGAGCATGCACGATGGGCGATGAAGAGACTTCTCCGCACCTTGGCCTGACCCGGGCCAGGGATCTTAGAATTCCTCCTGATCGCAACCTTCGCTGGCGTAGTCTCCGAAAGTTACTTTAGGGCACTAAGTTACTTTAGGACACTACCGGTCACTTTATAGCGAGCATCCACAGCCGCCCAACTGATAGAGTTGCTCTTTCAACTGCCATTGAGTCAATTCACCAGCCGACCGACAATGTCGGCTCGGGTATGAGTTGCTAAGCCAAACCCACAAGCCGAACGAGGATCATCCTAAGAGTGGATTTTCACCCCGAGTCTTGTCCAATCACTTCCGTGGGGGGGACACTGATGGCGCAGAGTTCCCGGCAGGCGGCTGACGCATGAGCCGCTCCTCCTACCTGACACCTCGTCACCGGGGCTGGCACGCGCTTCTGGTTCTATTGGCCTGGGAGATGATGCTTGGATGCCAGGGGCTTTCGAGCAGCAAGCAAGCCTTACCGCCATCCTCGAGTAACCAGCCGGGCGAGCTCTCTACCAGCACGGCAAGTATGAGCTTTGGCAACGTACCGATCGGCAAGAACCAGACCCAGGCTTTGACCTTAACCAATTCGGGACGATCCGACCTCACTATTTTGCAAGCAATGCCCAGCGGAACAGGCTTCACGGCCAGCGCGAGCGACCTTCCGCTGCTGCTGACGGCGGGTGAGAGTAAGGCGCTCAATGTAACGTTCACTCCGCAGTATTCCGGGAGCAGTAAGGGAAACTTGACCCTTGCCAATAACGGCTCGACCCCCACCGTCAATGTTGCCCTTTCCGGAAACGGGATCTCGGCCGGACCGGCTCCTCAGGGCACACTCACTCCCAATCCCACCAGTCTCGATTTCGGAACCGTACAAAGAGGCAAGAATCTTACGATCTCGGAAATACTGACCAACACCGGCACCGCCAGCCTGTATGTCACGCAGGCCATTATTACCGGAACCGAATTCAGCCTCAGTGGAATCAATCTGCCATTGGCGCTAGCGGTAAATCAAAGCACCTCGTTCAGCGTGACGTTCGCCCCGAAATCGACCGGTAATGCCACCGGGGACCTGGCAATCACCAACACTGGTTCGAGTTCGACCGTTAACATCACCCTCGCGGGTACCGGCACACCAACCGGGTCCAATCCTCAGGGTACACTGAGCGTCAGTCCCGCCAGCCTGAACTTCGGGAGCGTTCCCCCCGGTAAGAAAGTCACCCTCAACGAGAGTCTGACCAATACAGGTAGCGCCAAGCTGACCGTCTCGCACGCCACCGTCACCGGTAGCGGTTTCAGTATCACGGGCCTTACCCTTCCGCTGGTGCTGAAGCCGGGGCAAAGCTTCACTTTTCAAGCGAGCTTTGCGCCACGCTCCGTGGGCAATGACAGTGGGGCGATTTCTCTCATTTCAGATGCCTCAGACCCGCACTTGACGGTTCCGCTTGCTGGCGGGGCACCCAGTAGTCAGCTCACTCTTGTTCCCGCTTCGATCAATCTCGGTAACGTTGCCGTGGGCTCGAAAGCTCAGCAAACCTGCCAGCTGGTCGCTAGTGGTGCCAGTGTAACCGTATCCTCGCTCCAGCTGAACGGCTCCGAGTTCACGATCACTGGGATAACTTTCCCGGTCACGATTGCCGCTGGGCAAAGCGTGAGCTTTACGGCGACGTTCACTCCGCGCACCCCAGGCCAAGCCTCGGGCCGCGCCCTTTTTACCAGTGATGCCTCCGATTCGCCGACCGTGCAAGCTTTGGCCGGCACGGGAGTCGCAGCGCCCCAGTACAATGTTAATCTTGCCTGGAACGCCAGTTCTTCTCACGTAGTCGGCTATAACGTTTATCGCGGGACTCAGCACGGCGGCCCCTACCCTTTAAGACTTGTCTTCTTGAATCCCAACACCACATACCGAGATAGCTCTGTTGTGTCCGGACAGACGTACTACTATGTGGTCACCGCCGTGAACGCGAAGCACAGGGAAAGTTCCGACTCGAATGAAGTGAAGGTTGTCATTCCTTAAGCGCCGGAATAGCAATCTCAGCCAAGCTGTCTGCCATGCGCTGTCTCTAGGAATTGGGCGCGCCCGCCGCTGCCCAGCAAACTAGATCAACCCGCAAAATTTCTCCTGGCGAAGCGCGTGCTAGCATGGATTATGCCTCGCATTGGGCGCAGGTTTCGGCTTCATGGCTGGCCGATGCGTGCTCTGACGGTCTTGGCGTTCACCGCAGTGTTGCTGCCCTGGGCTGCCGCGTCTTCTGAACCCCACTGGATCCGCATCGACTCCAGCCACTTTTCCGTCATTACCGACGCCGACGAAAAACACGGACACGAGGTCGTTGTACGCTTGGAACAGATGAGAGCGGTTTTTGCCCAGTTGCTGATGAAGAGCCGCCTCAATATGCCGCAGCCGATCGACATCCTTGCCTTCAAAGGCGAAGACGAGTATGAGAAGGCCGCCCCCTCGCGGCAAGGCTCGGGGCTTGGTTCGGGCTTCTTCATTCCCGGGGAGGATCGCGCTTATTTCGTCTTGAACCTGTCGCACGAGGAAAGCTGGCGGGCGATCGCGAGCGACTTCGCCCGATTGCTTTTGCACGGCAACTATCCGCCGACTCAGGCTTGGTTTGACGAAGGGTTCGTCGAGTACTTCTCCAGTCTGCACCTTACCGACAACCAGATGCAGATTGGCGGGGATCCGAGCCCGTCCTTGGTGGCCCTGTTGAACGGGTCCAATTGGCTCGGCCTGGCTCAATTGTTCGCAGAAAATCCTCACGGCTTGGATGAAACCCAGCGCAGCTGGTTTCGTGCCGAGTCCTGGATCGTCCTCGCCTATCTCCTCCATAAGGAGCAATTGCCGGCCATCGGAACTTACTTTGGCTTAGTCGAAAACGAAAAGCTGGCGGTGGCGGACGCCATCGAAAAGGCCTTCGGAATGAGTTCGGGGCAACTCGAACAGGCAGTGAAGGATTATTTCCGCCAAGCCAAAGCCGCAAATGGCGCGAGCGGTACCGTGCCGCAAGTCCCGGCTCCGGTGACAGCCGACATGGTCGGCACGAGCATCCACCAGATCTCAGAGCCGGAAGCTGAGGCGCTGGTTGCAGAAATGAAGCTGCGCCTGCCCGACCGCCGTCCAGCGGCGCGTAAAGAGCTGCAATCGATCGTCGATCAGCCGAACGCGGATAACGTCGTTGCGCATCGCGCACTGGCGTGGGACTTGATCGAGCAGAAGCAATATGACCGTGCAGGCGAGGAGTTGGCCAACGCGATGGCCCTCGATCGCAAAGACCCCTGGGTCCACTATTACTTGGCCATCTGCAAGTTTCAGGATGCCCAAGCGAGCGGCGGGGAACTCAAGGGGCTGGCCAACATGATGCAGGACCTGCACATTGTGCTCGATTGGAATCACGAGCTTGCCGAAGCTTACCATCTGCTTGCTCTGGCCCAGGTCGAAGGCGGCGGTCTGCGTGCGGCAACCGATTCTATCCGTGCAGCCATCGAGCGAGCCCCCCGCGAGCCGGGCTATCTGTTGGATCTCGCCAAGATCTACGAAGCCGGCAAGAATTGGGATGCAGCCGAGGCTCTGCTGGAGCGTCTTGCGGGCAACTCGGATCCGGAGATTGCGAGTGCAGCCAAAAAAAGTTTGCAGGACCTTCCCTACATAAAGAAATATGGTGTGCCTCCGCTGTCGGCCAGCGCTTCCCAACCCCCGGCCAATGCCCCCGCTTCCTTAGCGGGGGGATCTTCGGCCGCGTCAGCCCCCAACCGGAATTCATCGGCCGGCACATCGGGGAAGGGCAGTGTGTCGAGCCCCGCGGCGCCAGACGATGCGGATGAGGAGGCGTCCCAGCCGAGTCCAGGGCCGCAAATTGATCGGCGCCCAATTCAGTATCGAAAAGGCAAGCTGTTAAGGGTGGATTGTTCGCAGGCGCCGGCCGCGGTGGTCATCGTCTCGATCGGCCCAAAGACCATGAAATTGCGGACGGCCGATTACAAGGCGCTCATGCTGATTGGTGCCGATCAGTTCTCTTGCGATTGGACGAATCGTTCGGTTTCAGTGAACTACCGGCCCGGTGGGCAGGCCGACGGAGACTTGGTGTCGATCGAGGTGCAGTAGACGGTCTCTAAGGCGGAGATAACAGGGCTTGCCGCGTGCGCGTGAGCGTGAACTCGAGCGACTCCTTGGGAATGCTGGTAACGAACGGACCGATCAGCCAGCCGAGGCCGGCGGGAATATCCCGGGTGAGGGAGATGGCCTCGAGTTGCACGTAGACTCCGCCGTCCCGCTCGACAAAGCGCCAGAAGGAGTCGAGCCGCCAAAGAAAGCCATTGTCGTTCCCCACCGGCTTCTCCCACTCGTTCGGTTTCCCCGCATTTGCAACTTCCGCGATCCGCCGGCTATAGGAGTACGACGCCGCACGATCGGAGGCGAGCGCAACATAGCGGACATCGTATTCGGTGTTCAGAATCACCGTGACCACTTTCGTCTTGCGCAGGCGCAGAAATACCTTGAAGTGGTTGCCATCCCGCTCGAGCAGCCTCGACTGCTGAACGTCTGGAGCATAGAACTTGTATTGCTGGTCGTAATTCTCGAGGAACGCCAAGGTCCGCTCTAGCGTGGTTCCTGGAATGAACACCGTGCCCACCCAGTGATGGACAAGCCCCCCAGGGACGGATAAGGAACGGCCTTGGTCGAACGTCTCCAGCCTTTCTATGACTACCTCTCCCTTCCTCAGCCGCGCGTAATCCTGATCCCGTAGGTTAGGGGCAAGATCGTCGACCCGCAGAAAGTGGCCGGAGCGTAGCTCACTCGACATGCGTTGTTCACTGACTTCGACGTAGTGATCGAAGGCATGGATGGTGTCGGGTTTCAGTTGCTCGGCTCCGAGAGGGTGGACCGAGAGGGCGAGCAAGGCGACCAGAAGCGGCTTCCCCGGGATGACCCTGGCGATTCGTTTATGATGGCGAGCAATGCCCCAGCAGAAGATCTTCCGCTTCGGAGTGTTCGAAGTCGATCCGGGCAGCGGCGAGCTGCGCAAATCGGGGATACGGTTGCGTTTGCAGGAACAGCCGTTCCAGACCTTGCTCCTGCTGATGGAGCGCTCGGGGGAAGTCGTAAGCCGCGAAGAGCTGCGACAAAAGCTGTGGCCGGCGGATACTTTTGTGGATTTTGACCACAGCCTAAATACGATCATCAATAAGCTCCGTGAGGTGTTGGGCGACTCCGCGTCGAGCCCACGCTTTATCGAGACGCTGGCCAAGCGCGGCTACCGTTTTCTGCCCGCGGTGGAAGTGGTCACGAACCATGGAGAGAAGGCTGGCATGGTAGGTGCCACGACTACCGCACCTGACCAGCCCTTGAAAGACTATTCGTCTCCGACCTCGGTTCTGACCCGGCCGGAGGATCTGCCCCAAGTGCCGCAGGGTTACGTGCGGGTTTTGTTTCTTCTGATTCAAGTCATGTTCCTCAGCTTCTACATTGTGGCCTTGGCACGGCTGTCGGTGGTTGAGGAAATCCTGGCCCGGGTCACGGCTCACCCGAGCTATCTCACCGCTGCCCTGATCGTGACCGCCACGATCGGCATTCCCATCCGCTTCTACTTGCTTTCTGCGGTCTCCTTCGACATTCGCGGGCTCAAAGGCAAATTCTCCAAGCTGTTTCCTGCCGTCCTGGTGCTCGACGGACTGTGGGCTTTCTCCCCTTTTCTGCTGTCGCCCGAGATCGGGCCAGGGCTCGCATTAGGGATTACCGCAGCCCTCCTCTACCTGCCCTTTGCGCAGCGCACGTTGATGCTCATGCGGGAGCACTAGCGACTGGCTGCTCACCCGCGTCGTCCTAATTCCGCCGAGTCAGGGGTTGAGGAAAACACCCATTGATCGCTGGCCAGAAAGCTCCCGCCCGAGCAAATCGCGATGCTCGCCAGGCTGGCGGGTAGCGACGGGACCCCGGCCGAACCCACCAACACGCGCATGAGCAGCAGGTTGCCTACCAGTGAGATGCCTCCGTTACTGAACTGAAAGCGCAGCAGGCGTTCGATCGCTTTCGTGCGGCGTATTTCGCGGCTGGGCAGAGCCCGGTCGCCCCAGGTAAACCTCTGGTGCCAGAAAAAATTGTGCACCACCGCCGATTCAACCGCCAAGCCTGTAGCTAGCAGGTAGTTAACTTTTATGGCCGTCAGAGCGGCCAAAGCCGCGAGCTGAACGCCCACGCCGATCGAGCCTACCAAGGAGAACTTTACCCAGCGAAGAAACTGCGCCAAGCGAAGTTTGGTCATCGAATCTTCTCCTGGCGATACAGTCGGGCCGTGTGCTTTATCGTCGAGGCCAGGAGCATGCCCGCCATGCCGACGATGGCCACGGTTCCTCCCACGTCGAACAGCAAGAATTGCCTGTTCATGAGCTCGATCCGAGGATGATAAAAGAGGGCAAGGTTGCCGATTGCCAGCAGAATGCGAATCTCGGTTGGCCCAAATTTCCAATAGGACAGGCGAAAACTGCCTAAGGTGTAGGTTGCGAGGTACGCCTCTATCGAAAGCGTCAAGAAAGCCACTAGCATGCCGAGTGCGATCCCGGGGTGTACGTATCCGGACAGCGCCATTCCTCCCATCAGGAACAAAGCCGCAATGGTGTCGCTGATGTGGTCGACATAAAAACCGTATCGTGGCCGCTCCTGGTTGCGGGCTCGAGCCAGCGTGCCATCAAGGCTATCGCCCAACCAATTCAATGCCAGACAGAGGATTCCTAGAAGTAAGGTGTAGGGATTTGATCGTGCTAGTCCATAACAGATGCCGGCCGAGCACTGGGAGACGAATCCGAGGATGGTCAGATGGTCGGAATTGATCGAGGAGGGCGTTCGTGCCGCGAGGTAGGTGAGGGTGTTTTTTTCGAGGACGGCGACGAAGCTCTGTTGGATACGGGTGGCGGGCACAAACCTAGATTTTTGAGTGTCTTGCGCCAATTCGCAGGTCGACATAAACGTTCCTCCTCGGAAGCGAGTCTTGGGGAAGTCGCGGAAAGGCGCAATGCACTCGAGATCAAACGGAACTCAAGAAAAAGTCATCCGGGAAGTTGAAGAAAAATCGAGTCATCGCAGGAAAATGTTCATAAAGTTCGTCCGCAGTTCGGTCGGGTTCGCTGCCATTCCGGGAGCCGAAAAAGAAAAGCCCGGATCCCGAGCCGGGATCCGGGCTGGTTGTCGCCTAGGGTCGAACTAGTTGGTACAGAGTCCGTTGGCTCCGACCGTACAGGGTGTAAAGCTCTGCCGGTAACTCAGGTTGTCGATGTCGCGGAACATCGGGGTTCCTGGCGGCAGGTTTTGGAACGTGGTGAAGTCGGTATCGAAGTTGTAGTTTCGGGTGGGGGGTGAATAGACGGCATAGTTGCAACACTTGAAGATACCGGTGTTGTAGGTGGAGAAGTACAAGTTCACCATCGAACCGATGTAGTTGAGCGTTTGCCCGTTCCAAGTCTCGAGGAACCGGAGGAAATTCCCGACGCCGCCATCGGTGCCGATGGGATACTGATTTCCGCTAGCCCAGGCGGGGTGGGGAAAAGCCTGGACATCCCCGGACGCCAGGGCCATGCGGTAGTAGGTCGTAGCCGCCACGCGGTTGCCGCTCGGTTGAGTCGGCGACGATAGAATGCTGTTCCAGTCGACCCAATTCTTGGAAAGCAACGTGATCGTATCGGCGACAATGCCGGCCGCGGCCGGGTTCTCGTCCACCGAGGGACTGTTCCAGGCCGTGTCGGTGTCGAACGTGTTGTAGTCTCCGTAGACGTAGACGGGATTCTCCGAGCCCACGGTGAAACCGCCCCAGTTGGAGGCATAGGCAACGGGCATGTGCGGCAGGTAGGTCACGCCGGCGTTGCTCATGCCGCCGTCGACGAGCTTCAGCACGTGACGCGCACCGCTGGTCCAAACATTCTGGGCGACCGAGCATTGAGCGATACGATTGCCGACCAGGTACGGATCGGCCGGCGCCGGGTTGTTCACCAGGTAGTTCACCGAGTTGGTGGCGGTGTAGTTGGCACCCACGTAGCCTAAGCCGAGTCCCAGGTTTTGCGCCCCGAAGTTGTCCAGTAGACCATTGAGGTTGGCGTCTTCGGGAGAGATGGTCTTGCCCGCAGGAATAGGTTCAAGAGATCCGTCGGGAGCCCGGTTGGCAGTCGAGGCGTTGACCACGTCCTCAAACCCGGCGTCTCCACTGATCTGGCCGGCGGGGACCGTCTGCGTGCCATTGGGATTGGGCAACATGCCGCGCCGATCGGAGAAGTAGAAGATGTAGCCGTTCTGGTTGGTGTAGTTGACCAGGCTCCCGGTGGTGCCGATGTTACCGGCCAACCACTGGGCCAAGTTGCCCACGTCCAGCTCGACCGCGTTCATCACACCCAATGGCGTACAGCTGTTATCGCCCGTGATTGTGTCCGAGGGTTCGCCTTCCCGGGCATCGTAAAAGTTAATGGGGTACCAGTTAAAGGCCGTCACCGTAGGATCGGTATTGCCGGCTACGAAGGGGGCCAAACCTTGGTAAGGATTATTATTCGGCGTGGAATAGTCTTTCACCACGTCTGGTAGCGTCCCGTGGCAAGTATAGCTGCCGTGACTCAGCGTGCAGGTGGGCGAGGTGCCGGTCATGTTCGGGGCTGCGGAAGTCGTACGCTTCGGCTGCTGGAAAAGCAGAATCGCGTAAGGATTCACCGAATTCTGCGTGGCGGCTCCCGCCCAGGGGAACCCCGGCGTGGTGGGTGGCGCGGCCCCGCGCGCAAATCCCAAGCCCAGCCATTCGCGAGTTACCGCGCAGTATCCATTCACTTGGGCGCCGGGACCAGGGCAGGCACCGCTTGTGGGCAGCATTTCCACCCGCAAATATCCATCAATCAGGTTCCATTGGGTGTCACTAGCCGTGTTGGTATTCAACACCGGAGGCGTGTAATAGGGATATGCCGGAGGGGAGGCGGTACAGGTTGATGCCACGCATATATTGATCACATTGGGAGCCTTCGTCTGGCTCCAGCCATTGCTAAACAGATAGGGAAACCCTACGGCTCCCTCGTCAACACCGTCGAATTCGTTGCTGAACTCGCCGAGTGCGGTCTTTGGCGAATAGGGCTGATCGGCAGTAGCCGCAAAGTAGCTAGTGCCGCTTTCGCTCACGACCTGCGCGGTGGATGGATCCGGTACCAGCGCGGAGGCCGTGGCAAAGTAGGTCACGTAGGTTTCGCCGGCGGGCGGGGCTGCCAGGTTCGGCTGCGCCGTCGCTACTCCAGTCGAATAGTTAACACCCGTGCCATGGGAGTTCAACATATTAGCCAAGCGAATGTTGTCGGGATCGGCGGCTCCTCCCGGCAGCTCCTCGGGCTTATCCGAGAGCAGGACGCGAACCGCGGCTTCGTTATAGAGCCGGGACGCGCCCAGCGGGGAAGTCGTCGATTCTCCCGTGGGAGGCCGGCGAACGATTTCGTAGTTTTGCGGGCCGGGGGGATTCCCCAGGCCGGGCGTTGCGCCTGCCAGGGCGCCGGCAACGAAGGGAAGGGAGAGGTTGGTGGCTCCCGTGTTTGGGGCGTTGCCGTAGTTGCCGTTGATCATCATGCCGCCCAGATATCCGTTCGCCGCCGTCCAGCTATTCTGCGAAATGGTTACCCAGGTGGGCGGACCGCTGTTATAGCCGGAGGCAGGCGGGTTGCCGCCGGCTCCGGTGACGCTGCCCCAAAGGTTGCCGGCTGTGGGCAGAGTCGTACATTCATTGTTGCCGCTGCACCCTCCCGGCTCGCCAGGGATGTTGACGTTCCCTGCATTGTTGATGCTCGCGCTCGTAAGCCCGTTCGGAATGAAGGCGCGAATCACGTTTCCGTATACGGTGATTTTACTGGTGAAGGTGCAGTTATTGCCGGCGGCGCAGCCCAGATACAAGTCTCCATTGGTATGAATGCTGCCGTTAAAGGTTAGGTTTGGGTTGTTAAAGAAGGCCAGATCGCCATCGGAGAACACGCCAAATTGGAAGACCGGGATCAAGGCCACTTCCACGGTGCGCGCCATTTGCACTTCGTCGCCCAGCAAACCCTGTGCGGTGGCGGTGAGGTTCACTTGCATGGTCTCGGCATTCAACCCCGCATAAGGGCCGCTGGCAACTACCGCCGGGGTTTCAGCGATCTTGCCGGCCGCATTGGTGACCGCGGCCAGGGTGTAGCCGGGGAAGGTGATGCCGCTGAAGGTGGGCGGTCCAGGAGCGGCTCCGAGACTCGAAATGTCGGTAGGGCTGGGAGAAAGCGTGTTTGTGAACAGGTTGGCCAGATCCGACGTCATCTTCTCGATGGCGCCTTCCGCCGCGTGAAAGGTGACGTTGTTCTGGACGTCCTGCGTGCCTACCTTGACTTCGGTGTTGACCATCATCAGCATGCCGATGGCCAACCCGGTGAGGAGGAATAACAACATCAAGGTTGTTATCAAGGTGAATCCGCTCGATTTAGATCTAACTCTGCCCATCTTCTTTACTCCTCGTCCCTACCTCAGTTGCTTCTTGGTTCTCTATCCCCATGCGAACCCGGCCAGAGAACTTAGTAGCGATTGTTGAAACTCGCATTTCGTGCGCTGATCGAAGTCTGCACATCGAAACTCTGAAATCCTTGTGTGGCCATGAGAGAGCTCTTGGTTCCATACACCTGGCCATGGATGGTCAAGTGCGCAATGTTCACCTTGCGAATCAGATTGGGGGAGACACCAAGGGATTCCCCGCCATCCCCGGTTTGGTTCAACAGGGCGCCGGCGGCGTCGTAGGTGTCGTAGGTGAACTGCAGATTGGCGATATTGTCCACCAGGGGAACTGCGGGCTGTCCATTGACCTGACGATAAAGAATTACGGTCGTATTGCCACCGGCGTCCACCCAGTTGGCCAGGTAATAGGTGATTACGTAAATGCGGTTGGCCTGCACGTTGGCAAGCTGCCCGCCGCCCGCCGGTGCAAGCTTGGTCAGGTCATTGGCGGCGCCCGACTGGTTCATATTCAGTGTGTCGCCGTTGGCGAAGGTATACGCATATTGGCTGCCAGGCGTCGCCGGCGCGCCCGACGCGGCGGGAGCCGTGGTTATTTCCCCGACATAGGCAACCCCGGAGGCGTTCGGGCCGAACAGGATCAAGTCTCCCGCCTGCAAACCGTTTACGCTGTTGTTGAGTGCCTGCGGATAGGCGATTCCGGGTGGCATCACGCAGGACGAAGGCGCTGGGCTGACCGGCGCAGTGAAGGTTACGATGTTCCCGGTCGCATTGAAGCTCATCGCGTTGTTGGCCGCAGTCGGCCCGCCTGCGGCGGCCGCAGTTCCGGAGTAACAGTTCAGCGCCAGGTTGTTGTCGCTATAGACCACGGTGATCAGATCGCTCTTGGTAGTACTGCCCGCCGGGGTAATTCCCAGTTGAAAGCCGGGCATGATGGGATAGAGCGCAGGCGATCCTCCTCCGATGCTGGGATACTTCACGCTTCCGTTCGGAGGGCAGACCGGTCCAGCTGAGCAACCATAAATCGGCGAGCCTAACGACGACGGCAAGGTCACGCTCTCTCCGGAAATGGAAGTTAATCCCGCTCCGGCCAAGCTGATGTCTTTGAGCACCATGCCTTCGGCGGCCCGCAAGTCTTGTTGCATCTCGGCTCGCTCGTGAATCACCCAGGTCGCATCCATGCCGTAGGAGTAGAGCTTCACGGCAGCCGCCGTTATCAGCAATCCGAGGCTCAGCGCGAGCATGAGCTCGATCAAACTGAAGCCGCGATTTGAATACTTGATTACTCGTCCCATAAGTCCCTTAGCGGTACTGCGAAATTAAGCTTTGCAGAACATAACTTTGTGGCACTTTTAATTGGGGATTGAGATACGTCACGGTAATCGTCACCGAGTTCAGATTGGCAACCGGTACGCCAGCGACCAGATAAGGCGTGATCGCGATGGTTCTCGTGTAGTTCGTGAGGCTGATGCAGTTATCCGGAGGACAAGTGCCCGCATACACTCCTGTGGGACCGGGCTGTTCGAGAACTTGCGGACCGGCTGCAGCGTCGTCCGACGTGCCCACAATGCCATCCACTCCCGGCAGGTTGATCGCTTGCGCGCCGGAGAGAAAGATTCCGCAAGTGGCTCCCACCGCACAGCTGCCGTTCGCGATCTGGGACCACTGAACATTGGCGGTTTCGCGCGCGGTCAAAATGCTTTCCAGGGCCTCATTGGCCAATCGCTTGGAAATGGCCAGCTGCTCGGAAGTCTGGGTGGAGGCCATAGCGATGGCCATCACCGCCAGCAAGCTGACCAGGCCGATGGTCATGACCACGGCCGAGAACATGACTTCGAGGAGGGTGAAGCCGCGTTCACGGCGCACACGGATATGGGATTGGCTCATCCTGGCCGTCATCAGTTTTGCCTCCAGTAAGCGGTCCCCGCTTTGTTGTAGAGCGCCCATCCCCGCATGCGGCCCGTGGCTCCCCATACCGTGATCGCATGAGAGCTATAAAGCTGACCTGACCGCGCGATGTAGATCACGCCGTTGTTCAGGTTTCCATTCACATCCTGGGCCGTACCGTCGGGCATGAAATAGATCACGTTCTGTACGCCGCCGGCAACGCCCTGATCGAAGCCGATGGCGGTAGCACCGGAACCAAAGCCGTCCGGAACCGCATTCGCCGCCGTCGGTATCCCGCTCACGACCGCATAGCTCACGTCGGTCGGGAGCTGATAGGTCGCCACCACATTTCCGTTTCCAGTCCGAGTGATGGTGACGGTGTTGGGTGTCGCCGCATTGCTGAAAGTCACGGAGTATTGTTGCCGCTGTCCAACGGCAAAATCCCGCGTCTGCCGGATCGCCGCCAGGGTGATGTTGTAGGCGTTCGTCACCCGCCCCGCCTGCAGAGCAGGTTGCATGCCCAGGATTGCCACGCCGCTGACGATCAGAATGATGGTCACGGTCACCAGCAACTCGAGCAAGGAGAAGCCGCGCATTCTGCGAGAACCCATGTACTTGTCTTTCCGGGGGAGTTTTCCGCTCGATTTCGTTGCGCCTACGCTGCTCAGATCCAGCAAGCGCATGCACGTGAGCCACGGTTGAGCTCACATCATCGATTCATCGTAAGGAGCCGTCCGAAGGGCGTCTAGTGACGAAGGGACAAGCGGTACATTGAACGAACGTAAGTAATTTCGCCGGATAACTCCGGTCACTTTGGCATGCGGAATCCGGCGAATCCTATTTGAAACATTGCCTGAGGGCGGTCAAAGCGCACCGTCCTTCGCCTGCATGAGCTTCGATCCAGGAGCGCTCCCGAAGCGGGAGCCATGATCTTTGGTAACTTGTGGACCGCTGGTTTCGGTCCTTACGATGCTGGCATTATGGCGCTCTCGTCACTCGTGGTGTCGGCAGAGGACGAGACAGTCGCCGTGCTCAGCCGGGTTCTTCAGGATCTCGATATCAAAGTTGAAATCTCGCGCAATCCGCAGGCTCTGCTGGCCTCACCGCCCGGGCGGCGCTATGACGCCGTAATCGTGGATTGCCAAGAGGAAACCTCGGCCTTTGCCCTCATAACGCATTTCCGGCAAACCCCAGAGAACGGCCATGCGGTTGTGATTGCCCTGGTAAGCAGCCAGGCCCAGGCGCGCGAAGTCTTTGGCCGGGGCGCCAACTTCCTCATTTACCAGCCGGTGTCCCGGGAACGGGTGCTCGATAGTCTCCGGGCTGCCCGGGGGGTGATGCGGCAGGAGCGGCGGATCGAACCCCGCATCCCGGTCCAAGCCCAGGCGGTCCTCGACTTCCCTGGTAAGGAGAATGCGGCGGCCACGCTGGTCGAATTGAGCGAGAGTGGCGCGGGCCTGCGCACCCAAGATCAATTGCCGCCCGCCTGCAAAGCCTACTTGCAGTTTTCTCTTCCCCAGAGCCAGGCGGTCGTTCGCCTTTCCGGAGAAGTGATGTGGCAGGATCGGGGTGGGCGGGTAGGAATCCGTCTGCTAAGCGTGCCGCCAACTTCCCGGCGAATCTTGCACCGCTGGTTGCAGGAACACGCGCTCGATGACGCGCCCGCAGAAGCTCCCGAGGTTCGCAATCTCGGAGGCGCCGGGAGTGGCTTGCCATCGGCCTCGTCCTCCGATCGCCGCAACCGCGAGCGCCGGGCGTGCTCGTTGGGAGCTGATGTCTATCCCGGGGACTCGAACGTGCCCCACCGCTCAACCTTGAGCGACATCAGTACGGGTGGCTGCTATGTCGAAAGCCCCGAGCCCTTTCCGCAAGGAACCGTCCTTACCATTGTGGTACGAACCCCGGAAGGCAAATTATGCGTGGCGGGAAAAGTCGAGAGCAGCGACCTCGGATACGGCATGGGGGTGCGCTTTGCGCTCACCACGGATGGACAGCGCACCCAGGTCCAGCAGCTCATCGCCCGTGCAGAATCCGAACCGCTAGGAAAGGGTTAGTCCTCGCCGAGGTTCCCGACCTTACTGGCTGGCCGCTGTCGGTTCGAGCACGGACTGGCGAAAATACTCGAGCGAAGTTCTCAGTCCGGTCGCAAGGTCAATTCTTGGTTCCCATCCGAGTAATGCTTTCGCTTTGCTGATGTCGGGACAGCGCTGCTTGGGGTCATCTTGCGGCAGCGGGGCCCAGCGTATCTTGCTCTTCGAACCCGTGACCGCGAGCACGAGCCGGGCACATTCAAGGATGGTGAACTCGGTGGAATTCCCAATGTTAACCGGCAAGTGTTCGGAAGATTTCGTCAAGCGTATGCATCCTTCGATTTGGTCGCTGACATAGCAAAAACTGCGGGTCTGGCTGCCATCCCCATACACGGTGAGATCCTGGCCTAGAAGCGCCTGCTTCATGAAGTTGGGGATGACTCGCCCATCGTTCAGCTGCATCCGCGGTCCGTAGGTGTTAAAGATGCGCATGATGCGAGTGTCTAGGTTGTGATAGCGGTGATAGGCCATGGTCAGCGCTTCGGCGAAGCGTTTGGCCTCATCGTAGACCGATCGCGGGCCGACCGGGTTGACGTGCCCCCAATAGGTTTCCTTTTGGGGATGCTCGAGCGGGTCGCCGTAGCATTCCGAGGTTGACGCGAGGAGATATTTCGCGCGGTGCGTGCGCGCCACTTCCAAGGTATGCAGCGTGCCTTGGGAGCCCACTTTCAGCGTCTCGATGCCATACTGCAGGTAGTCCACTGGGCTGGCGGGACAGGCGAAGTGAAAGACGTAATCTACCTTGCCGCAATCAAAGGGGTCGTTGACATCAATTCGCTGGAACTCGAAGCGCGGCTCGGTCCGCAGGTGCCGCAGGTTGCCTTCCCGGCCGGTAAGCAGATTATCCACGGCGATCACCGAGTGCCCTTCGGCGAGCAAGGCGTCGCACAGGTGGGAGCCGAGGAAACCTGCACCGCCGGTGACCATGGCACGCGTCGGGCTCATGAGTTCTCGACTGCCTTGCGGGGAGCGCTGGTCGGGAACGGACGAACATCCGGCGTGCTTGCGGACCGGCCGATGCTGTAGTAGGTGAAGCCCAGCGCCGCCATGGATTCCGGGTCATAGAGATTGCGCCCGTCGATGACGATCGGGTATCTCATTTCGCGGTGTAGGCGATCGAGGTCGAGAGTGGCAAACTCGTCCCATTCGGTGAGAATCAGCAGCGCGTCGGCGCCGCGGGCGGCCGCGTAAGGACTTTCGGCAAATTCGACGCTCGCCTCGAGGACCTCGCGGGCCCGCTCTTCGGCCGCCGGGTCATAGGCCGAGATGCTGCACCCCTCCTGCAGCAAGCTGTGGACCAACAGCATGGCCGGGGATTCGCGAATGTCATCGGTTCCGCCCTTGAACGCCAGCCCCAATACCGCCAGCCGCTTGCCCCGCAAGGTCCAGAGCGCGCTGCGCACCTTGCGTAGAAAGCGCTGCCGCTGTTCCTCGTTGATGTGCATGACTTCGTCGAGCAGGCGAAAGTCATATCCGCAATCCCGGGCAACGGCGCGGAAGGCCTTTAAGTCTTTGGGAAAGCAGGAACCGCCGTATCCAATCCCTGGATTCAGGAAGCGGTGTCCGATGCGGCTGTCGCTCCCGATCCCCTGACAGACTTGCTGCACGTCGGCGCCTACCGCCTCGCAAATCGAGGCGACCGCGTTGATGAAGGAAATCTTCATGGCCAAAAAGGCGTTCGAGGCGTGCTTGATCAGTTCCGCACTCTTGGTGCTGGTCACAATCAACGGCGGGGGAATCTGGGCTCGGTCGGGTTGCGGAATCGCGTCCCCGCGCTGGTAGTAACTGCCGTCGGTGAGAGGGGCGTAGAGAGTGCGCAGAATGGAAGCGCAACGTTCGCCATCGGTTCCCACCACAATCCGGTCAGGAAAGAGAAAGTCTGTGACCGCGCTTCCTTCGCGGAGAAACTCCGGGTTCGAGGCCACGTCGAAGGCCTCGGGATTGGCCCCGTGGCGGAGGATGATTTTGCGGATCCATTCGCTGGTATACACCGGTACTGTGCTCTTCTCGACGATGACCTTGTAGCCGTTTATCGCGCTGGGAATGCTTCTGGCTACGGATTCCACATAGGAGAGATCGGCCTCGCCCTGCTCGGTCGGAGGCGTTCCCACGGCGATGAACACCACATCACTCTCGAGCACCGCGGCATGCAGATCGTCGGAAAACCGCAGCCGTTGGCCGCGATGGCGGTCGAGCAATTCGGGCAGAAATTTCTCGTGAATCGGTACTTGACCACCCTTCAAGGCAGCCAGTTTTTGCTGGTCATTGTCGACCAGCACGACCATGTGGCCGAGGTCGGCGAAGCAGGCCCCTGCGACCAACCCCACGTAGCCTGATCCCACTACTGCAATGCGCATTCCTCTCTCCTACCCACACCGCCCAGCACTCTGATGCAGAATTCAAAGCATACCAGCTTTGTTCCAACGGGAGGAGGTGAGCGGGTTCGATTTCTTCCGCCGCGCCTCTCCGCCCCATTTCCCAGCAAGCGCGAAGGTCAACCCACTGAAAACGCGCCAGCCGGGAGCTGTTTTCGCCCGAGGTTCGGAGGTTTAGGGCAGATTGCTAGGCTGGTCGAGCGGCGGTCTCCTGAAAGAAGCTCCTTCCTTTCTGTTCCGATCCTAAGGCCAGCACGGTGATGAGTAGGGCGATATTGGCTATTTCAAACACGGCTAATGCCCGTCCATATCCCAGGTGCCCCCGCAGGGCGTATTCGATGCTATTGGTCCCCGCCGCCAGGAGAATGCCGAGTTGGTAAGCCAGGCCGGGCATCAGCCCGCGCACCGCCGCGGGGGAGAGTTCGTTGAGGTGGGCGGGAATGGTGCCCCAGGCGCCTTGCACTCCGGTTTGCATCAGGAAGGCTCCCACGATCAGTTCGGTTACCGAGCTGCCGAAGGCCCAGGCGGGGATGACGGCCAGGGAGAGCAGGAGAGCGAAGATCATGCTCTTCCGTCGGCCGAGACTCTCGGAAAAATGCCCAAAAGCAATTGCGCCCAGCACGGCCCCAACGTTGTAGAGGATGGCAATCAAGGAAACACCCGCCGAGCTAAAGCCGTGCGCTGATTTCAAAAAGTCCGGATACAGATCCTGCGTGCCATGAGAGAGAAACATCATGAGGGTCATCAACAGCACCAGATAGGAGAAGATCTTCCAGTGGCCGCTTGCCGTACGCACAATGGCCGCCACCGTGGGGGCACGATGCTGCTTCCAGGCCGGAGATTCGCGCACGCGTAGCCGAATATAAAAGGCCAGCAAGGCCGGCGCGCCGCCCACCCAGAACATGGCTCGCCACCCCCAGGCCGGCAGGACGAATCTCGCCGCCACGGCAGCCAGCAGATAACCGATGGAATATCCCGATTGCAGCACGCCCGAGAGGACTCCCCGCCAACGCCGCGGAGCACTTTCCATGGCTAAGGAAGCGCCAACCCCCCATTCTCCACCCATCCCGATGCCATACAGCGTGCGCAATCCCAGAAACACAGCGTAGTTCGGGGCGAAGCCACAGAATAGTTCGATCAGGGAGAAAAACACGACATTGGCGATCAGCGGCTTCTGACGGCCGTAGCGGTCGGCGAGCAAGCCAAAAAGCACGGCGCCGGCGGGCCTCATGGCCAGGGTTGCGGTCAAGGTCCAGACGATCGCAGTCTTTGGGACCCGGAACTGGACGGCCAGCGTGTCTACCAGGAACACGAGCACGAAAAAATCGAAGGCATCGAGCGTCCATCCCAGGAAGCTGGCAATTACGGCATGCGCCTGGTCGGAGCGTGAAAGCGGAGCGGAGGCGAGGTCAGGAACCGAGTTCATGGATCGCAGCGCCGTCATGAGAACACGGCCAGGGGAAGAACGCAAGTGGGCGCGCTTTGAACCGCAGGCTGCGATCCGCTAAGTTGCCGAGCAACCCGACGATCACCAGGAGAACGCGCTTCCAGGGATCCCGACCGATGGGGCTTTCTAGCGCACGACGGTGAAAGCCTGGCGGCGCTTCGGACCGAAACGAAAGACGGCGAAGATGTCGTCGAGCGAAGCCACCTGCTCGATGCCGAGTCGGCGCATCACAGCGAAGCTGGTTCGCGTAACCATGGAGAAGTGCTGGGCGCCCGAGGAGAGTCCGATTTGCCAGGCGGCTTCGAGGTCCGCCATACCGACGGGTTCAATGGTGGCCACCCCGTTTCGCATTCCATCCCAGAACCGCCCGGCCGCATGGCTTCCGATTCGGTGGTCGAGCAACACCCAGGTTTCTAGCAGCACGTGATCGGTGGTGACCAACCGCTCGCCAGATTTGAGGATAGCCTTTGCACGAGCGTTGCTCGAGTCGGCAGAGTCCGCGGCAGCGTACCAAATCGAGGTGTCGACGAATAGACTCATGGCCTACAGGGTGTCAATGGCGTGGACCGTTTTTGGCCGCAGCCAGAAAAGCCTCGGCCATCATCGCGCTCTTATTGCGAGCCACGTCGGGGTCGTCGGAACGGCCAAGATCGAAGACCGAGGCCACATCCCCGGGAGTGGGAGGACTGCCAAGATCGCGCGCTAGCAAACGACGCAAGTATTCGGCAAGAGACACGCCAAGATCACTGGCGCGTTGGCGAGCCCGCCGCTGCATCTCGGGGTCCAGGGTAATCTGCATTCGGGCCATCATGATGGCGCCATCATAGCATACCAAGCAGGTCTGCCTGTGCCCGATTTCTACCGGCACGGCCTGGCGGGCAGAGCCGACATGCCGGTGTCCCCTTCGCTACCTGCCGGAGCGGCGATCCTGTCTATCCATACGTTTTGACAAGCTTTTCAACTGGGAACTGAAAGTTACTGAGCAGAGAGGAGTTTCCTCATCCTGGCACTCCGGCCGTAGGGCTTTCGCCTGTGGATGCTTTGCAGTTGACAAGCCGCGCATTTCGGGTGAAACTCCGCTCAGTTGGCCTGATTTAGGTGGCAAGCTACCGGGAGACTCACCGTGGCGCATAGGCTGTTTTCCCGTTCGGGAACTTCGAAGGCCCGCGCTGCCGCTTCTCGGCTTGGCGCCACCGCCGCACCTCGCGAGCCGCGGCACACTGTTCGGGAGAACACTCGAACCGGACGCGAGGAGGATGCGAGCTTCCTCCGATCCTTGAACGCCTTATCTTCCTTTACCGACGCTTCCTTAGCCGCCGAGATCGCCCTGGACGTTGCGCTCTATGAGCTGCTGCAACAGGCTTGTACGGCAGCGTTGGCCACCAGCGGCGCGATTGGTTTCTGCGAGGGTGGTGAGATCGTCTGCCGTGCGCGAACCGGCGAAAGTGCTCCCGACTTGGGGGTACGCTTGGATCAGCATTCGATGCTGGCCGCTGCGTGCGTCGAAACCCGGGAGTCTCAACGTTGCGACGATACGGAAACCGATCCTCGTGTGGATGCTGAACGTTGCCGCCGGCTGGGAGTGCGTTCTATCCTATTAGTTCCCATCCTTAGGGCCTGGGAGCTGATTGGCATCCTGGAGGTTCTCTCGCCTCTTCCCCATGCCTTCAGTGACACGGAGGCTGAGGTTCTTCGCGTGTTCTCGCAGCGGATCATCGACAAATTGGAGCGTACCAAGCAGATTCAGGCCTCCGGTGGCATCGATTCCTCGCAAGAGTCCGGAAAGCTGGGCTGGGACCCCCCAACTTCGGCGGAAAGCCAGGACGAGAACGACGGCGGCAAGACTCGCGCCCGAGATTTTTCAACCAATGCGCTGCTGGTCTCCCTCGTGTTGCTCGCCGTGACTTTGGGCTGGATGCTCGATCGTGCCGAATGGCACGCGCACCGGACGGGTGCCGGCAAATCTCATGCCCAACTCAGCAAAGCCCAGCAGACTGCCGGATCTTCGTCGGATAGCTCGGCGGGCACGAATCCGTTCACAGACATCACGCTCGATTCCAAGTCCGCGGACAAGGATGAAGTGAGCGATGGAAGTCTGTTGGTTTCTCGCGGCGGCAAGGTCATATTTCGCCTGCCTGCCGGAGAAAACCCCGCGCAGAGCGAGGTCCTGAGCGACCAAATCCAACCCGCCACCGAGAAAGAGGTGACAACTCCACGGAGTGTTTCTCCTAAAGTCGCGGAAGAGCATCTGGTGAGCCGGATTGAACCCGTGTATCCGCAAGAGGCACGAAGCAGGGGGACGCAGGGCCCCGTGGTGCTCGATGTGTGGGTCGGACGAGATGGCGCAGTCCACAAGCTGACGCCGGTCAGCGGCAATCCTCAACTGGTCGCCGCGGCCACGGCCGCCGTACAGCAGTGGCGATTCCGCCCCTTGTTCTATGAGGGGCAGCCAGAGGATTTTAGGACCCGGGTCACGGTTACTTTCAGGCTGCCTTGACTGGGGCGTGGAGTCTTCCCGGCGTCCCTAGCGATCATTCTTCCAACTTCTCTAACCATCTGGGCAGGGATCTTCGGACTGAGGAAGTTCTAGTCTTGACGCAAGCCTGTGGCTGGCAACTACGAGGGGGTGCTTGAAACCTTGGCTGTGCCCAGTCCCGAGGGCGTGCCGCCCTGCGGCAAAGGCGCCAAAGGCCGAGCTTTTCCGTCCCTGCGGCCAGCCACCATAGGTAGGTTGGCAGTGCCACCCAGGTTGTAGGCGTAAAGGGCCACTTCCACCCTTTTCGACACACCTAACTTGTCAAAGATACGGAACAAATAGTTCTTGACGGTGTGTTCGGTCAGCCCCAATCGCTGCGCAATCTCTCGGTTGGAAAGTCCTTCCGCCACGCAGCGCACCACATCCTGTTCGCGCCGGGAGAGCAGTTCTCGTCCGCGGGCGTCGATCACTCGCATGGGCAGAGCTTCTCCTAGCCCGGCGAGCAGGTAGCGAAGCTCCCGGCTATTGGCCCAAACCTGCCCTTGACTGACACAGCAAATGCATTTGGCCAGGGATTTCAGGGAGTCATTGCGGGAAAACACCCCACTGGCCCCGGCCCGGAAGGCCTCGAGCACCGGCTCACGATCGCAGGAATCGAGCAGCATCACCACATGAATCTCGGGCCGCAGGCCATGGATTTCCCGGACTAAATCGAATCCTTTGCGCGGATTCCCATCGACCTCGGCGCTGATTACTACGACGGCTGGCGTTTCGCTCAAGACTCCGGCCAGGATTTCTTGCCCATCTGCTGGAGAATCAAGCACTTGGAAGCGCTTGTCGCGCTCAAGGGCAGTGGCCAGCAACTGGCTGTTCATCCTGGTGCTGTCAGCGGCCAGAACTCGTATCACGCCGGAAACTTCAGGCAAACTGATGGTAGATGCCACAACACTTCTCCCTGACTTTGAGTAGCGGCCAGCGAGTCATCGTAAACGGTGGTACCTAGGAGACGAGCTAACCGGGAAGGAGGATGTCCTCCTCCACAGCCGCTAACGCGTAGAGACTTTATTCTCACACCCCGCCAAAGTAAATGGCACTTTGGTGCCGCTTCGGTGTTGGTTTCCTCCGCGGCCATGGCCATCGCGGCCCGAGTTGGGGTTAGGGGCGCCCTTCCTCTCGAGGGAGCGAGCGCTTATTCGAGCCGAAATGCCTGCCTTGCCAAACCCACGATCTCCGCGCCGATGGGAAGCGATGCGGTTGCCGCGGGAGAGGGCACGTTCCAGACTTGCATAAGGTTTCCGTTGCAGGCGAACTGAAAATCATCGACCAGAGATCCGTCCCTCAGAACTGCTTGGGCGCGCACCCCCGAGCCGCCAACCGCGAGATCGGAGTTCGTAACTTCTGGTATCAATTTTTGCAGTGCGTGGACAAATGCCGATTTCGAAAAGGAACGATAGAACTCGGCCGCGCCCGCCCGCCAGTACTTGGCTGCCATGCGCCAGAATCCGGGGAAGGTCAGGGTTTGAGCGAACTCTCGAAGGTTGAAGTCGGTTTTCCGGTAACCTTCGCGTTTGAATGCCAGAACTGCATTGGGACCGGCATCCACTCCGCCGCCGATCCGCCGCGTGAAGTGGACCCCGAGAAAGGGAAAGCGGACGTCCGGCACGGGATAGATCAAGCCCTGGACCAGATGTTCTCGCGGCGGAATCAGGTCGTAATATTCGCCACGGAAGGGGACGATCGAAACTGCGGGTTTCTGACCGGACATGCGGCTGACCCGATCGCTGTATAGCCCGGCACAGTTGATCACGTAGCGGGTGGCGAAAGACCCGCGATTCGTCTCGATCGCCACCTCTTGGCCGCGGCGCGCCATCCCTTGCACCTCGGTCGAGGTGCGGATCGAGCCGCCGTGTGCCGCGACCAGCTCCGCGTACTTCTGACAAACCTTTCGGTAGTCGGTGATGCCGGTCCCGGGCACAAGCAACCAGGCCACGCCGCCACAGTGCGGCTCACGTTCGCGCACCTCGGCGCGGTCGAGGAGTTTCACGCCCTTGATTCCGTTCGAGGCGCCTCGTTCCAACAAGGCATGCAGTCTGGGTATCTCCTCGGCACTGGTGGCGACGATGACCTTTCCACAGATGCGGTAGGGGATGCCGTGTTCCTGGCAGAAGACCGACATTTGCGCCGCACCCTCGACACACAGCCGG
>DASPTQ010000181.1:0-17009 GCA_035623335.1 Terriglobales bacterium
ACGAAATGCTTTTTCATGTTGATGTACTCTCCTTCTTCTGAGCCGCGTCTGGCTGAATTCAAAGTTGGCTTCCTAGGGGTCCCCGAGACTCTTTTTCCTTACCGATGACGGAAGCCCCGTATCCGACCGGTTCAGCTTGTCAGGGGGAATGCTAAAAAGGCCGGCGCAGCTTGCATACTGTTAAAAATGTCAGTGAACACCGGTATGTGATCGCGCTCACGAACATGGGATCGCAATTCGTATTTTTCGAACTCTTCATCCCTAAGGAGTTACGAGCGATGGCACAAGAGTCGGTAAGGATCATGAATGATGCTCGAATCAAGAATCAGAGGCAGCGCCCCCCTGCCCGCGGAATCCCATAAGTGTTTTGCCATCTCAGCTCGTGGTTAACGGCGGATTCAGCTGCAAAGGGAGCGTACAAGGCTCCTATCACATTGCGAATCAAGCTGCTATTTCAGCCCGCAGCATAACCCTCCCATCACGGCGCGGAGTGCCGGTTCTCGGCAACAACTATTGCTCGGGACGGGGGTTTTGAACTAGAGGAGGTTTTTTGCCCGAATCAGCCGTGCGGATTCTGGTAGTGGATGATTTTGAACCCTGGCGCCGCTTTGTGTCTTCGACGCTTCGCCAACACCCGGAATTCGAGATCCTCTACGAAGCGTCCGATGGCCTCGATGCGGTTGAGAAAGCCGAGGAGCTGCGACCGGACCTCATCCTCATGGATGTTGGACTGCCAATGCTGAACGGAATCGAAGCCGCGCGACGAATTCTCGACCGCACTCCGCAGTCGAACATCCTGTTCCTGAGTGAAAATCGTTCCTCGGACATCGCCACAGCAGCCTTGTCCACCGGGGCGAGTGGATATGTCCTCAAAGCCGATGCCGGCAGCGAACTCCTATGCGCGGTAGAAGCTGTTCTTCAAGGTAAACGGTTTGTGAGCGCCCGCTTGGTTGCTCGCGATGCGAGCGAACCCGGCAATGGCAAGTGCCCGCCGTCGCTCGAGCGAAGCAGCTGGAAATACTAAGCCGGAGTACCCCACGCCAGTTTGGGCAACTCGGTTTCGGGAATCAGGCACTCGGCAAAACCGCAATCCAAGCAAACCACAATCTCTGGAAATATCCACACTGTGGGTTTCGCCAGACCTTCCAGGCCGGGGAGATGAATATTCATTTCGGCGGTGAATTTGCTTTGATTAGTTGAGCTGCACGACTTGCATGGCATGCGCCGATTACTCCAAGATTCCAGGTCTGAGTTTCCGGTGAAGTGAACGCTGCTTACCGGATTTCATAGGTGACGATTTGACCCACCCTTATACTGACAAGCACGCTAGATTGCAAGGCAAATCATCCCCATTGCCGCAGCCTGTTGCGGCCATCACGTTCTTTCATTTGGAGAATTCAAGGAGAGCGTTCGCGGCGCAGCCGGATTGGAATCGTAAGAGTTCGCGGGCTTCCGCGCGGTCGAAGAACTTTCTGAGTGGAAGCTTTCGTCAGTGCCACGGTGACGGGCTGCTCAGGGAAAGTTGGCCATCGTGCTCTCACCAAACCAATCTAGTGGCAGCCCCCGATGTCCTTTGGCTTATGAGCTCAGCCGCTGCCGACGATCTCAAGCATCGGTGAACTTCCGTCCGACGAGACTTTCGAGCAGACTCTCGAACGTTCCACAGAACTCAAGCTCAGTATCAAAGCACATCGGGCAGAGTGTCTCTTGGATGACTTTGGCGGAATGGATGGAAACGAACGAGTCACATCTCTGGCAATGCCAAAGGGTGCTCGTCATCTCTGGTCGACTTCGAGGATATTCGCTGGCCCCGGCGATGAACATGAGCACCCCCCTTCGTGGCACGATCCGAAGATAGGGTGATTGCGCGGCTCGAGGAACTGTCAACAGTCATAGCGTGGCGAAAAAAAACTTCAGTCACGGGCTCGCTGTAAGATCTACCAGTTCCTTGCCGATGGAACGCTTTCTAAGATCCCCTAAGCAGCTACTTCTGCACGCGGCCAGAGTAAAAGCTGGCGGGGATGAGGGCAGTATGATGGGATTTGATGACGAATTCACGCTGGCCATAACCAAGGCGGCAATCGTGATCGTGTCCAGCGTTGGCGTTTTAATGTTTGTGAGTTGGGTAGCAGCCAAGAGCCACTTCCTGAAGTAGCTCCTTCCGAGCGTTGACAGCCCTGTTCATCCTTCCGGCGGTGAAGGCCAGCCGAACTCTATTGCTGGATGATGACGCCATCAAACGGCGTGGCTGCCACCAAGCGGCCCTGCACTTGCTTGATTCGCCGCAGCGGATAGCCCGAGTCCAACCCGTGCCGCCAAGTTCGTCCCCCGTCATCGCTTTCGAAAATCACGCCGCTCGATAAGCTGGTGGCGAGCAAGGCTCCGCCCGACTCGTCGTACGAGATGGAACTGAGGTCCTCATTAGGCAAGCCGTTGGCCATGCGCTCCCAAGTTTTTCCTGCGTCGGAACTGCGGAAAGCTCCTTCGCGCGATACCAGCAGGATTGCCGTTTGCGGGGTCACGGTCACTCCACGGATACTCGTGAGCTTTTGCGGTAACGGAGCCAGCTGCCAGCTCATGCCCCCGTCTTCCGACACCAAGATCTCCATGCGGGTGGCGGCGGCTACCAGTCCTTTCTGGGACTGCACGCCGACGAAATCCCGCCTCTCCTGAACCGGCCCGCCATTCCAGCTTTTTCCTTGATCCGCACTGACGAACAATCCCACCGAGGTTGCTGCTAACCATCGATCGGGTGCAACCTCGATGTCGTTGACCTTCGCCTCCCGCAGGAGGCCGGCGGCAGCTGCGGTGGGTGGACTTTTCTTCCTTGTTCCCTTCGCCACCGGAGGTGGATCTTCGCCACGGACATTGTTAACGGGCCGCCAGGCGCTGCCGTTACGATCCAGTATGAAAATGCCCCGGTTCGTACCCGCGATGAGGGCTCCGTTGGCAGCCTGCTTGAGTGCAAACACATCTCGCCCGCCGAGGCCGGTGCTTTTCTGTTGCCATTGTTGCGCGCCAACACGAATGGAAAATACACCTCCCCACTCCCGGTCATTGGCGACGCCCACCAGGATCGTGCCGGGTTCGTTCTTGTCGGCCAGGATCGTAGTTACATAGCGATGGGTGTACCCGTGATTGGACGAGACAAAACTCACGCCGGCGTCGGCACTTGCCATCACGCCGCCGCGGTCGGTTGCCAGAAGCATACGCGAAGAATTTCGCGGATCGATCAGGACATCGTTCACCACAACTTCTGAATTGCTCATCTGTTTCCAGGTCTTGCCGGCATCCACGGTTTTCCAGAGTCCCTGCGTTGTCCCGGCATAAACCACATTCGAATCAGCCGGGTCCTGCTTCAGGATTCGCGTGCGACGGGCGGAAAAGGGGATACCCTGGATCTTCTGGAAGAGCTCGCCGGCGAGGGTACTCTTATAGATCCCCGAGCAGGCGCTGGCGTACAGCACGGAAGAATTGGCGGGGTCGACGATAATCGAGAAAACATCGGAATCGTCGATCATTCCCTTGGTGATGTGATGCCAAGTGGCTCCGCCATCGCTGGTCTTCCAGGCCAGGTGCCAGGTACCCGCGTAAATCACATTCGGGTCTTTCGGGTCAATGGCAATCGATTCGATATTACGGATTTCGGCCTGACTGGCCGGAGAAATTCGTTCCCAGGAATCTCCCCCGTCTTTGCTGCGGAACACTCCATCGAGAGTGCCTGCGGCAAGGATGTGCGAGTCGGAGGCGGCCATGGCCAAGGCCCGAACCGATCGTTCGTGCATTCCCGGCAAGCTCGCCCAGGTTTTTCCTCCGTCCCGGGAACGGAAGATGTTGCCCGATCGTTGATCTTCGACACTCCACGCCGAAACGAACATGGTGTCGGGATTCTTCGGATCAATCACGATGTGATCGAGAACAAAATCGTCTCCCCGGCCAAGATGGGCAAAACGCGACCAACTGCGTCCGCCATCGCTTGACACAAACATGCTTCCCGTACTCGTTCCTAAGAAAACCTGGTCCGGATTGCGGGGATCGTAGGCCAGACTGCGGGCGTCTCCTCCATCCGGGCCGAGAAGTTTCCAGTTATCGGCCCACAAAGAGAAGGAGAAGAGAAGTCCGAACAAAACCAGTAAGCATGAGTTGTGAAAGAATTTCTTCTTGTCCAAGGTGAATTGACCTCCCAGTAATTGCGGCCGCCCTGAGGCCGGCCGTTTGACCCACATTTCTAGCTTCCGGTTGTCGCAGTTTCGCCCACTCTAAAACACCCGTCGATCCCGCAGATCGAGCGCTCCGTAACCAATCATGGCGCCATTGGCGTCGCGTTTGGTCCGACGTCAGACAGGTTTCAGCCGTTGCCACGCCGTTTTCATGGCAGCGCCTTCCTAGGTTAGCAGCTCAACCCCAAGCTAGCTATTAACCAACAAGGCAAACGGGCAGCTCGAAGAAGTTCCCGCTGCGGGTCATAACTCGAACTGCACAACGCCCGCCGCGGGCACCAGTCGGGCGTACCCGAATGTGACATGGGGATGCCGCGGAGAATACTGTCATGATTGACAGGTCGGGGCTGCGATTCCCCCGGCCCCAATTCTGCGGCCCCGCCAACGCCTGCTGTGCCGAGCCCCGGCTTTCGCGGCGAAGGTAGCGGATTGAACCCTTTAGAATGAATAGCCAGGTAAGGCAAGAATCGGCCAGACGTTCGGTTCAAGTTCGCCTCGGGCCTCAAAGAAAAGTCCTATGCACCTGTCGATTTCACAGCCCCTCGATCGACGTGTGAATAGAAGCCTGGTTCGGACGGACCAGAGTTCGACATCCGCAGCCGGCCGAGCCTGTAAGAGGTAAGGGCGCTCGATAGCCAGCTTGGGGTGCTTTGGAGAAGCGAAAACCCAGAAAGAGACACGAAACTATGCGATTCATGATGATCACGAAGGAGTTCGAACAGCCCAACTCGGACACCATGCCGGATGCCAAGGGTGCTGCCACCATGATGAAGTACCTGGAATCGCTCGAAAAGGCGGGGGTTCTGCTTGCCTTCGACGGCCTGCGTTCCGCTGGCATGGGAGCGCGGGTGTCGTTCTCCGCTGCTGGACAGCCGCTGGTCACCGACGGGCCATTTTCGGAAACAAAGGAGGTCGTCGGCGGCTACTGGATGATTCAGGTGAGTTCGAAGGAAGAGGCGATTGCCTGGGCCAAGCGCTGCCCCGCGTTTCCGAATTTTGCGATTGAGATTCGACAAGTTGTGGAGTTCGCGGACTTTCCCGCCGACGTTCAGGAAGCGGCGGCGATATATCCAAAACTCAAGGCCCAGTGTCAAAGCCGGTCTAGAACATAAGGCAGGCTTGTGACTGCAGATGTCGTCGCAGGATGACGAGTCAGAAGGTAGACAAGCATATGAGATTCATGATGCTGATGATCCCGAAAGGTTATGAAAAGGCCACGGCTGGCAGCATGCCGGACGCCAAAGTTGTTGCCGAGATGATGAAGTACAACAAGTCCCTCCAGCAGGCCGGTGTGTTGCTGGCGCTCGATGGTCTCCATCCGCCCGCCATGGGTGCCCGCATCAGGTTTTCCGGAGGAAAACCTAAGGTGACCGATGGGCCGTTTTCCGAGGCAAAGGAAGTCATTGGTGGGTACTGGATCATTCAGGTGCGATCGAAGGAGGAGGCCATCGAATGGGCGTGTCGCAGCCCTCTGTCGGAGGACTGCGTGATCGAGATTCGGCAAGTGCAGGAGATGGCTGACTTTCCCCCGGATGTTCAGCAGGCCGCAGCCGGATTTGCTGAGCTGCAGGCGGGTCGGCCAGCCTGAACCCCGGCTTGCGTGTGCCAACCGGAAGATGGTTTGATCCTAAGTCGTGATGACTAGGGACACCCATCGCGCCATTGAGGCGGTCTGGAGGATCGAATCGGCGAAGCTCGTTGCCACGCTTGCCCGCATGGTACGCGACGTCGGCCTAGCTGAGGATTTTGCCCAGGAGGCCCTCCTCGCAGCCTTCGAACAGTGGCCGGAAACAGGGATTCCGGAGAATCCGGGCGCCTGGCTGATGACGACCGCAAAACGGCGCGCCATCGACCATTTCCGTCGCGATCAGCGGCTCGAGCGCAGGCATGAACAGTTCGCACGCGAAAGGGAGTCCCAGCAGCAGATGGCCGCAGCCGATCTCGAGGCCGCCACGGATGATGATATCGGTGACGATCTGCTGCGCCTCATCTTTGTCGCCTGCCATCCGAGCCTATCCATCGAAGCGCATGTGGCGCTCACTCTCCGTTTGCTGGGAGGCCTTTCGACCGGGGAGATTGCGCGCGCCTTCCTGATCCCGGAGCCTACGGTGGCGCAGCGCATCGTGCGGGCCAAGCGAAGTCTGGCCGCTGCGCACGTTCCCTTTGAACTTCCCCGTAGGGCGGAGTTTGCCTCCCGTCTCGCATCGGTACTTCAAGTGATCTACCTCATCTTTAATGAAGGGTACACGGCGACCGCGGGCGAGGACTGGATGCGGCCGGCACTTTGCGAGGAAGCTCTGCGGCTGGGGCGCATCCTTGCCGAACTCGTTCCCGAGGAACCGGAGGTGCACGGCCTGGTTGCGCTGATGGAAATTCAAGCGTCGCGCTTACCCGCCCGTTCCGGTCCGGCGGGAGAGCCGATACTGCTGCTCGATCAGAATCGCGTTCTGTGGGACCGGCTTCTCATTCATCGTGGGCTGGTTGCCCTGGAACGTGCGCGGGCTCTGGGACGCTCACCGGGTACAAACAGGCTGCAAGCTGAAATCGCCGCTTGCCACGCACGAGCCCAGACCGCCCGAGAAACGGACTGGAATCGGATCCTGGCTCTGTACGATACGCTGATCGAAGTTGCGCCCTCTCCGGTGGTGAAACTCAACCGCGCGGTCGCCCTGGCCATGGCAACAGGCCCTGCCGCCGCCCTGGAATCGATCGACGCGCTGGTCGCCGAGCCTTCTCTTCGGAACTATCATCTCCTGCCGGCCGTCCGCGGGGATCTTCTTGGCAAGCTGGGCCGCTTGGAGGAAGCGCGCGCAGAATTTGAGCGGGCGGCATCGCTCACCCGCAACGCGCGGGAACGCGAACTGCTGTTGAGGCGTGCCGCCGGGTGCCAAAAAAGGGATGGGTAAGACCGGATAGCACCGCCGCTCGGCGGATCAAGAGAGAGCGAGACGGGCCGCATTGCACGCTCCCGTCGTTGCGGGAGTAAAATTCCATCCTGAACAGGAGACGACGAATGAAAGTCTGTCTGACGTTGGCCGCGGCATTGTATGGCGTGCTCGCGCTTGCGGTTGCCGCACAGGCTAAAGGTAAGGGCATTACTGTCCCGATGAAGAATGCTCAAGGCGAGGACGTGGGAACGGTGAAGCTCTCGCAGGCAGGGCAGGGTGTGAAGCTTAAATTCGACCTCAAGAACCTCCCTCCGGGAGAGCATGCCATCCACATTCATCAGAATGCAAAGTGTGATCCTCCTGATTTCAAGTCGGCGGGCGGCCATTTCAATCCCGACAACAAAAAACACGGTCTTGAAAACCCTGAAGGCCACCACGCTGGGGATATGAAGAACTTCACGGTGGCCGGCAATGGAACGGCCAAGACGACCGTCGACGATCCCGACGTGAACTTAGGCAGCGACAGCCACTCGGTGTTCGCGAATGGCGGCACAGCTCTCATGATTCACGCCAAGGCCGATGACATGAAGACCGATCCCGCCGGCAATGCCGGCGACCGAATCGCATGCGGGGTGATTACCAAACCCTAGCCTAGCCTAGCGCCCTACAAATCTAAGGGACGCCGAATTCATGCAATAACGAAGATAGGTAGGTTGCGGACCATCGTCGAATACGTGGCCCAGATGTGCGTCGCATTCGGTGCAGGAAACCGCTGTTCGGATCATGCCCAAGCTCGCGTCTCTCGTAGTTCGAATGTTTTCCGGCGCGATCGGCGCCCAGAAGCTCGGCCAACCTGTTCCCGAATCAAACTTTGTCTCGGAGCTGAACAAGGCATTGCCACAACAAATGCAGCGGTAGAGGCCCTTCTGGTGTAGATTCCAGTATTTCCCTGTGTAGGCGATCTCCGTGTCCGCGTGGCGGGTGATGGCGAAGGCGCCCGGGGACAGCTGCTTGCGCCATTCCTCCTCCGTCTTGACGACTTTCGGCATACGCACCGTTTTCAGACGCTCGCCTGAATCGGAGAATTCAACGACTGTGACTTCCTCGGGCGAATCCGTCGCCTTGGCTAGAGCCAAACGCGGTTTTCTCAGCGACCACAAGACGAGACCGGCAACTGCCGAGGCGGATGCTCTCAGGAACGTACGTCGTTGTTGGGTGACTGTCTCATTTTTGCTTGGATCGGACTCAAACATTGATCCCTCTTAGGCCGCTACTTGGCGGTGTAAAGCTCCGGAAACTGTTGCTCGAGATGAGCAACCTTCGGTCGATCGTTGTAGACGATGTACGGGTTGTCCGGATGATGGGCCGCATAGTCCTGGTGGTAAGCCTCCGCAGGATAGAACGCCTTCAGTGGGACTACCTGGGTTACGATCGGGCGCGGGAAGATCTTGGCTTCGGTCAGTTGCGCAATATAGGCCTCGGCAATTCGTCGTTGTTCGTCGTTCGCATAGAAGAGGGCGGAGCGATATTGCGTGCCCACATCCGGACCCTGACGATTCAACTGCGTAGGATCGTGCGCCACCGAGAAGAACACCCGAAGCAGCTGGCCATAGGTGATCTCGGAAGGATCGTAAACGATCTTCACCGATTCCGCGTGGCCGGTCTCGCCGGTGCTGACCACTTCGTATTCCGCGGTATTGGCAGCGCCTCCCGTGTACCCGGAAGTCGCGCTGACTACGCCCTTCACGTGCTCGAAGACCGCTTGAATCCCCCAGAAGCAGCCGCCAGCGACAACCGCGGTTTGTGCGGTCTTGGCCGTGGCAATCGGCTGGTCCACGTTAGGGCTAGGAAGGGAAGCGCTTCGACCATCGCCTCCATGGCAGGCGGATACGCCCGCTAGTGTCACCCCCAGGAGGATGGCAGACAGGCGCAAAAGAAATCGAGACATAAAATCCCCCCTCCCCTTATCTGGCAATCCGACCCGAGCGCTTCGTCCAATCTGTTAGAGTCCCGAGAGGCAGAAAAGTTTCGTGGGGTGACCGGCAATTTTACGGCCCACCTCAGGAAGATGAACGGGGAGAAGCATTTCCGCGATCGCGCATCTTCGGTAACAGCGTCGGTTGGGACGAAGAGTCCAGCCGCAACAGGCCGCGGATATTCGGGACCTTCAAAAGATAGCGTCGTGTAGCAGCCTCTTCACCCTCGCCGCTATGAGGCTTTCCCGAACTTTTCGGTTAGGACAGCCGTCGTGCGCATTCGGTCGAGTTCTTGACCAAGCTGCTTTATTTTCTCGGCGCGATCGTGACACTCGCTGAGTTCGGCAGACGTTAAACGTGATGCTTGTCCGAAGGTTTCGATCTGGGTCTGAATGAGCTTGCGTACTTCATCTCTGATGGCAGTGGCTGGGGTTGTCATCATCGAGAACCTCCCCCGACAGTCTAGTCCCAAGCGAATCGAGGCAAGCGACCGCTGCCCTGTCCCCGGGTCAATTTCTGTGGGAAAATTGGGTTACCGACCTCGAAGTCGCCCGGCTAATCCAAAGGGCGGGGTACTTCCGACGACGATACAGTGAGTTCCATCCTGAATGGCGCGCCTTGATCTAATCGGAACGGTCGTGTCTTCAAGCGGATTCTGCCTCCGCAGCTGCGATCTGAATTTTCAGCTCCCTGGTTCCTAGGGTCGAGTGCTTGGCCCGTAACACCACCGTGCCTGGCTGCTGTCTCGACCGAATCCAGACGGCACCAACTCCCCCAACCAGAGCGAAGGGATTATCTCCGATCAACTCACCCGGTCCCTCCAACTCGAAGACGATCGCCGCCGTCGCATACGGGCGCACTCGCCCATATTCGTCGGTGACGCGAAATACAATTCGAGTCGCATCGGCCTCATCGGCGGTCAGGGAATCGTCATCGGCGCGGAGCTCAAACCTATGATCGATCGCCTTCCCGGAATACGATTTGGCAATGACCTTCTTATTCGCGATGTAGCCCTCGATCCGGAGATCGGCCGTCCAGTCTTCCACCTGGGAAAGATCGGTGAAGAACGGCGGATAGCGAAGATTCCCGAACTCAGCCCGGTTAGGACCTGCCTCCGAGACCAGCTTGTCGCCCACGAAAAACTTCAGATGCTCGCAGTTCGAGCATACGACGACCTTTTTGTACCAGAGGTATTCATCGCTGGCGGACCAGTGAAACGCCGGTTCCAAGACAATTTCCTCCTCCGGGTCACATTGCGACCGGTAGAAGCCCGCGGCGGGTTTCGGCAGGCGAAAAATATCACTGACCCCGTGATAGCAGATACGATCGCCAGAGCCGAAATCAGCGTGCGTGTTGTAGTCGAAAGCGCACCAGCCGATTCCTCCCGCGAAGTGGAAATTGCCGGCGATTTGGTTGTGGATGCGTGCGTGGCGCAGGGTATGTTCGGTCAAGCGTCCGTTGTTGTCGATCGACTTGGTATCGAAAGTGTGGCCGACGAACTCCGTGTTGAGATACCGGGGATGGTTGGGCGCCTTGAGCGGGAAACCGAAGTCGTTCATGGTGAAAACGTCTTCCAGGAATTCCGACCCCTGGCGGTCGCGAATGCCCCCGGTCTGGCGGGTCGGATCGAGCGCATGGGCCGCGGCGTTCGTCCGCGTGTAGAACTCATGATCGTCCGGGGATTCGTTGATCCGTACTCCCCAAAGAACGATGGAGGGATGATTCCAATCCCGGCGGATCATTCGCCGCACATTGTCGACGGCCACTGATTTCCAATTCTCGTCCCCGATGTGCTGCCAGCCGGGAATCTCCTCGAGCACCAGCAAGCCGATTTCGTCGCAAGCGTCGAGGAAGTGGCGCGATTGCGGATAATGGGAGGTGCGGACGATATTGCACTTCAATTCCTTCTTCAGGATCGTGGCATCCTGGCGCTGAACTCGTCGCGGCATCGCCGCTCCGACAAAGGGAAACGTCTGGTGCCGGTTGAGGCCCCGCAGCTTCACTGGTTTGCCGTTAAGCTGGAACCCTTCCTCGGTAAAGGAAGCCTGACGAAATCCGGTCCGGCGCGAATCTTCGTCGATGACTTGCGTCCCACGGCGGATGCGCACCAGAACGGTGTAGAGATTCGGGTGCTCGAGATCCCACAGCCTGATATTTTCGCCTCCGTCGAGCCGGAGCACCTGGGAAATTGGCTCAATCCCCATCTCCGCCGCAGGAATTGGCTTTTCCGCCCGCGCCACGATCCGGTTGCCGTCTCGCAACTCGACTTCCATCGTCCCCGCCGGCTGGTTCGGCTCGAGAGTGGTGACAAAGCACGCGACCTCCAGTCTGGGATGACCGCTGAGAACATCCTCGGGTTTGGCCAAAATATTCTCGATGAAGGTTGCCGGCACCACCCGCAACCATACTTGGCGATAGATGCCGCCAAAGGTCAGGTAATCGATGAGGTCTCCGAAGGGTGGGATGTCCGCCCGCTCGGTAGAGTCGACGGCGACGGCCAACACGTTGTCCCCGTCCCAATCGAGATGCCGTGTCAATTCGAAGGAGAACGGCGTGTACCCACCCTTGTACTCACCGAGGGAGTGTCCATTGATCCAAACCGTGGAGGCGGTCATCACTCCTTCAAAGTCTACGAAGACGTGTCGGCCTCTGGCTTCCGGAGGAAGCCGGAAGCGCCGGCGGTAGCTCGAAATGAATTGATAGGACTTTTCGTCAAAGCTGTGCCACGGGAGTCGCCGGTTACAGTGGGGAACACTCACCTCGACGAAGCCGGAATCGTCGAACTCGTGCGCCTGAAAGCCATCGACCGCCTGCGGGCTAAAGCGCCAGTGCTGGTTGATGGGCAGCACCAGGCGGCCGGCCGGGATTCGTACTTCGCTCGCAAGCGACAGGGTTCCTTCGATCGACGTTCTGCCGAGGGCCGCACTCGCAAGCAATCCGCCGGTGGTTTCGAGAAATTGGCGCCGATCCATAGTGACGGTGGGTCGGAAGGCTTAACCCGACTGCAATACTAGCGCGACCGCTTCAACGCCACCACAACAAGCGACCGGTTATTCGATTGCCAAACGGCAACCGGGTGATGCTCGAAAGCAAAGCTGCTGGCGCCCGGAAAAACCTTGGATATCGGAACCACCGAATTCTGTTTGCAACCGGCAGAACTGCCAGTCTACTATGACGAAATGCCCCTCCAGACTTGGTGTCCGGACAACCGAGGCCCCGATCCCTGTCTGCCAGTCCCAACGACCCTACGATCGTTTTCGCGGGGAAATTTCGTGCGGCTTTTACGCCGTAGCGCACCTATCCTTGTCCTTGCCGTCTTGTTGTTCTCGAGCATCGCGATGTGGCCTCAGATCTCAATCCCAGGGGCCACTCCAGCTGCATCGCCGCCTGAGGCTCCGAAAGACCCTCTGGGTCGCACGACCCCCCGCGGCACCGTCCTGGGATTCCTGGCTGTCACCCAAAAAGGGGACTATCAGGCTGCCGCCGAATATTTGAATACTCGGTTGCACGGAAAAGCTGCCGCCGATCTTGCCCGTCAGCTTTCTGTGGTACTCGATCGACGCCTACCCGCACGGCTCAATCAACTTAGCGACAAGCCGGAAGGGTCGCTCACCGACCCGTTGCACCCCGATCGGGATCTGGTAGGGACGGTTTCGAGCGGGGTGGGGAACCTCGCTGTTGAACTCGAGCGGGTCGAGCGAGGGAAAAATGGGCCAATCTGGCTTTTTTCCGGCAAGACCCTGGAATTCATCCCCGAGGTCTACGAAGAAATCAATGTCCCCAGTGTGGATGTTCTTCTGCCAGGTTTTCTGGTGACCAATCGGGTGGCGGGCATTCCCCTGTTTGAGTGGTTTGTGGTGTTTGTAGGTTTGCCGCTGGTTTACCTGTTGGCTGAGTTCACGAACCGACTGCTGAGCCCCTTAGCGGGCCAACTGCGACGCCGCGTGACTCATAAGGCAGATTTGCCGGATCCCATCGTTTTGCCGCGGCCGGCTCGGCTGTTGGTGATTGCCATCGTCATTCATTGGCTGCTCTCGAAGGTTGGCCTGTCCCTGTTGGCCCGACAGTTCTGGACGAGTGTCGCCGTAGTGCTGACGGTTGCTGGTGTCGTCTGGATACTGATCCGTTTGAACGCCCGTGCCGAGGCCTACGCTGACCGCCGCCTTCGTGGACGTAACCTCGCGGGGACGGCGTCCGTGCTGCGGCTGACGCGGCGCGTGATCGACGTGTTGCTCATTTTCGGCGGTGTGCTCGCCATCCTGTCCTACTTCGGTGTGAACCCGACGGCGGCCCTGGCCGGGCTCGGCGTCGGCGGCATCGCAGTGGCACTCGCCGCCCAGAAGACACTGGAGAATGTCATCGGCGGGGCGTCCTTGCTCTTCGACCGCGTGGTGCGCGTGGGAGATACTTTACGGGTAGGCGACATTCTCGGGACGGTCGATGCCGTTGGCCTGCGTTCCACCCGCATCCGAACGCTCGAGCGAACCGTGGTCAGTGTTCCCAACGGTCAGATCGCCAGTATGAGCCTGGAAACCTTATCGGTACGCGACAAATTCTGGTTTCATCCACGCATTGGCCTGCGGTACGAGACGACCGCTGCGCAGATCAAGTCGGTGATCGAGGGCATTCGAACCTTATTGCTCGAGCACCCCTCGATCGAACGTGATACGGTGCGAGTACGATTCTTGGCCTTCGGTTCCTCATCCTTGGACGTGGACGTGTTCGCCTACCTGTACGCCAAGGATTGGAGCGCCTTCCTCGAAATCCAGGAGGGATTCCTGATTGCGATTATGGAGATTATTCAACAGGCGGGGGCTCAGATTGCCTTGCCGTCGCAGACGGTCTACGTTACGGGTCCGCCTGTCGGCGAGATCGCGCAAGTCACCCGGCTGGCCCACCCCTTCTCTACCGACAGGAAATCGCGGGAGCAGGAAACCGCGAAGTCGCTTTAGCGACCAGGCTATGGCAGTCGTACCATGCGAACATCTTGCCCGGTGGCGGCTGCGCCGGAAATTCCTGGGTGGAATGGAGCACCCTCGGAAGACCCGCCGCACTAGGTCCGAACGAAGATCTTAACCCAAACATTGCGAGTTGCGGTCGTAGTTTGCTACGCTTCCGCACTGCCTTGGTTGAAGACGAGGACTGGACACCGTCAAGCTAGTCCTTGTCAGACGCTTCGCCTCCCGCAACGAAGCAGGCTTGACCCGCCTCTTTTATTCTTTGGGTCAATTGCGACCTTCGAAATGCGAGCACCACGACGAACCCAGCTTAATTCTTTGGAGTCTGCCATGCGACTGCCTGCGAGAACCCTGATCACTGCCCTCGTCCTGATGATTTCGGTTGCCCCTGCACTCCCGCAGGAACACTCCCCCCAACACGCGCGTCCTACGGTCGGCCTAGTACTTCAGGGCGGGGGCGCGCTCGGCCTGGCGCACATCGGCGTCATCACCTGGTTGGAGGAGCATCACATTCCGGTAAACTACGTCGCCGGTACAAGTATGGGTGGCCTGGTGGGCGGGGTGTATGCCACCGGTCGCACGGCGGCCGAGGTGCGAGCCTTGGTGAATAAAATCAATTGGGACCAAGTCATGTCGGGCCAGACGCCCTTCGACGACCTCTCTTTCCGGCGTAAGCAAGATGCGAGGGATTATCCCAATAACCTCGAGTTCGGCATTCGCAAAGGCGTGCAGTTTCCAGAGGGTTTCAACTCCGGCCAACAGGTTTCGCTGATTCTCGATCAGGTAGCCCTGCCCTATTCCGAAATCAAGAGTTTCAACGACCTTCCTATCCCATTCGCGTGCGTTGCCACCGACCTGGTGAGCGGCAAGCCTAAGGTGTTTCGGGAGGGATCGTTGTCGCTGGCTCTGCGCTCGACCATGTCGTTGCCCGGAATTTTCACACCCGTCCGGGCGCACGACGGTATTTACGCCGATGGCGGACTTCTCGAGAACATACCCGTCGAGGTGGCCACCGAGATGGGTGCCGACCTGACGCTGGCGATTCACCTGGACGAGGCGCCGCTAGCTCCCGACTCGAATCTTTCCTCGTTCTCCGTGCTCGGCCGCTCCATCTCGGTGATGATTTCGGCCAACGAACTCAGAAGCATGCAGAAGTCGGACATCCTGGTTTCCGTGCCACTGCAAAAATACGGCGCACTCGATTTCGACAAGGCGGACGAGATCATAAAAGCCGGGTACGATGCGGCCGAGGCTAAAGCCAAAGTGCTTTTAACTCTGGCGGTCGATGATGCCGCTTGGGCCGAATACCTGACGGAGCGCCAAGCGCGCCGACGCACCAATCCGATTCCTACCTTTGTGGCCGTCGAGGGGGTGAACGGAAATCTGTCCCAGCGAGTCCAAGAGCAATTCGAAGGCGTGGTCGGCAAGCCCATCGATTTCGATGAACTCTCCCAAGCCATCATGCACCTGAAAGGCATTGGGCGGTTTTCCACGCTGAACTATGAGTTCGTGCAAAAGGATGACAAGCAAGGCCTGCTGATCACCACTCAGGAACACGCCTACGGTCCCCCGATCGTTCGCCCTCTTATCCTTGTCGACGGTGCCAATCTCAACAATGTTACTTTCAACCTGGGAGCGAGAGTTACCTGGCTGGATATCGGTGGCTTCCGTTCGGAATGGCGCAACGACATCATCCTGTTTTCCCAGTACGGTTTCCGCTCAGAGTATTACCATCCCTTTAATCCCCAGACTCACTGGTTCGCCGCACCTCGGCTGCTGTTGGACGACAATCCCTTTTTCCTCTATGAGAATAACAATCTGCAAGCTGTCTATCGGCAGCACAATTACGGAGGTGCCGCCGACGTAGGGTACCAGTTCGGAACGACAAGTGAACTGCGGGTCGGTTACGAAGGCGGGTGGCAAAAGTTCTTGCCGGAGATCGGGAATCGCAGCGAACTGCCAACGTTTTCCGGTGGCTACGGGGACACCAGAATCCTATATCAACTGGATCGCCTAGACGATGCCGTAATCCCCCGCCGGGGGCAAGCAGCCTCCTTCGATTTTCGTTGGTACAACGCCAGCCCCACTATATCCAGCTCATACCCGGTGCTCGAAGCCACATCCCGGAATTTTTTCCGGATCAGTCAACCGGCATCAGTTTTCTTGAGCGGATTTGGCGGGACGACCTTCAACTACGAGACGGGCTTTCCACAGTTCTCTCTGGGAGGCTCGCAGCGCCTGGTGTCGTACGGCACCAATGAACTGCTGATGAACGAATATTTCCTCTTCCAAGCCGGCTACATCCGGCAAATGGCGCGGCTGCCTCCTCTGTTGGGTAGCGGCGTCTATTTCTTGGGTTTGTACGAGGCGGCTCAGGTCTACGGTCCGCCGCACACCATGATTAATAAGGCGTCAGGCTTTCCGACGGATGCCGCCGCCGGCCTGGTCGTCAACACCATCTTTGGACCCGTGGAGGCGGCCTATGCCTACGGTGATACCGGACATCACAAGTTTTTTTTCCGGATTGGGCGACTGTTCTAGATGGCCCCTATTGCCCTCGACCTGGGCTTGGACTCGCCGCCGCCGCGTGCCAGGCGCGAGCTGACGCTACGACGTCAACTGCCATGTTTGACAGTACGGCAACTAGTTCTAAACCTTGCCAGGCGGGCCTGCTAATTCTTGCTGCCTCAGGCGGTGGGAACTTGAACGGATTTGTTGAGTGGGGCCCGCGAAGGTCGGCGAAGCAGGAAAACACTGCCGCCTATCCCGGCTGCGAGGGAGGCGGCCAAAGTTCCGATCTTAGACATGTCCAGCAATGCTCCTTCCCCGAAGGCCAGGGTGGCGATGAACAAGGACATGGTGAAGCCGATTCCGCATAGCCAACTTCCTCCGAGGATCGTTCTCCAGGACAGTTCGGCGGGCGCTGCTGCCAAGCCGACTTTTACCGACATCCAGGCGAACAGCCAT
>DASPTQ010000182.1:0-41313 GCA_035623335.1 Terriglobales bacterium
ACCTCACCACCGGTGGGCAACAGCGTGGGTTTGGGGGCCGGAGACTTGGTTAATAAACTGTGCAGCCGCACGTCTAAACGAAACGGTGGTGGAGCTTGACTCTCAGCTTGCTCCTGAAGGATAGGCATGCGCTTGTCCTCCCTATCGACGGACGTAAGCGTAGATGAGCATCCAGGCATCCAGGATGCATCGATTTTATAATGTTTGAAGGGACAAATTCCAACGCGGCTCCTCGAGAGAAACCAACCCGGCAACCAGCAGAACTCCGAAGCCGAGACACCATCAAGTGTCGGCGCAGAGCGGTTGTTTCAGGAGGAGCACTTCGAATGCGTGAACCCGATCGAGCACGATCAAGGATCCTGGCGAGGCGAGAAGAGCTCAGCATTGGTCATCAGGAATCTAGTGCTTCGTCGATTGAAGTCGAGTGAGTCGCCGAAAGCAAAACCATGACGAACACGAATTTCTACCCACTCACCAGTCTCGAGGAAGACCGGACGCGGGCGCGCAGGCCATACCTTGAGTTTCTGCGTGTTCCCGCCATGAGCGCCGGAATCTATGTTCTCTTGCCGGGCGAAACCGATCCGCAACGGCCGCACGCCGAAGATGAACTGTATTGTGTGCTACGGGGCAAAGCCAGGATGAGGGTGGGATCGGAAGATCAGCCTGTAGCTCCGGGTACGGTGATCTTCGTGGCGGCAGGAGTAGAGCACCGCTTCTACGAAATCACCGAAGAATTGCTGGTGCTGGTGTTCTTCGCCCCGGCAGAAAGCTGGTAGAACCTGTTGCTCGGCGGACAACCGGCTCACGAGGTACCTGATGTCTTATCGGGAACCCAATAGAATTCTTCTCTCACAAATTCACGGCGAAAACCGACCCGCTTCAGGATGCCCTTCGAATGCTCGATCATCTCCGGATGTCCGCACAGATAGGCCATCGAATTTTCGCTCTCGAGACCCCACTGGTCGGCATATTTACGGATGATGTCATCGACGCGCCCCGTCTCCCCCTTCCAGGCTGGATCCTCCCAAGGACGACTGACGGTGGGCACGTATTCGAACCACGGCACTTGCTGGGCATAGGCGGTGAGTTCGTCGTGGTAGCCAAATTCCCAGGAACAGCTCGCCCCGTTCAAAAGGAACAGCTTGTGTTCTCCCAAAAACGTTCCCTCTTTCCACTGCCGGTAGAGAGTTCGCAGGTAGCTGACAAACGGCGCCACACCCGTTACGGTGCAGACCATGAGGTGCTGCGTAGGACCGCTCTCGCGATCGAGGGTGAAGCGCCCCTTGGCTACCTTCCGCATGAGCAGTTGGTCGCCACGTTGCAATTGATGGAGCATAGGGGTGAGGTCGCCGTCAGGAACCAGTTCGAAGAAAAACTCGATTTCGCTCTCAAACGGAGCTGACACGATCGAGTAGGGGCGCTCCCGCCGTTTCTGGTCGGCGCTTACCATTCCCAAGGTGGCGTATTGGCCGGGAACAAAGGTGAAGTCGCCGTCAGGACGAATGCGGAAAGTCCACAGGGTGGGGGCCAGGTCTACGCGTTGCGTAACCTCAGCGTGGTAGAACTTGTCTTCGGACGCGCTCATGCTCACCTCTTGCTGGTGACCCGTGCGCGTGACGTTAGTCTACTGGAAAAAGGCCAAGCGCGATAGACATTTTAACCGAGGGCTCGGTCGTGCCCTCGCCCGTTCGAGAACCGCCGGATCGGCGCCCCCGAACTGAGCCGAGCCATGTCACAAAGTGAATCCAGACAGGCCTGTCCGCCAAGGATTAAGGTCCCCGTGGGCTGGTATCTCCTGCTTAGGCTTACTCTCTCGAGAACGGCAAAAATTCATCAACTTGCGTCTAATAAATTGGTAGCATCGGTAAGAGTACCTGCCCTTGATGGCCAGACGCGGTGTCCAATTCGGCGCGGAAGATCCTACGCTGGCACGCGTGATTGCCGAGCTTTACGAAAAGGGCCGGGGACAGGAATTTGGACTGACGCGTGAGTGCTTCGCTCAGATCCTCGAGGAGATTCGCCAGAAGTATCTCCCCGCGGGAGCCTCGCAAGCCGAGACTCTAGCCCTATATTCCAGCTTACGCGCGGAAGAGTTGGTGCTGGCGCGTGCCTGTGCCGCGGGAGAGGAACGGGCTTGGGACACATTTTTGACGCGCTATCGCGAGAAGCTTTACGAGATCGCCACCTATATTGCCAAAGAAGCCTCCACCGCCCGCGAACTGGCCGATTCGATCTACGCCGACCTGTACGGTATTCGGGAACGAGACGGCGAGCGCCTGTCGAAGCTAGCCTCCTACATGGGACGGGGATCGCTAGAGGGCTGGCTTCGCACGGTGATGGCCCAGGAATATGTTAACGGTTATCGTCGCCGGCGGCGGCTGGTCAGTCTCGAAGAGGAAAGCGATCAGGGCGTGCAGTTTGTCGCCGCTGCGCCATCCCCTGCAAAGACCGTCGATCCCCGGCTCACGGCAGCAACCGACGAGGCCTTGGCCGAACTGTCCCCGGAAGACCGCTTTGTCTTAGCGTCTTATTATCTGGATTCGCGCACCCTTGCCCAGATTGCCCGCATTCTCCGGGTGCACGAATCCACCATCAGCCGCAAGCTGGATAAACTAGCCGGGTCGCTGCGCAAGCGGATTCTGGCCGGACTGAGGCGACGCGGCATGAGCCGCCGTCAAGCCCATGAGGCCCTCGAAGTGGACGTTCGCGACCTCGAAATCAAGGTGCGTGCCCTGCTGCAAGAAACGGGGCCTCCGCCGTTCTTCGATAAGAAGGCGGAAGGCCCGTTGGCCAAGGGTTGACAGCCGGGCGAGTCCGGCAAACAGGAACTATGGCAGAGTTGCCCAGCTCGATCATCGCGCGTTTGCGAGACCCCGAGAAGTTCTCCGCTCACCTCGATCCCGACCTGATCAGCGCCTTGGTCGAGAATTCGCTCAACCGAGCGGAGCGAGCTCGCGTCTTCGAACATCTTGCCTACTGCAGCCAGTGTCGCGAAGCGAGCGCGCTCTCTCTGCCCCAAGGCATCGAGCCCGTCTCTCCCCCTTCGACCACGGCAAGTTGGCTCAGCCTGCCCGTACTGCGCTGGGGCGTGGCGGCGGCTTGCCTGCTCATGGTCGGCGCAGTCGTCACCGTGTATCAAAGGTCTCGCTCGAGGCCGCTCGAAATAGCTCGCTCGGAAACTGCCGCCGTCGTGCTCGAGCGACCGGCCGCCCCGCCAGTCTCGGCGCCCGGAGAGCAGGATAAAACTTTGCGGAGTTCTAGCGACAGGCTAGAAGCCCGCTCGCCTCGGCCTTTCCGCGAGAAGCCTGCCCCGCCGGCCCCGACTTTGTCGGCCGCTCCCACCACCCAGGAACGTGACATTCTATCGGTCGAGGCGGGCACAGAAGCCATGGCAGTGCGAAACACGCCAACCACGCCGAGCTCGGAGCTCGACACTCGAGTGCCCGGGCGAGCTAAGGATGCTCTCGAGGAACCGCGCGCGGCCCGTGATTCGCTGATGCAATCGAAGATGTCCCCTTCACTCCTGGCCGTCGAGAAGGCTCAAAAGCTCGTTCCCCGGTGGACACTGAGTTCGGACGGCACGCTCGAGCGGTCGTTTGATTCGGGCAATACCTGGGAGGTGGTTCCGCTTCCCAGCCAAGCTAGATTCCATGTTTTGTCGGCCCACGGCATGGATATCTGGGTCGGTGGTTCGGGTGGTGCCCTTTATCATTCTGTTGATGCCGGCAAGAACTGGGTTCAGGTGCAACCTATGGCCGCCGGCCAGCCGCTGACCGAGGATGTGATTGACATGGAGTTCTCCGATCCAGATCACGGCGTCTTGACTACCTCTACCAACCAGAAGTGGGTGACCGAAAATACCGGACAAAGTTGGCAAAGGAAGTAATTTCCCTTCTCATTCTTTCTTTCCTGCGGCGAGCCCAAACGCTCGGCAAACTTCCGGTGTGTTCGCGAATTACCAAAGTGACGTTTACACTCGAAGGGCCTCAGGCTACTATCCACTCGTGGTTTGGCAGTTCTGGGGGAGGGCTGCCGGGGCGTCCTGAGATTTTACGTTCAGGGCGCTTTTTGTATTTGTGAGGAATCAACTCCGAGCATTCCCGCCCGAGGAGCACGCCGTTCGCGTCGTTGCCGGCGGTCCACCGTCTGCGACCTTTCCCGGTGCCGCGCATCCAACAAAGGTGCTAGAATTCACTGGCATTTATAAGGTTTCGCCCGGTGCGTCAGCCATGGGCGTTGCCTAGGGAGGCGTATGGCGGGAAATGGAATTGTGGAGATTACCGACTCGAATTTCGACCAGGACGTGCTTAAATCCGAAACTCCCGTCCTGGTGGACTTTTGGGCGGCGTGGTGCGGTCCGTGCCGCGCCATTGCGCCCATCGTCGACGAGCTGGCAACCCAGTACCAAGGCAAAGTGAAAGTGGGCAAAATGGACGTAGACCGCAACTCCGCAACTCCGATGCGTTACGGTGTTCGAGGTATCCCTACGCTCTTGGTATTCAAGGGCGGCCAGGTCAAGGAACAGATCGTCGGTTACGTCCCCAAAGAAACCATCCAGAAGGCACTCGATAAACACATCGGATAATTGGCCATTCGAGGAGGAAAGCACCCGGTCCGACGATGGGTGCTTTGCTTTGTGTGCCGACTCGATTTCGGCTGCAACTTGCTTCCTGTTCCCAAACTCTTCGGGGTGGCTGCAGGACGATGCCCGCGGGGTTGTGGACTCCTTCAGAAATAACCTAGGAACGGACGTCAGTACTTCCGCAACACTCCGATGACCCTTCCCTGCACTTCGACCGCTGCTGCCGGCACGATCAATGGCTGCATGGTGGCATTCGAAGGTTGCAAACGGATGGTGTCGCCTTCACGATAAAGACGCTTCAGAGTGGCTTCTGATCCCTGAACCAGGGCGACCACGATATCGCCGTTGTGTGCGGACTTGGTTTTCTCGACCAGCACATAATCGCCGCTCAAGATGTGCTCATCTTGCATGGACTCGCCGCGCACTTCGAGCACGAAAACCTCCTTGGAGCGCACAAAATCCGCGAGAGAGATGGTCTCCGGATTCTCCACGGCCTCGATGGGCTGGCCGGCGGCGATGCGCCCCACCAACGGCAATACCAAATGCGTATTCACGCTCATCGCCTGCTTTAAGCGACCCTTGGGCTGGAGCAAATCGATCGACCGGCTGCGGTTGTAATCGCGCCGCAGCAGCCCTTTTTTTTCTAGGTTCGTGATGTGCTTGTGGACGGTAGCCAGAGAATTCAACTCGAGGCCGACGCGAATCTCGTCGTAGGAGGGCGAATACCCGTTCCTCTGCACGAAGTCGGCGATGAAGTCGTAGACCTGGCGCTGGCGTCTGGTGATTGCCATGGCCCTCATTGTAAGCGAATAAAAGGCGAAGTCAAGCAGGAACTGAAATCTTATGGAACCTTGTTCGGGGTGGCATCATCGATCAGAGGAAGATTTCGTTTGAGGGAACTCATGGCAGAAAAGATCAATAAATCCGAACAGGAATGGAAGAAGCAGTTGTCGCCGGAGCAATTCCATGTCACGCGCCAGGCGGGCACTGAGCCGGCTTTCACCGGCAAATACTGGAAGACGAAGGATCAGGGAACCTACAGCTGCGTCTGCTGTGGAGCGCCGCTGTTCAGCTCGGAAACCAAGTTTGAGTCAGGCACGGGATGGCCGAGCTTTTGGCAGCCGGTGGACTCGAAGGCGGTGGCAGAGCACAGCGATCACACCCACGGCATGATTCGTACCGAGGCCCGTTGCGCGCGCTGTGACGCCCACCTGGGACACGTTTTCCCCGATGGTCCCGCGCCAACCGGCTTGCGTTATTGCATGAATTCAGCTTCGCTCGAGCTGCGACCGGAAGAGAAGAAATGAGATTGGCCGCTCGTGAGAGGGTGCAGGTCGCGTTGTAGGCCTTACGCTCCTGCACTGGCGGCTGCCGCTTTGGGCTTCTCATCCTCCGCCTTCGAACTGGGGTGCTGCTGCTTTTGCGCTCCCGCCCTGACTTCTACCTTTCCCCTGAGCACGGCCCCCTCTTCGATGCTGATGCGCTGCGATACCACGTCTCCCACCAGCGAACCTTCGGTGCGTATGTCCAGACGCTCGCTGCACTGAACGTTGCCCTTCACGGAGCCCATGATGACCATTTCCTGGGCCTCAACGTTGGCCTCGACCGAGCCGTGATGGCCGATGGTCAGGCGGTTGCCTCCCAAATGGATCGAGCCTTCGACGCGTCCATCAATGTACAAAGGTTCCGAGCCGATCACCTCACCCTTGATGACGAGGGATCGCCCAAGGGTAGCCTGCTCCGTGGGTGGAACCGACGTCCTGTGAGAGCTTGCCTTGGTCGGAGTCGCGGGGGCCTTGGGCACTTGGTTCTCTGCTGGATACAACATGGATTCGAGCCGTCCTTGTGTTCGCGAGTTTTTAAAAAATGGAACTCCCCGATAATGGCATGCGATCCAAGAATAGAGGAGGTTACCGAAGATGGTGGCAGTCAGTGCACTACGCCCGCAGCCCTGCCGGCGGCTTCAGCCACCACGCCCGCGATTAGGGTTCGCAGGCGCAGTCCGTGCCCTTACTATCTCTTCCTGAATCTACAGGCTACGGCTTAAGTCGTTGACTCAGATCCTCCCACTCCTCGAGACGATTCTCCAGCTCTTTCCTGTGCCGGCCGAGTTCGTCGGCCAGGCGCGAGCTCTCTTCGACGGTAACGAAGGTTTGCAAGGCGGTCTCACAATTGCTGATGGCGGCTTCATTGCGGCTGATTTCGCCCTCCAATTCGCGCACCCGATCCTCCATCTGCTTACGCTTAATCGGGTTGAGGCGCCGTGACTTGCCCTCCCCCGACCCTGGCTGGCGCCCGTGTCCATTTCCGCGAACAGGTTCGGTTACCGCCGCCGAGCTCGCGAGTTCCTCCTCGAGGCGTTGCGCACCACCCTGCTTGCGCCAGCAGTAATCTTCGTAGTTTCCGGGGTAGATCTCGACTCGACCTTCTCCGATTTCAAAGACTCGCGTGGCTAACTTATCGATGAAGTAGCGGTCATGGGAGACAAAGACCACGGTTCCGCTGTATTTCGTCAAGGCTTCGAGCAGCACATCCTTGGCCCGCATGTCCAAATGGTTGGTCGGTTCATCGAGCAGCAGGAAGTTAGCCGGATGGAGCAGCATACGCAGCAGGGCGTAACGATTGCGTTCGCCTCCGGAGAGCACCCCAAGACGCTTGAAAACTTCGTCCGCAGAAAACAAGAAGCAACCCAGCAGACTGCGCAGCTCGGTTTGGGTGGAACCCGGCGATAGTGCGCCGATGTCGTCCAGCATACGCGCGTCCGGATCGAGCTCCTTATACTGGTCCTGCGCAAAGTAATCGAACTGCACGTTGTGGCCCAGCTTGTGTTGGCCGCCGGTCAGCGGCTCTTTCCCCGCCAACAGCTTGATCAAGGTCGATTTGCCAGCACCGTTCGGCCCAACCAGAGCAATTCGGTCGCCGCGTTCAATGAGGAGACTGACGCCACGAAATACCTCTTTGTTCCCATAGGATTTTGCCATTCCCGCAAACTCCGCTACGATCCGGCCGCTTGGCTTCGGCTGGGGGAAGGCGAAGTGGATCGTCTTCTCCTCTTCGGGCAGCTCGATGCGATCCATCCTTTCTAATTCCTTGATGCGGCTCTGCACCTGCTTGGCCTTGGTCGCTTGGTAGCGAAAGCGATTGATAAACATCTCCAGCTGCTCGATACGTTCGCGCTGCGTGCGATAGGCACTCTCCAGTTGTTCCTGTCTTTGGCTCTTTTGCGCCAGGTACTTTTCGAAGTTGCCGGGATAGAACTGAACCCGCTTATTCCAGATCTCGACAATCTTGGTAACCGTTACGTCGAGAAAATAGCGATCGTGGGAGATCACAACGAAGGCGCCGGGATAAGTCTTGAGGTAGTCTTCGAGCCAGTTGCGGGCCTCCAGGTCGAGGTGGTTGGTGGGTTCGTCGAGTAGCAGCAGGTTCGGCTTTTCCAGCAAGAGCTTGGCTAAGGCGATCCGCATCTGCCAGCCGCCTGAGAACTCTTCGGTTGGGCGGTGCCAGTCCGGTTTACCGAAGCCCAGGCCCATCAGCACGCTGCCAACCTGAGCTTCGAGCCCGTAGCCGTCGCGGGTGCGGAATTCGTGCTCGATGCGCTGATAGCGCTCGGCGACCTGCTCATACTCCTTCGAGGCATGGTCGAGCTCCGGCATACGCGAGGTAAGCTCCTCCATCTCCCTTTCCATGGCATGAAGATCGGAAAAGACCGACATGCACTCGGCGAAAACCGTCTGACCGGAGAGCGTGAGCCCTTCTTGCGGCAGATAGCCCGTGCGGATTCCCTTTGCACTAGAGATGGATCCGTAATCGAGGGTCTCGAGTTCAGCCAGTATTTTCAACAAGGTGGACTTGCCGGTACCGTTCGCGCCCACCAGGCCGACCCGTTCCCGGTTGGTGATCAGCCAGTCCACTCCCTCGAATAGAAGCTTTTGGCCGTAGCGTTTTCCGGCCGAGGACAACCGAATCATAGGTATTTCCATCGTCTCATGAGACGGAGATTTTGAGAACGCTCGCGCCAGCTCAGGTTAAGCGCTTGGCGAGACCCTGGACTTCCATCTTGGATAGGGTTCTGGGCAACCGAATGGTCCACGAGTCCCGCTTGGTTCCCGTGGCAATCAGTGAGACATGGCTGTCTTGTTTGCGCCGAGGTGTTCGAGCGCCCGGTCAATCAGGGTTTGCATCTCGCGCGCGTACTTGACTTCACGGCCCTTGGCCAAGATCCTGCGGGCCTCGTCGGGAGAAAACCAAGTCGGGTTGCGCTCCGGCTCGTGGGTGGTCTCGATTCCATCGACTTCCATCAGGAAGGCCTTGACCACAAACTCGCGCACGCCCGGCGGCTTCCAGAACACACCTTTCGAGTGCAGATAGAGATGGAAGTGCTGCGATTCAATCTGACCGCGGGCGCCTGCCTCTTCCCACGCCTCGCGTTCGGCCGCCTGACTATGGGAGCGGGAACGCTCGGGGGCGCCCTTGGGAAAGGTCCACTTGACCCCGCCGTTGGTGTTCACCAGCAGAAATTCGATGGCCGATCCCCGGCGCCGATAGCACACTGCCGCCACTTGCAAGGGTAGCGTGGCGTGAAGAAACTGGTACCGGGCCAACTCGAATCCCTCCAGGGAATCTGACCTCCAAGACCTCCAAATAGGATACGTGGTAAAGGTTGCAGGCGTGTTAATTTGCATCAAAAAAGGTGCAACCGCCCGGTTACGGAGGTACCGGGGGTCAATCCCAGGGCAAGGGTGCTACCGGGACGGGATGGGCTCGCTCGAGTGCGAAGGCGGGACTCCTCCGGCGGCGCTGCGTTCGAGGGCGTGCATCGTCTCGAGGATGATAGAGATCACGGTTTCGTCCCCCATGGCGGTGTTGATCATCATGTGATAGAGCGATCGCGTAGGCCAGTCCGCATTGAAGTAGCACTTTACAAACTCAATCCGGTCGCGATCGATATGGTCCAGCAGTCGCTCTGCTTCTTTTTCCGTCTTGCCCAGCAACTTCAAGCGCCTCATTTTTTCCGGGTGAGAAGCGTAAAGAAATACATGAAAGGCGTCGCCCCGCTCGCGCAAGAAATAAGGCGCGCCCCTTCCGACGATGACGCAATTGCCAGCATTGGCAGCGCTTTCCATCACCTGCTGGCCGACGGCCACGAAACGGTCGGGATTGAAGGGCTCTTTTCCTGGTGCCGACATGTGGCTTTCATAACTGCCTCGGAGGAAGGTGTTTACCAGTTTCCGAAAGGTACTGTCGGCGCGCTCCTCGCAGCGCACGACCGCGGCATGGTCCACTTTTGCCAATCTGGCAATCGCCTCGGTCAAGGCGTGATCCCACAGCTGCCATTGCAAACGTTCGGCAATCTGGCTGGCAATCTCCCCGGCGCCGCAACCGTATTCCCGTTCGATGGTGATGATTCGGTACAACTGCTTCTTCGTTTCCGCTCCAGCCAAGCTCAGCGGAGCCACACCTTCGGCTCCACTGACATGCCCGGCCGCAGCACGTGCTCCTTGGTTTCTCCCGGATCAAAGGTGATCTTGACCGGGATGCGCTGCACCACCTTCACGTAGTTCCCCGTGGCGTTTTCTGGCGGCAGAAGGCTGGTCACTGCCCCGCTGGCGCCGGCAATGCTCTGCACATGGCCCCTGTACTCCTTGCCATTGGTGTCGACATGAATTGTAACCGGCTGCCCGACTCGCATGGACCTCAGCTGGGTCTCCTTGAAGTTTGCCGTCACCCAGATATCGTCGAGGTTCACAACCTTCATCATCTCCTGTCCTATGGCAACATTTTGTCCAACTTCCACCGTACGGTTGGTGACCACGCCATCTACCGGAGCGACCACCAACGTGTAGGAGAGGTTGAGTTGGGCTTGATCGAGGGCGGCTTTCTTTTGATCGACTTCTGCCGCAGCCGATTGGGCGCGGGAACGGGTCGTGGCCACCTGCTGTGGCCCGGTCCGGGCAGAGCGGAGCGAGGCTTCGGCTTGCGTTTTTCGAGCCTCGGCCTGATGTACCGCGTGCTCTGCGGCCAAGGCCGAAGCCCGCGCGGCGTTGACCGCCGCTTCGCTGGCCCGAGCGACTGCCAGAGCCTCATCGTATTGTTGCTGCGAGACCTCCTGCTTGTCGACCAGTTGCCGATATCGCACCAGATCATCTTGAGCTTTAACGTTATTGGCTTCTGCCTGAACAAGCTGAGCCTTAGCCGCCTCCGACTGTTGCCGAGCAGCGGCAATGCCGGCTTCCGCGCTTTCGACATCCGCCTGGGCAGCGGAAACCTGGCTGCTGGTGTTCACCGATGTGATGGGAACATTCACCTGGGCAGCTTGAGCCAGGGCGACCGCGTCGGCGTAGTCGGCCTTGGCGCTATCGAATGCCACCTGATAGTCTCTGGGATCGATCTCGACTAAGGGTGTTCCTGCTTGGACATACTGATTGTCCTGCACCAGAAGCTTGGCCACGTGCCCAGACACCCGTGCACTGATCGAGTTCAAGTGGCCATCGATCTGAGCATCATCGGTCGACTCATAGCTAGTAAAGTAGCGCCACAGGAAGAATGCGGCCACCAGTAGCCCGACAAAGCCGATGATCATGAACATGCGGAAGCGAGGATTCCGAGCCCGCAACCGCTTCCAGCGCAGGTCTTTCTCCGATGCTGGTAGAGGAGCCGTCGGCCTCGGAGCCTCGCCCGCAGCCGCCGGACTTCGATCGTGCACCGCCGTATCTATGTCTTGTGCCATGACTTACTTACCTTGCAGGTACCGGTTGACACCCTCCTCGGCGAACCCGATGGCCTTGGCCAATTCAAGCTTAGCTATATTATGCGCGTAAAGGCCGGCAATGTAGCTCTCGTTCGCCGCCGCCACGCTCTCCTGCGCCTGGACAACCTCCAGGTTGTCGGTGACGCCGGCGGCAAACCGGTCGCGCGCTTGGGTGAGAGTTTGTTGGGCGAGCTCGACGGAACTGCGGGCCACTTCTACTTGATCGGCGGCGGCGGCGAGATCGAGCAGGGCGGTTCGGACCTCATAGTCGATCTGGCCTTGTAGATTCTCCAGTTGCTGGCGGCTTTGCCGCAAAGCGGCTTCGGCTTCAAGGACGTCGGCGTGCGTTTTGCCTCCGGCAGTAATGGGAATCGTGAGAATAGCTCCGACTTGAAACGCACCATGGGACATGCCGATATTCACACCTGCAGCTCCGTAGTCTCCGGCAATGTCGAGGGTAGGATAATGCTGCGCCGTAGCGGCACGACGGCGGGCCTCCGCCGACCGCACGTCTTCGACAGCGGCTAAGTAATCTGGGCGCGCCAAGTAGGCTCGACGCAAATATTCCTCCACCCCCAACCCAACCAGCGGTTCATAGGGTACCGCGGTGGTCAAGGTAAACTCCTGTCCCGTCGGCAATCCGATCACGCGCGCAAGCTGCAGCTTCTGCTTCGCGTACTCGTTGCGCGCCACAATCAACTGCTGTTGCCGGGACTGTAACTCTACTTGTGCGCGAAGCACGTCAATGGCCGGACTGACTCCCGCCTTTTGCTGATCGGCCGCCTTGTCAAACAGCGCCTGCGCCGTCTCGACATCGGCTTGGGCAGTATCCACCCGTGCCCCTCCGGAGAGGCTCAGCAAATAGGCGTTCCCGGTAGCCAGTACGACCAGTTCGCGCGCGTTTTTGAGCGAATATTGCGCCGACTTCTCCTCCTCTTTGGCTCCGCGCAGACGTTTTATCGCACTGTAATCGAAGACCGACTGGCTTAGGTTAAACGAACTTTGGAAGATGCCTAGTGGACCGACGACTTGGGGTATCCCGGGAATGCGAAAACGAAATCCTAACGCGGCCAGGTCGATCTGCGCCACACTCTGACTCGCCGTGGCATTCAAATGAGGCAGGAGTGCACTCAATTCGTTCCACTTCTCGCCCCGAGCCGCCAGCGTGTAGTCGTTCGACAGCAGGAGGCCGAGGTTGTTACGCAACGCACGTTCGAGAGCGTCCTTGAAGGCCAGAGGCAGCACCTCGGGTGTGGCCTTGCCCTCCGTGACGCTACCTGAATACGGGCTCTGACTGAAGGCCCCAATCCCTGCCGCCGCACTGCCCGAGGAGCTTCTATTACTTTGCCCGCCGTAGGTAGAAGAACTGGATGGTGGAGGCGACAAGTTTCCAGACGTGCTAGTCGTCTGCCCCACCGCAACTGGGCACCAAGACGCGCAACCTATGAGTAGCCAAAGCGTTCCACTGGGTCGAAAGCCTGCCGCTTTGTACCCTATGGACCTTCTGACGGGTTGTTCTTTCATAAGCAGAGCAAGACATCACCGCCACACAACTGAATGTTGATTCAGCTTGGCGGCTAATAGATGCAAACCATTGACCTCTTGCACTCCTTCTTTTCTCACTGGGCTATCCGAGCCGAATAGCCCTGGCAAAGTCCCGGCGAACTGATGCATACTCCAAGAATTGGCGTCGGCGAGCCGTGCCTCGTCAACCGCGCGCAAGTTTCGAGCCGTACCAACTGCGTGTGACGTTCGTTGCAATGTTTACCCCCATCAGATCCGGAATTCCTCCTCGTCAGGCAGCGTTGTTGGGCTGTTCGCTTGCCCTGCACTTTCTTTTACTTGGAATCATCCTTCGAAGTCCGGCACCAAGCTTCCTGACTCCCTCTCTGGTGGCCAGAGGTGAAGGTGGCAGCTCTCCAGCCCGAATCTACTTCGGGGGTCAACGCGGCATCCTAGAAGACCATCAGCAGCCGTCTCCGCCGGCGAAAGTTGCCCCGGGAAACGACATGAAAGCCGCTCTCGCATCCCAGTCCATTTCCCTGGGTTCGCCTTTCGGATCACTGTCGGAAGGACGAAGCACCGGTTTCGAGATCCGGCCTGCCTTGCCAACGGTCTCCTTCGATCCCGTGATCGAGCCTGATCTTCTGGCCGGCAGAAGCGGCGATGTCGTGGTGGAAATCACCATTGACTCAGTGGGAAACATTACCGACATGAAGGTGCTCGAGAGCATGGGGCCAGTCGATCAGAGGGTTCTGGCTGCTTTGGCCAAGTGGCATTTTCTCCCCGCTACTCGAGACGGCACTCCTGTCGCCTCCAAACAGGACGTCCATTATCACTTCCCGCGCTGAGCATCGTCAGCCCGCAAAGCGTGAAAGTGATCGCCCGACCATGGTCAGCTCCGGCGTGCCCTCCCCTTTATCACGGGGTCGAACCGGACTTCAAGCCTTCCTTTAACGCTCCAGACCGTTCCCTTCCGCCAGAGGAAGGGGAGTCGCAAAACCTTTCACAAGCTCAGCTACAATATCAAAGACTTTGGAGACGTAGGCGCTCGCGAACATGGCCGAAAGCTGGAAACATTGGGAAGGGCGAACTGTGGACGGATTCCCTCTGCATCGTTACCTAGGTGGTTCGGACTGCAGCTGTGTATTCCTAACCGAACGTGCCGGGCGGGAACCGCAACAAGCAGCCATCAAGCTTATTCAGGCAAGCGCAGCCAACTGGGAATCTCAGGTCTCGTGGTGGCAGCAGATCGAGAGATACGATCACCCTCATCTGCTTCGGCTCTTTGAGAACGGCCGCTGTCAACTGGACGGGAACGAGCTCTTCTACTGCGTAATGGAATACGCCGAAGAGAACCTTGCGGAGATCCTTCGAGATCGGCCGCTCACGCCCGTGGAAACGTGGCACATGCTGCGGCCGGTTTTGGATTCCCTGGAGTATATCCACAGTCGTGGTTTCGTCCACGGTCATATCAAACCATCGAACGTTTTGGCGGTCGCGGATCAAGTCAAGCTATCTGTGGACCGAGCTTGTCCCTCAGGTGAAACGGGTAGAGTTCTCGGCCTGCCTGGCATCTACGGACCAACGGAGTTCGCCACCGGCGAGTGTTTCTCTCCAGCGCTCGACGTACTGTCGCTGGGATCGATGCTGGTCGAGGCGCTGACGCAGCAACCACCGGTGTGGAAGGCAGAGCGGGGAGACCCGGTGCTGCCGAAGACCTTGCCCGCACCGTTTATGGAAATCGCCAGAAATTGTTTGCGCCGCGATCCGAAGGAGCGATGGACGGTGGCTCAAATCCAAGCACGACTCGATCAGCTTCGGGCAACTCGGCGGAACCCGAGCCCGGTGCGGACCCTGCTCGCAAAACCGGCTTTCGCCCTCCCCTGTTTTGCCGCCGCCATCTTGCTGTTAGCCGTCATCACCGTCCCCAGGCTGCTCAACCTGTATCGCGAGAGCCAAGAACGCAAGGTCGAGTCCTCCTCGGCACCTTCGAGCCCAGCTCAGGCTCCCTCCTTGCCGCCCGACGTAACCAATACCGCGATGATCCACTCCACCCCTGCGTCTCCCGGCGGCCACGTTGTTCCCGGGGCGGTAGCTGAACAACCCTTGCCGGTTGTGCTCGAAAGTGCACAGAACACCATCCACGGCACGATACGGGTGAGGTTGAGACTGGGGGTCGACGCTTCGGGCAATGTGACGACGGCAAGATTTATCGATTATGGAGCGAGCCGATACTTCGCAAGGCTTGCGCTGGGGGCAGCCGAACAGTGGAAATTTACTCCTCCCCAAGTTGATGGCCATGGTGCTCCGAGCGAATGGATTGTGGTCTTCGAATTCTCCAAAAAGGAGATTACCGCCCACTCCACGCCGCTTCACTCTTAGGGCCCGAGGAAATGCCCGCCCGATAGGAATCAGACTGGCCTCAGCGACGCGCCGGCTCAGATCTTCAGCATGGATATCTCAGAAGTCCGCATGGAAGCGCAGCGTTCCCACAGTAACCGGACCACGAACCTGGTTATATCCCGGATGGTTGATATGCTGGAGGCCTCCCGAGGCGAAAAAGCCGCGCCAGAGGTGCGCGGTGTAAAAGCCTTCGAAGATCTTTTCCGAGCCGTAGCTAAGACGGCCATCGCCGAGTAAAAAGCCTAGTCCGCCAAGGGCCAGATACTGTTGATGGGCGGCTACGATCCCGTTAGCAACGAAGGCGACCCCGGCCCGATCGTGGCGCCGATGCCAGGAACCACCCGTGGTGAGGGCGCCGACTTCGAGCGTGCGGTCATCTTCGGTGTACGCGAAGGACTCATTGCTGCCGTCGTCCCAGCCTAGGCGGCCGAAGATGCCCACCGACGGTGTGATTTCCTGTTCGAAATTCAAGCCAAAGCCATACTTGTGCCGGCCCTGTCGTCGGGTGGCGACGATATCGGGAGTCGATGTCTGGCCGTCGAGGTAATCAGTGATCGCCTGCCGATAATGTCCCATGTTCGCCCGATTCAGGTAGCTCAGCAGGCGGACCGCACCCTGCCGATGGGCAAGTAAGCTTCCTTGCGCCTCGAGCTCCAAGTTCGCCGAACGGGCACGTGCAATGTCCGCATCGAGATAGATGCCGTTGGCGACCTTCGGTTCCAAGACTTCCGCAAATCGAGCCGAGAACCAGTGATCGTCGTATTCAAGCAGCACGCCGTCGGTGTAGCCGCGCGTGTTGGCGGCGTAGTCCCAGGCACCGTTGTTGTCCACCGTCCAATTCAGGAACTGCAGATGGCTGTCGTGGCCCCAGGTATTCACGTCAAAAAAGTCGGGGAGGCTGAACTTCCCGAACCGAATTTCAATCCTCTCGACGGGAACCGACGTAGCGAGATGAAGCTCATCCCGGTCGGCTTCGATGCGCTCGTTGCTTAGCGGAATGATCTGCCGCAACATGAGCCGGGCAAGATAGGGCGCCTTCGAAAGTGGTATACCTTGCGCAGTTCGCACAGAATCCAAGTTGGTGTAGCCAGCGAGACCGAACGCGCTTCCGATGCCGCCCCCTGTCGCATCCTCCAGGTCGGCGAAGACTTCCGTTGTATGGGTAAGGGCATAACCGGTATAGAGGGTCAGAACGTGCGTGGTGGCGCTCTGAGCCCACGGAGTCAGGCTGTTGGGTCCGCTGTATTGCGCCGAAAACGACGGATGCCACTGGAAAACGACGTTCGCCTGGCCCGAGATCCAATACCGGCTCGATTCCGAATGGGGGAAAACCGTGAGCTGGTCGCGGTCGCCTGAGTCCAAGTCGGATTGTACGGTTGCGCTCGGCCTGGGGCCGGTCTCGGCGGCCGCTGTGCTCTGCGGTGGTTCCCGAGCGGGCATTGGGACCGGCGGCGACATCTGGGCTCGCGCGCAATCGAGCCCGGCAACGCACACCATCAGGATGCCAAAACTTCGAATTGCGCGTTGGGAAGACACCGTGTCACGCTGGCAACACACCGTTCCCAGGAACAATCGTCGGCGAAGCAAGAGGAAACGATGCGCTCGCGGAGCTACGTTACGCTACCACGAGATGCCCTAGGGATAGAATTGCCACCAGCGGTCCGCCCCGGGCCGGTTCCAAATCCGTTCGGCTCGCGGCCGCTTTGCGAGTCTCTTAGTAGATCCTCGGCCTGTCCGGGTTGCCCGAAAGATGACCCGATGCCCACATGGCTATCCGGCGACGGCGCTCGGCTGAGGCGCTCGGCTGAGGTTGCCCAACCGTCTGGGTAGGCGTAATCTGTTTGGGCTAATTCGTCTCCGGGAGCTCGGAAGGTCTTGAGGCTTTGACCATGCCGGCGGAAATCATACAAGCCTTGACAAACCATAGAGGAGAATTAGTGTAAGGAGCAACAATATGGACCGCCCAACACAGGCATTGCAACAGGAACTTGCCACCTGGATTTGCCTGCAATGCAACCGCCACTATTCCCGCGCGGCAGCGGCGAGTGTGGATTGGCGCTGCGAGGATTGCAAAGTTCCACTTCTTGACGCCGGTGGGCATAAGTTCGATGAAAAACAGGCGGCATGATGCCCGGCGAGCGAGAAGACGTCTGGGGCCATGGCCATCAACGCCGGAGTACGGCGGAGAGAATTGACAGGCTGACTGCGACCTGCTCCTTCACGAAGAAGTGTCTTGCGTGACCCGCTCTAGCAGCCTTATCAGTTGTAATCGCTGATCGCGGGACAACGGCCCGAAGGCCTTCTCCATCTTCTTCGCGTGCTCGACCGAAGCTCGTTCGATGACCCGCCTTCCCTTCGAGGTCAGTTCCACCAGACGTACTCTTCTATCCTTTGGGTGAAGCTTTCGCAAGACCAGCCGTTTTGACTCCAACCGATCAATCGCTGTTGTGATGGATCCTGTCGTCAGATCGATTTGCGCTCCCAGAACATTGACCCGCTGAGGGCGATTTTGCAATAAGCTCTCTAGAACACGGAAGTCGGAGTCGCAGAGTCCGATCTTCTTTTTGCTCTCTTCCGACTGGGTGAGCAACGCTCGATAAGCCTTCCACACAGCGGTGAATGCTTTCGTGCCGGTCGGCTCACTTGAACGAGAGTCGATTTTCCCCATGTCCCGAAGTCTAATCAAGACGGCTCTACGCCTATGCGGATGAAGTTTCGCACATCGCACTGCGGTAGACAACCGGCTGCAGAATGTTCGGGAAATACTTTTCCGGAATGCGACAAATGAGGCTGACCTGAACCGGGTGCGCGATTGGCTGCGGTTAGTGCCGCAAGGAGCTTGTCTCGAGGGGCTCAACGGCTGAAAATGCCAATCCCACATTGCCAGGTACGAAGGTTCAAACAGTTCCCTAGCGGCCGCATTGCTTCGTGGTCTCCAAGTCTGATAGGAGAAGGTGAAGACGGTGTGGGCACGACATCACATCAGCGAGCCGAGTCGAACGTTATCTCAGTGGTAAAACCGAGACTTCGCGCGCCCCAACTTGTCTACGGTCTCTGCTTCGGGAGTCTCAATGCAGAAGGGAACGCCACTCACGGGGCACCTTTCCCTTGGGTCCTGGAACCGGTTGGTCCTCGGGGTGCCAGCGGGGAGGCGCAAGCTGCTCGCCCTGCGTCATCTCTTGCGTCTGGTAATCGTAGAACCAAGCCTCCCCGGGTTCAAAACTGGCGGCAATGGGGTGACCTGTTTCCCGAAAATGCTTCGAGGCGTGTTGACTGGGCGAGCTATCACAACATCCGATGTGTCCACACCGGGCGCATCGGCGCAAGTGGAGCCACCACCCGCCCGCAGCAAGGCACTCCTTGCAACCCTCGCCGCTGGGCTTCGCAGCCGGATTAATTCCGCGCGCTTGAGGTTTCACGTTTTTCCTCCTGCCTCGATCTCATCCGGATCGCCAGTCCGCCCAGCTAACTTAGTCCCGGCAAAGTCTTGAGGTCAAGGCTTCGTGGATTACACTCAGGAGATGACCAAGGGGCGTCTGGAGGCTTTCAGCGATGGAGTATTCGCCATCATCATCACCATCATGGTGCTGGACCTGAAGGTTCCGCATAGCACCAGCTTTGCGGCACTCCGCGACCTGGTGCCGGTATTTTTGAGTTATGTGATGAGCTTCCTGTATGTCGGGGTCTACTGGAACAATCACCATCATCTTCTACACGCCGCTGAACGCGTGGATGGAAAAATCCTCTGGGCCAATTTACACCTTCTTTTTTGGCTCTCGCTCGCGCCTTTCACCACGGCATGGCTCGGTGAAAACGGCATCGCCCCCGGTCCGGTCGCCATGTACGGGATCATGCTGCTGTTCGCCGGGATCGCGTACTTTATCCTGACGAAGGCCCTCCTCGCACAGCACGGAAGAGAATCCTACATTGCGGAATCGATCGGAAAGGACCGCAAGGGGTTGGCGTCCCTCGTCGTGTATGCCGTTTCGCTGCCCATTGCCTTGGTATGGCCGGTGGTGTCGTGCGCCGGCTACGTGTTCGTCCTAGTTCTGTGGTTGCTCCCGGATCCACGGATTGAGCGGCGATTGGACAAGACGTCGGCGCGATGAGTCTTAGTTTTACGTATATCTTGACATCAAGTTACCTAGCCACCGTAGCTGAGGCCCAGGCCGAAAATGGTATCAATCCCTCGCCCCAACGGCTGGGCAATCCCTCCGACGATGCTGCTGGGAAGATCCAATCAATGATATAGTTGGGGCTTAGGCTGGAAGTTCCAAGCGGGAGAAAGCGCTATGAATACAAGCACAATCAATCGCATCTTAGTAGCAGGCACGTTTCTGGCGTCAGTAACAGTCGGGATCAATGCCATGGCGCAGGCAACGGCACAGCACCCGGCCCCCAGCAGTAGCCAGCAAGCTCAACACAAGGCAGTGCAGAATGCCGCCGAAACCAACCCGGCTTGCCAAAAAATAGTCGAAGAGTGCAAGAAGTTGGGATTCGTTGTGGGGGAGTGGAAGACAGATAATGGCGTCTGGAAAGATTGCTTCGACCCCGTGGTGCACGGTGGTAAGCCTACGCGAGAAGGAAAGCCCATCGAGGTTCCAGTCAGCGCCAGCGAAGTGCAGAACTGCCGCGCAGCTGTAGGGAAAGCTAAGCAAAATGCCCAGAAGACTGGGCCGGGTACCGAGCAACCCAAACAATAGAAACCGGTTAGATGCTCTGATCTCGATACTTGGGCGCTTCTGTAGATCGCGAGTCTCGCGGGGGTGGGGGATGACTGTCAGCACGAAACCTTGCTGAGCGATCTAAGGGTTGGTTGGTCTGCCGTAGCAGATGATTTTGGAACCCTGGTCCAATCTTCCCCGCCCCGGAAACAGCGTCAGAGCCGCTGTCACCTTTGCCTCGCCACAGCTGTATTGCGCGCATCGCAGCATTCGCCTGCCACAAGGCTGCAGCTTCCTTGAAGTCGGCACGAACAACCGAATCTATCGCCCGGCGGTAGTAGTCCCGCGCCCTGTTCAGCCCTCCGTAATAAGCTTCCGTATCAGACTGCATCGACACTGTTCAGTCTCGAACACTCTGCATGTACTTCCGGGTACATCGGATGTACCTCTGAGATCTTAACCGGCTTGCTAAAGAGCCCGCATACTGGCTGCCCTATGAAACTCCCCCCATCGGCAATTAGCTCGTAGCCCGTAGGGTGGGAAATCCAATCGGAGATCCCGCCATGAAGAAATTTGTGCTTCTGCTGCTTATGTCGGCTTCGGCATTCGCTGTCAAGATCGTAACCACCAGCCTGCCCGCGGCGACCATCGATGAGCTCTACTCACAAGAAGTCAAGATCACCGCCGGATGCAGCCCGTTTATTTGGACTCTAGTCGGCAGCCTGCCTCCAGGACTGACTGGTGCCCCTAACTCCAAGGACGGAGGAAATGGATATTTTATAACTGGAACTCCTACTGCAGCCGGAGCGTATTCGTTCACGCTTGATGTCAAGGGATGCGCAGGAGGGACATCCTCAAAGAAATATGAGCTTACCGTCGATGGGGACTCGTCTTATAGCGTCGAGTTAAGTTGGGCGGCGTCCGCGTCGTCCAATGTACTCGGATACAACCTCTTCCGCAGTACAACCAGCGGTGGTCCGTACACGCAAATCAATCCAGTTGTGGTCGCGAGCACGACCTACCAGGATACGAGCGTGGCGGCGAGCAAGACCTATTACTACGTTACGACGGCCGTAAACAGCAGTGGACAACAGAGCGCGCATTCCGCTCAGGTATCGGCGGCCATTCCGTAATTAGCGCAACCTTGGGGTTCAACCGCCCCCCCAGGTGACCTGAAAGACGCTCCACCAAGCGAGCCGCCGGATGTTTTGGCGACTCTTGATTTGGACCCACGTAGCTTGTAGTTTTCGGTCTGGGCTTGGAAATTTGGCCCCTGCGAACGCGATGCAAGGCCAGAAAGCTCGAACTGCCGACCGATCTGAGGGTTAGTTGGTCGGGGCGGCCAGATTTGAACTGGCGACCCCCTGCGCCCAAGGCAGGTGCGCTACCAGGCTGCGCTACGCCCCGACTCAAGTACCTCCTGATTCTAAACCGCCAATCGAGAACTGTCTCTCTCCCACCCAACCGTGACAAGTGTGCCAGTCCAAAATTGCTTCCGGGAAAGCTCTCCATGCCACGGGGAGGGCCGAGGCAAGCCGAATCGTTTCATCTCTTGAAGAACCTACTCGCGCCGCGGACTGCTCACTCGCATCCTGATGGGGTCGACGCACGAAACAGATGTCGTCTGAATCGAATAGGGATCGCAATCACAAGAGCGCTGCGGATGCCCGGATCTCAATGGTCCCGTAGTTCGGCGACCGAGATCGACCAAGCTTGGACCTAGTCTTCGACTATCGCTAACTCCCTTAATCTCAATCTCAATCCGTTATCGAGGGCGTGCGAGGTATAATCTCCATTTGACGATGCAAGGTCCCCGCTATGCCCTGGTAGCGTATGTGAGAAATGAGGTCGGGGAGTTTGTCGAGAACCTTCGCCAGGAATTGCACCCCGATCTACCTCATCTTCCGGCGCATCTCACGATCCTTCCACCGCGGGTTCTGCAGGCGAGCGAACTTTCCGCTCTGGAGATGCTAGAGGAGGTTTGCAGTCGCGTGGAACCGTTTGAGGTTGGGCTGGGCGAGGCAGAAACGTTCGCGCCCGTGACACCAACTGTGTTCATTCGTGTGGACGGCGCGGCCTACCGCATGCGTGATCTGCACGACCGGCTGAACGCCGACGCCCTCAAGGCGGATGAGGAATGGCCCTATATGCCTCATCTCACGATCGCCAAGCTCAGCTCCGAGGAGCTGGCACAACAAGCTTTCCTTACCGCCCGTGACCGCTGGGCGGAGTTCCGCGGCAGCCGCCGCATTTTGGTCAATCAGCTGACTTTCGTTCGGGAACAACAGCAAAACCGCTGGGTTGACCTTGCCGGAGTTCCCTTGGGCCGAAGCCTGGTAAACCGGTAGTTGGCGCACAACCAACCGAGAGTTCACCGCTAGTCTCAGTTCGCGCAACCGTGCATCGTCCCAATTCGCACTTTTTGAGCCCCAAGGACATCTCCCTCCGTACTTTGCCAACCAGCCTATCCACGCGTAAGAAAGAAGGTGGATTATTGCGGGCGAAAGTCAATCGCCACCCGCGGGAGACTGTCAGAAGAGCTATGCAGATCGGGGTTTACGGAGCGGGTTATCTAGGCACCGTAGTTTCGGCCTGTTTGGCCGACTTCGGAACTCCCGTCTTGTGTTGCCATCCCGACAGCTCGCGCCTGGTCGAGATGGCCCAGGGCATCGTGCCCTTCCACGAAAAAAACCTGTCCGAAGTTATCAAACGCAATGTGCGCTGCGGGCGGTTGTCGTATTCGACGGATGTGGAATCCTTTGCCCACAAGGCACAGATCATTTTTCTGGCCGAAGATACCCCTCAGCACCTGACCGATCTGGCGCTTCGCATCGCACGCGCCGCCTCGAAACCCCCGATCCTCTCGATCGTCACCCCCGCCCCGGTCGGCAGTGCGTCGGGGCTGGAACAGCGCATCAAGCAAGCGGGCTTGCGAGCCACCATCGTTTCCCAGCCCATGTTTTTTACCCCGGGATGCGCGGTGGAGGATTTCAACTGGCCGGATCGCATCATTCTGGGCGGGTCATCGAACGATGCCGTACTGGTGTTGAAGCAGATCTTCCATTCCCTGGTGATGCGCGGAGTTCCGGTGATCGTCACCAATCACGAAACCGCAGAACTCATCCGCCAGGCGGGCACCGCGTTCCTCGCCACCAAGATTTCATTCATCAATGAAATGGCGAATCTATGTGAGCGAGTCAACGCCGATGCCGTCAGCCTGTCTCTCGCGCTCGGTCTGGATAAAAGGATCGCGCCTCGTTGCCTGCAGCCTGGTGCCGGAATGGGAGGCCTGTTCGCAGAATCCGATATGGAGTCGCTGGCGGAGCTCGCGCGGAAGAACGGGACCGTGCTGAAGGTTCTTTCGGCCGCCCGCGAGGTGAATCAGAACTTGGCGGATCAGGTTGTAGATAAAATTTCGCGCCATGCCCAATCGGTCGAGAACAAGCAGGTAGCGCTGCTGGGCCTGGCTTTCAAACCGAACACGAACTCGATTGCGGGTTCTTCCTCCATTCGTTTGGCGAAGGTCCTGATCGCCAATGGCGCGCGCATACGGGCTTATGATCCCGTCGCCATTCCGGAAGCTCGCAGCGAATTGAATGGGAAGATCGACTACTGCGAATCACCCTATGCGGCCGTGGAGGGTGGCGACGCCTTAGTCGTTGCCACCGGCTGGCCGGAATTTCGCGCCCTCGACTTTGCTCGGATCAAGAAGCTGTTGCGGCGTCCGCTGATTATTGACACCAAGAATCTGCTCGATTCCGGGCGCCTACGGGCCATGGGATTCGAGTACGTCGGTATCGGCCGCTAACCACCCTGGATCGTCCTAAGTCTCAGCAAAACCCCTACCCTAGACGGGGTCGTCCGCCCATCCTTGCACGCAGACAGACCCGGCGGACCCTATAATCTCCTATGGCTATGGTACGAACCTTGGACGAGATAACCGCCGCGACGCGGAGAAGGATCCTGGACGCCCAACAATCTTGGGATAGGCGCCATCTCGAAGGTTTGGCCGAGAAGCACAGGCCGCGGGGTTTTCGCCACCGCTTACAAGCGAGAAGTCAAACTGGCCCGGCGGTGATCGCCGAGCTGAAGAAGGCCTCGCCATCGCGGGGGCTGATTCGCCCCGATTTCGATCCGCGCAGTTTGGCGATCGAACTGGAACATGCCGGGGCCGCCGCCCTCTCCGTGCTTACGAATGAGGAATTCTTTCGGGGATCGCTCGAAAATCTCCGCTGCGCCTCCGCAAGCACCGAGCTTCCCTGTTTGCGTAAGGATTTCATCCTCGATGAAATGCAAGTGTTGGAAGCCCGAGCCCATAAGGCAGACGCCGTCCTGCTCATCGTCGCGGCCCTGTCGCAGGCCGAACTCGAACGGCTGGCCCGCCGGGCCGGCGAGTATCTCTTGGACGTCTTATGCGAGGTGCACAACCGAGAAGAAGTGCAACGCGCAATCGATGCGGGCTGCAACCTGATCGGGGTCAACAATCGTGACTTGCAAACTTTTAGGGTCGATCTCGGAACCGCGTTGCGCTTGGCGGATTTGCTTCCGCCCGAAGCTGTCCGGGTGGCGGAGAGTGGCATTCACAGCGGTGCTGAAATCGCCCGACTGCAGGACGCAGGCTACCAGGCGGTTCTGATTGGCGAATCCTTGATGCTGGAGAAATCTCCGGGAACTGCCTTGCAAGCCCTGCTTGCGGAGGCGCGTTCTCCCGGAACCGTCCACCGGGAAGCTGACCGCGCATGACTTGGGTCAAGATCTGCGGCATCACCAACCTCGAGGACGCCAGAACCGCCGTCGCAGCGGGTGCCGACGCGCTGGGGTTTGTGTTTTACTCGAAGAGCCCTCGCTATGTCGAACCGGTAACTGCCCACAGAATTGTGGATGAGCTTACCGGGCAGATCGAAAAGATCGGTGTCTTTGTGGGCGAAACCCCGCAGAGTGTCGCCAGCCTTGCGCAGCGGGTTGGATTGACCGGATTGCAGCTTCACCTCGAACTCTCTCGGATGCGAACGGAACCAGGAGGCTTGGCCTCCCTGGACGGCATGAAGCAGTATGTCGCGCTCGGAGTCCGCGACTTGCTTCGATCCGAGTTCCCAGTTCAGCTCGGTCTACCGCTCGACGGCATTTTTCTCGATTCTGCGACTCCCCTCGAACCCGGGGGTACGGGCAAGGTCTTTGACTGGGAACAATCCCGCTTCCTGGTCCGTCAGATGAAGGCGATGGCGAAAATCGTGATCGCAGGCGGCCTCACTCCGGTCAACGTTCGGGAGGCAATGCGTATACTGGAGCCTTGGGGTGTCGATGTCGCCTCCGGCGTTGAGGCGCGTCCGGGGAAGAAGGATCCCGAGAAAGTGCGCGCCTTCCTCACGGCTGTCCGTGAGGCCGATCGGAAGATTCCATAATGGCAACCATGCGAACCCATCTCGAGTCCCCCGCCGGTTCTCGCCCCGGCCGCTTTGGTCCCTACGGTGGGCGCTATGTGCCCGAGACCCTGATGGCCGCGCTCGAAGAACTGGAACGGGAGTACGAGAAAGCTCAGCGGGATCGAAGCTTCCAGCGCAGTCTGGATGAGCTCCTGCGAACCTATGCGGGGCGTCCCACGCCGCTGTTTTACGCCAGTCGACTAAGCCACGAGCTCGGTGGAGCCAAGATCTATCTCAAGCGCGAAGATCTCCTCCATACCGGCGCCCACAAAATCAATAACTGTCTGGGGCAAGCGCTGCTCGCCCAGCGCATGGGGAAGCGTCGCATCATTGCCGAAACCGGCGCGGGACAGCATGGGGTCGCGACCGCGACCGTATGCGCTCTGTTCGGTTTGGAATGCGTCGTCTACATGGGCACGGAGGACATGCGGCGTCAGGAACTCAATGTGTTTCGTATGCGATTGCTCGGAGCCGAAGTGCGCGGCGTAGATTCGGGTTCTCGCACCCTGAAAGACGCCATCAACGAAGCCATGCGAGATTGGGTCACGAACGTGCGCACCACCCATTACCTGTTGGGGAGCGTGCTGGGGGCCCATCCTTATCCCACCATGGTTCGCGACTTCCATAAAGTCATCGGCCGCGAGACGCGGAAGCAGATTCTCCAAGCCGAGGGTAAGCTGCCCTCGGCGATCATCGCCTGTGTTGGGGGAGGATCGAATTCGATCGGAATCTTTTATGGGTTCCTCAAGGACAAAGCGGTAAAACTGGTCGGGGTGGAAGCTGGAGGATCCGGCACGGTCCTCGGCGAGCACGCCGCACGATTCAGCGGTGGATCGCCTGGAGTCTTGCAAGGAACGTATTCTTACGTGCTGCAAGATGCCGCCGGACAAATCGCCAACACGCACTCCATCTCCGCCGGCCTCGACTACCCCTCCGTCGGACCGGAACATGCCTGGCTGCAACAGACCGGCCGGGCGGAGTACACCCGCGCCTCCGATCAGGAGACACTCGAAGCCTGCATGCGGCTCGCTCGAACCGAGGGAATCCTCCCGGCGCTCGAGTCGGCGCACGCCGTGGCCGAAGCGATGAAGCGCTCTCCCACCATGAAGAAGTCGGAGCTCATCGTGGTGAACCTTTCCGGGCGCGGCGATAAGGACATAGGCATACTGCGGGAAAGCCTTCCGTCGAATGCACCTGCTGGAACCGTCGCCCACTGAACAAGATTGATCGATGGTGGTTAGCCTCTACCCGGCTTGTGGCATCGATGGCTGGGAAAGAGAGCTTAGGAAAGCATCCCGCGGGTGATCCTCTCGGAAACACACGGGTGATAACCAGGCGGACGCGGAACCGCGCGGCGCGGGATACAATAATCGTTCCTCGACATGCCCCTGCACTTTCGACACCATCCATCTCTCATCGCCTATGTCACTTGCGGTGATCCTGACCTGCAAACCACACGCGACATCGTCTTGGCCGCCATTGAAGCCGGGGCCGACATCATCGAACTCGGTGTTCCATTCAGCGATCCCGTAGCCGACGGCCCGGTGATTCAGCGGGCCAGCCAGCGGGCCCTGGGGCGAGGGACAACCCTCGAGCAAGTGATCGATCTCGCCGGGGAGATTCGACGGCAGTCATCCGCAGGGGTGATCATCTTTTCGTATTTGAATCCGATTCTGCAGTTGGGAGTGTCCCATTTTGTTGCCCGACTCAAGCACGCTTTGATCGATGGTGCGCTGATCACAGATTTGCCCGTCGAAGAAGCCGGCGATTACCTGGAAGCGATGCAGGAGCACCAGTTGGCGACCGTTTTCCTTGCGGCTCCTACCAGCACCAACCAGCGGCTGAAACAAATCGCGCACGCCTCTCGCGGATTTGTGTATGCTGTGTCTCGAACCGGGGTGACCGGCACGCGTCAGCAATTCCCTCAGGATGCACAAGCCCTGGTCGAGCGGCTTCGTCGCTACACCAAACTTCCGGTCGCAGTCGGCTTTGGTATTTCGACGGCAGAGCAGTTTTCCTCCGTGGGGACGTTTGCGGACGCAGCGGTGGTCGGCAGTGCCATCGTGGAAACCATCGAACGCAATCCCGGCAAAGAAGTGCAGTCTGTGGCAGAATTCGTGAGAAGTCTCCTGGCGCGTCGTTCGTAGCCAGGTGGTCGAGTCGAATTTCCCCAGGCTGCCGGTTGGTCGCGCCCGGGCTTCGGGTCCTTATGGACATATCCGATTGGCGAAAAAAGATCGATGAGTTGGACCGCAAGCTGGTGGAGTTATTGAGCCAGCGGGCCCACGCAGCTCACGCCATTGGCAAACTGAAGCAGGTCGCCCACATGCCCATTTACGAACCGGACCGTGAGCAAGAGGTGTTCGATAACGTGCGCCGGCTCAATCCCGGACCGCTGCCCCACCACGATTTATTGAACATCTACGAGCGAATCATGGATGTGATGCGCCAGATTCAAAGGGAGGAGATCGCTCCCTCCTCGGGGAAGATGGAGAATGCTGGCAGTACCGAGTTGGATTCCGAGGTGAATGACTGAAGATGTCCCCACCCGTCGCTTTCAGCGGCACCGATTCCTGACGGTTGAGGATGGTGGGACCAAGAGCGGCAAGCTGAGAATTCTCTATGATCGTCGCCATGCAAGAATCGGCAAGGGAGGAAGAAATCCAGCGGGTGATTGATCATCTGATTCGCATGGGTTTCTCCGTCCACCGTTCGACCGGCGTCCGCCAAACCGTGGTGGCCGCCGTGGGTGCTCGAGTCGACTTTGATGTCCGCAATCTCGAGCTCCTCCCCGGTGTGCAAGAAGTCCACCGCATCAGTGCCCCCTACAAGCTGGCGGCGCGCAGCTTCCGCCCGCAGGGGACCCGGATTCGCTTCCCGAACGGGCTGAGCGTCGGGGGGGAGGAAGTGCTGGTTATGGCAGGGCCCTGCTCGGTGGAGTCCCGCGAACAGCTCTTTACCATCGCCGATCAGGTGCAGAGAGCGGGAGCCCGTGCCCTGCGCGGCGGGGCTTTCAAACCACGGACCTCGCCGTACTCGTTTCAGGGGCTGGGCCTGGAAGGCTTGAAGCTTCTGCGTGCGGCAGGCGATAAATTTGGTCTGCTGGTGATCAGCGAAGTGATGGAACTCGGGCAGATTCCCACCCTCCTGCCGTACGTGGACATCCTACAGGTTGGGGCCCGTAATATGCAGAATTTCAACCTGTTGCGCGAACTCGGCAGGACCCCAAAGCCGGTCCTGCTGAAACGCGGCATCGCCGCCACCTTTGAGGAGCTTCTGCTCTCGGCCGAATACATTATGACGGGAGGGAATTATGACGTGATCCTATGCGAGCGCGGTATTCGCACCTTCGAAACCTACACCCGGAATACCCTGGACATTTCGGCGATTCCCATTATTCATAAACTCTCCCATCTGCCCATTGCATCGGATCCCTCGCACGGTACGGGCCTTCGCGACAAAGTTGCGCCCATGGCGCGGGCTTCGGTTGCCGCGGGTGCGGACGCCCTCCTGATTGAGGTGCACCACGACCCGGAACGAGCTCTCTCCGATGGCGCCCAATCGCTCTACCCGGAGCAGTTTTCCAAGCTGATGGGCGAATTACAAATGATTGCTTCGGCAGTGGAGCGCAAGATTGCCTGATTCCACCGTTCCGCCACCAACAACTACGACGCCAATGAGCGGATCCGGCGATTCCACCAGGGCGCTTTCCGCCTCCGAACCAATTGTGTCCAAACCGGCTTACCCCGGCAGATCGCGGCTCGACGAATGGCTCCGAGCCCTGGTCGCGTACGGAGGAAGCGACTTACTGCTCGTGCCCGGCGCCCCTGCCTGCGTCCGCTTTGAAGGTGAGGTTCGCAATTTCGAGGAGGCGCCACTTGAGGGAGCCGACATCGAAGCAGCGGTGATCCCGGCGCTCACCCAACATGCTCTGGAGCTTTACCGTAGAACCCATATTGGAGACTCCTCCTACCGAATCGCCGGGCTCGGGCGATTTCGCATCAACCTTCATCACCAGCGCGGAACCGCCGCGGCCGCCATTCGCGCTCTGCCCTCCCAGGTGCCCACGATCCGTGAGTTGGAGCTTCCGCCGGCGGTCGAGTCTTTGGCTCATTTGCGCCGTGGACTGGTACTGGTAGGAGGCGCAACCGGCTCGGGGAAGTCCACCACGCTGGCCGCTCTGATCGAGGAAGTCAACCGCCACGTGGCGCGGCATATCATTACCATCGAAGATCCGATCGAATACGAGCATGCCCACAATAAGAGCGTGGTGGAGCAGGTGGAAATTGGAGTCGATGCCTCGGACTTCCCCACCGCCTTACGGGCTGCGCTTCGTCAGGCTCCAGACATTATTGTGGTCGGCGAGATGCGGGACCCCGAGACCATGCGCATTGCGCTGGCCGCCGCCGAAACGGGGCACCTGGTCCTGTCCACGGTACACACCACGGACGTAGCCTCGACGGTTTCTCGCATCTCGGATTCGTTTCCCCTCGAGCGTCAGCACACGATTCGTCAGGAACTGGCCATGGCGCTGGCTGCCGTCATGGTACAAACACTGCTGCAAGCCAAGAACGGCGGGCAGGTTGCCGCGGCGGAGCTGTTGATGATCGGCTACGGCGCCCGGCAGCACATCCGCCGCAACGCCCTGCAACACCTGCACCAGGAAATTACTATGACCAAGAACAAGGGATCCTTCACCTTAGAGGAGTCCCTGATGCAATTGGTAAACCGTGACTTGATCGATCGCGAGACCGCCGAACTTCACGCCGTCCATCCGGAAGATCTCAAGAGCTTGCTGAGAAGCTAGCCCGGATGACCAATTCCGCTGCCTCCGCTGCCCCCGAAACTGCCCCCGAAACTTGCGCCAAGGTCCGTTACTGCGTTATGCTTTCGGCCATTGTCGGAACAGCAGGAGCATTCCGCCTGATTCCTCATGCGTCGTTTAACCGCCACATTGTTGTTGGGGTTCGCGATCGTAGGCAATCTTGTCCCGCTCGCGTGGGCGGCCGCGACGACGGGGCTCCGGGCATGTTGTGTTCGGAGAGGGCTTCACCATTGCCACGAGTCCGAGGACACTGAGTCTCAGAGGACCTCGTTTCAAGCCACCCACTGCTGTAGCCGCGATTGCTGCCGCGCGGTGACGACGGCGCAATGGGCCCACCCCCAGTCGTTGACCCGAGCCGCCTTCTCGTCAGGCACGGAAACCCGAATTGCCGCTTCCTGTGCTCGTGTTCCGACTTACCGATCTTCCCGGTCGCAATCCACCCGCGCGCCTCCCCTCGGCTGAACCCCCTGGAAGTCAACGCCCATAAATCTTTGCGGTGAAGAACTGCTGGCTGATGTGTCCGGCTTAGTAATCCCTGGACGCATGTCCAGCACGCTCCTGCCATGTTGAACCACGTTTAGGTCGGGATTTGGGTCGTGATTCGCCCCCAGAGCGTGAGGATTCTCAGCACGCCCTGAGGAGTCAATGGGGATGCCCGCCGACTGAAAACAGCATCCGTAACTCGCCAATAGGGAGGCCCGATGACAACCTTGAATTTCACAGAGAAGCTTGGCTTCAAGATGAGCTTGGCGCGGTCGGCCACAAGCGCTCCCGTCATCCGTGTTGCGTTTCTGCTCGCGACGTTGGGGCTGGGTACCAGTTCCGCACATGCTACGATCTTCGGTTCCGTTCGCGGCATCATTCATGATCCACAGCACCGCCCCGTCCAAGGAGCCAGAGTTACTCTGAAGGCTCAACAATCCGACTGGACCCAGTCGGCAGTCTCCAACAGCAGCGGGGAGTTTGCATTTGCTTCAGTGCCCATCGGAGATTACGCGGTCACAGTTTCATCGCAGGGCTTCCAACAAGTGCAACAAGAGGTAATTGTTCAGTCCGACACCAGTCCGGTGTTGCATATCCAGCTGACGATCGCAGGTGCACAGGAAACTGTCGCCGTCTCGGGAACTCCTGTGGAAGCACCGATGGATACAGTGACTCCGACGACGATGGTGAACCGCGAGGGGATTACCCAAACCCCGGGAGCGGACCGCACCAACGGCTTGGAGATGATCACCGATTATGTGCCGGCTACGTATGTAACCCACGATATGCTGCACATGAATGGCGGCCATCAGGTGGAGTGGCTGATTGACGGTGTCCCCATCCCGAACACCAACATCGCCAACAATTTGGGGCCGCAGATTGATCCTAAGGACATTGATTACCTTGAAGTTTTGGAAGGCAGCTACGATGCCACCTATGGAGACCGCACGTACGGAATGTTCAACATTGCGCCGCGAACCGGTTTTGAACGTGATCGGGAGTGCGGTCTCGTCGTCACCTTCGGGAATTTCTATCAAACCGACGATCAATTCAGTTGTGGAGGACACACCGAACGATTTGCCTACTATCTCAGCGTGAACGGAAATCGCAGCAATTATGGACTCCAGACGCCCGTCCCGGAGGTGGTTCATGATGCCGCCAATGGCTATGGGGGCTTCGCTTCGTTCATCTTCAATTCCGATCCCAGGAACCAATTTCGGGTAGTAACTTCTTTGCGGCAGGACTATTACCAGATCCCTATCGATCCTGATCCCAACTCGTCCGGGAACCAGATCTTCCCCAGTTACGGACTGCGTGATAGCGAGCGCGAGCCCGATGCCTATGTCACCTTCTCCTGGGTTCACACGTTCAATCGCAACATCCTGCTGACGGTTTCGCCCTTCTACCATTACAATGGCGCCGACTATCAAGGCGGCGCGAACGATGTTCCCGTCATCTCAACCGTGAACCAGACAGCTAATTACGGAGGAATGCAGGCAGACCTGAACGCACATTTCTGGAACAACGATGTGCAAGGCGGAGTGTACGGATTCGTCCAACATCAGCACAATTACTTCGATAACCAATTCACCGATGGCAATCCAAACTTTCCTCCCTCCTCCATTGGTGTGACCGGAGGGGTAGCCGCTCAATTCATCAGCGATAGGTTCAAAGTGACTCCGTGGTTGACCTTCATCGCCGGGCTTCGCCAAACGGAGTTCAACGGTTCTATTTCAGAGAACGCAACCGACCCGCGCTTTGGTGTTGCCGTGCGAGTTCCCCGTTTGAACTGGGTCTTCCGCGGCTTCTACGGTTGGTACTATCAGGCGCCGCCACTCGTGACGGCTACCGGAGCACTGCTCGATTTGGCCACCAGCCAGAACGTCACTTTCGCTCCCCTCGAGGGCGAGCGGGATAAGCAATGGGAGGCGAGTGCCATCCTTCCTTATCGCGGCTGGAATCTGGAGATCGACAATTATCAAACCAAGGCGACGAATTGGCTGGATCACAACAATATCGGAGAATCCAATCTCTTCTGGCCGATCACCTGGGATGGGGCACTGATTCAGGGTTGGTCGCTCACACTACGCTCCCCCAACCTCTGGCGCCGCGGCCAGTTTCATCTCGTCTATGCGAATCAAATCGCGCAAGCAACCGCGCCGATTACCGGAGGCTTGATTTGTCCCAGCCCGGTGACACCGGCCTGTGAACTAAATATTCCGCCGGGATATGCACCCGTAGATCATGATCAGAGAAATACCTTGAACTTGGGATTCAACAGCAGCCTGCCCTGGCAGAGCTTTGCTTCGGTCAATGTGTACTACGGGTCGGGGTTCACGAACGGGTTGTACGGGACACCGCAGGCCCAATATCCCGGGCCCTATTTGCCTAGCCACACCACGGTTGATCTTTCTCTCGGCAAAAGCTTCGGTGAGAAATACAGCGTCTCCGTGACCGCGTTGAATGTAGCCAACCGCCGCGTGCAACTGGATAACAGTCTGACATTTGGCGGGTTTCACTGGAACGAACCACGGCAAATCTATGCCGAGTTTCGTTATCGCTTCCACTATTAGTCCGCAAGGCCGGGATCTTTCGCCCCGCATCTCCCTAACCTTCTTGCTGTCGCGGCGACCGTCACTTCGACAGGGATCGGTCAGGCATCGAGTTCAAGATCATCCAATCGGCGCCATTTGTAGAAGGCAATCGATACGATCCAGCTTAGGGCGAACAGGCCCACGATGAAGTAACCCAGGGTGTCGAAGTTATCGTTGAGCTTGGCGACTCCCACCCAGAACCATCCCCGAAGTTGAAAATGCTCCGCCAAGAGTCCGAGGCCCTCAATTCCCCCGACCACCAGTGCAACCACGACGGAAACAAAGGTGATGGTGATGTTGTAGTAGAGCTTGCGGATCGGCTTTACGAAGGCCCATCCATAGGCACCCAACATGAGGATGTTATCGGTCGTATCGATCAGCGACATTCCGGCAGCAAAAAGTATGGGGAATACCAGTATGGCCCAGAACGACAGGCCTTGGGTTGCTTCCGCGGCGGAAATTCCCAGCACGCCAATCTCGGTGGCGGTATCGAAGCCGAGTCCGAAAAGCAGGCCTAAAGGATACATGTGCCAACTGCGGCTGATCATGCGAAACATCGGACGGAAGAAGCGGGAAAGAAATCCTCGCCCGGCAAGCAGAAGATCGAAATCCTCTTCTACGTAGGGTTCTCCGCGGCAGACTTTCACGAAGGTTTGGTAGAGGGAGCGAAGCACGAAGAGGTTGGCGATGGCTATGGCAAACAGGAAAAGCGCTGAGACCGACGTTCCGACCAGCCCCGCGATGCTCTTCAAGCCGTCAAGACGATGGGCGAAGGCGAGCGCCGCGCCCGCGATCGCCGCCGCACCGAGAACAACTACGGTTGAATGTCCGAGGGAAAACATGAATCCAACGGCAACCGGGCGTTTTCCGTCCTGCATGAGCTTGCGGGTGACATTGTCAATGGCCGCTATGTGATCCGCGTCGACGGCGTGACGCAGGCCCAAGCTATAGGCCAGAAGGGCAGTACCGAGTAGCACGGGGTATCGGTGGAAGGCGATACCAGCCCATAACCAGGCTCCAGCATTCAACACAAGCAAGATTGCGTAGATCGCCGCGATGCGGGCGCGGACAGCGTCGGGGGCATCATTGAACAGAGCAGTCAGTTTCGCTCGACTTGCCAATCTCATGCTGGCCGACTCGACATAAGCAGTTCTTGACTCAGAGTCCTTTCGGATCACCTTCGGGATGGAATAGTCCAACACGGCCCCTCTTGGAGGCAATCCTAGAGGTGAAGGTTGCGGCGAGCCGCACCCAGTCCCGCGGAAATCCTTTCTTGCTGCCGATCCCTATTCTATCCGGACGGGCCAGGGCTGTGGACTCGCCATGCTCTTAATGCGCTGGCCGAGGCGTAGGAGAGTCGGTCGGGTTACAATGCCCTCTCGACCCAGTGTCGTGAGGGCACCGATGCCGATTCGCCAAGTTACCATCATCGGAACCGGACTGATTGGAGGCTCGATCGCCCTCGCCTTCAAGAAGCACAAATTTGCCGGCCAGATCATAGGATGTGATCGCGAGCCCGTGCTCAAGCGGGCCGCCCTGGCGGGGGTGATTGACGCCAGCCAGTCTCGCCCTTCGCAAGCGATCCTGGGCAGTCAGGTTGTGGTGCTGGCCACACCGGTGCTGAGCATTATCGATTTGATCGACCGCTTGGGTCCGGCTCTGCCTGCCGGCACGTTGCTCACCGATGTTGGTAGCACCAAGGCCGATATCTCGGCGCGCGCCAGGGCCGTCTTCGGCAAGAATCTGGGCGCTCGCTTCCTGGGCGGGCACCCCATGGCTGGCAAGGAGCAATCCGGGGTGGAGTTCGCAGACCCGGACCTGTTTCAAGGAGCCACCTGGTTTGTGACCCCGGTTCCAGGACAAAAGATATACGAAGGGCGGAGCGGAGAGTATCTGGAATGGTTACAGAGGATCGGCGCAAACATCGCCGCCATCGATGTTGAAGAGCACGACAAGCTTTGTGCCTGGATCAGCCATCTGCCGCAGATGGTCTCGACCGCATTGGCGGCGAGCCTGGTCGAGGAGTATGGCGCGGAGGCGCCGCTCGTCGAGGCCGGGGGCCGGGCGTTGCACGAGATGACTCGAATTTCGAGCAGTCCGTATTCCTGGTGGCGCGATGTCGCCTTCACCAACAAGCGGAACCTGGTGGACGCTCTGGGAAAGCTGGAGCAACACTTGGCCCACATTCGAGACAATCTTGACACCCGGGAATTGGAAGCGGAGTTCGAGCAAGCCCATCAGCTGCGCAAAGTTCGACTCAAATCACCGAAGACAAAGAATTCCCAGGCCAGTTGAATCACGACGCTGCTCCCCCAGCTCCCCGATGTCGTCGAGGAACAATTTCGTTTAGAATTCGTTGCTGATGAATAAGGTCGTAGCGAGTGCCGAGCAAGCGGTTCGCGATGTCTTCGATGGCGCCACGGTCATGGTCGGCGGGTTCGGGCTTTGCGGCATTCCCGAAAACCTGATTCGGGCATTGGTGGCGAAGGGGGTGAAGAACCTGACCACCATCAGCAACAACGCCGGGGTCGACGGTTATGGCATGGGACTGCTTCTGGCTGCCGGTCAGATCCGCAAGCATATCGGGACGTACATTGGTGAAAACAAACTGCTCGAGCAAATGATCCTCGAGGGCCGAATTGAGCTCGAACTGGTGCCCCAAGGCACCTTTTCCGAGCGGATCCGTGCCGGCGGCGCTGGCATCGCCGCCTTTTTCACCCCCACTGGGGTAGGCACGCTGGTGGCAAAGAACAAGGAAACGCGTGAGTTTGGGGGGCGCCAGTATCTGATGGAGTACGGTCTCAAAGCTGATTTTGCCCTGGTGAAGGCCTGGAAAGGGGACGCATGGGGAAACCTGGTCTACCACAAGACGGCTCGCAACTTTAACCCCATGATGGCGACCGCGGCCAACGTAACCATCGCCGAGGTTGAACACCTGGTCGAGGTAGGCGAACTCGAACCCGACATGATCCATACTCCCAGCGTCTTTGTGAAACGTATCTTCGAAGGGAAATTGTACGAAAAGAGGATCGAGAGGAGAACGGTTCGGAAAGCGGCCGCCGGTGATTAGAACAGCCATGGGTGAGGCCTGAGCGAACCACTCCAGAAAACCAGCTATGTCCACGATTCCCAAGGCCGGCAAAGACAGTGAAAAGCGAGAACGCATCGTCAAGCGCATCGCGCGGGAGTTACGCGACGGTTTCTATGTCAACCTGGGCATTGGAATGCCGACGTTGGTCGCCAATTACGTGCCGGCCGGAATGGATGTCATCCTGCAAAGCGAAAATGGCATGCTGGGTATCGGTCCCTATCCGGTCGAAGGTTTTGAGGACGCGGATCTCATCAACGCGGGCAAGGAAACCGTAACTGAGATCAAGGGTACCGCCTATTTTTCCAGCGCTGATTCCTTCGCCATGATCCGCGGCGGTCATATCGACTTGAGCGTGCTGGGGGCCATGGAAGTGGATCAGGAAGGAAATCTGGCCAACTGGATGGTCCCGGGAAAAATGGTGAAGGGCATGGGGGGCGCCATGGACCTGGTCGCCGGCGCCCGGCGCGTCATCATCGCCATGGAACACACGACGCGCGAGGGCCAACCGAAGATCCTTAAGAAATGTACTCTGCCCCTGACCGGGGTTCGCGTGGTCAACACCATCGTTACCGACATGGCCTTGATTCAGGTCACGCCCGGAGGATTGGTACTGCAGGAGATCGCACCCGGACTGACCGCCGACGATGTGCAGCGGGTCACCGAGCCCACGCTGATTCTGAATCCCAACCTGAAAATCATGGAAGGCTGAAGGGAGTGGTACCGCGGCCGCGGAAACTTAGTGGGGGTGAGGCGGAGTCGAAGCTGCTCTACTCCCGTCCGCTGGCACGATTGGTTCGCGGCGGGGCGAATTCATCTCCCTTTTGCCAGCTGATAAGCTCCTGCTGAGTGGCAGCCTCCCAACCTACAGCAAAACCGAAGCGGGCCATCACGGCGTCTCCCATGAAGTCCATCCAAGGACGATACTCATCGCTCGGCTGGTGATAGTGCTTGGCGGTAAACTCATCGGCCTGCTGCTGTCCCCAAGCGGCATCATGGCCTTTGTACTTGACCCCTTCATTGATGGCAAAGGCGGGAATGCCGACCTGCGCCAGGCTGAATTGGTCGGAACGATAATAATGTCCGGCTTCGGGTTGGGAGTCGGGACGAATGGCGAGGCGAAAAATTTTGGCCAAGGCTTGAATCGCCGGATAAAACGTCGTCCGCTCCGCGCCGACAACCTCCACTTCTTCCGGCGCACCGAGCGGGGGGACATCATCGTAATTCAGACCGAGGCTGATTTTGTTGGCGGGAATGGGCAGGTGTTTGACCAGGTATTCCGATCCGAGCAAGCCTTGTTCTTCGGCGGTCACCGAGGCGAAAAGAATCGAACGGCGCGGCTTTTCCAGGGATTCTGAGTACACTCGCGCCAGCTCGAGCAGGATTCCGCAGCCGGTGGCGTTATCGTCGGCCCCGTTGTAGATGTTATCGCCGGGCATGTCTGGACGGACTCCCAGATGATCGTAGTGTGCCGTATAGAGTATCGCCTCGCTCTTCAAATTCGCGTTGCTTCCCGGCAAAAAAGCCAGCACATTGCTCGATTCGAAGGGGCGAACTTTCGTTGCCATGTGCGCTTTCAACCTGACCGGCAAGCTCACCGGGCGAAAGTCCCGAGACTGCGCTTCTTCCATCATTTGGTCAAGATTGTGCCCGCCTCGGTTCGCCAGTTGCCTGGCCGCCTCCAGTTGAATCCAGGCGGCAACTTTCAGGGCCGGCCTGCCTTCCAGCTTCAGGTATGACTTTTCCCCAGAATTGGAGTTGCGTACCACGTCCCAGGGATAGCTGGCCATATCGGTCTTGTGAATCAGGATTGCTCCCGCCGCTCCTTTTCGCACCGCCTCTTCGTATTTGTAGGTCCAACGTCCATAGTAGGTAAGCGCCTTCCCTTGGAAAAAGTGCACATCCTGGGAGGGTGGTTCGTTGACCAACATGAGCAGAACTTTGCCCCGCACATCCACTCCCTTGTAGTCGTCCCAGTTATATTCCGGGGCCTCGATGCCGTAGCCCACATAGACCACTTCGGCATCCACATCGGATGTGGGCTGCTGCGTCTGGTCATAGGCAACATATTGTTCGAGCGGTTGGAGATCGATGGCGGAGCCTTTCTCTGGCACCAGCGAGAAGGTGGTTTCGGGCAAAGGCGTGAGGCCCACCAACGGCACGTTCTGCAGGTAGGTACCGCCGTCTCCCGCCGGCTTCAGACCGGCCAGGGCAAATTGAGTGGCCATGTACTCGGCAGCGATAGCTCCGCCTCTCTGTCCGGTCCCTCGTCCCTCGAGCAGATCATGCGCCAGGAAGCGCACATGTGCCCGGATACGCTCGGGATCGATCTTTTGCATGGTGGCGATGGCGGGTCCTGACAGCCGTACGCGGGCATCGTAGGATCGGCTTGCTTTCGGGGGTTGCTGGGCTTCGGCCAGGCTGCCTGCCCACAAGACCAACAAAATCGCAACTTTCTTCGAAAGCATCCGGCCGTGCCTCCTCCAACGGTGAAAAGTGCAGACGAAATTGTATTGTACGGAATTCTGCCATCCCCAGAATAAGTGCCTTCGCTTACCGAAGTACACTCACCTGAAAGGAACAGGTACCCGCGAGCTGGTACTCCCGGTTGGAGATATGGGGGGCAGGATGGATTGCGATTTGCTCGCGACCGCGAGTTAGTTTTTGGAGCCTCAACCCGGGCGAAAATCGGGCACATCCTCGCCCGGTCGAAACACCGGCTTTGCGCCTTCCCCGGTAGCTTCGGCGGCCCTGCGCCCGATCTCGGCGATTTCCTTTCGCACCCAGCCCACACTGGAGATCTCAATCTCCCCATCTTGGGCGATCCAGAAGATGCTGGGCACGTTGGTAAGGCCGTAGGCGTTCGAAACCAGGTAGTGTCGAGGATCATCGAGCAGAACCGGGAAGCTGATACCGTACTCGCGGAGGAAGGCGGCGGTGTCCTTGTTTTGATTCTGGGAGATGCCCACCATGGTAACGTTGCGTTTGCCGTAGGACTGGTGGATCCGCTCGAGATAGGGAAATGCAAATTGACAGACCGGGCAGGAAACCTTAAAGAAAGCCGCGACCACCGGTCCCCGAACGAGCGCTTCTTTCAGGGAAAATGGCTTCCCTTCGATCGCGGGCAGGGTGAAATCCGGTGCTAAGGTTCCCGTCTTGAGTGCCGCCATGCTCAATTCCTCCAAGAAAGTGTGAACCGCCTATGGTGGCGGCTTTCATTTTAGATGACTTTTGCCTGGCGGAGGATCTTGCGCGCCAATCCGGTCAACGGTAGTTGTCCAACCCGTGACGCTTTGAACCAGCTTCCCTTGGTTCCTGGAGGCAGTCGTACCTTCGCCACGCGGACCAGATAGTCGGTTGAGGTAATCGCATGTCGCAGGGTTAACCACGGCCCGCTCGAACGCTGGCTGGTGGGCAGTTCCGGCAGCTCCCACATCCCGGGCATTAGCGTCGTTTGTCTAGATCGTCGGACGAGAAAAACCAAATCGCGGCGACGATCGAGAGCGTAATCGACTGCCTGCTTTGCCCGCCGGCGGGCTGTTGGGAAGCGTTCCAGTTCGCCCTGAGTGCGGCACAGGGCTTGAACCGGGCACAAGCAACACTTCGGTTCCCGGGGCAAGCAAACAGTTGCGCCCAACTCCATCATGGCTTGATTGAAGTCGCCAGGCCTCCGCGCATTCAACCGTTCGGTCGCAATCTGCCATAAGGGGTTCCCGCGAATCGATCTTCCCAAAACACGCTGCAAAACACGCTCTACGTTGCCGTCTACCGCAGCCACCGCCTGGCCAAAGGCGATGCTGGCAATCGCGGCGGAACTATAGCGGCCAATTCCGGGAAGCGTCTCCAGCTCGGCTTGTGTCGCAGGAAACTTTCCTTGACGGCGATGGACAACTTCGCGGGCGGCGGCGTGCAAGCGGTGAGCTCGGCGATAGTAGCCCAAGCCGCTCCATGCGGCCAACACGGTGGATAATCGGGCTGCTGCCAGCGTCTCCACGCTCGGGAAACGCTCCAGAAATCGGTGGTAGTGTTCCACCACCGCCCCAACCCGTGTTTGTTGCAACATGATTTCGGAAAGCCAGACATGATAAGGATCACAATCTCGTCGCCATGGCAGATCTCGCTTGTTCCGATCAAACCAGCGAAGAAGCTGCCCGCCAAAATCGCCCTGCGAAGCCGGGGATCTCCGATCGCCGGTTGGTTGCCCATTGCCCGAGGGAAAGTTCTGTTTGCCGCGTTTCTCTCTCTTCCCCATAGCATCCTGAATCCGTCGGGTGCGCACCCACGCGAGCCTCAGGTGAGATCTCCGATCCCGCGATTCTATCCCAGGGACTGTGCCAAGGCAGGTGCGATGGTCAGGGTTATGCGGAGCGATGCCTCCGGGTTGACCCGGACGTCGGGGCAGGAAATAATGGACTGGCCTGGCATCCGCAAACTTAGAGTGGCCGTATTCGTCCTCACAAGGAATTTCCATGAGCGATTTCAAGGGCAAGGTGGAAGAGGCCTCGGAGCGCTTCAGCAAGTCCGTGGCAGAGGTTACCGAAACCATAGAAAAGGAGTCGGCGGAGTTGCTCAACTTCTTGAACGACGAAGTTGTTCCCGCTGTACGCCAACACTCGACCCAAGCCTTACGAAGCGCCGCCGAGAAGCTCACTCGCTTAGCGAACTACATGGAAGAGCAAGGTCCTCGGCAAAAATAAACACCGATGCTTGGTGTGTGGCCTTTTTTGCACTTTCCCTGACGTTCTTGACCGGCTGCGGGGGCCAGAAGCACGCCAAAGTAATCGTCCCGCCTCCTCCCTCAATGGCTCCCGCCGAGCCTTCGCCGAACTCCGAGAGTACACCGCCGGCCGTGGCGGAAAGGCCAGCTTCGGCCGAAGCGTCTGCTTCCCGCACGCCCGTCGAGGCTAAGCCGCTGGCTACGGAGACGGGATTGGCCAGCTGGTACGGTGGAGTCTACAACCACCGCCGGGGTTCGAATGGCGAGATCTATGAAATGC
>DASPTQ010000183.1:0-90385 GCA_035623335.1 Terriglobales bacterium
TTCTCGAGCAGACTTGCCGCAAGGCGGGGTTGGCCATCGACGCCTGGCAACATGGGGCGGCCCTGGAGGCCTTTACCGCCGAAGTCTTCGGGGATCACGACCCAAAATAACCCGCTCGCTCGAGTTATCCATGGGCCGCGCTGGCAGTCCCTGCCTCTCCACCCTTAGGATGTCCGCCAGCGGGGGGAATGGAAAAACCCTGGAAAACGAAAACCGGGAAGGTTTGTCCTCCCCGGTTGCGCTAGAACAAGATGCGATAAGGACTACTGAGGATCGAGTTCCACCCCATCGCCCACGTGCATGTCCTCTAAGGCGAATACAATCATGCCGGTCGAGGTGGTGGCTGTCGTGCTGAGGATGACGACCTCTCCCACCGCGCGTCGGGGAAAATCGACCACGCTGATGGTTGGGCCCTTCCCTCCGTTGAACAGGCCGCGCTCGATAACCGGCGGCTTGGCCTGAGTGTCTTCGGCCACCGAGGCTTTGAACGAGAGCGAGTCCACCGGATTGTGGAGATCAGCTTCGTAGGCGCGAAACGCACGGAAATAATCCCCTACCTTCACACCCTGGTTGCTGCCGAAGTTCAAGTACACCTTCATCCCCGTGCCGAGCTCCGTGTCAAAATCCTTAGCCAGCACGATCCGGCCGCTGGTCTTTCCATTGCTGGGGGCAAAACGGTCAAACAGTATCGGTGCGTGCTGGGGAATGTTCGCTTTTTCAACGTAGGGAACGACAACGTCGCCCGGCACCAACGGACTGCAGCTGAACTCAATCTGGGCAATGGCATGATCACCGCGGGTGTCGAGCACTCGGATGGTTCCCAGATCCGCATACGGAGCGCCCATCGCCCGGATCATGGTGAATTGTCCGGGAAATATCTCATAGCGATTGGGATCGCGCAACTCACGAACAATCGAGTAACGCTTTCCGAGTTCGTATCCCTTGCCGTTCAGGTAAACGATTTCCCCGTCACCGTAGTGGGTGGTGTTCGGGGTGTCCAGCCCGCCCATGACGTAGCTTGCGTTCGGCAGCGCGGTCGGATTGACAAAACCCGCGCAGTAGAGGTCGGAGCGAGTTGGATTGACGATTCGCTCCGCCGGAAAATTCAGGTTCGTGGTCACGGTTCCTGCGGGTGTGCTTTGATCTGGAGGGGAAGCGGGCTGCTCGGCGCGCACACCGATTGCCAGACACAAAACCACTAACAAGCTTGTTTTCTTCATGTTCTAACCTCCAGGCCTAATCCACCGCCTGTCGTCCTTTTGGTCTTTAAGTTACCTAAAATGAAAGACTTTCAGCCCGGACACTAGCAAGCCGGAGGGAGGTGGTCAAGGTTACGCCGGTGTTATCCGCGATAGGATAAAAAGTTTTGTGCCTAAAACACTAATCCCTAGTTGCATCTAGAATCACGCGCTTGTAAGATCGCGCCACTCTACAATCTCGTGAACGCTGCTTTGAACAACTTCGTTGCCCGTCTTCGGCCCTTGCGCTTGCCCCGGGTCTGTGTGGCTGTGACCGGGGCCGATCCGGCCGCTATGCTCGAAAAAGCCGAGGCTTTGGTTCGCGATAATGCCTTTCTGGAGTTCAGGTTAGACTACCTACCCCGTCCCGTGCTGGCTTTGCCGAAGATCAAGCAATTCACCGAGTACCACCCCCAAGTGGTGCTGATTGCGACCTGCCGTCGGGCTCCGAACGGCGGAAAGTTCCAGGGCTCGATTGCCTCCGAACTCGACATTTTGTGGAGAGCGGCGGCCGCCGGCTGCCAACTGCTTGATCTCGAACTGCAGTCTGCCGCCCACACGAAACCCGAGGCGCTCCATCGGCTGCGAAGCGCAGCGTCCTTGATCTTGTCCTACCATGATTTTCACGCGACCAAAAACCTGGACGAAACCCTCAGCCGGATGGTGGCGATCCCGGCTGACTTCTACAAGGTTGTCACCACGGCCAACACTCTCTACGACAATGTAGAGATGATGAAGTTCATTGAGCGAAATAGCGATCGTTACTCCCTGATCGGCCTGTGCATGGGAGAGCAAGGCATCATAAGCCGCGTGCTCGGACTAAGAGCGGGAAGTATCTTTACCTTTGCCGCCGTACGCGAAGACGAAAAGACCGCACCCGGACAGATCACCGCGCGCGAACTGCAAAGCACGTATCGCGTTGAGCACGTGGACGCTCCAACCCGGGTGTATGGCGTGGTCGGCAACCCGGTGGCGCACTCGCTTTCCCCCGCCGTCATGAATGCTGCTCTGCGGCGGGAGACGGTAAACGCCGTCTACCTGTTGCTGCACGCGAAGACCTTGAAGGATCTGCTCGCCTGCGTCCGTGATATTCCCATTCATGGGCTTTCTGTGACCATGCCTTACAAGGAAAAGATTATCGAGTATCTCGACAACACCGACAGCCACACGGCCAAGATTGGAGCCTGTAATACCGTGGTCCGGGCACAAGACGGCAAGCTTTACGGGTTCAATACAGATACTGCGGGCGTGGTCCGGCCTTTGCAGCAACGGCTGGAACTGGAGAATGCCAAGATCCTCGTCCTCGGCGCAGGTGGTGCCGCCCGAGCCGCAGTCTTCGGATTAAAGGAGCGAGGCGCGGAAGTCTCCATCCTGAACCGTACGCCCGGTCCAGCGCAAAAACTCGCGCGAGCCGCTCGCGCCCGAACCATCAAGCGTGCGGATCTGGCGAAGCAGTTCTTTGACGTCATCGTCAATGCCACTCCGGTCGGCATGGGCAACACGCGCGAGTCCCCCTTGAACCAGAACGAAATCAGAGCGCGCTACGTCTTTGACATGATCTACGATCCGGTGGAGACGCGTTTGCTGAAGCTGGCGAAAGCAGCCGGTGCTCAGGTCATTCCCGGCCTGGAAATGTTTATTCACCAGGCGGCCCGCCAGTTTGAAATCTGGACTGGCAAACCCGCCCCGCTGACGGAGATGTTCAATGTCGTCACTAAGGCCCTAGCCGAGCGCGACGCCTCTAGTCAAACTGCTGAAAACAAAAGGCATTGATCAAATCCTGGTTTGTCTCGTCCGATTCCGGCGACTGAACTCCTCGCCTTCCTGACCGATCGCTAGAGCTGTCGCCGGACACACGGCGGCTTCTCGACAAACTGCTAGGCTGTCGCATGGGTCTGGGCGTCCCCGGGCTCAGAAATTCACGCGATGCGCGATTGCTACAAAAAGGTTGCATTTATCCCGGGTACCAAAGTAATATATATCCCGGAACGTGATTTTAAGCGTTCTCTAGTCGTGGTACCGCCCTTTCTTCCAAGGTTCAAGTGCCGTAACCAGCTGTACCAGCTCGAGGTGTTGCGCTGGGCCTCGAGCCAGGTACGGGAGACACCCCTATGGCGTGGTACGCATATTGTCTTACTGAGCAACAAGCCCTCAATGGAATCCGTGCGCGGCGTCCGTTCCTGCTAGAAGGCACTCAGGGAGTGAACGCAGCCGCCGTCTTAAGCTACCCCAGTGGTGAATTTTCTGTGGTGGTCAGTGAATACGATCGGGCAACCGGTAGTCTGGATGATAGGGCCGTCCTCGACCACGCGCGCGTAGTCAGCGTTTGCTTCCGCAACGGGACGGTGCTCCCCTTCCGTTTTGGCACCATCTTTGACAGCGATGAGGCGTTGCGACAAGCCGTGCGCGCCAATCGCCGGGCCTTCGGGCAGAGTGTGGCTCGATTACGCGGCAAGGCCGAAATGCACCTCAAGCTCGTCGTGCGCGACGGATCCTGGCGTGACGCCATGATGGATGTCGAGTTGCCGGATACGGTCGGAGGCGAGTATCTGATGAAGCTGAGGGAAAAGGCGTCGCGCGACCGCGAGCGCCAGACCAAGGCACGGGCTTTGTCGGTGCAGGTGCACAAGATGTTCAATCCGCTCGAAGAAGAGATTAGTTGTAAGAGAGTTAACACCGACGGCATGCTGATTGACATCGCGCACCTGATTGATTCGAAGTCGGTAGAGAAATACCAGAACCGCTACAACACGGCTGCCAAGCAACTCAAGAACTGCGAGCTGACGGTAACCGGTCCCTGGCCGCCCTATCATTTTTTGCCAGGTAAGTTACGAACGGTAGCAGGTCACTCCTAGAGTAACTTCGAGTAACTTCCGGACCGGGAGCCGGAATGAGGGAGGCTAGGTGCCTGCTCGGAATGTGCAGGAACCTGCAGTCTTTTTCCCCTCGAGCCCCGACCCTCGCCTATCCTCGATCTGGCCAGGGGCGCCAGAAGTGGAAGCGGAGCAAGGAGTTGGCACCTCCGAAGATCTCATCCGCTAAGACCCCCATTTTTGGCGCAGCAAGTGCTCCCTTATCCAGGCAATGAAAGAGGCCGCCGAACCATTCACCTTCATTCGCCGCGCTAGACATTACTTCTCTCTGCGCCACTCCGGCTGGCGGATCGAGATTTACGATCGCCTTTCCTAAAACCTTCCTGAGTTGCCTCTTTTGGGATAGTGGCTCCAGAAATGGGGCCGCTTATTCTTTGCGGCCTATTTTTATTCTGCCGCCCGTCTGAATCTGGCCTTTTCCTAACCCAGCTTTCTGCCCTTCCCCTCGAGAAGGTTTTGCCCTTACACTTGACGATCTACATGCGCGCACCGATTTCCTCTGTGTTGGTCTTGGTTCTGTTAAGGGTTTCCTTCGGGCAGGCTCCCAGCTCTTCGGCAAGTTCGCGATCCATTTCTGCACAATTGAAGAGCGAGCTCATCGCTTTGCGTGATGCCGCTTTGGCCGACGACTATGCTTACGAACAAGCCGCTTACTTGACCGACAACATCGGGCCGCGCCCTGGCGGTTCTCTCGCCGCCGAGGCGGCGGTCCAATACGTTGCTCAGGAACTGCGCCGACTCGGACTTCAAGTTCAGTTAGAAGAAGTCAAGGTTCCCCATTGGATTCGCGGTGTCGAACGGGCCGAGCTGGTGGAATATGCGGGACAGGCGCAGGGAACTACGCAGAACATCGTGCTCACGGCACTGGGAGGAACCGTACCCACTCCGCCGGCCGGCATCACCGCCGGAATCGTGGTGGCCAAGACCTTTGCCGGTCTGAAGCAACTGGGGCGCGAGGCGGTATCGGGGAAGATCGTGCTCTTCAATGTCCCTTTCGATAAGCAAAAGGCTGCCAATGGCATGGCGGGTGAGGCCTATGGCGAAGCCGTCGCCTATCGTGCCTCCGGTCCAAAAGCTGCCGCCGAGTTGGGGGCCGTTGCCTGTCTTGTCCGTTCCGTGGGCGGGGCGGATTACCGTCTGCCGCATACCGGCTGGAGCGCACCGGCGGGAATTCCCGCTGCCGCCGTGACCAGCGAAGACGCCGACCTGATTGCGCGTTTAGCCGCCCAGGGCGAGGTGCGCATGCACCTGACGTTGACCTCACAAACCGGGCCCGACAGCACGAGTTACAACGTGATCGGGGATCTCAAGGGCAGCGACCACCCTGAGCAGGTGGTTGTGCTCTCCGGACATCTCGACTCCTGGGACCTGGGGACGGGGGCGATGGACGATGCGGTTGGCGTCGCCGAGGCCATGGACGCCGTCCATCTCATCCAGCAATTACACTTGCACCCGCGACGTACCATCCGCATTGTGGCCTGGATGGATGAAGAGAACGGAGGGCGTGGTCATGATGTCTACGCCAAGAACCATGCTCGAGAGATTGTCAATCACGTCGCCGCCATCGAGAGCGACTTGGGAGCATCTCGTCCTCTAGGTTTCCAGGCGGAAATGAATCCCAACGCACTCCCCCTGTTGAGACCCGTGCAGGACGTTCTCGACAGCTTCGGAGCCAACTTGATCCGCTTGATCTCGCGCAGCCCCGGGGCCGATATTGCTCCGCTGGCTGAGGCCGGCGTTCCCGCGCTCGGCCTGCTCGAGGATAGTCGCATCTACTTTAATTACCATCACACCGCCGCCGACACGCTCGATAAGATCGTGCCCCAGGAACTGCGCGAGAATGCCTCCGCCTTGGCCGTGATGGGTTATGCCTTGGCCACTATGCCCGAGGTATTGCCGCGATGACGTTTTTCTCCCCCGCGGTAGCATGGGCTCCCGGCCTTTGCTCGACATCCTCGCCAGAAGCACAAGGCTTCGCTCGACTCGATGCATTAAATCGGTTGAACGAACCTTGAATTCGTTGAATCCCTGACCGCCAGTTGACGCATCTCATTTTACGCGCATATCATCTTCGTTTGGCCGACAGGCGGCGAGGATAGAGGGAAGGGGTCGTTTTTTTGGTGAAGTTGGCATCCATGGACAAAAAGAAGCTCGATTATTTTCGAAAGCGGTTAGAGACGCGGCAACAAGAGTTGCGCCGCATGGTCTCCCGCACACAACAGGACGGACGCTCGGCCGACGAAGACACGGCGCAGGACATCGCTGACCGCGCCGCCAGTTCCTACAATAAAGAGTTCCTCTTTCATCAGAGCAACAATGATCGCCAGCTCTTGCAGATGGTGGACGGAGCCCTGTCTCGCATTCGCGAGGGCAGCTTTGGGGAATGCATCTCTTGCGGTAAAGAGATCAATCCCAAGCGGTTGGAAGCCGTGCCCTGGACGCGCCATTGCATCGATTGTCAAGAGAAACTGGAACAGGGGCGCCTGGAAGAGGCCTCGCGGTAAACCATCTTGATCGACTCGCTACGCCGCCGCCATCCGGCGGCTTTCCTGTCTGGTCTGGGCGGATCGGATTTCCAGTCATTCAATGGATTGGACAGCGGCGGAACCGCCACGCACCTGACGCACGCTCGGATCCCAATTCGGGTGGAGCGGAACTGGAAAGAGGAGACGCGGTGACGGGTCGGCCACCTAGGTGGCGGATCACCCGTTAGGTTCGCTGCCCGGTTCGCCCTGGGCGCTTGCGCTCGTGGCGCATGCTTCGCCCCTCGACCAAATGGAACAACTCCTCCCCCAGATTCTTGGCGTGATCTCCGGCACGCTCAAATGCCTGCGCCATCAGAAGCAGACTGGTGCTGTAGTCGAAGCTGCCGTCCTTGCTCTCCAGGTGGCGGCGGAACACCGCGTGACAGACATGATCGATTTCCGTATCGGTCTTCATGACCCAGTTGGCGGGTTCGAGGTCGCGCTTCACAAAGCCTTGATGAATATTCTCCAGCATCTTCTCGAGAATCTCCGCCATGGCAATCAAATCGCGCCGGTCCTCTTTGCGCAACCGTCCGGTTAGGTGCCGCAGACGCTGGGTGACCGACCAAGTCAGATCACCAATGCGCTCGAGATCAATAATGAATTTGAGACAGGCGAGCAACTCTCTCGCCTCGACCTCACTCACCTGCGTGATCGCGCTCGTGATCTCCTGGTCGATCTCGCGTTCCATGCGGTCCAGCTCTTTCTCGCAGTCCTTTACCGCAATAAACGCCATGTTCGAGGAGTTTTCGAGGAAGTCACGCAGATTGAATGCGGCATCCTTTGCCACCAGGCAGGATTGCTCGACCAGGCTGGTCATCTCCCGGGTAGATTCGAGTTCCCGAACCGTTTTGCTCTTGGTGGCTGCCATCGCAACAAGATGATAACGCCGAAAGGCCGCTGGCCGCGAACTGCAAAGTTTGCGCCTGCCCCGGACCTTCGTCTACGCCAATTATGGCGAGGCGACCGTCCCTTGGCTCCCGCCTGCGGCCAACTTCGAGCCAAGTGCTAGAGGTTGGCGTTCGTGGTACAGGCAGGGGGATTCGAGCCATATTTCCACTTATTTCCCACCATTTCCACTTGCGTGCACAAATGCTTGTGGATAATGTTAACAAAACGGTTACCAACGCTGTGCATCGATACCGTCGAGAAGATCTGGTTCGGATCTTGCGGCTCACGCCCCGCCAACTGGCGGCGTGGGAAAAAGCTGGTCTGGTGCCTGTCAGCGAGAGCTACTCCTTCTTTGATCTCCTGCAAGTGCAAAAGGTACGGGACCTGTGCTCCTCGAGAGTGCGCCCGGCGGTGATCCGCCAATCCCTTACGGCCATGCAAAAGCAGGCGGCGGGTATGGAAAACCCCCTGCTCGAGGCCGGAACGTTCACTACCGGGCACCGTGTTGCCTTTCGCCACGATGGCAAGGTGGTCGAACCCATTGCCGGACAATTCATGTTCGATTTTGTGTCTTCCGACAACGTGGTGACCGCCAGACCGGTTGCCGTCGGTGGCGCCAAGGTTGAATCGAAAGATGTGGCTGAACTTTTCACCCGCGGCATAGCCCTCGAGGAAAATGCCGCCACCCAGAACCAGGCGATTGCGGTGTATCAGATGGTGCTCGAACTCGATCCCGAACACGCGGCGGCCCACATCAACCTGGGGACTCTGTGCTACAACCGTCAGGATTACACCCGGGCCGAGAAGCATTACCGCATCGCCATCGGCATCGACCCCCGCTATGCCCTGGCGTACTTCGATCTGGGCAACGTACTCGACGAGACCGGCCGGGTGAGCGAAGCCATCCAGGCTTATAACACCGCGCTCCAGCTCGCGCCCACCTACGGCGACGCGCACTACAATCTGGCGCTGGCCTACGAAAAGATCCGGGAACCGCGTAAGGCGCTGAAACACTGGCGCGCCTACGCGAAACTCGATGCCAGCGGGCCTTGGGCAATCCATGCCCGGAATCAGATCAAACGAATCCTGCAGGCGGACGGCTTGAAGTTAGTCTTGAGCCGCCTCTGAACGTCCCAACCGCTGCGGCGGTGAACTGAGTTGCCGTTCCATGAAATGGTCCCTCCGATTCATCGCCTTCTTGCTGCTGGCGTCGACGGCCGTAGGCTGGGCGGAAGAGCCGCCGAAACCGGCCGAGGGTGATTACCGGGTCTCGAATTTTCATTTCCGCTCGGGAGCGACCTTGCCCGAGCTGCGGTTGCACTACCTGACCTATGGCCGGCCCGCGATCGATGCCAAGGGGCATATCAGCAACGCCGTCATGATTCTCCATGGCACGACCGGCTCCAGTCGACAATTCCTTACCCCGCAATTTGCCGGGGTGTTGTTCGGCCCCGGGCAGCTGCTCGATGCCAGCCGTTACTTCATCATTCTTCCCGACGGGATCGGCCATGGCGAATCCAGCAAACCGAGCAACGGCCTACACGCTCGCTTTCCCCATTACGATTACGACGACATGGTCGAAGCGCAGCACCTGCTGCTCACCCAGGCTTTGAAGGTCGACCACTTGCGGCTGCTCCTCGGCACCTCGATGGGTTGCATGCACTCCTGGATCTGGCTGGAAACCTACCCTGACTTCATGGACGCCGCCATGCCGCTTGCCTGCCTGCCGGTCCAGATTGCAGGCCGCAATCGAATGATGCGCAAGATGATTATGGACGCAATCCGTAACGATCCAAGCTGGAGCAACGGTGAATATCAGGAACCGCCAGCCGGGTTGAAAACCGTGGCGGAAATTTTTCTGATCATGGCCGGCAGCCCGCTCGCGCTTCAGAAGAATTATCCGACGCGGGAGCAGGCCGACGCCTTTCTGGAGCAGTTCCTCAAAACTCGCACGGTGAGTTGGGATGCCAACGATATCTTGTACGCGTTCGATGCCTCGCGCAACTACGATCCTTCGCCGAAGCTGGACCGGATCGGGGTTCCGGTGATGTTCGTCAACTCTGCGGATGATGTCATCAATCCGCCTGAGCTCGGCATCGCAGAACGCGAAATCAAGAAGGTCAAGCAGGGACGATTTGTGCTCCTCCCCATCACGGACGAGACCCGGGGCCATGGGACCCACAGCTTGCCGGCCGTCTGGAAGCAATACCTGGCGGAGCTATTGCAGGAAAGTCAGCACTAATTCCCCGACCGGATCCTCAACCAAAGCAAAGTGGCGCGGAGTTGTCCGCGAGAAGTTTCCACGGCTAGGGTCGGCGATCATGCTTGGGTTCCCCCTCGATCTTGCCGCGGATCACCGTCACGGAGGCGGCGGGCAAAGCATAGGAGGTTCCCATCGCGGCGGTCTCGTTGGCATGCGCAATCGGGCCGTCAGGATCGGCGTGCCCCGGGAAATAGGCAACCACGGGCCATTCGGTTGGATTTTCGGCATGCGCTTCGAAACGGGTCTTGGCCGGACGCCACTGATATTGGGCGCTGCCAAAGGTCGCGATCTCAACCGGGCCGACAAAGGACAGGGTCCCCGGCTTCGTCTGGTCCTGAAAGGCAATCTGCACGGGGTGCGAATTCTGCTGATCGCGATTGACCACCATCACCGACCACTGGCCATCCGGACGCTTCACCGCATAGGCGGTTACCAGGGCGTGGCCGGCTCCATCATCCAGGTCGCTCTTGGCGGGAAAAACCAGGTGCTCACCCGCTCCCGGCTGCACCCACTCGAGGTTGATGAGCTGGGCGGTGAAGAACTGTGCCAGCGGCTGCTGAATCTGATATCCCGGACCGACCGAAAACATACCGAAGGTCCCGGGAGAATCGTTGCAGCCATGCTCCATGAACAGAGGCAGATAGTGAAAGAAATAAACCCCATTGCCGCCGGCGTTCAAAAACGAGCCGATGTAATCCGCCAGCCACAGTCCGGCGAACAGGTCCATGTAGGTTTCGCTGGCCGAGGAAGACAGATTGGATTCGGTGATGAACATGGGTACGTTGGCCGGCAGGCCGTCCTCGCGCCAAATTTGCATGATGCGATTCACTAGCTCCGGTTCGTCATAAAGGCTGCCCCAGGGGATACGGCAGGGCTCGTACGGATAGTGCTCGAAGGAGAAGAACGCGAGATCGCTCATGCGACCGTGCTGCTTCAGGTAATCGAGGAAGCGGCCGAGCCAGGATACCTTTCCCTTGGCGTCCGGCCAGACTTCGATATCTTTGTTGACTCCTTGGAAGGCCGGCCCGCCCAGCTTCAGGGCGGGATCGGCGCGATGCAGCGCGGTCGCCCACTGGAGATAGAGCGCCGCGTAATCTTCCGGCTGCATATACTGACCGTCGGCTTCCTCGCCCATCTCGACGTAGGAAATGGGGTATTGGCGCGCCCTCAGGTAGGCAATCTCGGCGGTCGCATTCTCGGGAGTGTCGTAGAGCATCGCGACCGGCACCATGGCGGGCAGGCCGCGCGTAACACCGCTCGTGAAAAACAAATCGAATCCTACCTGCGCCTGGCGCGTCGAAAGCAGGTCGCTAGGTTCGTGCCAGGGATCGACGGAAGAGCAATAGGTCGTGGTTTGTTCCTGGTCCGGGGTGTGTCGAACCACATCGTGAAACGCGCCATCGGATGTGGTGGTGCCCACGTACAGCTCGGCAATGGCGTACCCCACACAGTTTCTGGGATCGGCCGGGCCATGGGAATCGCAGGTATTCGAGGATTGAGTCATCACGATTCGCAGATACCGAACCGCCGCCGCTGCCCTGCTCAACCGGACGGTCTCGATCCCGCCCTTCCCTGCGGTCACGTCGCCATGGGGAAAGGTTTGCCAGACTCCTCGCGTGGGATTGACCATGGGGTCTTCCCCGGTCCAATACTGGATCGCGTAATGGGTGGCGTAGGGCTCCTGCCAGTGGAGGCGAACGCTGTCCACCAGTTGCGCTTGCGAGAGATCGATGACCACCCATTGCGGGTGGAGCGCGTCGCTTTCTCCGGTGAACCGCTCGCTCAGGTAAGGATTGCTCTTCCAGTACGTATTCACGTCGCCGTCGGTGAGCCGCGAGAACCCCGCGTTGCCGGTGCCATCGTTGCGGGTGAATCCGCGGCGCGGCAGTGCATATCCGTAGGAATAGCGAATCGCATCTCCCGGACTCGCCGAACCGGTGAAATAACCCTTGCCGCTCGGATCACTCCAGGTTCCCTGCGGATTCCAGTGCCAGGCTTCGACTGCCAACTCGGTGTTCTGACGGTAGGTTACGGGCTGCCAGCCGGCACGGAACACGGCTTCCAGGACGGTGGGAGTGAGATCTTTGTCAATCGCCTCGGAGGAAATACGGTCCACCCCGGCGCCCAACGTTTGATTCGGCACAAAGTGGTTGGTGGCATGGGAAGGCGTTATGTCGACCTGAACGGTTTGTCCATCGGAGCGAAGGGACAGGGGAATTAGCAAAAGGGATAAGGCAAGCCATGTCGATCGTTTCAAGCGACACTCCAAGCTCGGAGCTCGAGTCACTCAGTGTAGTTGGGAGCGTCGGCCTTGAATAGCTAAATCTTTCTCGGCGCGGCTCCTCTGGCTGCCGCAAGCGTCGCGAACGGGAATTTCAGCGGTGGAAGCCGCAGAGAGGGCCGCGATCTGTTTTCCGGTCGAAGCCAGATGCTAAAATTCTTAGCTTGCACGGTTTCGCGTTAGGAGGGCATGATATGCATCCAACCACGCTGCAAGTTGCCGCTCCCGCTCCCCTCACCAGCCTTACCGAAGACGAGATTATGTTCCGCGACAACATTCGCCAATTTGCCGAGGACCAGGTGCGTCCGCTGGTCAAGGAGATGGACGAAAAGGGCGTCTTCGAGAAAGATCTGATTCGTCAGTTTTTCCAGCTGGGATTGATGGGAATCGAAATCCCCGAGTCCTATGGAGGCGGGGGCGGGAAGTTTTTCGAAGCCATCCTGGCAGTCGAGGAGCTCTCGCGCGTGGACGCGTCGGCGGGAGTCGTGGTCGACGTGCAGAACACGCTGGTCAACAATGCCCTGCTTCGCTGGGGCAACGAAGAGCAACGCAAGCGCTATCTGCCCCGCATGGCGAGTGAGATTTGTGGCGCGTATGCTTTGAGCGAAGCCGGATCGGGTTCCGATGCGTTTGCCCTACAGACCAGGGCCGCACTCCAAGGTGGGGATTATGTGCTCAACGGGCGCAAGCTTTGGATCACCAATGGCAAAGAGGCTGGCCTCTTTGTCCTCTTCGCCACCGTCGATCCTGCGGCCGGCTATAAGGGCATCACCGCCTTCCTGATTGAAAAGCAATTCCCAGGGTTTACGGTCGGCAAAAAAGAAGACAAGCTCGGGATCCGTGCCTCCTCGACCTGCGAACTCATCCTAGAGGACTGCCGGGTGCCGAAGTCGAACGTCCTCGGCGAGGTGGGCAAAGGATACAAGATCGCCATCGAAACGTTGAATGAAGGCCGCATCGGAATCGGCGCGCAGATGCTTGGCGTGGCTCGTGGCGCGTGCGAGTCTGCCGTACGGTACGCCCAGGAGCGCAAACAGTTCGGCAAATCCATCGCCGACTTCCAGGGCATCCAGTTCCAGATCGCGCAAATGACAACCGAAATCGAAGCCGCGCGGCTTATGGTGTACAACGCGGCCCGCATGAAAGATGGCGGTCTGCCGTTTGTCAAGGAAGCTGCCATGGCCAAGCTTTATGGCTCCCAAGTGGCGGAGCGGGTGACTTCCTTGGCCATCGAGATCCATGGCGGTGTCGGTTTCACCAAGGATTATCCGGTCGAAAAGTACTGGCGCGACTCGAAAATTGGCAAGATCTACGAGGGCACCTCGAACATGCAGCTCCAGACCATCGCCAAGCTGGTATTGGGGGGAAATAAATGAGACCGGGGCTGGTTGGCCATCCCGTCTCGACCAACAAATGACGATGTAATGTCAACTGTCCTCGGTAACTCTTGGTTACCTTTTATATGCACACCCTTGCAGCTCCCCGGTCTAGAAACCATCCGCTTAGTCCACGCTAAGCTCTTTGCTGACAGCGACTTCCCGCGCTGGTCTCCGATGGATTGCCAGCTGCACTACCCGCCCTGCCTGCGCTGTCTGAGGCGCTGACGAGGTGAAAATTGTTGAGCTGGATGGCCAGCAGTGCCCCCGCAATATCATTAGATGGCAAGCCCATTCCGGTGCTGGTACCAAGCCCGGTTCCGAAGCCGAGCCGTTCCGCGCTCCCCGTCTTGGTGGTTCTATTCGTCATCTCCTACAGTCTGATGACTCTGCTCGTCTTTGAGCAGGCCCGCACCATCGAGAGTCAGCGAGCCTTGATTCGGTCGCTTTTTCAGGACAGCACGCAGTTAAGCCGAATGAAGATCCAAGCGATTCAGACACAGCAAGCCGCAGCCCAGGCCCAGGCTGAGGCAGCAGAGCATTCCCAGGTGAAAACTCCGTCGACCCAGGACAAGAAGCAGGACCTGAACAAAACCGGACCGAGCGCCGGCAAACACAAGCAGGTCCTGCCCAAGCCTGACATCGAGGATCTCAGCCTGGAACATGCGCGCAGGATCGTGATCACGATTTAGATTCCAGGGGCCGGACAACCTTGGTGAATGTCCTGGCAAAGTTCGTTGTTGCGCTATGCCTGTCGGCTGCGCCCATCGCTGCGCCGCCCGCGCGGGTACCCGATCATCTGCCGTCCGTAGCGGCTCGCCAGAGCGGGAAGTGGTATCTGGCCGAGAACGGGCACGCGGTGTATTGCTATGGTCCTGTCGTGCTAATCCGGCAACCCCAGGGTGGACTGTCGCGTGTCGCCACCTTCTGCAAGGGCGACAAGACCGTAGTTCCGCTAAAGGATTAGCGCCGGTCGCCAAATTCTGCTATCGTTCCCTGGTTCCGATCCCAGCGTAAATCTTCCCACAGTTTGATTGAGCGTCCGGGCACGCCGTACACCATTCCCGACCGCCCCCAAGGTCCGGGAACAAGGAGAACCCCAGATGAAGGTCTTGATCTTCGCCTTAGAGCTCGCGGTCGCAACCGTCGTCGTAGCGCAGCCACAAGCAACGCAAGTCTCCTCGAGTCCGGTGGCCGACGCTGCTCGCTTCTGGTTGCAGCGCGAAGCCAACAACCTGACCGCGGCGGCCGAAGCGATGCCCGCTGACAAGTATGATTTTCATCCCACACCGCAGCAAATGACTTTCTCCCACCTGATGACGCACATCGCCGGATCCAATCGCACTCTGTGTTCGAGCATCGCCGGCGAGTCCGAGCCGAAAGATAGCGGCGTGACCGACAAAGATGGCAAGGACAAACTGCTGGCTGACGTGAAGGCTTCCTTCGATTACTGCAGCAGCGCCTTGGCCAAGGTGGATGACGCCAAGCTCGGCGAGCAACTGCCGAAGTTTAACCACACACGCGCCTACGTGATGATGTTCTTAGTCGCCGACCTCGCCGATCATTACAGCATGGCCGCTACCTACCTGCGTCTGAACGGTCTTGTGCCACCCACGGCACAGCCAAAGAAATAGAGAGGTTGGGGCCGCCGGAGAAGGTCACCTCCGACGCTCCTGTGCCACCTGCTGCCGGAGAGAAAGAGAAGCTGAGGTTCGTCCGGCGGAGGGGTCAAACCCCGGGAAGCTTCATGCCCGCCAGCTTTCTTGCGAAGCTTGCCTTGCCCATCTGCTTGAACATCTTCCGCATTTGGGCATATTGACGAAGCAGGTTATTGACTTCCTGCACGGTCGTGCCGGAACCCCGTGCGATGCGTTTGCGGCGGCTGCCGTTGATGATCTCGTGGTGCACTCGTTCGTGGGCAGTCATGGAATTGATGATGGCCTCGACCCGGCTGATCTGTCGTTCGTCAACCCGGTCGGCCTGCTTCTGCAAGCCGGCAAACGGTCCGATGCTCGGCAACATCCCCATGAGGCTCTGAATGGAGCCCATCTTTTTTACCTGGCGCAGCTGGTCGCGGAAATCCTCGAGGGAGTAGCCATCGCCAGCGAACGCCCGGCTGGCGATATCTTGGGCCTTCTTCTTATCGACGTGCTGCTCGGCCTTTTCAATCAGCGAGAGAATGTCGCCCATTCCCAGGATGCGGGACACGATACGATCGGGATGAAACGGTTCGAGTGCATCGTATTTCTCTCCCACACCGATGAATTTGATCGGCTGGCCAGTCACCTGACGGATGGAGAGGGCCGCGCCACCGCGTGCATCCCCGTCCATTTTGGTGAGCACGATACCGGTCAGCGAGAGCTTCTTGTGGAACTCGGCGGCGGAATGGACGGCGTCCTGGCCGGTCATCGCATCGGCTACGAACAGAATCTCCTGGGGGCTCAGCAACCGCTTGAGCGACTGCATCTCTTCCATCAGCCGATCGTCAATGTGCAGACGACCGGCCGTATCGACGATCAGCACATCACAGCCGGTATTGACCGCTTCGCGACGGGCTTCTTTGGCCAGGCGTTCAACCGTAGCGGTATTGGTCTCGGTGACTTGTCCTTCATAGAGGTTGGCTTTGATTGCCTGGGCGACAACCTTGAGCTGTTCCCGCGCGGCGGGACGATACACGTCCACGGATACCAGCAGAGGGCGGTGTCCACCATTCTTCAGCCAATGCGCCAGCTTGCCGGAGGTTGTGGTCTTGCCCGATCCCTGCAGTCCGGCCATCAGTATGACTGACGGTGGTTGAGAAGCAAACTTCATTCGCGCGGTGTCGCGGCCCAGGGTTTCGACCAGTTCGTCGCGGACGATTTTGATAACTTGCTCCCCGGGCGAGAGTGCGGTCAGCACCTCCTGGCCGATCGCTTTGGCCTCCAGTTGGGCTATGAACTGCTTCACGACCTTGATGTTGACGTCGGCCTCGAGCAGAGCCAGGCGAATCTCCTCGAGCGCCTGTTGGATATTTTCCTGGTTGAGCACGGCCTGGCCGCGCAGGGTCTTGAAGGCGCGCTGCAGTTTTTGCTGAAGATTTTCAAACATGCCGACAGACCATTCTAGCAGTGAACCAGGCGTCGGAACCTACGCCAACCGCTGGCTATTCTCTCGTGACTCAACCTATCCTGTCTGTGGGAAGAGCCCCTATCGCGGCCGGCGGGTGTAGCCGCGACCGCACAAGATCCCGGAAGCGTCGCCGTCTTTCTCGGACAGAAGTCTTTAGCTCAAGACGGAGTGGATCGTTTTCTCCTTGCGAAGCCAGGAAAGAACCACAAGGCTGCCGATGTAACATGCACAAGCCAACAGCAGAACCATCCGGAATCCGAACATCATGCCGAGCATCAGCGCTACTATGGTGCCGATCACGGTGAAGAATCCGTTGACACCCCACGCCCAGGATCCCAAGGCCGACGACCTCTGCATGGCCAGGCGGAGCCCGAGGGGAAAAGGAATGCCCAGTACGAATCCGAGCGGCGCGACTAAAAGCAGGGCAATCAAGATTCGCCAAGAAATGCCCAATCCCAGACTGCTACGGAACACCGCCGGTGTAATGAGTGCCACCATGGGCACCAGAACAATCGCCCCCAGCAGCACCCGTTTCAGCACCCGCTCATCTTCCAGGTCCCATCTCCCGGCTGCACGTGATCCCATGCCGGTAGATATCAATAGTCCGGCCAGCACGACAGAGTAGGTGTAGATCGGTTGTCCGAGGAACAAGAGGAATCGTTGCAGCAAAGCAATCTCCACCATGATGAAGCCGAGCCCAAGGGCCGCGAAATAGCCGAGCCAGCCCCACTGCCCTTCGCGCTGAAGACCGCGGCGGTCCAACAAAGACAGCGGCAAAAGGATGCAGAGGCCAGCCAGGAAAGCCGACTGCAGCAAAAGAATCAGTAGAGTGACTTCCGCAATGGGCCGATCCTCGAGGGCCATCCTCGCGCCCATCGGTTGTTTCTGGGAAAACAAATCGACGACCGTGTTCCACCGTATTCTGCTCCATCGTGTGTGCTGGTTGAAGAACGGCTTGTCATCGGTCGCGGCCTCCAGCTGCGAATCGTTGTTTCCAAGTACTTCTTCGAGCTGTGCCGCGCCGACGATCTTCGCCGACAAGCTGTCTGCCGGGCGCTCGTCCGGCGCGTACAGCACCTTGACGGTGGGAGCGTCCGGCCCGGAACCGGCATCCGCCTTCAGGATTTCTCGAATCTGCCTCAGCTCTTCAGCATGGAACTCGCTTTTCTTCAGCAGGAAGCCGGCTGTAAACGGTAGGCGGCCTGGCGCCTCGACGCGTTCCACTTGGCTGAACGCGAACACATGCTGGTCGATCGGCCCCATTCCCCGCCCGGTAAATACCTCTCGTGCGGTCGAAACCAGCCGGGGAATTTGGAACTCGGGCCGGGTGAAGAAGATGGCGCCATCCGGAGCGAGGTGGTCGAGGTAATCTTCAAACGCCTCGCGGGTCAACACGTAATTCTCCGCCAGGCTTAGGGCCCCGGATGCCAGCGCCGCATTGCTGATGGTGTGGACTGAAATGATCGCGTCATACTTTTCCGAGGATCGGCGCACAAAGCTCCGACCTTCGTCTGTAATCAAATGCACTTCAGGTTGGTGGTAGAGGTTGCCCCAAAAATCGTTCATTCGATTCGCGACGATGTCGTTGATGATGGGATTGATCTCGACTGCCGTAATCGAAGTGGCGTGCGCTCTTAGTCCGGCAAGTACCTGATCCCCTCCGCCAGGCCCAATGATCAGAATCTTCGGGTTCGCTTTGCCCACGTAGGCGATCATCGAGAGCTGCTCGACCTGTTCTGGGTGCTCGGCCATAGTTCTACGCACGTCTGGCCTGAGGTCGCTGATGCCGGTGGCCGCCGTTCCGGCGTCAATGACCATCAACCTGGCTGCGGGGTCTTTGCCCTTCGGTGGATATTCAATAACCTGTACGAGCGACAAAGTGTTCCAGGCTGAATAAATGGGCTGGATGCTTCTCCCACTCTTGTTCGCGCTCACGCGGATGGGGATGACCCGTTCGCCATAGAAACTTGCCCCCAGCAACGCTAGGGAAGTAACGGCGGCGGCCATCACCAGGATGCGCCGCGACCCCCAGGCAAAACAAACGGCTGACAGCGCTCCAACGAACCCTGCCACCAGCACGCTTCCTGTCCCGCCGAATCGCGGTATGACCAGCGCGATTAACCCACATCCGACGCCCGCCCCGACCAAGTCGTATCCATAAAGGCGGTTAATGTCCTTCGATCCTCGTGTCAGCAACAGGGAAATCGCCAGGCCCGAGCAAAAAAATGGCAACGCCACCAGGAGGAAATAAATCAACATGTACAAGAACTGCCAGTGATCGACGGCCACCGAAAAAGGAGCAATCGGTACTCGCTGCATACACCAAAAGCCGAATACCACAGACAGGGCGAAGGCTACGCTCGAAACTCCGAGTGCGGTGTTTAGATCTTTTCGCTCCCGAAGCCCGGTCCAAACCGCGAGGGTTACGCCGGAAGCGCCGAAGCCCAGCAATGCCGTCGATATCACCAAAAACCCGAAGTGATACCACAAGGACACCGAGAGCACTCGCGTCAATCCAAGTTCCAGCAGAAGGGTAGCCAATGAGAGGCAGAACAATCCCGCAAAATGTTGTGTCTTGACGGGTTCGAAGTCTGCGGTAGTAGCGAGTGCCATAGGCCGTCCCACCTCGCGATTAGCGGTTATGGTAGCAGGAATAGTTTGCTCGGGCTGCGGGCCTGCTCAGAAGTTATGGTGTCGTCTTATCGCGATTAGTAAGGTGAAGTCTTAGTGCCAGTCGGCTTGCGGAAAGCAAGTTTTGCACCTGAATCGACCGTCAAACCAGACCACTACGAATCTCTAGAAGCGCTTCCTTACAGGCTCTTTCTCTATGGCGGAGAAAACCTCTTTGGCCGCGATTACGGTGTTCGAGTGAATGGTCACGGTATCTTCCACCCGCAGAGCGTATCCCCCGGCAAAGGTCACCATAACCGGAATGTCACGGGCGTGGGCCACCCGAAACACAAGTTCATCGCGACGTTTGAGGCCTTCGATGGTCAGTGCCAGCCCGCCCAGTTGGTCCTCGTGGTAGGGATCGGCCCCTGCGATGTAACACAGCAAGTCCGGTTCAAACTGGCGAAGCCCCGAGCTCAAGGCATGATCCAACCATCCCAGATACTCCTCGTCCCCGATTTCGTCGGGCAGATCCACATCGATCGAGGAGGGAGGTTTCGCAACCGGGTAGTTGTGCTCCTGGTGGAGGGAGATGGTGAACACTTCTCCGGCGTGTGCGTTGCGCAGTTTGGCCTGAGTTGCCTGACCGAGCAGTGGCGGGCCTGTCGAGGGCAGTGGTGAGGCGGGAACGCGCACGCCGGCAAAGATGGCGGCCGTACCGTTGCCGTGATGGACATCGCAATCCACCGTCATCGCATTGCGAATCTTGTCGTCGCGCTGCATGCGGCGAATGGCGACGGCAACGTCATGGATCATGCAGAAGCCCTCGCCGTGGTCTGGGAACGCGTGATGAAAGCCTCCCCCGATATTGAACGCAACCCGATCCCGAAGGGCGTAGTCGGCCGCCAGAATCGACCCTCCCGCTGCCAGCCAGAAGGCCCGTACTAACTCGGGAGAAAAGGGAATCTCGAGCTGGAGTTCCTCGTGCGCCGAAAGTGTGCCGGTCTTGAGTTTTTTCACGTAGGGCGGGGTATGGACCAGCAGAATGTCTCCGTCGGTTGCCGGTTGCGGCGCCACAAAGTCGCTCGCTTCGGCAACTCCCGTCTGCAGCAGACGCTTGTGCACCCGCTGATACTTTTCCGCCGGGAAAACATGCGCCCCGATCGGCAGATAGTAGTCGTCGCTGTAGACCAGTTTGAACGGGAGCATGGAGAAAACTCGCTTCCATCATACTCGATCCTTTGGCGGGCGGTTCGAGAGCGGGATAGCTACCCCCATTGCGCGGCTTTCCTGCCAGCCCGGGCTGGGTAGGCTTTTCCGTCGTAAAGGACAGTGGAGGCTGGCTTCACAGTGGAGGGAGCGCGACCTTCTGCTGAATACCCCGGCCTTCTACGATGGTGTAGATGAAATCGGCGGGAATGTCGACGAGCGGCTCGCGCCGCCCGCTCGGCCATCGGATCTCGACCTCGTCCATGCGAGTGGCGCTACCGAGGCCGAAGTGCAATCGCGGGTCGTTCTGCGAAAGATAGCTTCCACCGCCCCGAACTTCACTCATTTGGACCAGCTTGCCTGCCTTCACGGTGACGCGCGCTCCGATGGCCGACCTATTGCTCGCCGTGCCCACCAGGCGCAATAGCACGCGATGACTCTTGGTCGCCGTCTCATTCAGCAGCAAGGTGGGAGGCTCACCGGTGTTTAGAATGACCATGTCAACCTTGCCGTCATTGTTGATGTCGCCGAAGGCCACACCCCGTCGCGACGCTGGCGGGAAGTCGGCGAGTACCGGGGAGAGATCTTCAAAGGTCCCGTCCTGACGGTTGCGAAACAGTTGCATAGGCTGGCGATAAGGGACGCTGCCGTGGACTTGGTCCATTTGCGGGTAGACGTGACCGTTGACCAGGAACAGATCCAGCCAGCCGTCGTTGTCCACGTCGAAAAATCCCGTTCCCCAGCCCACCCACGGGTAGGTGGGACGGGCCAGTTTGGCGGCGTAGCTCACATCGGCGAATCCTCGCGTCCCCAAATTGTGATAGAGCTCGTCCGGCTGGTCCGTGAAGTTGGTTACGAACAGAGAGAAACGTCCCTCGTGCAGATAGTCTCCCCAATCGACCCCCATCGATCCGTACTCGAGGCCATCGCTGCTCAACGCAACTCCCGAGAGCATACCGACCTCTTCGAAGGTGCCGTTGTGTTGGTTGTGATACAGGTAGTTGGGACCGGAATCGTTGGCCACGAACAGATCCGGCCAGCCATCATTGTCGTAATCCGACCAACTGACTCCCAGCCCGTAATTTTTGCTAGGGTCGTCCACCCCGGCCTTCTTCGAGACCTCTTCAAACGTCCCGTCGCCGCGATTGTGAAACAGCAGATCGGATTCCCCCAGCATGCCCCAGGGTCCGCATTGCACGGGAATTCCCTTGAAGCTGCAGTTCTTCACGTTGTTGCCGAAGTTGGGGAGCTGGTGCATATCGAAGTGCACGTAGCGGGACACAAACAGATCCACATGGCCATCGCGATCATAATCGCCCCAGGCGGCGCCCGTGCTGAACCCACCTCCCCCCACCCCCGCTTTCTCGGTTACATCTTCAAACTTGCAATTCCCCAGATTGTGATAGAGAACGTTGCCGCCGTAACCGGTGACATAGATGTCGGACAGACCATCATTGTCGTAATCGGCTACCGCCACGCCCATTCCCCAACCCTTGCGGGTGAGACCGGCAGATTTCGTGATATCGGTGAACTCGAAACCCTCATTCTGGTGATAGAGCGTGATCATGAGATCGCCACCCTGCTGATAGCGTTCGACGGTCGAACCATTCACCATGAGGATGTCGAGCTGGCCGCGGTTATCGCAATCAATCAGGCCAACGCCGCCGCTCATCGATTCCACGATGTAGTGCTTTTCCGGAGACGAGATGTGCGAGACCGAAAGCCCAACTTGCTTGGCAACATCGCGGAATTTGGGAAGCGGGGAGGGTGAGGGTGGAACCTGGGCAAAGGTCAGCCAAACCAGGAGCCATCCCAACCCGGCGTAGACCAGTCGACGCATGTGTGTCAAAGATTCTACCGTAGGGCAAGCCACCCTCGTGAGGTTGGCACCTGCCACCCGGGCGAAGCCGAAGTTGTTAGCGGGCTATCTTCACTCCCCGCGCCTCGCGCCAGCCTTCAATGATTAAATAAAGCACGGGAATGAAGAACAGGTTCAGCAGGGTGGACATGATCATTCCGCCGAACACTGTGGTGCCTACCGAATGGCGCCCTTCCTGGCCGGCGCCGTGCGCCACCATCAGGGGAATGACGCCCAGGATGAAGGCGAACGAGGTCATCAGAATCGGGCGCAAACGAATGCGGGCGGCTTCTAGGGTTGCTTCGATCAGTGGCTTACCCTGCTCCCGCAACTGCTCGGCGAATTCGACAATCAGAATGGCGTTCTTACTGGCCAGGCCTACCAGCATCACCAGTCCAATTTGGCAATAGACGTCATTTTCGAGGCCGCGCCAAGATTGGGCGAGAAGCGCCCCCAGCATCGCCATGGGCACCGCCAGCAACACGATGAAGGGCAACACAAAGCTTTCGTACTGTGCGGAAAGAGTCAGATAGACGACCAGCACTCCCAGGCTGAACAGAATTAGAGTCGTGCGTCCCGAGGCTAGCTCTTCGAGAGAAATGCCGCTCCATTCGTAACTGAATCCCTGGGGCAGGACTCTTTTGCTCAAATCTTCCATCGTGCTAATCGCCTGACCGGAACTGAATTGGGGGGCGGCAGAACCGTCAATCTCGACGGCGCGAAACAAATTGTAGTGGTTGATGACGGGCGGCGAGGTGGTCTGGGAAAGGCTGACCAGATTATCGAGCGGGATCATGGCGCTGCGATCGGAGCGCACATAGTATTGGCCGATGTCCTGAGGCTCGGCGCGGAACTGTTTGTCGGCCTGCACGTAAACCCGATAAGAGCGGTTGTTGAAGTTGAAATCATTAACATACGCCGAACCCATATACACGCCCAGGGTGTCGGTGACCTGCTGCAAAGGAACGTGCAGGCTCTTGGCTTTTTCCCGGTCGATGGTGACCAGGAACTGAGGGTCGTTGGCCGTGAAGGTACTGAACAGGTCGGTCAGTTGGGGGCGCGTCCCTCCTTGCCGCATAATTTCCTGCACCACACTGGCGAGCTCTTGCGGCGTATGCGCCCCCTGATCCTCAATCTCGAATTGAAAACCGCCCAGGGCGGCGAGGCCCTCCACGGCGGGAGGCAAAAATGGGACCACGATCGCGCCGGAGATCGAGAACAATTGCCCGCGGAGCCGATTGATCACCGCGTTGGCAGAATGCTCGGGACCCCGGCGCCGGGAATAATCCTTGAGCCCGGCAAACACCACGCCCTGATTGGGAGCAGCTCCCCCCGCGGCGCCCCCGCCCGCCACCGCGAAGATACTGTCGACATCGATATCCTTCCGCAAGATTTCGCTCACTTGCTCCACGATGCTCCGGCTGTACTGCATGGAAGCGGCCGGAGGGGCCTGGATGGCCACAATCAGCCATCCTTGATCCTCGTCGGGCAAGAACGCCCTGGGCACACGCTCGAACACCAAGAACGTGAGCCCCAGTCCGGCCACGAACAGAACCACGGCCACCCAGCGGAAACGCAGGAACGTCCGTAACGATCGTCGGTATCCGCTCGTCACCGCCGCCAACAGCTTATCTACCTGCCGGAAGAGCCAGATCTTCTGCCCTGCCTCTCGGCCGAGCAGAATCGCGGCCAGAGCGGGGCTCAGAGTCAGGGCGTTGAAGGCAGAGATGGCAATCGAGAATGCGATGGTGAGTGCGAATTGGCGGAATAGGATGCCGGTGGTTCCCGGGAAAAACGCCACCGGCACAAAGACCGCAACCAAGACCAGCGAGGTCGCGATCACCGCCCCAGTCACTTCCTTCATAGCTTTGGAGGTGGCTTCTCTGGGGCTGACTTCGCCTTCTTGCAGATGGCGTTCGATGTTTTCGACGACCACGATGGCGTCATCGACCACCAGACCGGTCGCCAGCGTGATGCCGAACAGGGTGAGGGTATTGATGGAAAAGTTTAAGAGCTTGACGAAGGCGAAGGTACCAATCAGGGAGACGGGAATGGTGACGGAGGGAATGATCGTACTGCGCCAATCCTCGAGGAACAGGAAGATGACCAAGATCACCAGCAGAATGGCTTCGATCAACGTGCCCAGCACGTCTTTGATCGATTCGCTGACCACGTCGGTGGTGTCGAATGCGTTCTCCCATTTCATTCCGGGGGGGAACCGTTTGCCGAGCCGGTCGAGCGCCGCCAACGCTTTCCGGTCCACATCGAGCGAGTTGGCGGTGGAAAGCTGAGTGATGATAATTCCGACCGCCTCGTGACCGTTGTAGATTAGGTCGTTTCCGTAATCCTCCGCTCCCAGCTCCGCGCGCCCGACGTCTCGCAGCCGGACCAATGTGCCGTCCACATTGGTCTTGAGGATGATGTCCTCGAACTGGCTGGGTTCACTCAGCCGACCAATGGCACGCACACTGATCTGGAATTGCTGTCCTACCTTGACCGGCGGCTGCCCTACCTGCCCGGCGGCGACTTCCACGTTCTGTTCCTCGAGCGCATTGACCACATCGGTGGCGGTGAGACCGCGGCTGGCCATGCGTACAGGATCGAGCCAGAGCCGCATGGAATATTTGCGCTCCCCCCACACAAAGACGTCGGCGACTCCCGGCACCCGCTTCAGAGCGTCACGGACATAGACGTCGAGATAGTTGCTCATGAACAGCGGAGTGTAGCGCCCGTCGGGAGAGTAGACAGCCGCACCAAGAACGAAATTCTCCGAAGACTTTGCCACCGTGACGCCGGTCGTCTTGACGGCCGCCGGCAGGCGCCCGAGAGCGGTGTTCACGCGATTTTCAATGTCGACGGCAGCCAAGTCGGGATCGCGGTCCAGTTCGAAGGTTGCCAGAATAGAGCTCGAACCATCGTTGCGGCTGGTCGAGGTCAAATACCTCATTCCCTGAGCGCCATTGATCTGCTGTTCGAGGGGAATGGTGACCGCCGATTCCACGGTTTGCGCACTGGCCCCGATATAAGCGCTGCTCACGGAGACCTGGGGAGGAGCCAGGTTGGGAAATTGTGCGATGGGCAGAGTAGGAATCGCAACTGCGCCCGCCAGGATAATCAGCAGAGCGCAGACAGTCGCGAAAACCGGACGGTGTATGAAGAAATTAACAAACATCGAAGAAAATCGGTCTACGGGAAACCTTACTCTTAGCTTTGTGGCACCACGGGTGCACCATCGACCAAGTACTGAATTCCCGACACAATCACTTTGTCGCCTGGCTTAATCCCCTCGAGCACCACGTAGTCATTGCCCACCATATTGCCGACGCGGAGCGGCTTCTGATGGGCTACCAGCTTGCCGCCCTGATCCTCCGCCACAAAGGCGAAATACTGGCCGCTCAGGCGCGACACCGCCAGGATGGGAACCACCGGTCCTTGCCGCACTCCCCAGATTACGCGGGCGCGAACGAATTGCAGGTTCCGCAGCTTGTCTTCGTTGTTGGCGATTCGCGCCTTGAGCAGCACGGACTGCGTAGTATCGTCCACCTGAGGCGAAATGAAGCTGATACGGCTGTCGGCAATGACTTTGCCCTCGCCATCGACGATTTCGACCGCCATGTTTTTCTTGAGCTGGACAGAGCGCTCCACCGGAATGTACACGTAGGCTTCGAGGGTACCCGGCTGATCGATGGTGGTCAGTACCGTGCTGGTGGTGACTCGGTCGCCGACCCGCACGGGAATATCGCCGACCACGCCGGCGGTCAACGCCGTCACGCGATAATAATGGAGCTGTACCTGTTGTTCCTCGACCTGAGCACCCAGGGCCTGCAATTGGGCCCGGGCATTGTCGAGCGCGGTTCGCGCCTGGTCCAGGTCCTGCTTGGAATCAACTCCAGCCGCGGCCAGGGCACTGATCCGGTCGTATTGTTGCTGAGCCCATTTGAGGTTGGCTTCCTGTGCCGCCCGATTATTCTCTTGCGTGTTCACCGTAGCTAGCTGTTTGGTGGGATCGATCTGCATCAAGACCGTATCCGGTGCAACGCGGTCGCCGGAGTGAACCCGGATCTCGGTGATATGACCCTCCACCTGGGGCATGACAATGGCGGAATCTCGCGATTTGAGCGTCGCCACATATTCCGTAGTATCGCGGATGGGAACCAGTTGCACGGCCTCGATCTTGACGGGAATGCCAGGAGGGCCTTGTGCCTGGGCATCTTTCAACGAGCTCGCTCGATTGCAGGCAGTTGAAAACAAAGCCAGGAGTAAGGACGACAGTAAACCGGCGCCTAACCCCATGCGGTGCCGGCAGGGCGCACTCGCCTTTCTCGACACGGTCGTGGTCCTCTCCTCTATCGGAACCATGCGGTCGTTCGACTGGCTTGGGTACCCAAAACCAGGGACCGCTGTACCTAGATTAACGCAAGCACATTAGACTCGAAAATGAGGCGAATGTTATCGAGGAAAGGCAAGTTGGAGCGCAGGTCTGCTACATTGTTCGTGCCAGCCACGACCGCGGGGAACACGGCAGCGCTGCGGCTGGGGTTCGATCCGCTCGAACGGCAAAGGGATCCGGCAAGGGCCTTCCCGGTCTTGGTCCGGCTTGGACCTGCCGCAAGACCGCGGTGAACTGGAGTTGGGCAGGAGGAGGATGAAACCCGCTCGCAGCTTTGCCAGTGACAATAACGCCGGTATTCACCCTAGAATCCTCGAAGCGATCGCCGCCGCCAATTACGGCCACGTCGTGGGATACGGCGACGATCCCTATACCAAGGCAGCCATCGCCAAGTTCAAGCAGCATTTTGGTCCTGACATCGAGGTCTTTTTCGTCTTCAACGGCACGGCGGCGAACTGTCTTGGCTTGAAGGCACTCACGGAGAGCTACCACGGGGTGATTTGCGCCGAGGCTGCTCACATTTATACCGACGAATGCGGGGCTCCCGAGAAGTTCACGGGCTGCAAACTGATCCCGATTCCCACCTCCAATGGCAAGCTCACGGTGGAGTCTGTAAGCCAGGCATATCACGGGATCGGCGACCAGCACCACGTTCAGCCGCGCGTGGTTTCGATCACCCAAGTGAGCGAGACGGGAACTGTCTATCAACCCAGAGAAGTCCGGGCCTTAGCCCGCTTCGCGCATGAGCACAACCTATTTCTCCACATGGATGGCGCGCGAATCGCCAACGCGGCGGTCAGCCTGGGCTTGACCTTGCGGGAAGCCACTCGGGATTTAGGAGTGGACGTGCTTTCCTTCGGCGGAACCAAGAATGGCGCCCTGGGAGCGGAGGCCGTGATCTTTTTCGATAAGCAGCTTAGCCGGGATTTTGTTTACCTCCGCAAGCAGGGGATGCAATTAGCTTCGAAGATGCGCTTTGTCGCAGTCCAGTTCGAAGCCTTGCTCTCGGGGGATCTCTGGCGAAAGAACGCGGAACACGCCAACCGCATGGCGGCTTTGCTGAAAAGGGAAGTGGGCAAGATCCCCAAAGTGAAGGTGGTCTATGCCGTGGAAGCCAACGGCGTGTTCGCGCAGATTCCACGGCAGGCGATTCGAAAGCTGCAACAGCGGTATTTCTTTTACGTGTGGGATGAAGCACAATCCATCGTGCGCTGGATGTGTTCGTTCGACACCACCGAGGAGGATGTAAAGCAGTTCGCAACCCTTCTAGGCCGAACCGTGGGAAGCCCGGGCGATTGAGACCAGCAGTTCCGGCCGAGAGCGGCGGGAGCGAGCCGAGATTCACTGCCGTGTCGGACGGCTCTCGATCGCACTTCCATGGTGTGTTAGGCTGAGAACCCACCATGACCGCCTTTGCGCGCACCCAGGCCTTAGCCGTCGCGGGAATTCTTCTGGGGGCTTCCGCCATTGCGGTCGCGCAATCCGCGACACCGGGCGCGGTGAAGACCGGCTATGCTCCCATCGACCAATTGAACCTCTATTACGAAATCCACGGCGCTGGTGCACCCCTGGTCTCCACGGCGGACTAGGATCGACGGAAAGGATGTCTCACGTCACCTCCGCTCTTTCGACCACGCATCAGGTCATTGCCGTCGATCTCCAGGCGCACGGCCGCACCGCCGACATCGACCGGCCCTTGAGCTACGAAGCCATGGCCGACGACATCGCGGGGTTGATGAATTTCCTCAAGATCACCCAGTCGGACGTAATGGGTTATTCCCTGGGAGGCGGCGTTGCTCTACAACTCGCCATCCGGCACCCGGCCATGGTGAGAAAGCTGGTTGTCGTGTCTACGGTTTTCGCGCGCAGCGGATGGTACCCGGAGATCCTCGTTTCCATGGATCATCTGGGTCCGGTGGCCGCCCAAGCCATGAAACCGAGCCTTGTTTACCAGACTTATGCCCGCATCGCTCCCAAGTCTTCCGACTGGCCCGTACTCGTCACCAAACTCGGAGATTTGTTGAAAAAGGATTATGAGTGGTCGAAGGATGTAGCTGCGATGACGGCTCCAACCATGCTGGTCTTCGGCGATGCCGACGCCGCCCGCCCCGCGCACATGGTGGAATTCTTCAGCTTGCTCGGCGGTGGCCAGAAAGACGCTGGCTGGGATCGATGGGGAATCTCCAAGGCTCGGCGGGCGATCTTGCCTGGCGTCACCCATTACGACATTGTCGATTCTTCCGCGCTTGGGACCGCCGTTCTACCGTTTCTCGAGGAATCGAATCCGCCGAAGCCTAGCCGGTAGTTGGCTATGCATCGTGTCTCTGAACATGGCTTTCCGTTCTAGCAAGCGGGTCTCTCTGCTCCTCCATTACCTCCGTAATTTGCCGTAGGCACTTTGAACTGTTGCAATAAACATAGACTTTCCCTAGTAGGCCACATGAGCGTTTCCACTCTGATTTCCATCGCAGCGCTGGCGATTGCGTGGGTCGTTATCAAGATTGCCCCAAAACTCTTCGCCCGGCAGGTGGGCCGCGTCGTCTTCGGGGCAATCGGGCAGGACGCTCTGTCGAAGGTGCCGGAGCAAATCCAGTTGTCGCCTGTAGATGGCGTGCGATGGAAAGACGCAGCCGCCATCGAGCAGCAGGCATCCCCGCTGGTGCGGGCTGGCTTCAACGATCTGGGGACATACAGCGTGGACAAGATGCCGGGCGTGCTTGTGCGCATTCTCTTCCAGCCACAGACCTACGTTGCCGCTCACATTTCCGAGCACCCTAAAGCCGGCAACTGGATCGAATTTGCCACGCGCTACACCGACGGTGGGAGTGACGTCCTGACTTCTCTGCCGGACCAGGGGATTGCTCCACCACCCTTTGTGCGAACCGCCCGCGCCGACCAGGGCACGCCAACCGACAGCCTCTACCAACAACACCTGCGGCAAAGAAGATCAAGCGGGATCAAGCCGGTGAGCCAGAATGATGTGCGGCACGAATTCGAGGACGCCTACATGCGCTACATGATCTGGAAGAACAACCAGGGGCTGAAGCCGGAAGAGGTCGCAAAGGTAGCGCAGAAGTGGGCCAGAACGAAGCAACACTCCGCCGGCCGATCCTGATCCGAAGCACGTGGAAGCCTTTCCTCCCCGCAACTTGCGGGACAGCACCACATCACAACTGACCAGTGCGCTTGTGAGCGCTTATGCCCCGATTGCGTCAAGGGAGATGATGGAGGAGTGAGATAATTCGTAGTGTTTGACACTGCTCAGCGGGTGTTGCATGAAAATGGTCCGCTCTCTCTGCTGCTGGTTCCTGCTATGTACAGCTGTGTTCGCCCAAGCCCCTGCCGGCGCCGACCGAAGTTCCTCTCTGATTGGAACGTGGCGAGTCCTAGAGTTTGCCGATCTGGATAAGGATGGGAAATGGACGTATTGGTTTGGGGAACATCCCCGGGGATACTTCGTCTATGATGCGACCGGACACGTCCACATTCAGATCATGAGAGTTCCGCCGCTGGCACCTTTTCCAGAAGCAAGTTCCAATGGGGGCAAGCTACCCACATCCGAGCATGCCCTCGCGGCCTATTCCGCTTATTTTGCTTACTTCGGCTCCTACACGGTGGACACCAACAAGCAGATTGTGACCCACCATGTCGAGGGCAGCTTATCGCCGGATTACACGGACACGGATCAGCCACGTCCCTTCAAATTGGAGGGTGACCGGTTAGAGATTGGTGATGGCAAGACTTGGCGGCGTGTGCTCGAGCGTGTGCGCTGATCCTGCAAGTCAAGCGAATTGTCTAACCATCGAATGGCGACATTGGCCGGAGATCAAGTTGCCGATAAATCGCAGCAACCCTCAAAACCCCATCGGATCGTCCTTTGGCGCGACAGATAAGGGCCGCGAGGCAGGACCGTAATCCTGCGTGCCCGAGAGGCGGGTCACATCTCATCTAATAAATCTTCGAGCGTCGGCTTGTGCTTTTGTTTCTTCTTCGTTTTGCGGTTGGGGATCACCCGCGAAGCTGGTGGCGTGCCGATTCGTTCGCGAGCCATGGCTTTGACCGCTTCCACCGCGCGAAACCGCTTCGGCTTTTTCTTCGGCATGGGTCCATCTTGCCACAATCTGCCTGGACCTGAGGAGTACGCTTGAGCTGCGCCGAGAACCTCTCATGAAGAAGAAACGCAATCGGTCGGCGATGATAATGGCAGGAGTTCTTCTTCTCCCTAGCGGAACTTTGTGGGCGGATGCCGTTTGCAACAAAAAGCCCCCACCCAAGCCGGTTCGATGCGTGTGCGGAAGGCTTATTGATCAGAGTGGCGCACCGGTTTCCGACGCAACCGTGAAGGTCATTCAAGACGGCAAAGATCTCGAAACCGTGAGGACGGCCGGTGATGGCAAGTTCATCTTGGCTGGACTGAAGTCCGGGAGCTACGAGCTTGATGCGGAAGCCGAGGGGCTGATGATATTCCAGTCTCCGATCGTCGTGACCAGTTATTCCAAGAAATGCAAGCGTGGACTGGTTATCGTGCTCGCAACCAGCTACCCTTCTGTTTGCGGTAGCTAGGTGATGAAGCCGTAGACGGCCGGCTAACCGCGGTGTTTGCCAGATGCATTTTCTTGCCGGGTTCTAGTACAAGCTAATGCAAGAGCCGCACTCTAACCGACAGATTCCCAAGCATGCAGCGTTTTCGCCATGGTCTGAAGACCGGGTAGTGGGTTTGACGAACTTACTCCGATCTTCCCAAGAGGAAAAGTAGCGGGAGTCGATGAACGAAGAAGCTTCGGTGCGCTCGGCGTGCAATAATCAGGAGAGGCTCTGATCCACCCGGAGGAGTGACGCACAGTCGGTATGGACGAAAAAGACTTTTTCGATGAGCGACAGGAGAAAAAGACGGCTCAGTTGAATTGTCCCCATTGCCAGCAGTCGGGGGAATACGAGATCACGTGGCTGGTGCGCACGAAGAAAAGACAGCTGACCGGCCGCGCCGATGAACGAGATCGTGCACGCTTCTCGAAGGCCCGCTCGTACATGCTGCGCAAAGACGATATGATGGCGTGCAAGAACCTGCGTTGCCGCAAACGGTTCGAGATCTCGGGCGTGCAATCGGTGGTGTTTACTGAGTAACTGATCCGCTTCCCTTGGGGCTCGCGCAGATCCGGTACAATCCTCGAAAATCCAGGGTTCGAACGTTCGAACCAGCTCCGAGGAAATGTCGAGTGCGAATGGCTCGCTGCTCATTTATACTTACGCGTTTGTCCACCTGTTCCGTGGTTCCGTGAAACCCCCAGGAACGAGGAGCCTTCTTTGAAGATTTTGGTCTGCATGAAGCAAGTGCCGCAGAAGGATGCACCCTTAAAGCTGAATGAGAGCGGCACCTGGATTCGGGAGGACGTGTCGTACGAGGTCAACGAGCCGGATGCCTATGCGCTCGAGGAAGCCCTGCGCCAAAAAGAGAAACATGGGGGCACAGTGGTCGTGATTACCTCCGGTCCGGCCCGCGCCCAGCAAGTCCTGCGAGAGGCCTTGGCCAAGGGCGCCGATCGAGCCATTCACTTGGAAGACCCCGCCTTCGTTGGGCTCGATGCCTTCAATACGGCGCGGGCCTTCGCCGCCGCCATTCAAGGCGAACCCTTCGATCTGATCTTTACCGGTCTTCAGTCCGATGACTACGGTTATGCACAAACGGGCGTGATCCTTGCCGAGCTCTTAGGTTGGCCGCATGCAACCATCATCATGCAGATCGAGAAGAACGACGCCGGAATTCGGGTGAAACGTGAACTCGAGGCCGGCTATTTCCAGTTCGTGGACATGCCGTTACCGGCTGTTCTTACCATTCAATCGGGGATCAACAAGCTGCGCTATGCAACCCTGATGGGGATCAAGCAAGCCAAGACTAAACCGTTGCAGAAAGTCACCATGGCGGACGTGCAGTCGGCGGTGACGGGAAACCTGCAAGAGATAAAGCACCTGTACGTGCCGCAAAAGACAAAGAAAACAGAGGTTCTTGAAGGTTCGGCGGCCGAGATTGCCAAGAAATTGGTGGACAAGTTGCGCAACGAAGTGCGGGTTCTGTAGGCGTCTGCGCCTCGCCTGCTCGGCGTCCGATGTCGGTTCCGGCAAACGAGGTTGACCCGCGAAGCGCCGTCCGATCGCCAGGGTCGTCGATTGCGACCAAGAACTTGTAAGTGAGCACATTGCCTATGCCGGATAACATTGTGGTCGTGGTTGAGCAACGGGAGGGAAAACTCAATCGTGTTTCCTGGGAGACGCTGACCGCGGGCCAGGCGCTGGCGGCGAGTGGTTGGACGCTCGATGCCGTAGTCGTCGGCAAGAGTGTGGCCAATTTGGCCCAGGAGGTTGCTGGCAAGAAGCTCAGGAAGGTCTACGCCATAGAATCTCCGAGCTTCGAACCCTATACGCCGGACGCGTTTGCCTTCGGCCTTAAGCAATTTCTCGAGTCCCAGACACCGACATTGGTGCTGATGCCTCATACTTATCAGGTGCGCGACTTCGTGCCCAAGCTGGCAACCGCCATGGGCCGCACCGTGATCAGCGACTGCATTGGCTATAAGAAGGAAGGCGACAAGCTGCTCTTCACCCGGCAAATGTTTCAGGGCAAGCTGGCAGCCGACGTCAGCTTTAGTGGCCCGCCGCCCTGGTTTGTCACGTTTCAGAACGGGGCGTTCCGCGGTGACCAGGTCGAGGCCGGCGCCAGTCGAGCCCCGGTAGAAACCGTCAAGGTAGAAATTGGCGATGGCGTGATCCGGGAAAAGCCGCAGCCGGTGTTCAAGGAGGCCAAACAAGCCGTCGATCTGACCCAGGCGGAAATCATTGTTTCCATTGGCCGGGGAATCAAAGAACAACAGAATATCCAGCTCGCCCAACGGCTTGCCGAGGCGCTCGGCGGCGAAATCGCCGCTTCCCGTCCGATCTGCGATGCCGGCTGGCTGCCTATGGATCGGCAAATTGGCTCGTCCGGGCAAACCGTGGCACCCAAGCTCTACCTGGCGCTCGGCATCAGTGGCGCTATCCAGCATATCGTTGGGATGAAAGGTTCACGCACCATCATCGCCGTGAACAAAGATTCGGAAGCGCCCATTCTTGAGATTGCGGATTACGCCGTAATCGGCAACTTATTCGACATCGTGCCGCCGCTGATCGAGGAAGTAAAGAAAGCAAAAGCTGGCAGTTAGAGTCTTTATCTTGCAACCGATCCGGAATTTGTCGCTGCCGCTCTTGGCTTTTCGCGAAGTTGGGCCCGGCCCTGCCGTTCATTTGGGCGCCCCGTCCCTGATGGAACCATGAGTCTTGTCTTCCGCAAGCCGCTTGCGAACATCGAACGTCCCCAGATGCCGGCCGATCTCGTCATCGTCGGCGGAGGGCCCGCGGGCATGGCGTGTGCCCTGCGTCTTTCCCAACTCATCGACCAACACAACGCCGAGCACCCCGATTCGCAACTGAGCAAAGAGAATATTTACCTGCTCGAAAAGGCCCGGGAGGTCGGGCAGCACTGTCTCTCGGGAGCCCTGCTCGACCCGCGCTCCATGCGCGAGCTGCTTCCGGGCTTCGAGCAAGAAGCTCCGCTCGAGGCGCCGGTCAGCCGCGAAGCGGTGTACTTTCTCACCCAGAAACACAGGTTTAAGTTGCCCATTACGCCGCCACCGTTGCGCGATCACGGCAATTACGTGATTTCTCTGAACCGCTTCGTGAAGTGGCTCGGCGGCAAGGTGGAAGAGGCGGGGATCACGATCTTCAGCGGATTCGCCGGGTCGGAATTGTTGTTCGAGGGCAGTCGCGTGGTCGGTGTCCGAACCGATGACAAAGGGGTGGATAAGCACAACCAGAAGAAATCGAATTTTGAGCCGGGCTACGATCTACGGGCCAAGGGTGTCATTTTGGCGGAAGGCCCACGTGGCTCGCTCACCAAGCAGCTCATTGCGAAATTCGAGTTGATGCGAGACCGTAACCCGCAAGTCTATGGCCAGGGAATCAAGGAATTGTGGGAGGTGCCGTCGGGAAGGATCGCGCCCGGAGAAGTCCTCTACACCATGGGCTGGCCCCTCACCAGCAAAGAATACGGGGGAGCCTGGATTTACGGGGGAAAAGATAACGTCGTTTCTCTGGGCTTTGTCACGGCGCTCGAGTATTCCGATCCCCGCCTCGACCCACAGCATGTCTTGCAGGACTTCAAGCAACATCCCTTCATCGCCGGACTGCTCCAGGGTGGAAAGATGATTCGCTATGGCGCGAAGTCGTTTCCCTACAGTGGCTGGTGGGCGATCCCGACTCTCGCGGGGGACGGCTGGATGATGGTAGGGGATTCAGCCGGATTCTTGAATTCCGCACGCTTAAAGGGCATCCATCTCGCGATCAAGAGCGGGATGTTGGCCGCCGAAACGGCGCTAGAGGGGTTGAAGAAAGACGACTTCTCTGCCCGAAGCCTCGGACAGTATCAGAACAAGGTGGAGGCGAGCTGGATCAAAGAAGAGCTGTGGAAGGTGCGCAACTTTCATCAGGGATTTGCCCACGGACTTTGGGGTGGCCTGTTTCACGCCGGACTCCAGCAATTCACCGGGGGGCGCGGGCTGCGCAGCCGCTACCCGGCGACTGCCGGCTACATGCACATGAAGAGGCTTGAAGAGTTGCCGAGCGACGGGGGCGGCGAAGCCCACTTGCTCGGCCCGGCCAAAGGGGATGGCCAACTAACGTTCGACAAGCTGACGGACCTCTATCACTCGGGGACAAAGCACGAAGAAGACCAGCCCGCACATTTGGTCATCCACGATACCAATATCTGTAACACTCGGTGTTTCAAGGAGTTCGGCAGCCCCTGCCAGAATTTCTGCCCGGCGAACGTTTACGAAATGATTGACGACCCCGCGCAGGCTCAGGGCAAGCGCATCAGCTTGAATCCCTCGAATTGCGTGCACTGTAAAACCTGCGATATCGCCGACCCGTACCAGATCATCACCTGGGTGCCTCCCGAGGGTGGCGGCGGACCGAACTACGATGGGATGTGATCGTTTACCCGAGGCGGGCAGGGCCGATTTCACTTAGGCTTGCCAGGGTCAACCGAGCCCCGTCCGGCATATAATTGACGGGAGTTTCCGACCGACCGCGGTCTTCGGGCATACCTGGCCGTGGCGGCGAGGGATGGTTTGTCGGGCGCGCACGCCTGCGGTTTGGCTGAGCCGCTGGTAAGCAAGGCTGCCAAGACGACCCCCCGAGGGTGCAGGTGGAAACGCCGGCGCCTCCCGGCTTTGCGAGAAGCCATTGGAAAGGAAACGGGTCCCCGGCGCCAGGCCTGCCTGCAGGTTTCCTTTCCAGTTTGACTCGATCGGATGCTGGGTCTAGGAGAACAAGCCCCGGCACCAAGCAGCCGTTCGGAACCTCCCCGTATCCCGCTGGGAAGCGGCGATGCGGGTCCGGCGAACTGCCGGCTGGGAAAGAACTGGTGAGTGTCCTGACTGACAAATTCGGCCGAGCGATCACCGATCTGCGGATTTCCGTGACCGATCGTTGCAACTACAAGTGTGTCTACTGCCGCACCGGAAACGAGGGCACGCTCTACGGGGATCTTCCCTTTCCCGATTACCTGCGCATGGCCCGCATCTGCGCCGGCCTCGGAATCAAGAAGATACGCATCACCGGTGGTGAGCCGCTGTTGCGCAACGGACTCGTCGAGTTCGTCGATCGGTTGTCCGCGCTGCGCGATACGGAAGGCGAGCCGCTCGAGCTCGCGCTCACGACCAACGGTCACCTGTTGGCCGAGTTGGCGCACGCGCTCAAGGACGCAGGCCTGCACCGAGTAACCGTCAGCATGGATGCGGTTGATCCTGACCGATTCGCGCGCATTACGCGTGTGCCCAACGGATACCACCAAGTGCTGGCCGGAATCCGTGCCTCCCGGCAAGCGGGCTTGTGGCCGGTGAAGGTGAACTGCGTGCTGATGCGTGGCTTCAACGAGGACCAGATCATCCCGTTTGGTATGTTCGCGCGGGAGGAAGGTGTCGTCGTCAGGTTCATCGAGTTCATGCCGCTCGAGGAGGACCGCGTCTGGTCCCCCGAAACCGTGGTCACCCTGGATGAGATCGTCGAACGCATGCGGGAGTATCGGCCGTTAGTAGAGATTCCGCACGCCCGCAGTGAAACAGCGCGGCGGTATCGGTTTGACGATGGGATTGGGGAGATCGGAATCATCGCGCCCGTTTCCCACCCATTCTGCGGGCACTGCAGCCGCATCCGGATCACCTCGGACGGGAAGATTCGTACTTGCCTATTTTCTGTCTGGGACCATGACTTGCATGAACTGATGCACCGTGGGGCATCCGATGCGGAATTAGCCGAGTTCATCCGTGGTGTGGTGCTGCGGAAAGAACAACGGCATCACATCGGAGAACCGGATTTTGTACCCGCATCGAGGACTATGGTGCATATTGGGGGATGAGAGATTTTCAGAGCATGAGGTGGAAGCGAACATCCTGGCTTTTGCTGACCCCCGTCCTCCTGACAAATTTGTCGTTGGCGCAGCTCGCCACCTCTACAACCCGTTCTTATCTTGGCTTCGACCGTAACGACTATCCTGGCGACGACAACCTGAAGGTTTTGCGCCAAACCTTCTCCTTCGCCGGTTACTGGCTCAACAATCCTCCGGGAGAGGGCGGCAATTCGTGGATCGGAAAGCGAAAAGCTGTCGAGGCGGCAGGATTTGGGTTTCTCGTGCTGTTCAATGGCCGGCTCTATGCCAATTTGAAGAACGTGCCCAGAGCCACGGCGTTGGGTAAGTCCGATGCCCAGGCTGCGGTGGCTGCCACGCGCCGGGAGGGATTCCCTCAAAAAATCGTTATCTTTCTCGACCAGGAGCAAGGCGGACGCATGCTGCCGGAGCAAAAGGCCTATCTCTTTGCCTGGGTGGACGAAGTCAACGCCGCCGGGTTTCAGGCTGGCATTTATTGTTCCGGCATCGCCGCCCAGGAATCGCCGGGAGTAAGCGTGGTCACAGCCGATGATATTCGTGAGCATGCCAACGGCCGGAGTATCGTCTATTTTGTGAGCGATGATGCCTGCCCGCCATCGTCAGGGTGTGCCTTTCCGAGCCAACCACCGAGTCCGGCCGAAAGCGGAATTCTGTTTGCCGACGTTTGGCAATTTGCCCAATCTCCGAAACGGCGGGACGTAGCGGCGGCCTGTCCTGCGAACTACAACCCGGACGGCAGCTGCTATCCACCCGGGATCTCGACTCGACAAGCACTCCATGTGGATGTCGAAACCGCCAGCACGTCCGATCCCTCGCGAGCAAGGACTCGCTAAACAACGAGATCCAAAAACTGGTTTCGCGGCGATCGACCAATCGTGAGCTTCTCGCACCAACAGTTTTTTTGTCCGACCCCTGCGATGCGGTTCTAAGAATGCATTAGAATAAACTCATACCTACCATGGCCGAGCGCACTTTTACCCTAGAAGAAGCACAAGCATTGTTGCCCGTACTGGAATCTCTCCTTCGCACCGCCATTGATAGCAAGAAATTGGTCGAGTCTGCGGAGGAAGAATTTCAGGAACTGGCGCACCGCATTTTCCTGCGTGGTGGAGTTCTGGTGAACATCGTTTCCATGGCGCGGCGGAAAGCTGAGCGCGAGAAGGCTGCGCAGCGAGCCAAAGATGCCATCGCCGAAATCGATGCGACTGGGGTGCAAGTCAAGGACCTCGACATCGGTTTGCTGGACTTCCCTTGCCAAGTTGAGGGGCAAACCGTACTCTTGTGCTGGAAACTGGGAGAGAAACGAATAACCCACTGGCACGGGGTCAGCGAGGGCTTCGCCGGACGCAAGCCGATTGACGAGCGGATCTTGAAGGCGAAACGGGCAAACTAAAGAACTCCTTTTACCTTTCGGTTTCTAGTCCTTTTCCTATGAAGTGGCGCTCACTGGACGAATCGACTACAGGTGTCGACACTCGTACTTTGTCTGAGCAGTTCGCCGAACGCAGAGCCCTGATCGCCCAGTACGTTCCGCCGGAAGTTCAAGCGGTTCATGCCCGTGTGATTCAAGCCTTGCAGGAACAACGAATCGTCGAACGCGCCCTGGCAAGGGGAGCCCCTGCGCCTGCATTCGAGCTTCAGGATCAAGACGGAAAGCGGCTTTCCTCGCAGGAGTTACTCCAGACTGGTGTTCTCGTCGTCTGTTTTTTTCGTGGACGCTGGTGTCCCTTCTGCGTGGGTCAGCTCGAGGCCATGAACCGGATTCTGCCCCAGATTGCGGCCGCGGGATCCGCCCTGGTGGCAATCTCCCCCCAAACCGTGCGGCAGTCATTCTTCATGGCAGACCAGCACAAGCTAAGATTCCCGCTGCTCAGCGACGCGAAAAACCAGGTCGCCCGACGGTTTGGCCTGGTGTACCAGGTCCCCGAGTACCAGCGGTCTGTCTATCAGCGAGCTTTTGTCAATTTGCCTCTGGCCAACGGAGATGACAGCTGGGAGCTGCCGATCCCAGCTACCTATATTGTCGGCCGCAATGGCATCGTGCAGTTTGCTTCCCCAAATCCTGACTACCGTCGAAGGCCGGAACCAGCCGAACTCCTCGATCGCCTCTTGCGGCCTGATCCCTGACGACAATCAACCTGTCATCAGCGGGGAGAGTTCGGTTCGATCCTGGGAGGCCCCAGCTAAGACGGCTCGGCGCTCCGGACGAGGAGACCAGTTGCGCTCGAGATCGGAAACTACTACTTCGCCGCTGCCGCGGTTTCCGCCGGGACGTGTTCGCGTTCCACGTCCCGCAGCCGAGCGGCTTTGCCGCGAAGCGAGCGTAGATAGTAGAGCTTCGCGCGGCGAACTTTGGAAGACCGGATCAATTCGATCCGATCAATCACCCGTGAATTTTCGGGGAAGATGCGCTCGACTCCGTGACCGAAGCTCATCTTGCGGACGGTAAAGCTGGCCTGTGGTCCGCGGGTGCGGGCGATGACAATGCCTTCAAATGCCTGCAAACGCTCCTTATCCCCTTCCTTGATCTTGACGTGCACGCGCACGGTGTCCCCCGGACCAAAGTTGGGCAAATCAGTGCGTTTGGTCTTGGCTAGAAGTTTTTCAATGATGAGATTCGACATGATCCTATTCCCTTTTCCCTTCTAGGTAGTCTGGTCGGCAATCTGGGACAGCAATTCTCTGTCCTCCTCGCTTAAGGCGGCCTGCTGCAAGAGATCGGGCCGGTTCCGCATAGTCTTTTCGAGTGCCGAGCGGCGACGCCAACGCCGGATTTCGTCGTGATTGCCGGACGCCAGCACTTCGGGAACCGCCATCCCTCGAAAATTCGCGGGACGCGTATAGTGCGGATAATCCAGCAATCCACCCGATCCACAGGTCGCAGTCGGGCCGCTGCTCTTAAGCCACGGCTCCTCGGCAGTAGCAGTAAAGGACTCCTGCCGGGTAGAGGCCTCATTCCCCACCGCGCCCGGGATCAAGCGCGTGACGCACTCGACCACCACCGCCGCTGCAATTTCGCCGCCGCTCAGCACGTAATCCCCGATCGACAGCTCGCAGTCTGCCAGAGACTGGCTCACACGCTCATCCACGCCCTCGTACCGGCCGCAGATTAAGACCAGTCGCTCCAGCCCGGCCAGCTTCTGACTCTGGCGCTGGTCGAACCGTTTGCCCTGCGCCGACAGCAAAATCACGCTCTGCCGAGCTCGACCCGCCTGACGCTCTCCGCGAGAGGCAACCTCGAGCGCTTCCACGCATTCAAAGATCGGTTCCGGCTTGAGGACCATGCCCTCGCCGCCGCCGAAAGGGCGATCATCCACCGTACGGTGGCGATCCGCGGCAAAGGCCCGCAGATCGTGCAATTGAATCCTTGCCAGCTCGGCATCCCGGGCCCGGCGAATGATTCCGTAATCTAGAGGGCCGGCAAAAAAGTCGGGAAAGATCGTAACAATGTCGATCTTCATCGGTACAGAGCTCAGTTGCCGGCCGGGTCAGTTGTCCACCGCAAGCTACCTGTCACTGACCTCTTCTCCTTTGTTGCTGTTTCTCCTCTTGCGTGAGCGGGGCGTCGAGCTCCAGCATTCCTTGGGGCAGCAGCATATGAATGCGCTTACCCTCGATATCCAGGTTTTCAAGGTGGGCTTGCGCGTAGGGAATCTCACGTTCTCGGTTGCCTTCCCTAACAATCAGCAGCGGAGCCTCACCCGCGCCGAAGCGAACATCTTCCACCCGGCCAATCTCGCGCAGGCCGTCGAAAACCGTACAACCAACCAAATCGCTGATGTAGGTCCAGCCGGGCTCGAGCTGCGCACGTTCCCCGCGCGGAATCTGCAATTCGCAGCCCGCCAGAGCTTCCGCGTCAGAAATCGAATCGACGCCGGCAAAGCTCAGTACTAGGAATCCTTTGTGCGGCCAAGCTTCCTTGATCTCGAGCTTGCGCCGGCGGTCGTTGTCGTCGAGGGCCCAGAGGCTCAGGCCCGGGCGGAATCGACCTGGCACGTCGCTGTGCACCTCGACCGCGACCTCACCATGCCGCCCTTGAGGCTTCACCACGCGCGCAAGCGTGATGAACTCCTCCACGATCATTCCTTGATCTCGAGCGCAAAGCGCTTGTGTGCCCGAATTCCCGCCGCATTCACCAAGGAACGCATGGCCCGCGCCACCCGTCCCTGCCTTCCCAAAATCCTGCCGACGTCGCCCGGCGCCACTTTCAGGGCAAAGACTGTGGTCTCGCCGTCCACCTGGTTCACCGACACCTGATCGGGCGCATCGACCAGCGCCTTGGCGATTTGCTCCACCAAGGTGCGCACATCGCCGCTTTGCTGCTCCGTCATGGGCTCTTCCTATCGGCGGGAACGCTTTACGCCGTAATCAGGCAACAGACTCGGTGCTGGCGGGAACGGGTTTGGACGCAAGTTTGCTCACGCGATCGGAGAGCTTCGCGCCCTTCGAAAGCCAATACTCGAGGCGATCGCGCTTCAGTTCAATGCTGGCAGGATTGGTGCGGGGGTTGTAGGTTCCCACGACCTCGACCGGCCGGCCGTTTCGGGCGCGTGCCTTTTCAATGACCACTACCCGATAGTGCGGCTGTTTGCGCGCACCCGTACGCTTTAAACGAATCATCAACACAGAAGTTTGTTTCCCTTTCTAGTAACCCTGGATAGGTTTCGGCAAACCATTATTTTTGCAGAATTTAGCGTGATTAGCAAGGCGGTATCCGTCCCCGGAAACATCCTGTCCGGTTCACCGTCGATCCCTGGTCAGACGATTTCGCCCGCACTCAGCGGCGGAATTCAGCGAAGAGGCTCCTCCATCGGCAAAAAGTCAGGCCGCGTTTTCTTCGAAGAACTCTTCGATCTCATTGATCTCTTTATCGCTCAAACGAAGATTTCCGGCCAGCATCACACCACCCGCCTGCCGGGCATTGCGCGCCCCCACAATTGCCCCCGTCACGGCCGGATTGTGCAGCGTCCAAGCAATGGCTACTTCGCCCGGAGAACGGCCGTGACGCCTGGCAATCTCGCGCAGTCGTTCGACCAAGGCTAGATTACGCGATAACTTGGGTTGTCGGAACTCCGGATCGCTGTGGCGCCAATCGTCTTTCGGCAGCTTGGCGGCCCGTTCGGGAGTCATGGCCCCGCTAAGCAGGCCGGAAGCCATGGGCGAGTACACAATGACGCCGATGCCTTCCCGCAGGCAGTAGGGCAGAATGTCTTCTTCGATCGAACGGTTCAGGATTGAGTACGGCGACTGCAAGGAAGTAACCGGTGCAATGGTCTTGGCCCGACGAAGCTGGTTCACATTGAAATTCGAGACTCCAATCCAGCGCACTTTTCCTTCCTGCTTCAATTCCGCCAAGCTCGACCAGGCTTCCTCCAACTGGGGGGAGTCAGGATCCGGTGGCCAGTGAATCTGGTAGAGGTCGATGATCTCGAGCTGCAAACGCCGCAGGCTATCCTCTACCTCGCGGCGGATGGAGTCGCGCGCGAGCACCTTTTGGATATTGCCCTTGCCATCCCAGCGCAGGCCGCACTTGGTACAGACATAAGGCTTGGGCGCAGACCAGCCCTTGATCGCCCGACCGATGACTTCTTCCGAGTGCCCCAACCCGTAAACGGCCGCCGTATCGATCCAGTTGACACCGAGTTCGAGAGAGCGCTCGATGGCGGCCAGGGAGTCTTGGTCCGTTTGAGCTCCCCAGGAGAATTGCCAGCCGGAGCCGCCGATAGCCCAGGCCCCAAAACCGACAGGTGTGATTTCTAGAGCGGACTTGCCAAGCTGTTTCGTTTGCATGTTCAATATCCTCGCGAGGGTTGGATTCGCTGCCGGTCGCACCAGCTGCACATGGACGCACCTGCAATTCGCAAGTATTGCCTTTCCTTCCCTGACGCAATCGAAAACTTGCCATGGGAGGACGAGCTCTGTTTCAAGGTCGGAGGAAAAATCTTCACCATGCTAGGGCTCGATTCCCTGCCGCAGCGAATGTGTTTCCAGTGTACGCCCGAAAAGTTCGCGGAATTGTGTGAACTCGAAGACGTTCGTCCTGCCCTATGTCGGGCGCTACCCTTGGGTAATGCTGGATCGGCTGGATGCCCTGCCGGATGGCGAATTGCGCGACTTGATCGAGCAGTCCTATCGCATGGTTCGAGAGAAAGCGAGAATCTCGGACCCGGGAGCCCGCAGGGGGAAGAAGCGAAAGAAACCGCCATCCGCGAAGGCGCACCCGCCCGCGAAGAGGAAAAGCTAGCCGCGGGAAGGTTGCCTCTTCCTCTCCCCTATACCCACCTGGCCGCACAGCGTGTTAGCGATGAAGTGTGCTCGCGGTTGACGACGAAGAGAAAACCAGAGCGCACACATTTGACTATGCGCAACCTACTAGGCTAGCCTCAGAGTCCATCCGGATTTTCGATGCGTACCACCCGCAATCACCTGGTTCTCGTCGTTCTTGCGGTGCTTGCCCTCTGCGCTAGGGTGATCGCAGCCACGCAGCCGGTGCATGCCGCTCACGTCATGGTGGTCAGCGTGCACGAATTGGGGTCGCGAGCGGGAGCGGAAATCATACGAGCCGGTGGGAACGCGGTGGACGCGGCGGTCGCGACCGGGTTTGCGCTTGCGGTGGTGCATCCCGCCGCCGGAAATCTAGGCGGAGGGGGATTTATGCTGATCCGGCTGGCGGACGGCGAGACCCACTTTGTTGATTTCAGGGAAAAAGCTCCCGCCGCGGCCACGCCGGATATGTACCTGGATGCGCGGGGAAATGTGATCGAAGGCGCCAGCGAGTTCGGCTACAAGGCGATTGCCGTACCCGGCTCGGTCGCCGGTCTGGTGTATGCGGAAAAGCATTTTGGCAAGCTGCGGCTCGCCCAAGTGATGGCTCCCGCGATCAAGCTGGCGCAGGACGGTTATGCGCTAAGCTGGGAAGAAGCGCGAGACTTCGAGAAGGATAAACATTTGGGGGAAATGGCGGAATCGCGCCGCATTTTTCAACGCGACGGAAATTACTACAAGCCGGGAGAAATTTTTCAGCAACCGGAGCTGGCGCGCACCCTGGAGCGCATCGCCAGCGATCCCGACGACTTTTACCATGGGGCCATGGCGCGAGAGCTGGCCGCCTCGATCCAGAAAGGTGGCGGCCTCCTCACCGCCAACGATTTGGCCGGTTACGAAGTAAAGGAGCGGGCGCCGGTTCAGGGCAGCTACCGGGGTTATGAGATCCTCAGTGCGCCTCCGCCGTCCTCGGGGGGAACCGCCCTGATCGAAATTCTCAACATCCTCGAGGGCTATGATCTGGCGAAGACGGGGAGCCGGTCGGCCGAATCCGTTCACCTGATTGCAGAAGCCTTCCGGCGGGCCTTTTATGACCGCGCGGAATTCTTGGGCGACCCGGACTTTTCCCGGATTCCGGTGGCCCAGCTGATCGATAAGCGGTACGGGGCGGCCTGGCGGGAGTCGATTGACCCCGCCCATGCGACGGGGAGCAAGGAGTTGAAGCGTCCCTCGATTTTCGGTGCCCTGGAACAATATGCTGCCGAACACCCGCAACCTACGGCCCGGCCGGAGTCGCCCCACACTACGCACTATTCGGTGGTCGACGCCGAGGGCAACGCCGTGGCGGTCACCACGACCTTGAATGACTGGTTTGGATCGCGGGTCACCGCGCCCGGACTGGGATTTCTGTTGAATGACGAGATGGACGATTTCACCGTCAAGCCAGGCGTAGGCAATGGTGATGATTTGATCCAAGCTCCGGCCAATGCCATCGGAGGGGGAAAACGGCCTCTTTCTTCCATGGCTCCGACGATCGTTCTTCATAATGGCGAGCCGTTTCTGGTGCTGGGCTCTCCCGGCAGCTCGCGGATCATTACGACTGTAGCCAACGTGCTGGTTGGCGTGGTCGATTACGGTATGAACATTCAGGAAGCGGTCAATGCACCGCGATTTCATCATCAGTGGCTCCCCGACATTTTGAGCGTCGAGAAGTGGTTTTCTCCCGACAGCGTGCACCTACTCGAGCAGATGGGGTACAAGGTCACCGTCGGGGTCGGTCATGGGGAGGATTGGCGTCCTTACTGGAGTGACGCCGAATGCATCGCCATCGATCCTGGGTCGGGCGAACGCTTGGGCGCCAGTGACGGCAGGAACAGCGGAAAGGCAGTCGGATACTGAATGTTGAAAGCCATCTCCACCTATGTCTACGTCAAAGAGCGGCTGCACCCTGGTCTGCTCGACGGTTTACTGCGCGGCGGCGCCCAGGCTTTTGAAATTTTCGCGGCGCGCCAGCATTTGGACTACGCCAACCGCAAGCAGCATGTGCGTGAAATCGCCGACTGGTTTCGCACCAGCGGTGCTACCCTGCACTCGCTTCACGCCCCGCTGTATGGTGACTACGAGTGGGGGCGGACGGGGGCGCCTCCGGTGAACGTAACCTCAACGGATCGTGCGCATCGCGTCGAAGCCATGGACGAGATCAAACGTGCGCTCGAACTGGCGGAGCAAATTCCCTTCCGCTTCCTCATCCTGCACTTGGGAGTCGTTAACGAGTCGTTCGATGAGCGCAAGTTCGAGGCGGCGATGACCTCGGTCGAGCACCTGCGCGCCTTTGCCAAACCCTTGGGAGTGCAGATTCTGCTCGAGAACATTCCCAATGAACTGTCGACCCCGGAAAAGCTGGTCGAATTCATTCACGCCATGCGTTTCGAGGATGTGGGAGTGTGTTTTGATTTCGGGCATGCTCACCTAATGAGTGGCGTCGCGCCGGCGTTCGCGATCGTGAAAAGCTACATACGATCCACCCATGTCCACGACAACGACAAAGATCGCGATTCGCACCTTTGGCCGGGCAGCGGCTCGATCGACTGGAAGGAAGCCATCGGACTGATTCAGTCGGCGCCGCACAAGCCGCCATTGCTGCTCGAGGTGGAGGAGAACGAGAAAATTAATCCGGCCGAGAGAATGGGCGAGATGTTCAAGAAGTTGGATCGGGCTTAGGCAAGCCCCAGATCGAAGTGCATTCGACCTCGCCTTGTCGGTTTTGAACTTCGCATATGCCATCACCCGTAACCTCCATCGCTCATGTCGGCAACCATGTAGGTCAGAGCGTCACCATCCAAGGGTGGCTTTACAATCTGCGCGAGAGTGGCAAGCTCCTGTTTCCGATTTTCCGCGACGGAACCGGGATCATCCAGGGAGTGGTGGCCAAGAATGCGGTTTCTCCGGAGATCTTTGAATCCGTGCGGGGCCTCACCCAAGAATCGAGCGTGATCGTCGAAGGCAAGGTCCGAGCCGATCAACGCGCTCCCGGGGGATACGAACTGGACGTTTCCCATGTGCAGGTGATCGCGCGCGTTCCCGAAAGCGATCCCTATCCGATTTCTCTGAAAGAACACGGTGTCGATTTCCTCATGGAACATCGCCACCTATGGGTGCGCAGCCCACGGCAAGCGGCCATCCTGCGGGTGCGCGCGGAAATCATCAAAGCTGCCCGCGACTTTTTTGATGAGCGGGGATTCACTCTGACCGATCCACCCATCCTTACTCCCGCCGCCTGCGAAGGAACCACCACCCTATTCCCCGTCGATTATTTTGACGAGCAAGCCTTTCTCACCCAGTCCGGTCAGCTGTACATCGAAGCGACGGCCATGGCTTTGGGCCGGGTGTATTCCTTCGGACCCACGTTTCGTGCAGAAAAATCCAAGACTCGACGACACCTGACGGAATTTTGGATGATCGAGCCGGAGGTCGCCTACGCCACTTTGGAAGACATCATGGACTTGGCGGAGGGGCTGATCAGTTTCTTGGTGGCGCGATGTCTCGAGCGCCGACGTGCCGATCTCAAGACCATCGGTCGGGATGTTTCGAAGCTCGAGAAGGTCGTACCGCCCTTTCCCCGGATCAGCTACGACGAGGCCGTCAGGATTCTGCAGGAAGCCCACGCCAAAGGCGCTGTAGAAAATAACTTTGTCTGGGGTGGGGATCTTGGCTCTCCCGATGAGACCTTTCTCTCCTCGCAGTTCGACCAGCCCGTTCTAGTGCATCGCTATCCCGCCAAGGTGAAGGCGTTCTACATGGAGCCGGACCCGCATCGTCCGGAGTTGGCGCTGTGCGTCGATGTACTGGCCCCCGAAGGATACGGCGAGATCATTGGCGGCTCCCAACGTATTGCCTCCTACGATCTTCTGCGGCAGCGTATTCGCGAGCATGGTTTGCCGGAGGCAGCGTTTCAATGGTATCTGGACTTGCGGCGATACGGCAGCGTGCCGCATGCGGGTTTTGGCATGGGGATTGAGCGCGCCGTGGCCTGGATTTGCGGCTTGGAACACGTCCGCGAAACCATTCCGTTTCCGAGAATGCTGTACCGGCTTTACCCCTAAAACCGCAGCGCAAGGAAGAGGGAGAAGCCGGTCGTCTCCAACCTGTAGTTCCGACGTTCGGTGTAGGTTATGCTGGCTGCTCGATGACAACCACGATGCCATCGCTTTCAAGCATCACTCCCAGAAAGATACGCGTCATTGGGGTTCCCCTCGATCTCGGACAATCTCGACGAGGCGTCGATATGGGCCCTTCGGCGGTGCGCGTCGCCGGCCTCGAAGCCCGCCTGGAAGTGCTGGGACACATCGTCGAAGACGGCGGCAACGTGCCGGTGGCCATCCCCGAGCAAAAGAAGGAAGGCCAGGCTAACGCCAAATACCTGAAGGAAATCACCGCCACCTGCACCAAGCATGCCGAGCTGGTTCTAAAAACCATCGAGTCCGGGCAAGTGCCACTGGCCTTGGGCGGCGATCACTCCATGGCCGCCGGCACGGTGTCTGGGGTGGCGGAGTACTATCGACGGCAACAGGAGAAAATCGGCCTTCTTTGGGTGGACGCGCACACCGATCTCAACACCCCGGAGAGTTCTCCCAGCGGCAACGTGCATGGTATGCCGCTGGCGGCGATCCTGGGGCTCGGGCCGGCGGAATTGGGCAATATCTTTGCTTTCTCGCCCAAAGTGGAACCGGAAAATTGCGTGCTGGTGGGAGTGCGCGACATCGACGCCATTGAGAAACTCAACGTGCGTCGTGCCGGCATCGAGGTTTTCACCATGCGCGACATTGACGAACGCGGCATGCGCACGGTGATGGAAGAGGCCTTGCGAAGGGCCGGACGCGGCACGGTCGGTTACCATGTCTCGATCGACATGGACTGGGTGGACCCCGAGGATGCCCCGGGAGTTGGGACCCCGGTACGCGGCGGTGCCACCTATCGCGAGGCCCACCTCGCCATGGAAATCATCGCCGATCACGGCCGCATGCTGAGTCTCGAGATTGTCGAGGTGAATCCGGTCATCGACGAGCATAACCGTACGGCGGATTTGGCCGTGGAGCTGGCCCTCTCGGCCTTCGGGAAGAAGATTCTGTGAACACCGATCGATGCTGGAGTGACCGATGAGAGTCTGTTGCAGCAGCTTCTTGTTCGCCGCCTTGCTCTCGATCGCCTGCTTGGCCCAGACCCAGCCTGGCTCGCCTGAGGAGAAGGCGGCGGTGGTCTATGGACAAAGCATTCACTATATCGAAGCCGGCCAGGGTCGAGCGGTCATCCTGCTCCATGGCCTGGGGGCGGTCAAAGAGATGTGGATGGCCAATTTCGCGGCTCTCGCCGTCGGCCATCATGTCTATGCTCTCGACCAGCTTGGCTTTGGTCATTCGGATAAGCCGCTGCTCGAATACAAGATCGCCACTTGGGTGGATTTTCTTTACGGTTTCATGCAGTCGGAGAACATCCGCACGGCAACCCTGGTGGGGAACTCACTGGGAGGGTGGATTGCCCTGGAGTTCACGGCCCAGCACCCGGAACTGGTAGAGAAGTTGGTGCTGGTGGATGCGGCGGGCCTGGCCTGGGGGCCGGGAGGGCCGGTGGTCGATCTCAACCCGTCCTCGATGGCAGGCTGGCGGACTCTGCTCGAATCGCTTTTCTATGACAAGAAGATGGTGAGTGATCAAGTAGTGCTGCGGGTGTTCACCGACCACTTGCGCAATAACGACGGATATACCATCGAGCGCACGCTGGCGGGCTTCGCGCAAGCTCAATTTGAGGACGACAAGCTCAAGTCGATCCACGCACCCACGCTGGTGGTGTGGGGGCGCGAGGATGAACTGCTTCCCGTGGCCCGGGGTGAAAAATTCCGCGATGGAATTCCCGGCGCTAAACTGGTCGTCCTTGAGCAATGCGGACATTTGCCCCAGCTGGAGAAAGCCGACGAGTTCAACCGGGCGGTGCTTGATTTTCTAGCCAAGTGAGCGGTCTCGTCCTTCCCAGGGGCCCCTGGGAATCAATCCTGCGATTGACGCTTCCCTTTCCTCCGTCCACACTGAAAAGCGATGAAGAAGCTTCGGGTCGGCATTCTGTTTGGCGGACGCAGCGGGGAGCATGAGGTGTCGCTCCTATCGGCCGCTTCGGTGTTTAGCGCCATCGACAAGAACAAGTATGAAGTTGTTCCTATCGGCATCACCAAGGAAGGGCACTGGGTCACGGCTTCTGACGCCCAGCGGCTCTTGGCAGGCCAGGGGGTTCCCGCTGCCCCAACGCACCGCCGCGCGGGAGATCCGGAGGCGACCCCCGGGGCCGCCGTCTTGGCCAAAGGAGAGGCCGTCATCGTCCCACCCGAGCCGCAATCCCATGGCGGTCCGCTCAACCCGCTGCAGACCGATGCGGCATCCCATGCCCTCTCTCGCCGGGCTGCCGACCGCGCCATCAACGTCGACATCATCTTTCCCGTTCTGCATGGCACCTTCGGCGAGGATGGAACCATTCAGGGGTTATTGGAGCTGGCCGATATGCCCTATGTCGGCGCTGGGGTATTGGGGTCGGCCGCGGGCATGGACAAGGACATCATGAAGGCGCTGTTCCGCGCCGCCGGTTTGCCGCTAGTGAAACATGTCACGATCTTGCGCGGCGACTGGGCGGCCCAGCCCAAAGAGGTTCGCCGGCGAATCGAACGCCAACTGAAATATCCCGTCTTTGTGAAGCCGGCGAATTTGGGCTCCTCCGTCGGCATTTCGAAGGTGCACGATTCGAGCCAACTCGCTTCCGGTATTGAGGAAGCCGCAAAGTTCGATCGCAAAATCGTGATCGAACAGGGAGTGGGTGGAAAGAAGCAGAAGGCGCGCGAGCTTGAATGCTCCGTGCTGGGGAATGACCACCCCGAGGCTTCCCTGCCGGGGGAGATCGTGCCCAGCAAGGAATTCTACGACTATGAGGCGAAGTACCTCGATGAAGGCTCGGAGCTGGTTATCCCGGCCAGACTCACCCAGCGGGAAAGCAAGACAGTTCAGCAGCTTGCGATTCGTGCCTTCCAGGCCGTGGACTGCTCCGGCCTGGCGCGCGTCGACTTTCTGATGGAGCCCAAGACGCGCAGGATTTACGTGAATGAAATCAACACCATGCCGGGCTTCACGGCGATCAGCATGTATCCCAAGCTATGGGCCGCCTCTGGATTGTCCTATTCGCAACTGATCGAGCGGTTGATCGAGCTCGGGATGGAGCGCCACCAAGAGAAGAAGAAGAACCAGTACAGCCTTTAAGCGTCGGCGATGAACTCAAGCCGATAGAGGCCGTAACCGCCTTAGTGGCGATCGAGCTAAAGCCGGAGGCGTCGAGCGCGGCTCAACCCGCGGCAGCCTAAGGCAGCCATTGCTGAACAGCCTGAGCTAGCCAAGGCCGATATATAATCGCCCCCGATGAAAGCCAGTTCCGCCATCGTTCGGCAGTTGTTCCTGTTTCTCGCTTCTTCGGCAGCATCGTTTACGCAAACTCCTGGCCAGCAGCAAGCACCCGAGTTCATTCGACAGGGTCAGCAGTTGATCCGCGAGGGAAAGCCGCAACAGGCGCTCGAGCGATATCAAGAGGTGCTACGGACATCGCCGGATTCGGTTCCCGCCAACATCGCGGCCGGAAGCGTGCTCGACCTGATGTTACAAGGTGAGGAGGCGCGGAAATATTTCGCGAAGGCCGTCGCGGTGGCAGACACCCCGGAGCACAGAGCCGCAGCGCGGAGAGCGATGGCGATGTCGTATGCCTTCGAAGCAAATTGCAGCCAAGCGGCCGCCTATGAGCAACAGGTCTTCGACTTCTACGGCACCGTGAACAACTTCTTTCAGCAAGGAGAGATTGCCGACGAGGCGGCTCGCGTTTGCCTCGATTCCGGAGACTTCGATGCCGCCGCGAAATGGTACAAACTTGGGCACGAAACTGGCTTGAAGGAACCGGACATCAAGCCCGACCGCCAAGACCTGTGGAACTTCCGCTGGGAGCATGCCCAAGCCCGTATCGCGGCCCGGCGAAGCGACCCCGTCGAAGCCCAGAAGCACATGGCTGCGGCCAAGGCCATCCTCGACAAGGGCACTAACCCCGAGCAGGCACGGTTCTTTCCCTATCTGCAAGCCTACGTCGCCTTCTATGCGGGAGACTACAAAACGGCTCTCGAGCAACTGCACCAGTCGGACCAGAACGACGCCCTCATCCAGTGCATGCTCGGTGAAACCTATGAAAAATTAGGCGATCAGGAGAAGGCGCTCGAGTACTATCGCAAAGCGTCCACCGCCAGTTCGCACAATCCCCCTGCCGCCTACGCCGTCCCGTTTGCCAAGAAGAAACTGGCGTAGCCGGCCCTGATAATCAGCGACCCGCTCGCTGTTTTCCCGGCCGGGCTCGATTGCAAATCTGCTTGACGCAGCTTCGCTTGCCTGTGTAGGATGGCGGGGTAACGGTCGCTCCTCCGGAGCAGACCGGGATTTCATGTAGAGTGGCTGAGGGACGAGCCCTGTGACGCCACGGCAACCGGATCAGAGCCAATTCTGACCGTCAGGTGCCAACTCTCTCCTGGAAACAGGGAACATGAGATTCGGATGCGATCAGTTTTTGCCTCCGCAGCCTCTTTTCCTATTCCCGGAAAAAGAGGCCTTCGCATTTTAGGACTCTTTTCCCTGGCTCGTCCTTAGCTACTCGGAAAGCGAGTGGCAGGATGGCGCACTACGAATTGCGTTGCCGGGAATGTGACAAGAGCTGGGGGAATCAAGCCCGCTCGATCTGCGAAGACTGTTTCTCTCCCCTGGAAGTTTTCTACGATTACGACGCGGTGCGCCACCAATTGACCCGGGAGCTGATCAGGAGCCGCGCGCCCAATCTGTGGCGATACGCGGAGTTGCTGCCCCTGCCCCAAGACTTTCAACCGAGCCTTCCCGCCGGCTTCACGCCGCTGCTGCCGGCACCCCGTTTGGCCGACGCCTGCGGCGCGAAGCGGCTGTTCCTCAAGAATGACGCGGTGTGCTTGCCAACCCTCAGCTTCAAGGACCGGGTGGTGGCCGTGGCCTTGGCTCAGGCCCGCAGCTTTGGCTTTGATACCGTGGCCTGTTCCTCTACCGGCAATTTAGCCAATGCGGTCGCCGCGCAGGCGGTGCGCAACGGATTGAAATCCTGGATCTTCATTCCGGCGGATCTGGAGCCGGCGAAGATTCTGGGCACCCAGGTCTTCGGCACAACCCTGGTGCGCATCGCCGGCAACTATGACCAGGTAAACCGGTTGTGCTCGCAGATCGCGGACGAGCATCACTGGGGATTCGTGAATGTCAACCTCCGACCGTACTATGCGGAAGGGTCGAAGACGGTTGGCTTCGAGATTGCCGAGCAACTGGGCTGGCGTCTGCCGGACAACGTCGTGGTGCCGATGGCCGGCGGATCGCTGATCACCAAGATCAAGAAGGCCTTCGCGGAACTGATCGATCTCGGCCTGGTCGAGCCCAAGCCGGTGAAGATCTTCGGCGCCCAAGCGACGGGTTGTTCTCCCATCTCGACCGCCGTCAAGGCAGGAAATGCGGAAATTGAACCACAGAAGCCCTCTACCCTAGCGCGTTCCTTGGCCATCGGAAATCCGGCTGACGGCCCCTATGCGATCAAGACGATTCGCACGAGCGGCGGGTGGGCCGAGGATGTTTCCGACGGCGAAATCCTCGACTCGATCCGGCTCCTGGCCGAAACCGAAGGTGTTTTTGCCGAAACCGCAGGCGGCGTGACCGTCGGCTGTGCCCGCAAGCTGTACGGGCAAGGGCGGATTCGCGCGGAGGAGACAACCGTTCTGTGCATCACCGGCAACGGCTTGAAAACCACGGACGCGCTGTCGGGGCAATTCGAAGCCGCCGAAGCGATTCGTCCCAAATTAGCGGAATTCGAAGCGTTCCTCGAACGAGTCAGCGAGATCTCTGCCCCGATCCAGGAAATTGTGGAGGCGTGATATGGCCATCACCGTCGAGATTCCCACTGCCCTGCGCCGCCATACCGGCGGCACCGCCAGGGTGACTTGCTCGCCGACGAATCTGGGAGAGCTGTTTGCCGTGCTCGATCAGCAGTTTCCCGAGCTCAAACCGCATCTGCGGGACGAGGCCGGGCAGATTCGCCGCTTCCTGAATATTTACGTCAACGAAGAAGATATCCGCTTCCTCGGGGGAAATGGCTACACCTTCCAGGACGGCGATGAGGTTCTCCTCGTGCCCTCCGTCGCGGGCGGTACCCCCTAGAGCAGGGCCCTCCAAAGTCCCCTTGTCGGGAACCCCTGCGGCCGGTATAATCTAACTAACTGGTTAATTAATATGGCAACGAGAGCGGTTCCATCGCGCTTGGGTTCCCGCGGCCGGCCGGAGCAGAGCCGAGCTGCCATCCTGCAGGCGGCGATCCAGGAGTTTGCCCGGAGAGGAATGGCCGGGGCCCGGATTGATGCCATCGCCGAGACCGCCAAAGTCAACAAGGCCCTGCTCTATTACTACTTCGAGGACAAAGAGACGCTTTATGGCGCCTCCTTGGATCATGCCTTCGGGCAAATGCGAGCCCACCTGCTCGAGGTCCTCGATCGTGACCTCGCTCCCGGTGAAAAGATTTTGACCTATGTGGGCGCGTACTTTGATTACATCGCCAGTCACAAGTTCAACCGCGACCTGATCCAGATGGAAATGATGCGTTCTGGACAGGGTTCGCCCCATTTGAAACGAATCGCGAAACAGTACTTCCTGCCCTTGTACCGAAAGCTGGGCACGGTGATTCGTCAGGGAATTGCTGCGGGAGAATTTCGTCCCATGCACCCGCTGCAGTTCATTCCCTCGATGGTTGCCTTGGTGGTGTTCTACTTCATCAGTGCTCCGGTGCTCAAGAGTGTGATCGGGTCCGATCCCTTGTCGGCGGAACGCATCGCGGAGCGCCGGGCCGCGGTGCTGGATTTCATTTCAGCGGCGTTGTTTCTGCCCCATCAGAAACCGGAAAGAGTGCTGCCATGAGCCGCAAGGACGAATTCTTCGAGATCTTGAGGGTGCTCGTTTCCCAGTCGGCGGCCGAACCCTCCCTCCGCGAATCCTGCGCCGAGGATGCGGTAAGCCCTGATGCCCCGGCGAAGCGGGCCGAGGAGAAGAAGGGCAGGAGAGTGCGTTCATGAGTGTACGGAACCGTTTTCTGTTGATCGTGCTGATCATCTTCGGGATCGCGCTCACCTATTACTTTGTTTCGACGCCCAGTCATCGCGATATCGTGCTCATCGGAACCGTAGATTCCAACCAGATCATTGTGAGTCCCCAGATTCAGGGTCGCATACAAAGGTTGCTGGTAGAGGAGGGAACCCCGGTGAAGCAAGGCGACCTGATCGCCGTGCTCGATCCCTCCGAACTCGAAGCCGAAGAACGAGCTGCGGCGGCCACCATCGACAGCCTGAAGTACAGGGTCGCGGAAACCCAGGCAACCCTGGAGGCCACCGAAGGATCTACGACCAGCAGCGTAGCCAACGCACAAGCCCGGTTGGCTTCGGTCCGAGCACAACTGTCCCAGGCCGAAGCCACCCTGGAACGTACTCAGAGTGACAGCCGGCGAACCATCGAGCTGGCCAAACAAGGGGTGGCCTCCGATCAGGATCGGGTCCAGGCCGAGACCAACTTGGCGGCGCAGCAAGCGGTCGTCGAATCGCTCGGGCAACAGGTGAGCGCCGCGCAGGCGGATCTCAATACGGCGGTCGCCAATACCCATACGGCCCATGCCGCCGAGCGTACGGTCGCCTCTACCCGGGCTCAGCTCGCGAATGCGGTAGAAATGCTGAGGCAGGCCGAAGTACGGCTGGGCTACACCAAAATCTATGCTCCCATCACCGGAACCGTCTCCGTGCGGGCCGCACGCGAGGGGGAAGTGTTGAATCCCGGCCAGCCCATTGTCACGCTGGTCGAGCTGAGCGACACCTGGGTTCGTGCCGCCATTCCGGAAACCAATGCCGACCACATCGGCCTGGGAGATGTCTTGCCCATTCGCCTGCCCGGCGGCACCATGACCTCGGGAAAAGTCTTCTTCAAGGCCGCGGAGGCCGATTTCGCCACCCAGCGCGACGTCAACCGCCGCAAGCGCGATATTCGAACCATTGTGCTCAAGGTGCGGCTGGACAACCCCCGGGGCGCCTATGTTCCCGGTATGACCGCGGAAGTCCTGATCTTGCCTGAGCAACTCAAGGGTACGGCACAAGCCAAGACCGCGGCGGAGAAGCAACCGTGATCGCCCTCGACGGCAATCCCGGCGGCGCGTCGCGCAATGGGCAGGACGGCGTTCGATCCTCCCATCCCAACGCGATCGAGGTGGAACACATCGTCAAGAAATATGGTGATTTCACCGCCGTCAACGACATTTCCTTTCAGGTCAAAGACGAAGAAATCTTTGGCCTGCTCGGCCCGAACGGGGCCGGCAAGTCCACCCTCATCCGCATGATGACCACCCTGATCCCCATCACCGCGGGGTGGGCTCGCGTGGCCGGTCACGACGTGACCATGGAACCGGATGCGGCGCGGCGCGCCATCGGGGTGATTCCCCAGGCACTTACCAGCGACCTGGATCTTACGGTGGAAGAGAACATGGACATCTATGCCAAGCTCTATGATGTTCCGGCCAAGAAGCGCAAGGCCTCCATCGAGGAACTGCTGGCGCTGGTGGACCTCACGAAGTGGCGCACCGCCCAGACCAAGACCTTATCGGGCGGCATGCGGCGGCGCCTGGAAATTGCGCGCGGCTTGGTGCATAACCCGCAGATTTTCTTCCTGGACGAGCCCACCACGGGACTCGATCCGGTTTCCCGGGTCGGGGTTTGGGAGATGCTAACCAACATCAAGGCCCATCGCCAGCTTACGATCCTGATCACCACCCATTACATGGACGAAGCCGACCGCCTCTGTGACCGCATCGCCATCGTAGACCATGGCAAGCTCGTCGCTCTTGACACTCCTCAGGCCCTGAAGGCGAGCGTGCCGGGATCGAACGTGATCGAAGTGCAGTTCACCGCTATGCCGCCGGATTGGGAAGAGCATTTACGAGGGTTGAAGGGTGTGACCTCGGTGCAGACGGAAGCCCCGGGAGCCTACCGGATCTTGACCGGAAACGGTTCGCAGACGACCACGGAGCTGGTAGAAGCCACGGTTGCAGCGGGAGTCGCCGTCAAGTCTCTTTCCGTACAAAACACCACGCTCGATGACGTGTTCGTCCACTACACGGGGCGGCAACTCCGTGACGAACTGCAAAAGGCCTATGCCTTCGTCATGCCGCAAAGCCCGGGGCTGCGCCCATGAATCGCATGCTGGCCATTATCGAACGGGAAATGCGGAAGTTTTTCCGCTCCCCCGCCTTGATGATGGCATCGATGATTTTTCCTCTGGTGCAGCTCATTGTGCTCGGGAACGCCTTTGGCGGCAAGATCCGCGATGCCCGGCTGGGAGTGGTCGACCAGGACGGGGGCACACAGGCCCTGAAGATCCGCCAAGCCTTTGACTCCGTGCGCTCCAACATGCGCACCTTCGAGCCGGTCTACTATCGCGATCCGACAACGGCGATGAACGACGTGCGCAATGGCAAGATTCAGGGAGCAGTCATCATTCCTCCGCAATATTCCCGGCGCGTCTACGAACAGGATCAGCCGCGCATCGCCCTCGTAGTCGACAATAGTGATAACTTCATGAGCTCAACCTTGCAGGACGAACTGACGGGTATCACCAACGCCCTCAATCAACCCACGGTTTCTCCTCGCATTCTCGAACAAACCGTCCTTGAGACGGTTGAGTTGTACCCCTATATCGAATACATGAAGTACCTTCTTCCCGGCTCGATCACGCTGGCGATGTTTGTGTCGGTGATGATCGGCGGCGGCATGCTTTACATCGATGACAAAGCGCGAGGCATCCACGAGGGTTATCTGGTCACGCCCATCACCAAGACGGAACTGGTGTTTGGTCTCAATGGGGCAGGCGCGATCAAGGCGGTTCTCACGGGCATCGTCATCACCGTGATCGGTTCCCTGCTGGCAGGCGTGAGCACGGTTTTTCATCCCGCCGCCATGGTGGGCTTGATCCTCATGATTGTCCTGACCTCGCTTGCCTTTAACACGTTCATGTTCCTGCTGATGGTTCGCATCGAAGACCCGCTCGTGCCGCGCGCCATCTTCGGAATCCTCAACACGCTACTGTTTTTCCCCAGTGGTTCCATCTATCCCGTGCAGGCGTTTCCCGCGTGGCTGCGAGCGATTGCCAAAGCCGACCCCTTTACCTATGCAGTGCATGGCTTTAAGTCCCTGCTTCTGAAAGAGGCCAGTTTGAGCGCGATTGTTCCCGACATGATCTACCTCACGATTTTCGCGTTCATCACCTTGGGTATCGCCATCCCGCTCTTCAAGCGGACCTTGTAAGGGCAGTCGAGAACAGAAGAGGTAAGAAAATCGCCTCCCCACCCTTCACGCCATCCTCTCTATGGTGAATGGCACGGGGCATCCGTTATGCTTAGGCCATGGCCTTGATGGATGCCGAGCCGTACGATCCGACGAGGGAGCGGAGGCGACGAAAGTTGATCCTCACCATCGTCTGTGTCCTGCTGCTTGGGTCGTGGGTTGCGTACCACCTGCGGAATCATTCCGAGCGGATCACGGCACGCAAGTTTTTCGCGGCGCTCGAGAAGCAGGATTATGAGACCGCTTACGCAGTTTGGCTGCACGATCCGGAGTGGAAGCAACACCTCGCGAAATACACCACCTATGCATTCAACGATTTTTATCGCGACTGGGGGCCGGGCGGTGAATGGGGGCTGATTAAGTCCTATCACGTCGACTGCTCGTTAACCCCGGGAGGTGGCAGCGGGGTCATCGTACAGGTGACGATCAACCAGCGCGCCGAGCACGCCTACGTCTGGGTGCAGAAATCTGATCACACCCTCTCGTTCTCGCCTCAGGAGATCGAGTGCGGCAATTGGTGGACCTGGATTACGGAGTAAGCGGCGGGCTCTTAGGCTCTCACCGCCAAATGCTCCAAGGTCTTCTGCAGGGAAGCTTCATTTTCCACGTGCAATCCGGTCATCGAGCGGTCAATCTGCCGCAGAAGGCCGCAAAGCACCTTCCCCGGACCGATTTCGACGAAGATGTCGACGCCCTGAGCCATCAGCATGCGCATCGATGGCTCCCACCGCACTGGCCTGGTGACCTGGCGGATGAGCGCGTCGCGAGCGCGGTTGGCATCCTCGACCAGAGCGGCATCGACATTCGACGCCACCGGAATCCCGGGGCGCTGAAACGCGAGCTCTTGAAGATCCGGCGCCAGGCGATCCTGGGCTGGTTTCATCAGGGAACAATGAAAGGGTGCGCTGACCGGAAGCACCTTGGCGCGTTTGGCTCCGCGCGCATCCGCCAATTTGGCGCCACGTTCGACCGCCGCGGTGTGGCCGGAAATTACAACCTGTTCCCTGGAGTTGATGTTGGCAGGCTCGCAGACCTCGCCCTGGGCGGCATCGTGGCACACCTCGATTACCGCATCCAGGCCCATGCCAAGAATCGCTGCCATCGCGCCCACACCGACCGGAACCGCCTCCTGCATGTACTTTCCCCGCAGTCGGACGGTGCGCACTGCGTCCACGAAACTCAGCGTGCCGGCGGCCACGTGCGCCGAATACTCACCCAGGCTGTGGCCTGCGACAAACGAGGCTTTAAGCCCTTTCTCGGAGAGAACACGCCATGCGGCTACGGAAGTCGTCAAGATGGCGGGTTGCGTGACCTCGGTGAGCCGAAGCTGCTCCTCGGGCCCCTCGAAGCAGGCCTGAGAAAGCTTATAGCCGAGCGCCTCGTCGGCTTCGGCGAAGGTTTGCCAGGCAATCGGGTATTTCTCGGCCAATTCTTTGCCCATGCCGACGCTTTGCGAGCCTTGGCCGGGAAACAAAAACGCAATCGACGACGATTTTGCCATAGAGGAAATGATTTCCGGGACAGACCGCCACGGCTACCGCGGAAGGGCGGGCGCAGCAGCTAGGCCCGCCAGCTCCTTCTCAATTTTTTCGTTGATTCCACTCGCGGCGAACTCGGCGGCCACACGAATCGCATTCTTGATGGCATTGGCATTCGACGACCCGTGGGTAATGAAGCACACGCCCTTCACGCCCAACAGCGCCGCACCTCCATACTCGGTGTGGTCCAGGCGTTTCTTGAAATCGGCGAACGCACTGCGCGAGAGCAAATAACCTACTTGCCGCGTGATCGTAGCCTTCAGCGATTCCTTGAGAGTATGGTGCACCAGATTGGCCAGGCCTTCGGAGATCTTCAAAGCGACGTTGCCGACAAACCCGTCCGCCACGATGACGTCCACATGGCCGTTATACAGATCGCGTCCCTCCACGTTTCCCACAAAATTGAGGGGCAGTTGCTTCAGCAATAGGAACGATTCCTTGGTCAAATCGTTGCCTTTGGTTTCTTCCTCGCCGATCGAAAGCAATCCCACCCGTGGGCCGCGGGTGCCGAACATGGTGCGAAAGTAGATCTCCCCCATGACCGCGAATTGCTCCAAGTTGTGGGGCTTGCAATCGACGTTGGCTCCAACATCGAGCAGGATCGCAGCCGTGCCCATGGCGGTGGGAAAAACCGCGGCCAAGGCGGGACGGTCCACTCCCGGAATCGCCCCTAACACCATCTTCGCCGTCGCCATCGCCGCACCGGTGTTACCGGCGGTCACGAAACCGGCGGCTCGCCGCTCGCGCACCAGGCGTAGACCGACACGCATGGACGAATCGCGCTTGCTGCGCACCGCCTGCACGGCTTTATCATCCATGCGGATGACTTCGCTGGCATGGACAATTTCGATGGGCAGCTCGGAGGCCGATGGATAGCGCCCCAGCTCGGCCCGGAGGGTAGGTTCCGGACCCACCAGCAGCACGCGTACATGGAAGTGCCGTGCCGCCTGGATTGCCCCTTCGATCTCAGGTTTCGGTCGGCGATCCGAACCCATCGCGTCCAAGGCTATGACGCTTGGCATGGTGTGCGAGAAAGTTAACTGGCGCTTTTGACTTCCAGAACTTCGCGGCCTTTATAGTAACCGCATTTAGGGCAGGCGCGATGCGGCAATTTACGCTCGTGACAGTTCGGGCATTCAGAAAGTGACCGCAGCTGCAGAGAATCATGCGCGCGCCGGTTACCGGTGCGGGCTTTGGAGTGGCGCCGTTTGGGGTTTGGCATTGCAATTCCTCGTAAAGCGATCATCGCTACTGCGAGCCGCTGAATACACTCGGTCGATCAGAATCTCTCTGGAGGCGCAGTTGCTCGAGTGCTGTCCTCCGCGACCCATGGCTGTCCGGAGACAGCCAACCGCACCGGGACCTTCCGCTCAGTGTTCCAATTTACCGCGAAACTCTTTCAGAGCCGACCAGCGTGGGTCTCCGACAGGCACCTGACAAGAACATTGCGCAAGGTTTAGATCCGCGCCGCACTGCGGGCAAAGTCCTTTGCAATCCTCCCGGCAAATTGCTTTCAGGGGAACGGCCAGCAGCACCTGCTCGCGCAGCGCATCTTCGAGCAGCAAACCCGTTCCTTGGTAGTAGCCGATTTCCGCCTCGGCACCGGAAACGCTGAGTTCGTCCAGCCCGGCATCCGTGCCCTGGGGGCGGTAGAGCAGATCGAACTCTCGCTCGACATCCTGCATCACCGGCGCCAGGCAGCGGGCACAGGCGATTTCCAGACTGGCCGACAACTTCCCTGTGAGCCGTATATCCTTGATCAGCTTATGCTTACCGTGATGCTCCTCGACCAGTTGAGCGCGACCGCTGGCCTCTAACGGACCGCGCTGCCGCACATCCGCGCCGAGGTCGATCCGACCGGGAAGAAGTTTCTCGTCAAAATCGATCGGATGAAGTTCGAGCTCATGAATTTCAATGAGCATAGAGACTCTGCACCCCCTGTTGATACCGCCAACGACGCGCGGAAGACGCTCAGAGTCGCAAGTTCGGAGCAATATTCAAGCATAAAGGCCGCGGGAGAAGGGTGTCAAGAAATGCCGATTCCGGCCGGTGGGTGAGTCAACTAAGGCGCGCTGCTGTTGGCTAGCGAGACCACGCGACCATACTCGGAAGCACGCCCCAACCGGTTGAACATCCGATACGCCGCCGCGGAGATTTTGCTGATCACTTCTTCGCCAGCGCGCTCATTCGTCAGATAGGTTGTCATCACGCAAATCACATAAGGGCGGTTGGGAGCGAATACGATTCCGGAATCGTTGCGTACGCCCTCGAGCTCTCCTGGCTTGTTGGCACTTTGCACATCGGCGGGCAGGTCGCGAGGAATGAAACTACCCTTATGGGTGCTGAGAACCTTAAAGAAGTCGTCGGTCATGGCCCTGTTGAGCACTTTCCCGCGATAGAGACTCTCCAGCAAGGACATCATTTCACGCGGCGTGGACACGTTTTCGCGTCCCTCCCGGGCCGCCTGCACATCCATCATCTTTCGGCGAAGGCGCGTGTGAACAAGACCTAAGCTATCCATGAGCGCATTTACCTTGTCCATCCCGAGTCGATCGATGAGCACGTTGGTCGCAGAGTTATCGCTCACGGCCACCATCATGGTCGCCAGATCCCGGTTGGTCAGGCGAGTGACACCGGATGTGAGCCCTTGCATGATGTCACTGTCGGGTACCAGGTCGGAAGTTTGAAAGGTATAGCCATCCATGAGCTTGGCTTGCTTGGAGTGACCCTCAGCCCCGAGCTGCGATTGATGATAAAGCTCGGCCAGAACCGCAATCTTGATGGAGCTGGCTTGGGGAAAGACTTGATCGGCGCGCAGAAGGAAGGTTTGATCCGTGGTGAGATCTTTGATCGCTACTCCCAGCACGCCATCCAGGCTACGGTCGATCTCGCCTACGCTGGCCTCCATCTTCTCCCATAGAACTTGCGGCTTCGAATTGGGTGTCGGGGCTGGCGCGGGCGGATTTTGCGCCCATGCGCTGGCTAGCAGCAGGAGCAGAATGATTCGTCTCAAGACGGTCCTTTCGCGAAGCTCGACGATTATAGTCGCATCCGGATCCGCGGGCGAGGCTGTGAAAACGACTTACCGGAAAATCGTTGTGCACGCCTTAGTAGCGCGCCATCAGATTCTGGGTGTCACTTTAGTTCGAACAGTATTGTCGATGCGGGACAACAGAAATACCTCTACTAGGCCTTCACCAGCAGGCAGGTGATGTCGTCATGCTGAGGCGTGTTCCCGACATAGAAGTCAAGGTCAACCATGACCCGGCTTAGAAGTTTGTTCGGAGAGAGCATGGCACCCCCATGGAGGACGCTGACCAGACGCTGTTCCCCAAATTCCTCGTTCCGATCATTCACCGCTTCCACCACCCCGTCGGTAAAGATCACCAGCCAATCCGCGCTCTCGAGGGCAACCGTGCCCGTCTGGTACGAGGTGTCGTCCTGAATGCCCAACGGGAGCCCGCCCGCCTCCAGCCGTTCGATACTTCCCGATGCCCGTCTCAGAATTGGAGGGTTGTGTCCCGCGTTGATATAGGTCAGCGTCCGTCCCGCCGGATCATACTCCCCCAGAAATGCAGTCGTGAAGCGCAAGCCGCTCTGGCTGTTGGCGCACATGTAGTGATTCATTCGCTCCGCCAGTTGCCCCAGAGACATCGGCGTAGTGGAGAGCGTCTTCAAACTAGCCTGGAAAGTTGCCATGAGCAGTGCCGCCGGGATGCTCTTGCCGGCCACATCCGCCACCACGAGCAGGAAATTGTTAGCGCCACCCTCGGCACCGGCCCGGGCAAAGACGTCGTAGTAATCGCCGGCGATCGTGTTGGCGGGGCGCGTGGCAAACGCAATCTCCAACCCCGGCACCGCCGGAGGGTTCACGGGCAGCAGCCACCTTTGAATCTCGCGCGCAATCTCCAGGTCGCGCTTCATCACGACCCGATCCGCTACCTCGAGCATCAGCAACACGAACATCAACAGCCCACCCCACAAACGGAGATCGAAGCCGATAACGTGCATACCTCCCTTATCCGTCCATGACATCTCGGGATTCAGGATAATGAGCAGCAGTGCCGCCAGCAGCAGTACCCGCCGGGCCGGCGACAGCTTCTCCAAGATCGCCCAGAAGAATTGTTGGACGACGTTCCACCACTGCTTTCGCTTGGGAATTCCTGCTTTCGGACTGGCGTCGATATTCTGGGAATACAGGCGATAGCTCGATCGCGCATCCACCTGAAACTGATTCCACAACTGGTTCAACTCCAGCCCGTCTGTCACCCTTCGCCAGAATCGCTCCGCCTGCACACGAAAGCCGCGCGCGGACGAAGGGCTGAAGGATGGGGTTGGAGTGGTGGACACGGAGCCATGATTATAGAAGAGCGGAAAGTCCCGGCTCCTAGCTTTTCACGCAACGACAGACCCCAAACAAGTCTTCCCTTCCTGGTCGACCGCCAGCGCGACTGTGCCCCGCCCGGGGTCCTGTCCGAAGTTGCCCAAGGGCAGCCCGTGCGGCGTGTGAGTCTCCTTGCGGAGGGTTAAGCCGGCCCCGGCGACTCGTTGTCCGTTTTGTCATTTTTCGCTTGTATGTACCTATGTACCAATGTACATTGGTAAATATGGAAGAGGATTCCCCGCTTTTCGTAGAACGGGTGCAGACCGGGGTGCGGATGGAGAAGCGTCTGCTTAAGGTGCTCAAGGCGTTCGCCGAATATCACGATCTGACGCTCGGGGACTTGCTCGAAGGAATTGTGCTGCATGCCTTCGAAGGCAAATGCCCGTTCAACGCCGAGTCGCAAACGCGGATCAAGGAACTGAAGAAGTTCTATGGGCTCGAACTGGATGCCAGCGCCAGCCACAAGCTGAAGGAACGCAGCCGGGCCAAGCGGAGGCGGTAACCAATGCCACAGCCCAAGGCGATGCGCGGATTGCAGTGGACTTTGGGGGTGGTGGTGTTCGCCGAGGCTGCGCTGCTAGTCTTCTCTGGCCACACTTCTGCCGCGCACCAAGTGGGAGTGCCTAGGGTTGTCTTGACGGCCTTGGCTTCGGCCGAGATGCTGGCCGCCGCACTGTTCCTAATTCCACGCACAATGGTGACCGGTGGCCTAGCGCTGATGGTGATCTTCGCGCTGGCGATGCTGCTCCACATTCTGCACGGCCAGACAAATGTCGGCGGGCTAGTGGTGTACGCGGCGGCGGCGTGGGCGGTGGTTGGAGCGAGCCGAACATGACGGATGCACAGTTGCTCGAGCAATTCGAACGTGGAACCCTGGAACCGTTTCATCACGCCGATCACCTACATGTGGCGTTTGCGTACTTGAACAAGTATCCGCCGGAGGAAGCGCTCGCAAGATTCTGCAGCGGGTTGAAACACTTCGCCGCCCTGCATGGCAAAGCGAATCGGTATCACGAGACGGTCACTTGGGCGTACGTGTGTTTGATCCGCCAGCGCATGGCCGAGACAGAGCCGCAGACCTGGGAGGCATTTGCGCAAGCGAATCCGGATTTGCTCGTGTGGAAGGATGGAATTCTGGGCCGCTATTATCGTGAGGAAACACTCGCATCGGAGCGGGCGCAAAAAATCTTCGTGTTCCCCGACAAACCTTGTGGTTAGGACAATACTTCACCCGGAGGGGCAAGCGGGTTGTCTCTCCAGGCCTCGACTTAGCCGCTAGCGGTCCATCCTTCCTCTTTCATAGGCTGGTTCTTATCTCTTGAAAATCAGTAACCTGCGGCCAAATTCTGGTATCTTTCGAACCAGCGGCGAGATGCTGAAACAGGGTGAGGAAGAAATGCAGGGGAATGCGGAGTCGAAAGCTCGGGTCGAAGAGCGCAGCCATGGTAGGTGCCAGATGTTCCAGAACGAAGCTGGCTCCCCCACGGTCGTCGACGTCCCGTTTGATCTTGCCATGGGGCTTCGGAAATCCAGAAACGCAGGGGATCGAGTTGCTTCCCGCATAAAACTGATGCCGGTTTCGGTGGCGATTCTCGTTCTGGTTGGCTGCGCACACAATCCGCCCCCTCCGCCCCCACCTCCTCCGCCACCGCCCGCGGCGCCCACAGCGAAGGCCAAAAACGCCACCCTGCGCACTGGGGACTGGATTATTCGGAACTGCCTGCCCGCGCCCGACAACAGCTGCTATTGCCATCATCCGGCGGAAGCTATCGATGCCAGCGGACAGCAACAGCACACCGTGATCGAGTGTCGATAGAATTCGTCTACCGTCAAGGGTGAAGCGGCCGGTTCTCTGCTACACTGGCGCGGCGTGAGTGAGACGACTCGACGGAAGTTTCTAGAGCAATGCTGCGGCGCCGCGGGGATTCTCCTTTCCCCCGGTCTGGCCGTCGCCGCGACACCCTCCGAGCCCTCGGTCAGGTTTCCTTCCGCACCTCGGGAACGAGTGTCGGTTTCATCCTATCCCTTTCGCATGTTCATTCAGGGAGAGGAGCATAAGACGGGCAACCCAACCATCGAACTGAAAGACTTTGCCGCACACGTGGTGGAGAAATTCCAAGTTCACCGGATTGAGCCGTGGTCGGGTCATATGCCGTCCACCGATCCGCGATATCTGGCCAAGTTTCGCGCCGCCGTGGAGAAAGCGCCTGCGGCAGTGGCGAATATCGCCGCGGATGGGGAGCACAGTCCTTATGCCTTAGACCGGGATGAGCGCGAAAGCGCCATCACTTTCGCGAAGCAGTGGATCGACGTGGCCGTAAGCATCGGATCGCCGAGTGTTCGGGTGAATATCCCGGAGGCCAAAGATGCCAAGCCGGACGTCGGACGCCTGGCCGAAAGCTTAGGGCGCGTAGTCGAGTACGCTTCCGCCAGAAACGTGGTGGTGCATCTCGAGAACGACAATCCCTTGAGCGAGGATCCGTTCTTCCTGGTAGCCGTCATGGAAAAAGTCAACAGCCCATGGCTGCATGCCTTGCCGGATTTCGGCAATACTTTGAATGCGCACGACGAAGACTACGCGTACCGTGCCATCGATGTCATGTTCCAACACGCCTATGGCATCTGTCATGTGAAGGACAGCGAGGTCAACGAGCAAGGCAAAACCACGCACGTAGATCTGCCGCGGACCTTCGCCATTCTGAGGCGGCACGGCTACCGGGGATATTGTTCGATTGAGTACGACGCCCCGGGGGATCCGTACAAAATGACCTCGACCTTGATTGAGCAAACGGTGGAATATCTCTCCTAGTCGCCGAGACCATGGCTGGACCAGTATCAGGCGGGTGCAGCATCCACGCACGCGAAGGTTCAGCGAGTCCGGGCTCATCGTGGGCCGGTTCGAGCCACACCGGCGGCAGCCAGACGCTCGTGCGATACTGAGTTGATGGCAGTGGCGGATCCCAAATCTGTCAAGGTGAATCTTACCAGCGGAACCGGTGTGGACATCGAATGGAGGGACGGACACCAGTCCCACTACACCTTTCCCTTTCTCCGGGACGCCTGTCCCTGCGCGTTGTGCGATGAGGAACGGGGCAAGACCCGGCGGGACCCCGGCGAGCCGCCCAAGCCGGCTCCCGGCGCTTTGCCTATGTTTAAACCGGCGGCCAAGCCGCTTGCGGCCGAGGGTGTGGGGAAGTACGCCATCAAGTTTCACTGGAATGACGGGCACGAACTGGGGATTTATTCCTGGCAGTTCTTGCGCGACTGGTGCCCTTGCCAGGAATGCAAGGCGGCGCGGACGGCAGCCAAGTCGTAGCGTTGGCTTATTCCATCCGCGAGCGTTGCTGGCCGCAGTGGCACACTCTCGCTCGGCCCTCGTTTCATTTCTCGAGGAAGGCGGTCTCTCCGGCCGCAAAGAACGCTTTTGTGTAGAATTGATTACGCAGCGGAGTCGTTTCCTGACCATTGTCCTTCCTTTCCCAACTCAACCCGCAACAGCGTGAGGCGGTCGAGACCACCGCCGGCCCGGTGTTGATTCTTGCCGGCGCGGGCAGCGGCAAGACTCGTGTCATCACCTACCGAATCGCCCACCTGATCGAGAATCTCGGGGTGAAGCCGGAAGCGATCCTGGCCATGACCTTCACCAACAAGGCTGCGGCCGAGATGGTCTCGCGGGTGGACAAGTTGGTGGGGGGCCTGTCGGTCGTGAAACCATTGATCTCGACCTTCCATTCCCTCTGCGTACGGATCCTGCGCCGAGACGTCGAGGCACTGCGGATTCCGTCTGCCACGCCTGGCGTTCCTCCCCTCGGGCTCACCCGGCAGTTCGTCATCTACGATGAAGCCGATCAACAGCAACTCATCAAATCGGTGATCCGCAGGCTGGGAATTGACGACAAGCAACTAACCCCGCGATCCGCTCTCGCCCAAATCTCCTGGGCCAAGAACCATATGCTCGACCCGCAGGAGCTTTATTTGCAGTCGGCCGACCCCAGGACCGAACATGTGGCGCAAATCTACGCCGAATATAAGAAGGAGTTGGCCCGGGCGAATGCGCTCGATTTCGACGATCTCCTGCTGGAGGGTTTGCGCCTGCTGAAAGCCGTGCCGCGAGTGCGGGAGTTCTACAATCAGCGCTACGAATATGTTCTGGTCGACGAATATCAGGACACCAACCGTCCGCAATACGAACTGATGCGTCTTCTGGCCGGGACTCACCACAATATCTGCGCCGTCGGCGACGAAGATCAGTCGATCTATTCCTGGCGCGGGGCGGAGATTCGCAACATACTCGAGTTCGAAAAGGATTTTCCGGGATCGAAGATTGTGCGTCTTGAGCAGAACTATCGATCGACGCAAAACATTCTGGCAGCAGCTTCGGCGGTGGTGTCGAACAACATCAAACGCAAAGGAAAGAACCTCTGGACCTCGCGTCTGGGTGGCAGCAAAATCGGATACTACGAGGCATCCGATGGGGAGAATGAGGCGCTTTTTGTCGCCGACTCCATTGCGCGTTATGTTCGCGAAGCTACCGAGCAAGGCGTGGAGGCTCGGGCGGCCGTGCTCTACCGCATCAACGCGCAGTCTCGGTTGTTTGAAGAAGCGATGCGCCGCTATCAATTAAAGTACAACGTGGTCGGTGGCTTCTCCTTCTATGAGCGCTCGGAGATCAAGGATTTCATCGCCTACCTGAAACTGATCCACAACGTGGACGATTCGATTGCGCTCTTGCGAATCATCAATACGCCGTCCCGTGGCATTGGAAAGGCCACCCTCGACACTCTGGAACGGCTGGCCCTCGAATCGGGTCTCACCCTGTGGGCTACGATCGGGGAGGCCATCAGGCGCCGGCTTTTACCGCAGCGTGTACTGGCTGCTCTCTCGAATTTCCGGGATTTGATCGAAGATGCCCGTGCGATGTTGGCTGGAACTTACCTGGAGCGCCTGCGCGAAAGCGCTCGTCCTCGGGAGTCGGACGCCCTGCCGGTCGACGGTGGGGACGATCAGGTTGGGTTTGATCCAGCGACTTTCGGACTGGTGGCCGAAGAGGCGGCAAAGGAACTGGGGGAGCCCGAGGGCCGCGAAACTGATCTCGCAGCGGGAAGCCCAGAACCGTTCCGCACCCCTGGAGGTCCTGCCAGCACGGCCGAAATCTTGAAGTTCCTGATCGATCGCACCGGCTACATCCAACAACTCGAAAAGGAAGACACTCCGGAAGCCCTGGCACGCCTCGAGAACCTCCGCGAACTGGTCAACGCCGCCATGGACTCGCGCGACCGCGGCGAAACTCTGGAGCAGTTCCTCGATCATGCTGCTCTGGTGAGCGACGTCGACGCCTATGACGAGCGAGCCCAAGTGACCCTCATGACGCTGCACGCAGCCAAAGGGCTGGAATTTCCCCTGGTGTTTCTCTGCGGACTGGAAGAAGGACTGGCTCCCCATTCCCGCACCTTCCTCGAGCCCGACGCGGTCGAAGAAGAGCGACGCCTGTGCTACGTTGGAATGACCCGCGCCATGGATACCTTGATCTTGACCCGCGCCGTGTACCGGCGCCGCTACGGCACCGACCTTCCCGACGCGGCGGTCCCCTCGCGTTTTCTCGAAGAAATACCTGCGGAACTGATGGAAGAACTGGGTCAGGCGCGAGCCTCCCGGGCAGGCGTCCGGGCGTCGTCGCTCGAGCGATTCGAGGAAACCGACGCCGAGGGCGGTTCGCGCGAGTTCGCTTATGAGGACGAGGATCAGAGCGTAAGCTGGAGGGCGCGGTACCAAGCAGGCCGCCCGCGGCGCTCCGTCCCGGTGCGCACCTACAACTCCGCCCAAAATATTGCCGAGTTCTTCGCCTCCCGCGGGAAGAAGTTCAACCTGGTCAAGCTGCCGGTCCAGGAGCCCTCGGGTGCAACCGGGTTCCGTCCGGGCCAGAAAGTGAAACATCCGAAATACGGGGAAGGCACGGTCCACCGACGAGAAGGAGAAGGTGATCATGCCAAGATTACGGTACAATTCCCTCGGTTTGGCCTGAAGAAGCTGGTCGAGAAATATGCGCAGCTCGAGCGCGCCTAGGTGGCCTTCCTAACCAGGGGCTCGAAGCAAAGCACGCACCACGCAGGCAAAAAACCGAATGAGGTGGCAAATAAGGAATGGCAAACACAAGGAAGCTCAGCCTGGAAGATCGGAAGAAGGCCAAACGCGCAGCCCGCAAGAAACGCAAGGCGGAAAAACCTTTGCGCCCCCGCGAGTACGCCCGCGGTTCGCGCAAGCGCAAGGTAAAAAAGATGGTTCGCGGTCAAGCCAAGCGGTAACGACTGCCCCTGGTAGGTCCCATGAATCACGCCGAGCCCCGACGCGCACGCGCACGAATCTTGCGACCAAGTTGTGCCTTCGTGTACCTTGGGGCTCTTCGTAGTTCTTGGACACAGCGCGGCTCAGGAGACTGACCTTTTGGCACAGACGCCGGTCCACACCCATGCAGAAAGCGAACCGGTCCGGACTTCGGACAATCAGCTGCTTTGTTGCAAGTCCATCGACAAGCTGATCGCCGAAGCCAATGAGCCCGGACACAAACTCAAGAAAACTCTTGGCCCCTGGTCGTTAACCGCCCTTGGGATCGGCGCCATCATCGGCTCGGGCATTTTTGTGCTGACCGGCACGGCGGCGGCAGGTGAGTACTTCCAAGCACCCTCCCTTCTGCATGCGCAAGTTCTCGACCTGATCGTGAATCTGTTGCGGGGTGGGGGTACGGCCAACGTTCTCATGCATGGGCGGCCTGCCGCCGGTCCCTCGATTGCACTCTCCTTCTTTCTTGTCGCCATTGCCTGCAGCTTCGCGGGCTTATGCTACGCCGAGCTGGCCTCCATGATTCCGATCGCCGGCAGCGCTTACACGTACTCCTATGCCACGCTGGGAGAGATCTTTGCCTGGATCATCGGCTGGGATCTGATTCTGGAGTACGTGGTCAGCAACGTTGCGGTGGCCATCGGGTTCAGCGCCTATGCCAAGGAACAACTCTCAGCCTTTGGACTCAATCTGCCGGATCGATGGTCGACTCCCGTCTGGGAGGCTGGGCGTTGGACCGGTTCGTATTTCAATGTGCCCGGTTTTCTCATCATTTTCATTCTTACCGTCCTGCTGGTTCGCGGCGTGCGCGAATCCGCGGAAGCCAACAACATCATGGTGGCAATCAAGATTGGCGCCATTCTTGTGTTTCTGGTGGTAGGTGGCATGCTGGTGAATCCCAGTAATTGGAGGCCTTTCGCGCCGTCCGGTTTCGCCGGGGTCGTGACCGGGGGAGCCATTGTGTTCTTTACCTACATCGGCTTTGACTCGGTCTCGACGGCGGCCGAAGAGGCCAAGAATCCTCAACGCGACCTGCCGGTCGGTATCATCGGCTCCCTGATCGTCTGTACGCTTCTCTATGTTGGCGTGTCGATTGTCCTGCTGGGAATGATGAAATACACGACTTTTATCTCGGGAGAAGCCGCGATGGCTCCCGTGGCCTACGCCCTCACCATGCTGGGCGCGAGCCGCTTCTCCCGCTCGGTGATTGTGGTCGGCGCTTTAACTGGGATGATCTCCTCGTTGCTGGTGTTTCAGTACGGCCAAGCCCGCATCTGGTACGCCATGTCGCGGGACGGTCTATTCCCCAAGTTGTTTTCGGCGGTTCATCCACGCTTTAAGACACCGCACTGGTCGACATGGATTGCAGGATTTGCCGTAGGCATACCGGCAGGAATTTTCGCCATCAGTGACGCCGCGGATCTGACCAATATCGGCACCCTGTTCGCCTTCGCACTCGTGTCGCTCGGGGTCATCATCCTGCGCCGAACCCAACCGGAGCGGCCGCGCGCGTTCCGCGTGCCCTTCGTCCCCTGGTTCCCCCTGATTTCTATCATTTTGTGCGGAGGACTGATGACGGGCCTGACGGTCATCACCTGGTTACGATTCGTGGTCTGGCTGGTTCTGGGTCTCATGATTTACTTTTTCTATAGCCGCCACCGCAGCGAGTTCGCTAGGAAATAGCCCTCACGCTGAATGTCTCTCTCCCGCCACAGTGATTACGATCACGACCTTATGGACCAGGCGACTGAGCAGTCCCCTAGCAGCTTCATCCGTCAGCTTCCCAAGGCCGAACTTCACTTGCATTTGGAAGGCTCGATCGACCGGCACACTCTGGCGGAACTGAGGGCCCGGCACGGGAGAACCAGTGCCTCCGGCGAGATGGACCGACTGTACCACTACGAATCTTTCACGGACTTCCTGTTGGCATTCAAGCAGATCACGGAGGATCTCAGAACTCCCGAGGATTTCGAGCTCATCAGTTATCGATTGATGGAAAAACTGCAGGCCGACCGCGTTCTCCACGCCGAGGTCTACGTTTCGGTCGGAGTGTACCTGTGGCGGAAGCAGGATTTCGCCGCCATCTTCGAAGGGCTGGAGTGCGGGCGCAAGCGCGGGGAACGCGACTTCGGGGTCTCTCTGCTATGGATCTTCGATGCGGTACGGCAATTCGGTCGCGACGAGGCACAACGCGTAGCCGAGCTGGCGGTGCGCTACCAAAGCCGCAATGTCGTCGGATTCGGAACCGGGGGCGATGAGTTGAAAGGCCCGGCGGAAATGTTTCGTGAGGTTTACGCCTACGCGCGGCAGCAGGGCCTTCGCTTGACCGCGCACGCCGGGGAAAGCGCGGGGCCGGAATCGATCTGGGGCGCTCTCAACCTACAGGCCGAGCGCATCGGCCACGGATTGACGGCTTGGCAGGATCGGGAATTGGTGGAGGAGCTGTCCAAGCGGCAGATCCCGGTGGAGATATGCCTGACGAGCAACCTGCTCACTCGGGTCTGCCCGTCCCTGGGCGAACATCCGGTTCGCAACTACTTCGATCAGGGAGTCATGATTACGCTCAATACCGACGATCCCGCCATGTTCGCCACTTCGCTTTCGCGGGAATACCAGCTGGCCCAGAACCAGTTTGGCTTCACCGATGAGCATCTGCGCGAATTGGCCCGGAACTCCTTTGAGGCCTCCTTCCTTCCCGCGGCGGAAAAGCTCAAGTTCCTGAACTTGCTCGATAGCCGTCGAGCCTAGTAGGTTGGCCTGCGGGAACCCAGGACGAATTCGCTTGGCCGGGGAGTGCCCGGGGATGCAACAGTCGAACCTTCGGTGAAGCGCCGACGCGCTCCCATAAAAAAACCTCTCAAGCATTACCTGAGAGGCTTTTACTGAACTTGAATTGCGAGCCATAAGCTCGCGACGATTCAGTGTTTCTTCTTCTTCGCAGCTTTTTTCTTGGTTGCCATGAAATTTCCTCCGTGAACGATTTTCCCTTGCCAACAAATCCGAGCGTAACCGCTTCAAGCATGGCGGCTACGTTCACACCCAGATATTGCTGGGGATTAGAGTCGTTGTCAATAGAATTCTTCGCCCGCAGTTCGCCCTGCCGGCCATTTTATGGTCATGAGGTTGTCGTAAACTTGTGTACGCGATGCTTGAGGATCCCATCGAACTCGAAATCTTCAAGAACATCTTTCACTCGGTAGCCGAGGAAATGGGGGCGTCTCTGCGCCGCACCGCGTTCTCCCCCAACATCAAAGAGCGTCGCGACTACTCCTGTGCCGTGTTCGACGATGAAGGGCAAGTGGTTGCCATGGGCGATCACATGCCCGTGCATCTTGGCTCGATGCCCATGTCGGTGCGTGCCCTGCTGGATAGCTTTCCCCTGGAGCCGGGGGATGTCGCCATGCTGAATGACCCATTCCGCGGGGGAACTCACTTGCCCGACATCACCTTGCTGACGCCCTTCTATTTCTCCGACAAGCGACGCCGGCCGGACTTCTATCTCGCCTCGCGCGCCCATCACGCAGACGTAGGCGGCACCTTCCCCGGGTCCATGGGTCTCTGCCGGGAAATTTATCAGGAGGGGGTGCGCATTCCGCCGATCAAGATCATGCGGGGCGGCGTTCTTGAATCGGAAGTTCTCGCCCTCGTCCTGAACAATGTTCGGACTCCGCGGGAACGCGAAGGGGATCTGGCAGCGCAAATCGCGGCGGGTCACACCGGGGTTGGGCGGCTGGGGGAAATCTGCTCCCGCTACGGGGCGGCGCGCGTGAAACGTGCGGCCCGCGCGCTGCTCGACTATTCCGAAGCGATGATGGCCCTGCTTCTTGACCAAGTTCCCCGCGGATCCTACGAGGCAGAAGACTTCCTGGACAATGATGGTATCGGCGAGCGACCGGTGAAGATCGCCGTCCGCGTGCAGTTCCCGGGTGGGCGGAAGCGGATCGGTCCCCACGCCATCGTCGATTTCACGGGAAGCCATCCCCAGGTGGAAGGCAGCATCAATGCCGTCGAAGCCATCACCCATTCCGCCTGCTTCTATGTATTCCGGTGCCTGTTGGCGGAGAATGTTCCGGCTACCGCCGGACTGATGCGTCCCATCCAAGTCATCGCTCCGCCAGGAACCGTGGTCAATGCCCGCCCTCCCGCCGCCGTGGCGGGGGGAAACGTGGAGACCTCGCAGCGCATTGTCGATGTGCTCTTGCGGGCATTAGCTAAAGGGGTTCCCGAGCGTATTCCGGCGGCGGCCTCGGGAACCATGCATAATCTGACCATCGGCGGGCTCGATCCCCGCACTCGGGAACCCTTCGCCTACTACGAAACCATCGCCGGCGGGATGGGAGCGCGCCCCACAAAGGCAGGGGTATCGGGTGTCCATACGCATATGACCAACTCGCTCAATACTCCGGTTGAGGCGCTCGAGTATGCCTATCCTCTACGGGTGTGCCGTTACGGCTTACGCCCGGGGAGTGGAGGGCGGGGGAGACACCTCGGAGGGGATGGGATCATTCGCGAGATCGAAATGCGCGCTGATGCCGAAGTCACCCTGCTTGCGGACCGACATTCGCGTGGGCCGTATGGCCTATGGGGAGGCGGCGACGGCATGCCGGGGAAGGCCGTACTCGTCCGCCGGGATGATTCCATCGAACCGCTGCCGGGAAAGTTCAATCTCCGCTTGCGCAAAGGGGAGAGGATACGGGTGGAAACCCCGGGCGGCGGCGGCTGGAAAAGTGCATAATGATGGGGAGGTCGCAGGAAAATGACTGATCTTGGCGCTCACTACCTTGACGAAGTCCGCCGTCAATTGCGAGGTTACAAACGCCTCGCAGAAGCCGCGATGCATCAACTGAAAGACGAAGAGTTGCTGGTAACCCTAGATCCTGAATCGAACTCGGTCGCAATCCTGGTCAGGCACATCGCCGGTAACATGAAGTCACGCTTTACCGATTTCCTGACGACCGACGGGGAGAAACCGGACCGCAATCGCGACCAGGAGTTCGAACTGGTGGACAAGCCAACGCGGGCCGAGATCATGGGTTGGTGGGAGCAGGGTTGGGGGCGAGTCTTTTCCACCATCGACGAACTCAAAGCCGAGGATTTGCTGCGCACGGTTACCATTCGAGGCGAGCCGCATACCGTGCTGCAGGCCATCAATCGTCAACTGGCACATTATTCCGCGCACGTGGCTCAGATCATCTTTCTCGCCAAGCATCTGCGGTCCAGCCACTGGAAATCGCTCAGCATTCCGCGCGGCCGCTCGAAGGACGTCAACGCCCTAGCCGGGAAATACGATCGCGGGCTGCCCCGGGAAGAAGGAAAGGCCTCTTAGCACCCGATGCGCAATAGTATGCTCGCCGTCGTAAAGCCGCAGGCTGCCCCGGGTGTGGAGATTCGGGAAGTCACGATCCCCGCATTCGGAGCCTCCGACGTTTTGGTCAAAGTCAAAGTTGCCTCCATTTGCGGAACGGATCTCCACATTTACGAGTGGGACCGCTGGGCGCAGAAGCGGATTCACCCCCCCTTAATTCCCGGACATGAATTCTGCGGAGAGGTGGTCGCGCTCGGCAGTGAAGTCAGCAACGTTCGCGAGGGCGATTTCGTGTCCGCAGAGATGCACGTCGCGTGTGGTAAGTGTCTGCAATGCCGAACCGGGGAAGCCCACATTTGCCAGAAAGTCAAAATCATCGGAGTGGATGTCGACGGCGCCTTCGCCGAGTACGTGGTCATTCCGGAGTCGAATATCTGGAAGCTGGATCCTGCCATCCCCCAGGAATATGCCTCGATCCTCGACCCGCTGGGCAACGCGGTGCACGCTGTGTTGGCCGGGGAGGTCGCGGGTAAAACCGTTGCCATCACGGGATGCGGCCCCATCGGCCTGTTTTCGATCGCCGTGGCCCGGGCGGTGGGGGCGGCACAGGTGTTCGCCATCGAAGTGAACGAACATCGTCAACGCATCGCGAAACAGATGAAGGCGGACTTCATTCTGGACCCGTCACGGGAAGACGTAGTTTCGTTGGTCATGGAGCAGACCGGCGGCCTCGGGGTGGATGTCGTACTCGAGATGGCGGGCCATCCCCAGGCGATCCGCACCGCGTTCGACATCGTACGCCGGGGCGGACGCATTTCCCTGCTCGGGCTTACCTCGAAGCCTATCTCGCTCAACTTTTCCGAGGACATCATCTTCAAAGGCATCACCATTCAGGGAATTAACGGGCGTCGCATGTACCAGACTTGGTATCAGATGACCGCCCTGCTCAAGAACCAGAAGCTCGATCTGCATCCGGTGATCACAGACCGCATCGCCATCGAAGAATTCACCCGGGGTATGGATCGGCTGAAGACCGGTGAATCCAGCAAGATTCTGCTATATCCCAACGGATTAGAGGGCGCCAACGGGAGCCCGCGCTCGACCCAGGACCGGCTACGCTGAACCGTCTGGCAGGCTACGCTCCCGCCTTCATCTTCACGATCTTGTTCTCAATCGCGTAGTCTATGAGCGCCGCTTTGTTATGGATGTCCAGCTTGCGCATGAGATTGAATTTGTGGGCCTCGATGGTCTTGATGCTCCGTCCCAGCCCCACCGCAATTTCTTTGACGGATTTGCCTTCGGCGATCATCTTCACAACTTCGCGTTCCCGCGGCGTCAGGGTCGACCCGCCCCTCTGCCCACGACGGCCCCGGCTGCGCGCGCGGAAATCGTCGACCAGTTGGCCGAGAACCTGGGGACTCACATACTTGCGTCCATGGTAGGCCTCGCGTATGGCACTGAGCAGTTTGGTTGGGGGAGAGTTCTTCAGAATGTAGCCCGCCGCGCCCGCCTCCAGATATCGCTGCAAGGACTCCTCATCTTCCTCGCTGGTCAAAAAAACCAGCCGCGTGTTCGGAGCATCCCGGGCTAGGAGCCTGGCCGCGTCGAGGCTGGAGATGCCTGGTAGGTTGATGTCCATGAGCACTACATCGGGTTTCAGTTCTCGCACCTGCTCATGTCCCTCCGTGGCGTCGCTCGCCTCGCCTACCAGCCGAAGGTCCAGTGCTCCCTCGAGCAAGCGACGAAGGCCGTCACGGAACGACAGGTGATCGTCAATGATTGTCAGTCGAATCGCCATCGATAAATCCCCGCCACAAATGACGGACGCAATGCTCAGCCGTAGCATCCTGCCGCTTACGGCTGATGACACCTCGAAACAGGAACTACCAGAAGTGGCGCTCGATGGGTGGCGCGTACGGCTGGCGCTTCAAAAGTGGCGCGGCGAGCCCGGTTCGGCCCGGTTGTCCTACCGGATAATTTGATTCTAACAGCCCTTCGGCCTGTGTGCCTACGATGTACCCAGGAAAAAACATTATTTTCACCGCCAGGATGATTCCCCGGCCGCCGAGTTTGTCCTCGCGATCAGGTACAATCCAGGACAATGCTGCGGTATTTCACCGCCGGTGAATCTCACGGAGAGGCCTTGGTCGCCTTGCTGTGCGGCTTGCCCGCAGGATTGAAGGTGGATCAGAACTTTCTCGATCGAGAACTCTGGCGTCGGCAACAGGGCTACGGCCGCGGTGGGCGCATGAAGATCGAGTGCGATGCGGCGCACCTGATCTCCGGCGTACGCCACGGGATTACCATCGGATCCCCTATTGCCGTTCTGCTGGAAAACCGGGACTGGAAGAGTTGGCAGGAATCGCTGCCCGTTCAGCAGGGAGATCCGGCCAAGCACAAACCGGTGACCTCGCCACGTCCTGGACACGCCGACTTGGCCGGGGCCTTGAAGTACAACTTTCCCGAAGCTCGCTACGTGCTGGAGCGGGCTTCGGCGCGCGAGTCGGCCGCGCGGGTTGCGATTGGAAGCTTGGCAAAGCTGTTCCTGCGGGAGCTCGGAATTGACGTTTTGAGCCATGTCATCGCCGTGGGAGGAGCCTGGGTGCAAGGAGAGATAGCCTGGGAACGGGTGGCCGCTCTCCGGGATCAAGCCGAAGTGATGCTCAATTGTGCGGAGACAGAGTCTGAGATGGGCATGAAGCAAGAGGTCGATCAGGCATTGAAAACAGGGGATTCGGTAGGCGGAGTCTTCGAGGTGATCGCTCATAACGTCCCTGCCGGCCTCGGCAGCTACGCGCAGTGGGATGAGCGCCTGGATGCACGCCTGGCCGGGGCCGTCATGTCGTTGCAAGCCGTGAAGGCCGTGGAGATCGGCGCCGGCATACCGGCGGCGGCTTCGCCTGGATCGGCCGTGCATGATGAAATAGGCTACGAGAAGTCGGGTTCTCACCCCGGATTCACTCGCAGTCGCAACAATGCCGGCGGAATTGAGGGCGGAGTTTCGAACGGCCAGGAGATCCGGCTGCGAGGATACCTCAAGCCGATTTCCACCCTGCGGCGTCCCTTGCAATCGGTGGATTTTGCCACCCGGGAACCGGTGAAGGCAGCCTATGAGCGCTCCGATGTCTGCGTGGTGCCGGCAGCTGGGGTTGCCGCGGAGGCCATGGTGGCACTGACCTTGGCAGGTTGCGCGCTGGATAAATTTGGCGGCGATTCGATGGGAGAAACCCTTCGCAACTTCCAGGGTTATCGTCACCAATTGGAAACGTACTGACGACGGACCGTTTTGATCGACTCCATGATCTATCCAATCGTTAAATTTGGTGACCCTGTTCTAGAAAGGCCAGCCGATCCCGTAACCATCTTCGACGGTGATCTGAAGAAACTGGTGGAAGATATGTTCGAATCGATGTATCAGGCCCATGGCATAGGCCTGGCGGCACCCCAGATTGGAATCTCCAAACGCCTGGCGGTGATTGATATTACCTTCAAGGAGGACGAGAACGCCAAACTGGTGCTGGTGAATCCGGAAATCCTCCATAGCGAGGGAAAACACACCCAAGCCGAAGGTTGTTTGAGCATTCCGGAATTTCGTGAGCCGGTTTCTCGCGCCCGCAAGGTGACTCTTCGCGCTCAAGACGTCCATGGACACTGGTTTGAGAAAAGCGGCGAGGATCTGTTAGCCCGCGTCTTTCTTCATGAAACCGACCACCTGAATGGAAAGCTTTACCTCAGCCACCTCAGCGCTTTGAAACGCGATCTGATGAAGCGCAAGATCCGCAAACTGGTGAAGGCCGGGGAGTGGTAGACGATGGACGGGGTTTCTTGCGGGAGGGAATCATGGGCAGAATAAGCTCATGACGCCGTCGCTCAATCTTGTGTTTGCCGGCACGCCCCGTTTTGCCGTTTCGACCCTGGACAAGCTGGTCGAAGCCGGGTTCTCGGTTGCGCTCGTTGTGACCCAGCCGGACCGTCCGAGCGGCCGAGGTATGGAGTTGGCCGCTTCCCCCGTCAAGCAGCGGGCGCTCCAGCTTGGCTTGACTACCACACAACCGGAGAAGATCAAAGACAACCAGGATTTCCGGGCTCAACTCACGGCGATCAAGCCGGACGCCATCGTGGTCGTCGGCTATGGCCGGATGATTCCTCCCTGGATGATCGATCTGCCGCCATTCGGCAACATTAACCTGCACGCATCCTTGCTGCCGAAATATCGTGGAGCCGCACCCATCCAATGGGCCATCGCCAACGGGGAAACAGTGACGGGAGTTACTACGATGCGTATCAACGCAGGCCTCGATGCCGGCGACATCCTGCTGCAGAAGTCGGTATCGATTGCGTCCGAGGAAACCGCGGTATTGCTGACTCCCCGTCTGGCCGCAATCGGAGCCGAGTTGATGATTGACACTCTCCATGGGCTTAAGGCTGGGACCATCCGCCCCTGTCCTCAAGATCCTAGCCAGGCAACTCTCGCCCCAAGCTTGAAGAAGGAAGATGGCCGAATCGGTTTTGGGCGCAGCGCCCAAGAAATCTTCGACCGGCTACGCGGCTTCCAGCCCTGGCCGGGCGCTTTCACCAGCTTTCGCGGCAAGAACCTGCACATTTGGGAAGCCAAGCCGATTGCGAAGCAAATTCCGCCGGGTGCGCTCGAGAGCGAACACGATTCCTTGTTCGTCGGTTGCGGCAGCCATACTGCTCTCGAACTGCTGGTCGTCCAGCAGGAAGGCAAAAGGCGGATGTCCGCGCGGGACTTTCTGCATGGCCATCGTTTGCGCAATGGAGAGCTCCTCGGCTAGCTTGCGGAGACCCGAAAGAGGAGCCGAGGCCTGATGCCCATCTCCCCTGCCCGAGTCACCGCCTTCGATATCCTCCTTCGGGTGGAACAGCAAGATGCCTTTGCCTCCGAGCTCCTGCACTCCTCCCGCTATCAGAATCTCTCCGCGGCGGATCACCGCCTGGCCACCGAACTGGTCATGGGAGTTCTTCGCTGGCGCTCGCTGCTCGATCAAGCCGTTCGCGAGAACTCGTCCTTAAAACTCGACAAGCTGGATCCGCCGGTGCTTACTTCCTTGCGCCTCGCCGCGTATCAACTCATGTTCCTGGATCGGGTGCCGCCACGGGCTGCCATTGCTGAGAGCGTAGAGCTCGTGAAGCGCGCCCGGAAGCTCTCAGCGGCAGGATTTGCCAATGCACTGCTGCGACGCTTGGCCGATTCCCCAAGAAAAGCACGGCCACGGACAGCCTTTGAAAACAGCACTACGGCTTCGGAGTTGGCCAGACTTTCCGCTCATCCCGAATGGCTGGTGGCCCGCTGGGCAGGCAACTTTGGCTGGGAAGCTGCCCGGCAAATCTGCTTGTACGACCAGCAAGTTCCTGAAGTCTCCCTCGCCCTGCCCCAATTCGATCGGCCCGACGCCCTCGAGAACCAAGGAATCCAGTTAGGGCCCGGCTTCCTCGTGACGCGGTCGCGGCGGGTCATGCGGGGAGATCTCACAAAATTGCGCCATGCCAAGCTGCCCTCGATCTTCATTCAGGATGAGGCGTCCCAACTGGTTGCGCTTCTCGTCGGCTGCGGCGACCGAATTCTTGACTGCTGCGCTGCGCCGGGGGGAAAGGCACGGCTGCTGGCCGACCGCAATCCCAAGGCCCGCGTCGTGGCTGCCGAACTTCATCCCCATCGTGCGCGCCTGCTGCGCAAACTGGTTCCCGCGCGCAACCTCCAGGTAATCGCTGCCGATGCTCGTGCCCTGCCGCTCGAGCCAGGCTTTGACCGGGTGCTGGCCGACGTGGCCTGCTCGGGCACCGGCACCTTGGCTCGCAATCCGGAAATCAAGTGGCGGCTGAGGAAGGATGACCTGTTCGATCTCCACCAGCGGCAGCTCGAAATTCTGCGCTCCGTGCTGCCGCTGGTCGCGCCCCAAGGGCGGCTCGTCTATTCCACCTGTTCGCTCGAGAAGGAGGAGAACGAACAGGTGGTCGAAGCCGCGCTCGAAGGCGAACGATCGTTTCGCCTCGTGGATTGTCGTGAGCTGCTCGATCAGCTTCGCGACCAGGGCGAAGTAGCAGGCAAGGATCTGGACTCAATCACCCGCGGCCCATACTTGCAGACGATCCCGGGGGTACATCCTTGTGACGGATTCTTCGCTGCCATCCTCGAAAAGGTCCCGCCTCGGCCGGCGAGAGCTTCCGCGAGCCCATGAACCGGTTCTCGCATTCTCGGAACAGGAAAGCCACTCAACTTCCCGAACGCACTTCAAAACTTACCGCTGACCCGGCAATCACCTTGGTTCCGGCAGCGGGATTCTGGGAGACAATGAGGCTCGAACCCGCGGGCGGGGGGGGCGGTTGCGGGGAGGGATTGGGGGGTAAAATGCCGGGAGGCGGGGAAGCAACCGTCACATTGCCCACTTCGAGACCCGCTTCCTTGAGAGCCGCGGTCGCAATGCTCAGGGTCTGTCCCACCAGCCTAGGCATGACAAACGCCTGGGGCAGGGGCGTCTGTGCCGCCAGCAGATTGATCCTCGGGGCCGATATGCTGCTGGCGTTGGGCGATGGATTCTGGGCAATCACTTCGTTGGGGGTTGCCCCGGGGACCTCAACCTCTGCCACGGCTCCTACGACCAGGCCGCGGCGCAGAATGTTGATTTCCGCTGCCCGTTCACTCTGACCAAGCACATCGGGAATCTGAACCCGTTGCGGGCCTAAGCTGAGGGACACTCGAATTTGCCAGCCGCTCCGGATCAGGATGGCGGAGACTGGTATCTGCGAGAGAACTCTGCCCTCCGGGACGGTGGGGCTGTAGTATTGCCGCTCGGCCTCAAACCCAAAACCCGCCAGCTCGCAAATCCGGCGCGCCTCCGCCGGCGTTTTGCCCACCAGATCGGGCACAGCCACCTCCCGACCGTGTATGGCAAAGCGCATCGCCGTCAGGGCCGAGATCAAGGCCACCACGAGCAGAACCAACGAGCGCAAGACAAAGCGGAACAACGCTTTCATACTTCTAACTTCCCCTGCCATCGGCCTTCGATCGAGATCCCGCAGGGCCGCTAGTGAGTTTCTTCCTCCGCCGGAGCGGCATCTGGGGTATCCACCCGCTGCGCCACCGATTGAGGAGGCATATCCGGCAAGGGCTGAAAATCCCCGGGCTCTCGTCCGGCCAGAGCGACCTTCATAAACTCGATCCAGATGGGCAGCGCCGCGTGGGCTCCGGTCTCCTTAGCCCCCAGCGACTTCTTTTCATCGTAGCCAATCCAAACACCGGCCGTCATGGAGGGCGAGAAACCGATGAACCAAGCGTCGGTAAAGTCGTTGGTAGTACCGGTTTTTCCACCCAAGGGACGGTTCAGGCTGGCAGCCGCGATCCCGGTTCCATGGAGCACGACCTCGCGCAGCATCGAAGTCATGATACGTGCAGTCCGCGCAGCGATCACGTCTCGCACATCCGGAAAATCCTCCTCCAGGACCCGGCCTTCATAGTCCGTGACTTTTGTGATGTAGCGAGGGGTGACGCGGACACCGTCATTGGGGAAGACGCTGAAAGCGGACGTCTGCTCAAACAACGTTACCTCGGCTGCCCCCAAGGCGACCGGCAGGTATGCGGGCAAATTGGAAGTGATCCCGAAACGATGGGCATAGTCGATCACCGTCCTGATGCCAATGGTGCTGGCAAGTTTCAGGGCGGGAATATTGCGAGACTGGGCCAAAGCCCGGCGCAAGGTAATCGTCCCTTCGAACTTTTCGTCGTAGTTGTGGGGAACATAGGGACCGGAGGCCGTCTCAAAGGTTATTGGGGAGTCCAGGATCGTGTCGTCCGGCCGGGCACCCTGATCGATGGCAGCGGTGTACACATACGGTTTGAAGGATGAACCTACCTGCCGCAACGCCTGGGTGGCGCGGTTGAACTTGGATTCCTCGAAATCGCGCCCGCCCACCATGGCCTTGATGCTTCCACTGGCATTGTCGATCGCGATGAGTGCGCCTTGGGCTCCCGAATCTTGTTCCAGGCTCACGTGCGCTTTCGTCTCGCTGGTGAAGGACGAAATCTTCACGTAGACAAGATCGCCGGCTCGTAAGATATCTTCCAGCTTGTGCCCGGTCCACGCCCCATCGGCCTCCGTGAGCGTAGCTGCATAACGACCGAATTTGACGATGGCCCCGTGGGCCACAAGGGAGGTGACCAAAGCGTGAACATAGCCGCCAAGTTCCGGTTCCTCTTCCCAGTCAGGATGTTCGTAGCCGGTGAGGGATTGCCCCTCGCGTAGCACGTTCTCCAGGTGACCCTTCCAGCCGTGGCGACGTTCGTAAGCGGCCAGCCCATCGAGCACGGCGTGGTTTGCCGCTCGCTCAAGTTCCGTATCGAGCGAGGTGTAGACTCGCAGTCCGCCTTCGTGTACTTGATCCGTGCCGTAACGGTTTTCAAGATATCGCCGTACCTCCTCGACGAAATAGGGTGCCAGAGAGTTGGGATCGTGCTGCAGCTTCAGACCAAGAGGCTGGCCGCGGGCATCGTTGGCTTGGTTGGCCGTGATCTTCCCATCTTCGAGCATGGCGTTGATCACCAGATTGCGCCGCTTGAGGGCGCGATCGGGATGAAGGATCGGGGAGTATTGTCCCGGTGCTTTGGGCAACCCCGCCAGCAGCGCTGCTTCTTCCAGGGTCAGATCCCTGGCCGGTTTGCTGAAGTAGTATTCCGATGCCGCTTCGAATCCATAAGCCCCATGCCCGAGAAAGATCTGGTTGGCATACAGGGTAAAGATCTGCTGTTTGGTGAAGCGGCGCTCGATCTGGATGGCGAGCAGCGCCTCTTCGATCTTTCGGCGAAAGGATCGGTCGGGGGAGAGAAACAGATTGCGTGCCAGCTGCATGGTGAGGGTGGACGCCCCCTGCACCCTTCCGCCGGATTCAATGTCGCGGTACGCGGCCCCGGCAATGCGCCACACATTGATACCCCAATGGCTGTAGAAATCCTTGTCTTCGATGGAGATCAAGGCTTCCCTGAGCAGGGCGGGAAAATCGCCGTAATTGGACACCACGCGGCGCTGAAGGGCAAAAGAACCGACGACGCGACCCTGATCGTCGTAAAGTTCGGTGATCGAACTGGGACGGTAATGTTCGAGCTGCTCGACCTGGGGCAGGTCGGTCGAATAGACCAGCAACAATCCCGCAGAGGCACCGATTAGGGCGGAAAACAAAACCAACAATCCGAACAGCACCCGTCCCATCATCTTCCGTCCGCCGACTTCAACGGGCGGAAGATCTTGGTAAATCACCTTCATGGGGAGCTTACATTCACCAACTCGAGCTTACTCGGCGAGTTTTCCAGTTGTGCCGCACTCGATGGACACTCCCAAAGCCTGGGACTTGATGGCGGCGATCCTCGGACCACGTCGTCAATGGACCCAGAAGGAAGCCTGCAATTCCTAGGTTAGGCCGGCTAACTGGAGCGATTCTTCAGCAGGTCGACAGCCCGCTGTAACTGCTGGTCTTCCCCCGCGGCCGGCGGCTTTCGGGTCTGATCAGGCGGAGCCGCATTTTCGTCTTCGTCCGGCACCGGAACATCCTCTTCTTCATCGGCTACAACTACATTGGGGGTGACGGCTATATCTTGAATGGCCTTGCCGCTCGGGGTGTAATACTTGGCTACCGAAAGAATCAGAGCTCCCCCGTCCTCTAAGGGGATAACTTTCTGTACCGACCCCTCGCCAAAGGTTTTGTCTCCGACCACATCGCCACGAGAGTTCTCCAGTATGGCCGCGGCCACAATTTCAGCCGGCCCGGCTGTTCCTTTGTTTACCAGCACCACGAGCGGCAGACTGGTAATGGCCTTGCTGGGATCGGCATTAAAGGCCTCGCGGGGATACTTCTGTCCCTGCAAATAGGTGATCGTGCCGTGGTTAAGGAACAGGTTGGCGGTCGCAATACCTTCCGATTCTTCACCTTCCGCACAATTGCGCAAGTCGAGAATCAGCTTCTTGGCGCCTTCCTTCTGCAAAGCCTTGATCTTGCTCGCGAGTTCTTGCGACTTGCCCTTGGTCAGCGCGTCGACCCGGATTTCGCCGATCTCGTCGGCCATCATCTTCTCGGTAACCGGCGGGATCTTCACGACATCGCGTGTAATCGTCAGTTTTTCCGGTTGGGCACGACCCGCTCGCACCACCGCCACGCTCACATTCGAGCCGGGTTGTCCGGCCACCAGGTTGCGCAACTCGGCCAGTGACATTTCGCGAGTGCTCTTCCCGTCGACGGCCTCGAGAATATCTGTATCCTGGAGACCCGCCTTGTCGGCCGGACCTCCTGGAATGACCGAGATCACCGCCGCATAGCCAAACCGCTTTGACAAAGCGGCGCCGATGTCAGCCCTGGCCTCGCTTTGATGAGACTGGTAGTCCTTGTACTCAGCGGCCGTCAGATAGCTGGAGTTAGCGTCCAGGGATTCTAGTAGCCCGTGAAGAGCGCCGTCGGTTACCAGGGGAATGTTCGGGTCTTCGACATAGTCGCTGCGCACGCGCGAAAGAACTTCACTGTAAACCTGAAGTTGCCGATACGCGCCATCATTGCTCGATGCCCGAACTCCGTCCATCCCTCCCGCAGCCATGAAGACGAGCACTGCCGCCGAGGGAAGAAGTATTGCAACCTTAATTTTTGTGGACATATTGAAATGGTCTTCTTCAAAGATAAATTACTGCCGAGCCTGCTCCATTATACCTGTTGGATGCAGGTTCCTATTGCCAGGCTTAGTAAAAATCCCCCAGTCGTCAGTAACTAGGTAAAGGTTAGGCCTACCTCTCACCAATGGCTTACGAGCGAACCAGGAAAGTACCGGAGGTTACAGGGGATAGACCTGCCAAAATTGCCAGGGCAGGCGGGCTCAGTTTGGCACGAGAGGACAGTCAGGAGCGGCCGACCGGGCGGCGGCTACCTGGCTAAGGGTCGCGACGGGCTCTATTTCGGAAGCCGGCTCCTGGCGGAGGCTGCCTCCAGTTGAAAATCAGAGCGGCGACAGTTCGTCCTCGCGTTCTCGCTGCGGCTGGCGAGCAAATCGTGCCTCCAAAAAGCGCTTGGCCAGTTCCTGGCCACCGAGCCCAAAGGCGAGAGCCAGTCCAAACAACAACGCCCCAAAGATTAAGCCAAAGGCAATGAGAACCGTTTGTTCGGCTAAGCCGAGTTCCTCAAATGCCATCGAGATACTGAGCACGGTGATGAGAATGCGGACCGCGGAACGGATCAGCTTCGGGGAGGGGGAGCCGGCATTGACCGCGGCCAACAAGGCCGCCCGGGAGAAAAAGCTGGCAGCCAGCAGACCGAAGAACATCAAGCAGACGGCCGCGACCAATCTCGGCAAGTAGCCGAAGAGCTTCGAAATATGCGGCTCGAGGCCAACAATATTTAAGGCGTTGACTCCCACCAGAATGAACCCAATCCATGACACCCAAAAGACGAAACGGCTCAGCAACTCGGTCGACGATGGTAGGGCGGTTCGGCGAAGAAACTGGCTGGCACCAGCGTCATCGGAGAAGCGATCGAACTTGACCAGCCGCAGAATGCTGCGAACGATGACCTCGATCACCCAGGCGGCGAGACCGCCGATGACCACGATGATCAGCGTCACCAGCAGTCGGGGCAAGAATTGCGCTACGCCGCGAAGGAATTCCTGGGTAGCCTGGCTCAATTCAATTACGAACTTGTCCCACATATGACCTCACTTCCTGCCGTCCCACAATTCTCCGAGGTACGGCTTTACCTTCTCAAACGTCAAACACAGTGCTTCGACATTGCGTTCCACTTCCTCACTCTGAGAATCACGGTTTTCGACCACGAACGTGTACGCCCTCCCACGGTACAGCGGTGCCAGAGCCTGGATGATGTGATCACGATTAAGCACCGCACGGTGATAGGAGGCAGCAAATTCATATACCGTTTTCACCCATAGCTCATCGCAATAGCAGAAATCTTCCTCCCCTCGGGAGGCCAGTTGTTGCAACTGCTCGAGGGTCGACGGGGAGACAATCGAACTCAAAAGGGGCGCGAGTTCCGACACTCCGCTGCGGAACAAATCGTATAGGCGTTTGCGATTGATGCGCAACGGTTCGAGGGTGACCTCGGGCTGACCGCCTAGGATTGGTACAGGCTCGGAGGTCGTGCTCGACCTCCAGGCTGGCTGCCGGTCCAGGGAGTAAAACAGCGGTCCCACACCCTCGCGCAGAGCATCCACAACGTCGGCGGGAGGGCTGCTCGGCGCCCGCGTCTTGCTGCCGAGCATTGCCTGGGCAAGTTTGAAGCCCCCGGTGATGGCGGAAATCGTCAGATACAGCTTCGCCCCATCCTGCTCGGCTTCCGTCCCCCAACCGTCCAGACCAAACAGGTGGGTGGCCAGCCGGCCGGAAAAGGCAAATTCGGAGGGGTAGGGTTCCCGGATCTGTTTGCCATAGAGGGCCCGGGTCATGGGGTATACGAGGTTGCGCACCAACAACCCATCAAACTTGTGGCGGTGGTAGACCGGTGTAATCAGATCGAAGCCCTCCTGGCAGACGGGCCGCAGCAGATGCACGATCCATTCCGGTTCGATGTTGGTGGAATCGGCGGAAATGACCACGCAGGCCGAGGAATGCAGCAAATCGGCAGCCGCCAGAATGGCGTAGAGTCCGCGCCCGCCGCCCGGGCCTCCGCCGTATCGGGCACTGATGGAGTGCAGGGTACGCAGGGCATGGGGATTGGGCGTGTGTTGCAGGTCGGTGATCGAGGCGGCCCGAACCAGCTCTTGGGTCTGGTCGTGGGAACCGCCATCGGCATTGAGGATGACGGCTCGCTGCCGCGGGAAAAACTGTATCAGGCCGGCGCGAATCGCCTGAACGATGGGGCCGATGGTGGCAGCGTCATTGTGCGTGGGCACACCCACCAGCAGGTCCACTTCGCCCACGTTCATCAGCTCGTGAAGAAAATCATCCGTAAGAATGCTTTCTTCGGCCAACCCAGCCCTCCACGGTAAAAGTTAGGAAGCCAGCCTGCAGAATCAGAATAAGGATGGAACGTCCGCATCCGCTCTGCCTTCTCCGCTCGACCGGCAACGCCTTCAGACCTTCCTCAGCCGAAACCAGTAGAACTGATAGGGGCCCATGGTCAAAAGATACGGCAGATTTCCGATGCGCGGGAAAATATTGCGGCCAAACATTTCGATCAAGATGTTGCCCTTATAACCCTGCAAGTCCAGCTCGACGGCCTGGGCGGAACTGGAGAGGTTATTGACCACCAGGATCGTCTCTTTTCCCCACTTCCGCACGTAGGCCAGGACGCGATGATTGGCCGGATACAGGAACTCGATCGACCCCCGGCCGAACACCGGACTGGATTTGCGAACCTTCAAGATACGCTTCATCCAGGAGAGCAGGGAGTGCTCGAACCGTTTCTGCGAGGCCACGTTCACCGCCTGATAGCCGTAGACCGGATTGAGCATCAGCGGGGAGTAGAGTTTTTCCGGGTCGGCCGAGGAGAATCCGCCGTTCCACCCCCCGTCCCACTGCATCGGGGTTCGTACTCCGTTGCGGTCCCCCAGGTTTACATTGTCGCCCATGCCGATTTCATCGCCATAATAAGTAATAGGAGTGCCGGGAAGCGACATCAACATTCCGTTCATGAGTTCGATGCGGCGCCGGTCGTTATCGAGCAGGGGGGCGAGGCGACGGCGAATCCCCAGATTCAAGCGCATGCTGCGGTCGCGGGCATACTCGTCATACATGTAGTCCCGTTCCATGTCCGTCACCATCTCGAGCGTCAGTTCGTCGTGATTGCGAAGAAACAGGCACCACTGGCAAATCTCCGGAATCGCCGGCGTCCGCTGCAGGATCTCGCTGATCGGCTTGCGGTCTTCAAGCTTCAACCCCATGAACATCCGGGGCATGAGGGGAAAGTTGAAGGCCATGTGAAATTCGTCGCCCCCACTGAAATACGGACCCAGGTCCTCGGGCCACTGGTTGGCCTCGGCAAGAAACATCTTCCCCGGAAACTCCCGGTCCAGTCGCGCCCGGTAGTCCTTGATCACGGCGTGGGTCTCGGGCAGATTCTCGCAATTCGTGCCCTCTCGCTCGATCAAATAGGGGACGGCATCGAGCCGGAACCCATCGACTCCCATGCGCAGCCAAAATCGCATGATCTCCCACATCTCTTCCCGGACGGCGGGATTGTCGTAGTTTAGGTCGGGCTGATGGCTGAAAAAGCGATGCCAGTAATACTGCTTCGAAACCGGGTCCCAAGCCCAGTTCGAAAGCTCCGTATCGAGAAAGATGATGCGCGTCCCCTGATATTTCGTGTCCTTGTCGCTCCACACATACCAGTCTCTTCGCGGATTCTCGCGGGAGCTGCGGGATTGTTGAAACCAGGCGTGCTGATCGGAGGTATGATTCAGCACCATTTCGATAATGACGCGGATGCCGCGGGCATGCGCCGCTTCGAGAAACCCTTTGAAGTCGTCGAGGGTGCCGTAATTGGGATGAACCGAGCGGTAGTCTGAGATATCGTACCCGTCATCCCGCAGGGGCGAGGGAAAAAATGGCATCAGCCAAAGGGTGTCGACACCCAAGTCCTGGACGTAGTCGAGCTTCTGGGCCAGCCCGCGAAAATCCCCGATGCCATCTCCCGAACTGTCCTGAAAGGACCGCACGTGGACCTGATAGATGAGTGCGTCCTTGTACCACTGCGGGTCTTGCGAAAGCGGCACGGATACCCCAAAGCCAAGAACTACAAGAAATTTACGATAGGTTTTACCTTAGCATACCTTGCCGGCGGGCCTTACCCCTGGCGGGGACTTCGCCTCAGCGGTATTCCGCGAGTTCGGTACGCAATTTGTGGGTAGCGCGGAAGAGGGTATTCTTAATGGTTCCCTCGCTGGTATGCAGAATGCCGGCCACGGTTCTGAGGCGCAGCCCGTGGTAATGCTTCAATTCAAATACCATGCGCTCGCGTGGCGAGAGCCGTGCCA
>DASPTQ010000184.1:0-3438 GCA_035623335.1 Terriglobales bacterium
TGCTTGGTGGGCAGCACCAAAACGATGAAAGCGACATAGATCTGAGCGTCAGGGGTGAACACAGGAACGCCAACGATCGATGCTGCTAGGAGCTAACTACTATGGGTGTGTTCCGAGGAGGCCAACACCCCAGAAAAAAGCACTTGCAACGGCCGACCTCGTTAGAGAAGCCGACTTCACAGGAGTTGATGAAACCTCCCCAGCGTTTGTTTTGAGCATTTGCGTTCATTTGGGCATCGCTGGGTGACCGTAGATACAGACGCGCGTATACCATTGGAGTACACCCACCATTGACTTCCCCGGAAGTAACACTTCTCCACGGGGCACGCAGTTGCTTCCTGGCAAGCCATCGTTGCCTCCTTGGGGAACCTCTCCCACTGTCCCGGCGGACGCGACACCCCTTGAGGCAGATTTCAGGTCCCAAGCAAGATCAGGCCACCAAAACTCAAGCACATCAGTTCGACTTTCAGGAGGCCTTTCATGAAGAGAACTGGGATATTGGTATTGGTCTTTTTCTTTTGTTCTGTCTTAACCGTATTTCCGCAAGCGCAGTCACAAACAAAGACGCACATCATCACGTTTGACCCGCCGGGCTCGGTGGGTACCTACCCAGTTTCCATCAGCGACACAGGAGCGATCACCGGACAGTGGTTTGACGCGAACGGCGTGAGTCATGGTTTCGTGCGCGATCCTGACGGCACCATCAGCACGTGGGATGTCACGGTTCCGGGCACGGTGGGCTGTCAAGGTTGTGAAATCAACGCGCGGGGAGAGATTGCGGGATGTTTCTGGGACGCCAACAACACGAGTACCGGCTACCGGCGCACGACCGACGGCAAGATCACCCCAATCGTCGTCCCGGGCTCGGGGACAGGTCCCAACCAAGGCAGTATGGCCATGGCCCTCAACGACGCAGGGTGGATCCTGGGACAAGACACCATCTCCGACACACTGCAATACAGTCTCCTGGTCGCTCCTGACGGTAAGCAGATCACCTTCAATCCTGCTGGCACGACGTGGTCGTGGGGTGGCATGGAGTCAGCCATTAATCCAGCCGGAGCCATCATCGGAGGCTACGTGGACTCGAATGAGGTCTACCATGGTTACGTTCGCGCCCCGAACGGCAAGATCACTACGCTTGATGCTCCAAGCTGGGGCCAAGGCGCAGGGGAAGGCACGTTTCCTTCGGGGATCAGTCCGAACGGAACAATCGTTGGTTTTGTTCAGGATAACAACGAGCTGACACACGGTTTCGTGCGCACTCCCGGCGGCAGATTCATGACGTTTGACGTACCGGGCGCGGGCACGGTCCAAGGCAGTTGGGAAGGCACCTTTGCCATGGACATCAACGCGGCTGGGACCATCACTGGATACATCGCCGACGCGAACTGGGTGGCCCACGGGTTCCTGCAGGCTTGGGATGGCAGAACCATGGTTTTTGACGGTCCGAACGCGAGCACAGCCCAATACCAGGGGACCTTCCCTATTACTGTTAATGCAGAGGGAGTAATTACTGGATACTACTTTGACAGCAACGGTGTTTCTCACGGTTTCGTAGGTCTCCCGCCGCGCCGCTAGCGCTTGGTGGATCTAAGAAGCGCAATCTGAAACAGCCCTCGGAGGGTCGCTCGTCTGTGCTGGGTTCCGACTACTTCGAAGTCTGGTAAGTCTGCCCTAACGATTGGAGGTGATCATGCCACGCCAAAGAAAGATGAGCCTGGTCATGGCGCGGGTGACGCTGGTGAGCCTGGCCATATTGCTGTGTGCCATTCCGGCCCTGGCCCAGAGCAGCAGTGGTTACATCCTTCTGATCGCTTCCGGTTTCCTTTGCGATCCGGGCGACACTTCTACTTGCCCGGCGGTGGCCAAGTCGGCCAATGGAGACAGCTTCGAAATGAGCGGTGCCGGGACGTTCGACCTGCAGAACAAGTCGGTGAAAGCCGCCGGAACCTATTCGCACAAGTCGCCGAACGGCAATGTGCTGCAAACCGGAGTATGGATCGCAAGCGAGCTCGTAAGCTTCGATTCCTACGGCGCAGCGCCGGGTGCTCTCTCGCGCCAACGTGTGGGGTTGGGCCCGGCGCCATTCGGTTCCAAGCCTACGCCGCCGATGATGTTAGGTGGCGTGCCGACCGGTGGGCTCGCGGTGTTCCGCATCCGGCTCTTGCCGGTGAAGGGTTCGCCCACAACAGCTGTGCTGCAAGTGAACTGCGCGCTTGCGGACGTGCCGCGTGAGCGCGCCGTGGAAGGGATCCGCCTCACGATAGAAAAAAACAATTCCGAGTATTCCGAAGAGTCGGGCGGGCGCGTGATGTTCCTCTTCGATAAGGCCTTGAATGAACAGGCCCGCGAAGGCGCGCCACAAGAAGAGAAGGCACCGGAAACCTCTGAGCAACCGTTCAATTAGGAGCAGAGGCTCGCAAGGTCCTTCTGATAACTCAGTTGACCTTACGCGGCTAAGTTACCTGAATTCGACCAAAAAACGGCTCGTTTTGGACGGTAGTTGGACGGTACTGCGCTCAATTGGACGGTGGCTGCTGCGCCAATTCTCAGGTGTTCCGGCTTGGAAGCCAGAGCACTTCAACAACGTGTACTGAAAGCCGACTATCGATCCAAGTGCGTGTTCTATGTGCTGGTACTCTGAAGGTGAATTTGGTTATGCCCTGCGCTGCGGCGGTCCATCGTCCTTTCTGGCAGTTCCCAGATCAACGGCATTCGAAATTGTTCGCGTCTTCCGTGTCACCCTGCCCCTTATAGTGGGCGTGTTTGGGAAAAGGGCATAGCGGGCGGTGGGTCGGAGCTCTGCGCGTAGGTGCAGCTCGCGATCAAGGAAAGAGCGATTACGGAAAACGTCTTGCAGTTCAGTTTTCGCACGTTCGGAATAAGCCTCCTAAAGATTCTCCAACTGGCCAGCCTGAAAAAGCGGAACACGCCTCGATGGGTTTACTGGCTGGCTTGCTGAAAGAGCCTCGGTGCAAAATCCTTGAGATCGCGGCGCCACGTCTGCCACTCGTGGTCGGTACCCGGAGATTCGTAGAAAACGTGCTGAATGTTCGCTTCGAGGAGCGAAACGTGTAGTCTCTGGAGTCCGGCGCGCATACGCTCGGGCTCCTGTGTTCCGACACCGAGCCACAACAGATGCACTCTTTTGGCGAAAGCGGCCGAATCCGCGAACGCACCGTTGTAATCGGTCTTGGGATCGAGCTTTCGGTCGCCGAGCACCAGCGGCCCAGCGGCTCCGCTGAATCCGCCGATGTAGGAGAAAAGATCCAAATGATTGAGCGTGATCTGGAACGCCTGCATTCCACCCATGGAAAGCCCAGCCATGGCGCGATGGTTGCGATCCGAAAGCGTGCGGAAGTGGGAATCGATGTATGGGATCAGAACCTGTGTCACGTCATCTTCAAATGCCGCTGCCATTTCTTGCATGGCCTTCAA
>DASPTQ010000185.1:0-8714 GCA_035623335.1 Terriglobales bacterium
AGCCGCAAACCAGAACACGACCAGAAGAAGCGTTCCGCGAGAACCGAACCCGCCGGTGCTCGGGAACTGCAGGATGGTAGCGCTCGAACTGCCGAACCACGATTGCGAGCTACCGACTCGAACTGTCATCGTGAACGCAGGTGAGAAAAAGGAGGGATCAGCGCGTCCCGTCGAGAGTTCCGGCACCGCCCCCGGCTAAATCTCATGCGGCAGCGTTGTTGCGGAAGGAATCTGCCGCCTGTTGCTCGCTGTCATATACGTCGAAGACGGTTACCAGTTTTGTGACCTGCAGCAAGTCACCGACATTCCGAGTAAGATTGGCAAGTTTGATGGAGACGCCCTGATTGCGAGCCGTGGTATAGAGCGCGACCAGCGTCCCCAGCCCTCCGCTATCGATGTAGTCCACTCCGGATAGATTGAGAACCAGGTTGTTTTTTTCCGCGGCGAGCTTTTTCACCGTGTCGCGCAAATAAGCCGATTCTTCGCCAAAGACAATACGGCCGGCGCTGTCGACAATCACAACGCCATCGACGGTTCGCGTACTGAGCTTAAGTTGCACAGGTCCCCTCCCTTCGGGCACAAACCATCTGAGCCTACCCGCTAGAGCCCTCATCTCGCAAGGATTTCGTCGCCGCTCGTGATCCTTTCGGGGGCCTTTCCGGCAGCGCGACGCTCGCCGGTATCGCGTATAATCAAAGCTCCGTGAGCTACCAGGTCCTGGCGCGCAAGTATCGTCCGCAAAAATTCTCCGAAGTCATAGGGCAGGAACATGTTACCCGTACCCTGAAAAATGCGATCGAGCAGGGTCGAACCGCCCATGGCTACATTTTCAGCGGGCACCGGGGGATCGGGAAAACCACGGTGGCCCGGCTGCTCGCCATGGCATTGAACTGCCGCTCTTCCGACCGGCCGGTGCCGGAACCTTGTGGAATTTGCGACTCCTGTACGGAGATTCGAGCGGGGAATTCCGTGGACGTAATCGAGATCGATGCTGCCACCAACCGAGGCATCGATGAGATTCGCGAACTGCGCGAGGCGACCCGATATCGCCCCGCGCGCGATCGCTTCAAGATCTATATTCTCGACGAAGCCCACCAGATCACTGATGCAGCCTTTAACGCCTTGCTCAAGACCTTGGAGGAACCTCCGGATCATGTCGTTTTCATGTTGGCGACGACTCAGCCAGAGGACATACCGCAGACCATTCGCTCTCGGTGCCAGCATTTCAGCTTCCGCACCGTGCGCTTTAACGAGGTCTTAGGCCAACTGCGCAAGATTGCCGACCAGGAAAACATCGCAGCCGAAGAAGATGCTCTGGCCCTTCTGGCGGAAGCTGGCGACGGGTCGATGCGCGATGCTTTGTCCATTCTCGATCAAGCCATTCCCTTTGCCAGCGGACGCCTGACGGCGGAGACCATCCGGTCGTTGGTGGGGGCGGTGCCATCCGAAGTTCTCGATGAGGTCATGCAGGCGGTGGCGCGAAATTCGAGCGAAGAGGTATTGCGGCGGGTGGATGCCCTGCTCAGCGAGGGCCACAGCCCCCTGCACTTCGCCCGCCAGATGGTGCGCTTCCTGCGGAATGCCACGGTGGCCAAGGTTGCCGGTGCCGACTCTTCCCTGCTGCAAGTTTCTAGCGACGAGCGCCGGAGGGTAGCGCGGGTGGCCGAATTGTTTACCGAGGAGGAGTTGGCGCGGCATCTGCAAATCATGTTGCGCACCCATAGCGAGTTGGGATATCGGCCGGAGCAGCGTTTTCACCTGGAATTAGGCCTGCTTAAGATGACGCACGCCCAGCGACTGCTACCGATTGAACAATTGCTCAGTGAAGCCGGGCCCGGAGCCCGCGGTTTGAGCTCCCCGGCCAAACCCTCGGTGGTTCCCGATACGAGGAGATCCGAACCGTCCGCGGCCAGCTCGCCGTTTGCTTCTGATTCGGCGCGAAAGGGTAAGCTTTCGGCCGACCAGACAGCCCTTTCCCCGCCGCGCCCACCTGCGGCCACAAGCACCGCTTCGGTGGTCATGGGTTCAGTGGCGCCCGCCGCCGTACTCGCATCGAGCCCGCCGGAAGCGTGGGATCAGCCAGAAGCCCCTGAGACCGGTACTCCGACGTCTGCGGATTTGCGGCAGGGTGTCCTTGATGCCTTGGAGAGTGGCGGCCATCGCATGCTGAGCTCGCTGCTCGACGGCGGGGCATGGCACCTCGAAGGAAGCGAACTGGTGATCCGAGTGCCAGCCTCGGCGAAGGTCATCGATATGTCGCTCAGCGCGGAGGCCAAGCGCATGATCGTCGGAGCCGCCAGCCGTACGGCCGGCCGGGCCTTGACGCTCAAGGTCATTGCGGGCGAATCGGCGCGCCAGCTTACTCCCGGCCATTCCTCCTCCAAGGGGAGTGGAGGACGCAGCCGGGTGGACCAAAATCCGATCGTGCAGAGAATGAAAGAGAAGTTTGGCGCGGAGATCCGAACGGTGATTGATTACCGCGACAAGCGATAGCAAAACGGCAGGAAGAAATTGCCCTGCCCAACTTTGCCCGCGCCGACGAACCTGGCGATCGCGGGCATCTCAAATGGCACGGTGAGGTCCGAAATGGGCGGATTCAATCTGCAAGAACTGATGTCACAGGCCAAGCGGCAGTACGAAGTTCTGCAACGCAAGCTAGAGGAGACCGTGGTCGAAGGCTCCTCGGGAGGCGGCAGCGTAGTGGTGAAGATGGACGGCCGCAAGCAGGTGCTGAGTCTGAAGATCGACCCGGAGACGGCCAAGAGCGGAGATTTGGAAATGTTGCAGGATTTGGTGATGGCGGCTATGAACAGCGCCGGCCGCAAGGTCGATGAGGCGATGCAATCCACCGTAGGCGGCATGCTGGGTGGGCTGGGGATCCAGGGATTGTAGGTAGCTTGGCCTTCTAACTCTCCACACTTTCTGATTCTCGGTCGCTGCCCGGCACGGGAGGAAACCGTGGCCGGAGGATTATCGAGGACGTAATGAGCCGGTTTGCCGAGCCCATGGCGCGGTTAATTGAGGAACTGAAGAAGTTGCCGGGAATTGGCGGCAAAACAGCCCAGCGCTTGGCCTTCCATATCTTGCGGTCTAGTGCAGCCGATGCTGAGGCGCTGGCCTCGGCGGTACGTGAGGTGAAGGCCAGCCTGAGGCTGTGTTCGCTGTGCAACAACATTACGGATATTGATCCCTGCCTCTATTGCAGCAGTCCGACCCGCAACCGTAGAGTGGTTTGCGTGGTGGAAGAGCCGACCAATATCGCCGCCATCGAAAAGACCAAACATTTCCATGGGGTCTATCACGTGCTCCACGGTTCGATATCGCCGGTGCACGGAGTTGGACCGGAACAGTTGCGAGTTTCGAACCTTACGCAGCGGGTGGAGAATGGCGAAGTCGACGAGGTGATTCTCGCGACCAATCCTACGGTAGAGGGTGAAGCGACGGCGACTTATCTCACCGGGCAGTTACGGCGTGCCGGGCTGAAGCTGACTCGCATCGCGATGGGCATTCCCGTCGGCAGCGATATCGAGTACGCGGATGAGATCACCATGTTGAAGTCGATTGAAGGTCGGCGAGAGCTGTAGAAGGCTCTAGCGATCGCCTCCTCCAGCAGAGAGCGCTCGCCGTCTCAACAGCGTATGCCGGAAAACTCTTCCAACAAGAACTCCAGCAAGAATAACTTCTGGATGCAACTTGGCCGCTATAGCCAAATCGCGTTCATTTTCCCGGCGGCAACCGTTGTCGGATGGCTGTTAGGCCTGGCGCTCGATCACTGGTTACATACCCGCTGGTTGTATCTGGTGGGACTGATCCTCGGCATTGTCGCCGGCTTTGTGGAACTGATTCGTCTGGTCAGCTCGATGGATTTTAGATAGCCCGGACTTCATCCCGCCAGGGCAATCAGCGAAGCAGGTTGTTGTATGCTGATCGGGTGGCTACTTGCAGCGAGAAACTGGGTTCGTTTTCCTACGCAGCCGAGTTACGCCACGAATTGAGCGCTCGCAACCGACGCTACGCCGCCACCCATGGCCTGCTCAGCCGCGAAAGCTATGGAGATCCCCCCGTCGTTTGCTATCTGCCTCGGGAAGATGGCAAGACTCACGGTAACTTTCTTCCGCCAACCTACGCCAGGATTCTGGGTCGGGAAAGCTGGTCGATCCGCCTGAACAAAGTTCATGCCCAAGCTCGCGGCGCCCTGCCTCGAGAAGACCGATGCTGGCGGGAGCTTGACTCCTCGAACAGCTCCGATGCGCTCTTGATGAACGTCTTTTGTTATCCGGGCACACTCAAGAAGCCGCGGATCTTCGACCAGCTTGGAGTCCTGGTCCCGGGCATTCCCGAATTTGGTGTCAAAGCCAAGGTCCCGTTGGCGAACGGACATGCCGATCGCACCGAAGTTGACATGCGCCTGGGTAGCCTGCTGGTCGAGGCCAAGCTCACCGAGACCGACTTCCAGTCGGCGGGACCCGAACTCGTCGAAGGGTATCGCGACTTTGCGCAGGTGTTTCACCAGCATGAATTGCCGAGAGATGGCAAGCGCTACCTTTCCTATCAACTGCTGCGCAATGTTTTAGCGGCCTATGCGAATCAGTGCTCCTTTTGCGTCATGGTCGACGCTCGGCGCCCCGATCTGATCGAAGCCTGGTATGCCATCATGCGATCGGTGCGAATCACCAGCCTGCGCCTCGAATTGAAGATCCTCACCTGGCAAGAACTCGCGGAAACCTTGCCGAAGCGGCTGCAGCGGTTTCTCGAAGAAAAATACGGAATTTCATCGGCTCGAAGTCGCGCCAGGCTGTCCCGTCCTCTTGCCGATTGTGGGATCGCATGAAGACTGCGGTGTCCGGGAAAGGCGAGTCCCTGTATGACGGGGCGGCCAGGCGGATTCCGCGCTTTATGATCTGCCTCGCCCTCCTGTTCACCGGTGTCTCGTGGCTACGCTTTGGCTGGCGGACGGCTATCGGATTTGCCTTTGGTTCGGCGATTGCGTACCTGAATTTTCATTGGCTCGAGCGAGTGGTATCCGCCTTGGCGGACCGGGTGACCTCGACCGGCCAGCCGACCTCCAGCCGCGGCGTGGTGGGCCGTTTCCTCTTCCGCTATCTTTTGATGGCTCTAGGCGGCTATGTTATATTCAGTTTTTCCCCCGCGAGCCTGTATGGGTTGCTGGCGGGCTTGTTCTTGCCCGTTGCGGGAATTGCCTGCGAGGCCGTGTATGAGTTGTACGCCTCCTTCGCACGCGGGGCTTGATCCGTTCAATTCTCGACGGCAAGCGACTGGGAGCGAATCGCCGGAACAGGTTTATGTCCGAACAACTCTGGTTCACCGCGCTTCTCAATCATTGGTTTGCGGGTCCGGTGACGAGGCTGCTCGGAGCCCTGCGTATCACCCCGGCACATCCCCAAGCCCCGATCAGCAATGCCGTCTCCATGGAACTGCTGGTTGTCCTGTTCCTGATTCTCCTGTTTCTCGTTACCCGCAGTCGCCTTTCGGTGGACCATCCGCGAGCTCTGCAACATATCTTCGAGGAAGCCCACGGGTTTATCTCCGGGCAGGCCCACGAAGTCATCGGACACGGCAGCGAGAGCTTCGCGCCCTACTTGACGGCGCTTGGTCTTTTCATTCTGTGCTCGAATCTCATGGGGTTGATACCGGGGTTCGAGTCGCCGACGGGATCGGCGGTCGTGCCGCTCGGCTGTGCGATTTTGACCTTCCTTTATTACCACTCCTGGGGAATACGGAGACAGGGTCTCTGGCATTACTTGAAACATTTTGCCGGACCGATGCCGGCCCTGGCGCTTTTGATGGTGCCGATTGAAATCGTGAGCCACTTGGCACGCCTGCTGTCTCTCACTGTCCGCTTGTACGCCAACATGTTCGCCGGGGACATGGTTAGCATGGTCTTTTTTTCGCTCATTCCGCTGGGACTGCCGATTCCGTTCATGGGACTGCACATGTTTGTATCGTTCATTCAGGCCTACGTGTTTGTGCTGCTGGCCATGATCTATTTGCAGGGAGCAGTAGCGGTAGAGCATTGAGGATGGGTGGTCGGCGTCGCGAGCACCGGCTACCGGTCCCATCGATTTTCGTCGTCTAGCGTGAGGGCGTCTGTAAGGGTTGACGTCAACCACCCACTGGCGGCGAAGCGGGCGCTTCAGAAAGCGCCAATTCATACAAGGAGAGAGAACACCCTATGCGTAGGACGCTTAGCTATATCTTCATGGCGATGGCGGTTCTGTGCTTCGCCCTACCAGTCTTGGCCCAGGGAGGTGAGGCTGCGAGCGCGGCAGTGAATTGGGTGGCCATCGCTGCCGGCTTCTCCATGGCGATTGCCTCAGCCATTTGTGGTCTCGGCCAGGGCAAGGCCACGGCCGCCGCCATGGAAGGACTGGCACGCAATCCAGCGGCTCGGCCCGGCATTCAGCTCGGCTTGATCATTGGCCTGGCCTTTATCGAATCCCTTGCCCTCTACACCCTGGTCATCATTTTCGTCAAGGTGAAGTAAGCAAAGTGCGGGAGAGGTTCGACGAGGCATGGCCCCTCTTCGAGGGGCTTTTTTCTTTGGAATTCCGATCACGGGCTTCGGGACGTGGACCCGCTGCCTTTATCCCTCGGATTTCCGTTGTCCGCTCCATTCCGCTTCTTTGGTCTCCGGAGCACGGTCAACGGTTTCAATCAGCAGATTGCGCAGTCGCAGGCGGCTGTCGAGATCGGTAGTGACGAGTTCAAACCCCAATTCATTAACACGGGCACGGCGCAGCAAGACTTGGCCACGGATGTGGCGGATTCCTAGCGAGATCTCGATGACCGCCTCCGAGCCGACACGCAGGTTGTCTTCTTTCGCGGCCAATCCTCCGCCCAGGCTCAATTCCCGCACGGTAACGCTCGATCGTCCCCACGAGCTGCCGATGATCGCCGGAAGCGCTCTGCGCAAGACGATGCGCTCGTAACGTCGCTGCCGCACCCAGGGACAGGCCGGGGCCGGGTCGAGGGGCGCAATCGCTAGTTCTCCGGGCGACAAACCGCTCTCCACCATGATCTGGCTGGCATATCGGGGATCAATCTTGGCCAGCGCTTGGGCGGCTGCGATTCTGAGTTCCCGATGGTGGGCCCACTTGCCAAACATCTTCTTGGCCTGCAGCAGAGCTTGCAAGGCCGGCGCCGATTCCGGGTCGCGCAGCCTTCCCAGGGACTCTACGGCCTTCACCTGAATCAGAGGAGAGCGCCCTTGACTTTCACCGGCTTGCGCCATGACCGTCAACGGGGGCACGGCCGAACGATCGCCACTCATCCCTATCTCATCAATGGCCTGAGGCAGGACGGCAAGATCCAGCAATTCGAGAATTTCGAGCAGCGTGCGTCCGCGGTCGTGGGCGGCTCCATAAGCAATCTGCCGCACGACGATATCGTGGTAGAAGCGGTTCAATTCCTTGAGCCGAAGGGGCAGCAATTCGAGTAACGCAGGCACATCCAGACGACTCAACAGTCCGACCACCGACGAGGCGGCCCGCGGCTGTCCCACCCGCAGCATCTCCCGCATTTGCTGAATTCCCTCCGAACCCAGAGCCTTGGTCAGATCGACCATGCGGTCGCATTCTTCCCTTCGCATGCAGCGGAAGAAGCGTTCCGCGAGGTGCTCGACGGCCGGCCCGAGCGTACGTCGCAGGATCTCGATGAAATCCTGGGGAACCTGCTCCATGCGCAGGACGTCTTCGATAAATTCCGGGATGCGATTTTCCACCCCAATGCGCGGGCGCAAATCTTCGGCCGAGGCTAAGCGTTCTCTGGCTATTTCGTCGAGCGCGATGCAGACCTGTTTCAGAGCGGAGAATTGCTTGCGGTTATTCGCCTCCGAACTCAGCCGCACGAAGGCGGCTCTCAGCATGCTTTGTACCTCGGCATCGGTTTCCTTGATCAGGGCCTGGCTGGTTTGGTTGATGGCGGAGCCGATCAGATCAACGCCCGAGGTGGCGAACAGATCGGCCAACTGGCTGATCCCCACCGCCGCTTTGCGGCGATGATCCACTTCCTTCGTGGTAAGGCAGGTCAGGTAATTGCGCAGAACATCGGTGGCGGTCTGTTTGTCCCCGCGCTTCAGCAGCTCCTCTAGGTACTGCCGGATGTTGCGGGCCGGGACGCAGGCTGCTTCGCTCGAGAGCAGCACGCCCTTTTTGCCCTCTTCCGGCACCTCGGCCCAGAACATGCGATCCAGAATGTCGGCGTGGGATTCCACCAAGATCCCTGCCTTGCCCATCTTGTCTTCCTGAATTCGCAGAATCTGCCGCAAGGCATCCATCTGCCGGCTCATCTGCTCCATCATGCGGTGCACGGCATTGACCTTGATGTCGCCCTTCTGAAAGCGCTCCAGGGCAAAGCGAATGGCCATGTGCTCGGCGGCTTTCATCAAGATCGGACGGTCACTTTGTTCGTCACCGGTCTGCTGCGCCGCCAGGCCGGCGAGCAGCTGGTGCAAGTTCACTTTAGTGTTCGGGTCGACCTGGCTAAATTCCTGTTGCAACGCCTCCGGTGGTACGTTGGCATCGTTCTTTCCCGCTTCGCCAATTCTGGTCAGCATGCGGATGGCTTGCAGCACCTCTTCCTCTTGCAGTGGAACCGCTACAACCGGGCTGCCGGTCGCGGCTGCGAAACCACCTCCAGGACCTCCACCGCCACCTCCGGGACCTCCGCCGGCACCTCCGGGACCTCCACCGCTA